>JBPOJE010000121.1:0-35151 GCA_052033935.1 Armatimonadota bacterium
TGGAGAGCGTCCGGTTTGCTGGTGGAGGATCTGCGTTCACTGGTAGCTTCCTCTCCCATAGCCTGTAGTGGTGCGTGATGTCACAGTAGTTGAACTCCCGTGGTGAAGTTTTCGGGCGGCGCCGCAATGCATCCGCCCCTGGCCGTAGCCGTAGCCGTTGACGCCGGCTCTCTTGCCCCTTGCTTCGCCACGCAGCCCGTTTCTCCTGCATCGGACCCGGCGATCGCCGGCGAGTTGCATCAGCCCGGAACCCCGCATGCCCCCGCCATTTGCCACCGCGCTCCGGCCTGTGGTAGAATACCGCGCTGGCGTAATAACGCCCGTCAAAGCAGGAGAATCTCAGCAACCATTGCCTAACATCAAATCCGTCGTCAAAGACGTCAAGAAATCAGGGGAGCGCCGCCTCCGCAATCTGGCCTGGCGCTCGAAGATCAAGACTTTCGTCAAGAAGACCGGGCAGGCCATCGGCTCGCCCGAGGAAGCCGCCATGCTCAAGGCGACGTCCAGCGTTGTGGACAGCGCCGCCCAGAAGGGCGTCATCCACAAGAACGCGGCTGCCCGGCGCAAGTCGCGGCTCATGAAAAGAGCGGCAAAGACCGAAAAGAGCTAACCCGCCGCGCACACTTTCGCGAGAGGCCGGAAGGCGCCTGTTCAGCCGCCCGGTCTTTTTGCTGTACGCGCCAGAGCCCCCAGCCGCCACAGGCACATCTCCATGTCTGCCTGAGGGTCCCCCACCGACGCCGCGCGCCCCTTCAGCGCTAGGTCGGTCTCGGCGAGAATCTCGAACGCCCGCGCCAGCCGCGCAATGCTGAACCGCTCCGACTGCGACCGGTACTTGCCCGCCAGAAATGTCTGCCGCTTCAGAACGTCGGGAAGGTTCGGCGAGTCCAGCATCAGATCGGCCGCATCCGCGGGGATGTCCGCCGGGTTGCGGAACGTGAAGCCGCTTTCGCGCAGCACCCGCGCCTGCCACAGCAACCTGAAATGCCGCGCCAGCACCGCCAGCGTCCGGTGCGCCGTGCCCTGGATGTCGTCGCCCGCCAGAAACACGTCACGCAGCATGCTGTCCGCCGCCGCCTGACGCCCCTCGCACACCGCGTCAATCATCGCGAAAATGCGGTCCTCGGGCGATGCCGGCGACAGGCGCTCGACGTCGGCTTTGCGGATGACGGTCTTCGGCCACACGTGGTTCGCCAGCTTCTCCGTCTCCGTCGAGAGCATCCAGAGGTCGGGGCCAATGCGCCGTATCAACTCAGCCGCCGCCGCTGCCTCGTATTTCACGCCCTTCGCCGTGGCGGTCTCGGTCAGAAACACGCGGGCGTCATCCGGCTTCGGGGACTGGCAGTTCACTACCACCCCCGCCGCGTCCGCCGCTTTCACCAGGGCGTTCATCTCCCGGCCCGTTTCGCTCGCCGAATCCAGAATCAGGCAGCCCTTCTGGCTTCCCTGCTTTATGCCCTCGGCCAGCTTGCCGATCTCACCCGCCTGCGCCTCCTCCAGATTGCGCGCTATCACGACCCGGCGCGGCGACCCGAGCGGCAGCGTCCGCCACGCTCCCAGAAGCCGGTTGGCGTCGAGCGAAGAGGCGTCCACCGTGTCGAGGTCGAAATCGGCGAAGGAGGGGTCCAGAAAACGCGCGGTGATCGCCTCGATCACCTGATGGCGGGTCATGTCCTCCGGCCCGACGACAGCCCACACAGGCTTGTCCGGCAGGTTGGCGGCGTTCTTCGTCTTTGCTGCGGGTATCTTCACGGTTAGGCGTGCGGCCCCTTTCCGGCGCGCACCCTCAGTCTAGCCGTTTCGCGCGCGCTTGAAAAGCCGCCGCGGAATCCTGCCCAGTTCCCGCGCCGCCTCACGGAAGGCCGTTTCCATCTCATCGGCCTGGCCGCCGCCCGCCGTCTGGCCGGAGTAAAGCTCCCGGGTCACCAGCTCCAGCGTGCGCCGGAGCGGCTCCCGGTCCGCCTCGGGCGGAAGGGCCGCGTCCGCCCTCCAGAACAGCTCCATCGGTGTCACCGATCGTCCCGCCGTTACCCCGTGCCCGCGCAGCAAGCGCGCCAGCCGCCTCCAGACATCCTGCGCCCTCCGCGCATTCGGCCTCAGCCTGCGCTCGTGCCTGGCAAACGGATTAGCGCCGGGGCGGGAGCCGGCCACTATCCGCAGCGCCGCCACCGCCATTGAGAGCGCCGCGATCAGCAGCAGCGTTCGCGTTGTGGGGTCGGACGCCAGCATCCTTGCTTCGCGCCACACCGATGCCCAGAACCCCACCTCCGGACTCTGCCCGGCCGGAGTGGCCTCGAACGGTACCCATCCGAATCCCGGGAAGTAAACCTCCACCCACGAATGCCGGTCGCGGCCGCGGACGATCCATTCCCCCGTCTCCGGATCGCGCTCCCCCTGCGCGTAGCCGGTCGCCAGGCGGGTGGGCACTCCAACACTGCGGGCCATAATCGCAAGTGAGCTTGCGATTATGTCGCAGTAGCCCCGTTTCGTGGTGAACAGAAAGTAGCTTACCGCGTCATCTTCGGTCACCGGCATGCGGGGCGCCTGAAGGTCGTATGTGCAGTTGTCCCACAGATAACGCTGCAGGGCGGCCACCCGGTCGTACGGGTTGCGCTCCCTGGCAGTGATCTCCCGCGCTAGTTCTCTTACCTTGTCCGCCGCAAGCGGTGTCCGCAGGTACCTGTTCATCCGGCGCGGATACTCGTCCGGCGCCCGCCGCAGGTCGCGCGGGACAGCGTCGGGAACACTGGAAACAACCGTGTACATCCGCGACATTCCCATCTGCGCCGGAGTGAACCGCCAGCAGTTGAAGCGGTCGCGCTGAATCCCCAGAAGTTCGGTCCTGATCTCAACCGGCTCGGCGGCGGCGAACAGATACGGCTCGGGCGCCGACGTGACGCTGTACCTCTGCACCAGTTCGCGCCGGGCATCCGAAGGCGGCGGGGCCATCTCCGTGCGGTACACAGCCAGGCCTCTGCCGTGCTTGTACGCGGGCTCCATCGTCTCTGCGATCGCCGGTGATGTCCAGTCGCGCCCTGTGTAGCTCGTCCATACGCGCCCCCGCCAGTAGCCCCCGATGTCCGACTGCACCCGCATCACCTCGTGCGGTGAAAGACGGACTGGCCCGTGAGATATCGGAAGCACGTTGCCCGACGGAGCGCCCACCGCGGCTTCGGCCGCGTGGCGGTTCGCATGGATGCCCGGAGCCAGCGCCATCAATGCCGAAACCGATCCGCTGTGCAGCAGCGGGCTGATCAGCATCCCGGCCGCCATCGCCCCGATGCCGAGCCCTCCCGCCAGCCACAGGCTCTTGAAGCGGGCGTCCTTCGCGCGCTCTGCCTGTCCCGATTCCACGAACATCGTCACCGACCCGATCAGCCACAGCGCGAAGAACACCAGCGTGAACGGGCCGGGGCTTGTCGTTGCCACAACGCCGATGAGCGCCAGCGACGGCACGGCCGAGAATAGCACGGCTTCGTCCAGAATCAGCGCGAACGAGCGGGCAACCTCTGCCCACACGAGCATCACGGCCAGCGACAGCTCCTTGTGATACATCGCGATGCCCGGGCTCAGAATGGGGTTGCTGTCGTTCGGCGCGAAGAGCCGGGCGTAAGTCGCAAGGCAGATGGCGACCACCATCACCTCGATAATCTGCGGGTTGCGTCCGGTTGCCCGCAGGCGCAGGCTTACGAAGTAGCCAGCCGCAATGAGTATGCAGATGGTAGCCAGGAACACCGCCGATCCCACGGCCAGGGAGATCGCCGCCACGCCCGTGAGCGAGGTGAACATGCCCGCCGCGTACAGCCCGCGTGATGCCGGTGTCCCATCCGGCCTGCGCCCTTTTGCTCTGTCCTTTCGTTCGCTGCTCATGTCCGCGGTAATGGCCCTAAGCCCCGCTCCGTGCGAAGGCTGCGGTCTGGTCGCGCGACTGCGCCTCCGCCGCGATTGCTGTGGCCTCAACGTTGACCTGCGCCAGGGCGGCAAGCGCTTCGCGCGTGTCCTCGTCCTGACGGGTGGTTACGATTACGGCACTACTGATAGGACCTGTCACCGAGAGGAGGTCCAGCACCGACTGCGTGAGGCTGCGGCGCGAGTCCGCGGCGGCCCGGGCGAGCGCCGCCAGCGTCTCCGGGCGGCTCGCCGGTCCGCTCTGGCGGGCGCCGCCGGCAATCTCTTCGCCGAGTGACAGCCTCGCCTGCTGGCCGGTGTCCCATCGCTGATGCAGCAGGAAAGATGCCATGCGGCATGCCGACTCGAAGCTTTCGGGGTCTTCCGGGCGCCGCACATCCAGAATCACCAGCAGATCATCCGCCGGGCCGTCCTCAAACTCCATCACCGCGAGCTTCCCGAGCCTCGCCGTCGAAGGCCAGTGCACCCGTGTGGTCGTGTCGCCGGGCGCCCACGGCCGCACCCCGTGGATGTTCGATCCGTCTTGCGCCCGTCTGCCAGTCTCCTGAAAGCCCGTCGAGTCCGCTGCCGGGTAGATCAGAATCTGCCCGTCCGGATCGAGAGGCTCCGGCCACGCCAGCACCTCCGCCGGGACGGCGGCTCGCTTCTTCAAACACACGAGGCCCGCCGGATCTTCCAACTTCACCGCCACGCCGCTGATCTGGTATGCCCCGCGCCGCCGCACCGCCGCCGTGCAGCGCCATACCGCCTGATGACCCGATACCTCCTGTTTGCCGGCTTCCACAAGGTCTATTCCGGCAGGCAGCGACAGATCAACATCGAAGCGCATCTCGTGCGTCAGCCTGTTTCCCGACAGTGTGACGCGTATGCCGAACTCCTGCCCCGCCGCCACGAGTCCTGGCGCATCCAGCCGGATGGTCAGGCGGCGCGCGTATGTCTTTGCCACGCCCAGAGAGAGGCCCCACAGCGCGATCAGCGCTCCGGCCATCGAGAAAAGCTCGCCGATGATCAGGACCGCCCCCACGACCGCCAGGAATAGTGCTCCCATGAGCACGCCTCTGCCTCTAGCGCTTGGCATAATTCAACGGGCAGGCGATGGAGTCCATAACTTCCTCGATGATGGCGGCCGGACTTGCTCCTCTCATTCTCGTCTCCGGCTTCAGCACCAGGCGGTGGGTCAGAACCGGACCGGCCACCGCCTTGACATCGTCCGGCGTGGCGTAGGCGCGCCCCGAGATGGCCGCGAATGCCCGGGCCGCAAGTATAAGCGCCAGGCTTCCTCGCGGACTCACGCCCAGAAACAGCTCTGGGCGCACCCTGGTCGCCGCGCTGATCTCCACCACCCAGTCTCGGATGGCTTCGTCAACGTGAATGCCGCGCGCGCCCTCCTGCAGCGCAATGAGGCGCTCTGCGTCTATCACAGGTTCAACCGACTGCATGGGGTTGTTCCCCAGGCGCTCGGCGAGTATGCGGCTCTCCTCTCTGAGGCCGGGGTAGCCCATGGTCAGGCACATCATGAACCGATCGAGCTGCGCTTCCGGAAGCGGGTAAGTGCCCTGAAGCTCGATGTGGTTCTGCGTGGCGATCACGAAGAACGGGCGCGGCAGCGCGTGCGTGACGCCATCCGCCGTCACCTGCGTTTCTTCCATGCACTCCAGCAGGCTCGATTGCGTTTTCGGGCTCGCGCGGTTGATCTCGTCGGCGAGCACGATGTTTGCGAAGATCGGCCCGTGCCGGAACTCGAACGTCAGCGACTGCTGGTCGAAGACGGGAATCCCCGTGACGTCGGACGGCAGAAGGTCGAGAGTAAACTGAATCCGCTTGAAGCTGCACCCGAGAGCACGCGCCAGTGCCTTCGCCAAGCTCGTCTTTCCCACGCCCGGGATGTCCTCAACCAGAATATGCCCACCTGCGAGCACGGCGGCGAGAGCGAGGCGGATAGTGTCGTGCTTGCCGATGATCACCTTCTCGACCTCGCGCACGATGCTGTCCGAAGCCGCCTGGATGCTCTCGGCCACGGCCTGCGCCGGGGTGGGGATGGTTTGTGATGAGTCCGGTTGTTCCATCTTTGCTCCGCCTGTCTTTTATACGGCCCGTGTTGCTATACTGTCCCCGCACTATCCGGGAGGGACTCCATGGTATCCAGAAGCAGATTGTCGGGCGTGTATGCCGCTGTCGTCACTCCGTTTGACCGCAGGCAGCAGGTTGACCTTAACTGGATGACCCAGCATATCACCTTCGTGCGCCGCGCGGGCATTCACGGCATCGTCGTCTGCGACACCAACGGAGAGGGGCAGTGGCTGTCCTCCGCCGAACGAAGGGCCATCGTCGAGCATGTCTCCGTTCACAAGAAGAGCCTGCGCCTCATCGCGGGCGCGGGTTTCAACAGCCTCACCGAGACCGCCGAATTCGCAGCCTTCTGCGATGACTACCCCGTTGACGCGCTTCTTATCCCGCCGCCCTGTTTTGACCATGCCGCTTCCAGGGCGGGAATCGTGAACTTCTACCGGTTCGTCGCCGAGCGCACGTCAAGGCCGATCATTCTCTATAACATCCCTCAATTGACAGGACTGCCCATCACGCACGAAATGTTGCGTGAACTTGCCAAAGTCAACAACATCCGGGGCGTAAAGGACTCCACAGGCGATCCGGCGTCCACTCGCGCGTTCATCGGCGCTTTTCCCCGGCTCGCCGTCTTCACGGGCCACGATGACTGCTTGCTTCAGGGCCTGCGGGATGGCGCGGTTGGGATGATCTCGGGGCTCGCTAACGTCTTTCCGGCGCAGGTGATGGACGTCTGGAACGCGTTCCGCAGGGGCGGCGGCGACAGGGAGCAGCAGTTCGCCTCGGCGCTGCTGGAGGCGTTGCAGGGGTTCCCGCAGCGCGCGGCGTTCAAGCACGCCCTGCATCTGTGCGGAATGCCCGAAACCCGCGTCCGGCCGCCCGAAGGCGAGCTGACGCCTGAACAGAAAGCGCGGCTAACCGCCCGGCTCTGCGGCTGAGGCGATCTTCCGCCTGACATCATCCAGAAGATCCGCCGCCTGTTCGTCCATTTCGGGGTTCAGTGCTCCGGCCGCTTCCAGCACCGGCCACATCTCCTTCATGGATTCCTCGCGGCGCACCAGCAGGTCAGCGGCCTTCCGCCACTCCTCAACGGCCCGCCCGCGCTCGCCCCGCGCTTCCAGGTTGTCGCCCATCGCGGCGTGAGCCCAGGCGTAGGTAGCATCCACAATCTGCGGAATCGCCCGAACCTGCCCGTAGGGGCTGTTCTCTACGCGTGTCATCTCTCGCCACAGCGCCAGCGCCTCAGTCTTGCGTCCCAGCGATTCCAGCAGGCGCGCCTCGTCGAGCAGCAGGCGCGGCGACAGCGGGTCGAGCTTGCGGGCTTCCCCGTACTGCTTCAGAGCCTCTTCTGGCTGGCCTTTGCGCAGCAGAAGGCCAGCCAGAGATATCGGAATCTTCGGGTTCGTCGGCTCGATCTTGCGAATCCGGGCGAACTCGCGCAGGGTTGATTCGCTGACAGCGCCCTCCCTGCTGACCGCGCCGTACTCGGCGGTTCTCTGCCGGGCGCGTACGTTCCAGGGGGCCTTCCGGGCTGATTCGGCCCACTGTTCCCCCGCCGCCAGCCAGTCGCCAGTCTGCTCGAACTCCTCCGCTCGCGTCTGATGCGTCAGCGACTGCAGGCACATTGCGGCTAGAACCAGCGCCGCCGTCCCAACAGCCGCCAGCGACCATCCCGCCGCCATGCCCGAACACCGGTCGTGCTTCCGGCCATCACCCGTGAGGCAAGCGGCGAGCAGCCCTGTTACTGCCGCGGCCGACAGCAGAATCGGCAGGCACCACCAGTCCGAATCGAACAGCCCCCGCGCTGCTGTCGCCGCCGACGCGCCCAGTGCCGCCGAAACGTACGCCGCGCTCTCGCGAGCCTCGCTTCGCCTGGCCAGCCGAACCGCAGAAGCGGCAGCGATAGCCAGCCACGCGGCAACCCCGAGTACTGCTGCGGGGATGCCGCTCTCCGCGGCCGCCTGCAGATAGTTCGAGTGCGCCAGCCGGGTGTAGCCCGCGATGGCGTAGCGCTGCATCGCCACCTCGTACGATCCCGGCCCGAAGCCCGTCCACGGCCGCGCGGCTGCCATGCGTGCGGTCGCGGTCCAGGTGTACTTCCTGAACGCGAGGCTGTGACCCTCGTCCTGCGGTGACGCCACGCGCTTTCCCGTCGGGCGACCCACGACGGCCGCAATCGTGACCGCCGCGAGAAGCGTCAGAGCGATCCTGCGCCAGCCCTGAGCGCCGCAGCCTCTGCCCAGAACCAGCGCCGCCGCGAACACCGCCACCCCCAGCGCTCCCGCCAGCACGCCGGCCCGTGCACCGGTGAGGCTCAGCGCGACGATCTGCAGCGCCGCCGCGAAGCCCAGTCCGAGAGTGGCGCCGCGTTCTTTGACCGCAACCAGAAGCGCCAGTGTAGCCGGGATGGAGGACGCGAGGAATCCCGAAAGAAAGCCGGGGTTGAAAAACGTCGAGAAGATGCGCCACGCGGTGTCGCCCGCCCGAGCGTGAACGGCGTACTCGTTCGCTCCGGCGGCCGACACACCCAGTCCCGCAACGGTCAGCGCCGCGCAAACGAACGGCCCCGCCTCCCTGCGCGACGTCAGCACGGCCCCGAAAACAGCAGCGGCGCTTACGAGGCTCAGCCCCCGGAAGATGCTCCGTTCTGCGCTTACCGTGAAGAAGAAGCTGACGAGTGTCAGAAGCGCGGCGGCGGCGATCAGGGTCAGCCACCACGCCCGCGGCAGCTCGCTGCGCCTGCGCACCAGCCCCCACGCAACCGGCGCAAGCACCGCCAGAGCAACCAGAAGATGTATCGCCATCTCCGAAGCGGGCTGCATGCGCGCAGACACAAAAGCCGCCAGCGCGATGGTTGCCGCCGCGCCCCACAGCGGCAGAGCGTCCAGAACCGCCTCACTTGCCGGAGCGTTCCGCCCTATCTGCGAAGCACGAGCCATTTTGCCATCTTGTTTCTCGTGATGAAGTACGATGCCCGCACGAACAGCCCGGCGGGTACAATGATCCGCTGTAGCAGGCCCGCGTCCGCGAGATAGTGCTTGCGGAAGAAGAGGTACATGCTCCGGTGGTGATGGTAGATCATCCGGTTTGGGGCCAGGTCGCTTGCCCGCGCCTGCTTGTGCGTTATCTCCGAATCCGCGCAGAACAGCACCGTCCAGCCCGCCTGGCGTGCGCGCCAGCAGATGTCCACGTCCTCTACGTACATGTAATAGTCTTCGTCCAGGCCGGTCAGGTCCTTCAGCGCAGCCCTGCGGATGAGCATGGCCGCCCCGCTCACCCAGTCCACTTCGCGCGTGTCGCGATGGTCCCAGTCGCTCTGAAGATACTCCCGCGTGTAGCGGTTCTTCGGAAACAGACGACCCAGTATGCTGTTGCGGAAGAGGCCCGCAGAAAGGGTGGGGAAGCTGCGCGCCGAGTACTGCACGCTGCCGTCCGGGTTCAATATCCGCGGACCCAGTATGCACGCCTCAGGCCTGCTGTCCGCGCAGGCTGCGAGTTCGCGCAGCGAGCGCTCGCCGATGATGGTGTCCGGGTTCAGAAGCAGAATGTAGCGGCCGCGGGCAACGGCTATCGCCTTGTTGTGCCCCCGCCCGAATCCGAGGTTGCGCTCCTGCGCCAGAAGCCGCACAACAGGAAACTGGGCGCGGGTGGCCTCGACAGACCCATCGCCAGACGCGTTGTCCACAACGATCACCTCGCACGACAGGCCGTTCACCGCGAAACTGCTGCCCGCAGGCAGCTGCCGGGCCTCCAGCGGAACGAACGACCCCAGACACTCCAGCAAGTCGTCGCGCGTGTGCCAGTTGACAATGGACACGCTGATATCCACGCCGCGCCCGTTCGCTTCCGTCATCCGCGTTTTGCCATCGCCGTTCGCCACACGCAGTTTGTCCACGATATCGCCGCTGCGAGCCAGAGACCAGAACCGCAGCGGCCTTTCCAGTGCTTTGCGTAAAACCGCATCAGGCCATCGTGAGAGTGCCGGAAGATTGCGCCGCACTTCTTCGTTCCCTGCCCCCCAACGTGCCACACACGCGCTTCGGCCACAAACCAGATTTCGTATCCTGCCTCCTTTGCCCTCCACGCCCAGTCCACATCGTTGAAGAGAATCGGGAACTGCTCGTCCATAAAGCCGATGCCCTCGATCACACGGCGCGGAATCGCCCAGCAGGTCGCCATGGGCTGGTCCACTTGCCGCGTGTGCCTGTGATCGAACCAGGTCATTCTGTAAGAACCGATGACCTTGCTTCGGGGGAATACCCTGTGTAGCCGCGTTGCCGTGAAGAAGATGCCCGCAGGCCACGGGAACGAGCGGCAGGACTCCTGCACCGAGCCGTCCGGGAACAGGAGCTGCGCGGATGCGATGGCCGCCTGCGGGTGCGACTCCAGAAACTCGATCAGCGTCTCCAGCGCACCGTCTGTCACCTCCGTGTCCGGGTTCAGAAGAATGATGTGCTCGCCTGTGGAATGCTCGAACGCCAGGTTGTTGCCCCGCGCGAACCCGAGATTCGAGGTCTGGGGCAGAAACTTCACGGAGGGGAAGTCGCGCTCGAACCGAGCAAGCTCGAAGTCGTCGCTCGCGTTGTCCACGACGATGACCTCGTACTCGCCCGCGGGCGGGAACTGCCGAAGCGATTCCAGCAGCAGCCGCAGAAAGGCCGACGTCCGCCAGTTAACGATCAGGACCGATGAGCGCATCCGCCAGCTCTTTCAGTGTCCGGAACACGGCGTCCGGTTCGCATGCATCGAAGTAGTCGTGCGGCAGGCCGCACAGAATGCCCGCCGCAAACGCTCCCGCCGCCTTCCCCGCCTGAACGTCCATTATGTGATCTCCGGCCACCAGAGCCAGCTTCGGGTCCACGCGCATCAGATCGAGCGCGGCATGGATGTGCAGCGGATCGGGCTTGCACCGCGGCACGTCCTCGCGCGCGAGGCACACCTCGAACACGGGCGGAAGCAGCGCCAGCAGATGTTCGGCCGCCGCCCGGCAGTTGCGCGTAACGATACCCAGCCTCAACCCGTCTGCGTGCAGGCGCCCGACGGCGTCCTCGGCACCCGGCATCGGCCTTGCCTCGGAGATGTGTCGCAGCTCGAACTCCTCGAGCGTCCTCCACGCCTCCTCGCGATAGGACTCGCGCTCGCTCTCCGGAAGACGCGCCGCGGATTGCTCCACAATCGCCAGAATATCCAGTCCGGAAAGATCCGCCGCCCCCAGGCCTCGGACGCGCGCCCGCGCGAGCATCGCGCCCTTCATCGCGCTGAAGTCAATCCGTGTCTCGGCGAGCGTCCCGTCCAGGTCGAACAGAAGCGCTGAGATGCCACGGAGCCGGGCTTTGTTTGTGGAGGACACGCCTGAGATGATACCGGCAAGCGCCGCCGCCGTCAATTTCATGCTTTCTCACGCGGCATGCTTTGCGTTTTCGCGGGGGTTGCTGTAATATGGCGGCGGAGCGGACGTGCGTGAACCGCTAAGGCCTCTGCTTCGTCTAATACCCGGAACACACCGTATGAAGTTTTACAGGTTTTTGCTGCTGGGCCTCGCGCTGCTGACAACGGCGGCCGCGGCCGATAACTGGACTCTGCCTCGCCAGAACACCGAACTGACGAACGCGACGGCTGAAGAGGCTGTTCTTCCGCTGTCGCTTGCCTGGCAGTACATCGGCACGGCTTCGCCGGGCAACCGCTCGCAGCCCGTGGTGCTCGGTGATGCCGTCTTCTTCGCCATGGGCGACCGCATTATGGCGCTGGACACGGTGTACGGCGCTCCCAAATGGTTCTATCCGAGCGACGGCCCGCTCGCGGCGAAGGTGACAACGAGCCTGGCCGCGTACGACGGGCGCATCTACTTCGGCGCCAACGACGGCAACATCTATTGCATTTCGGCGAGCACGGGCGACAACCTCTGGGCCTACAACACGCTTGCGCAAGTGCGCTCATCGCCGGTGATAGCCGAGGTCGGCGGCGAACCGATTCTCTTCGCGGGGTCCGACAACAACGCGTTGCACTCGGTGAGGGCAGATACGGGCGAGCCGATCTGGCCGGGCGGTTTCCGCACGGGCGACGATGTCGCGTCAGAGGCTGCCATTGATGCCTCGGGCGCCTGGGTCTATTTCATCTCCCGCGATACCCGCCTTTATGCCGCCAACGCGCATAACGGAAAGTTCCGCTGGGCGTTTCGCATGAGTTTCCCCACGCTGAACGTCGTGCCCGTGCTCGGCAGGGATGTCGTGTATCTCGCCGGTGGCAACCAGATGTTCTCGCTCGGCGCGCGAAGCGGTGTGCGCAAGTGGACGCTCACGTTCCCGGCCGAATTCTCCGCTCCTCCAGCGCTGGCCGATCAAGTCCTGTTTGCGCCGTTGCGCAACTCTAGGGTTTATGCCATAACCGCGCGCGGGAAGGTCAAATGGGAGAAGCCTGCCGATACCGTTACCCCCGCGCGGTCGAGTCCGCTCGTGGCGGGCAAGGTTCTGTTTGTAGGCGGTGAGCGCGGAGTGGTGTCCGCTTTCGATGTCGATACAGGCAAACTCCTCTGGCGCTACGCCGTCCAGCCTCAGCAGACCACCGCCGCGAAGCCACCCTCCAACGGCGTCCTTGTGTCACCGGTTTACGCCAACGGGATGCTCTATGTTCTCACCGACGACGGCGTGCTGTCCGCGTTCCGGGCCGACGCCGCCGATAACGCTGCTCCTCAAATCAACACGCTCAGCCCTGCCCCCGGCGGGGTCATATCCGGCGGCCCGCCTGTGAACATCTCGGCGGCTCTCACGGACATGGGCTCCGGCATTGACCCAGAGAGTATCGTCTTGGCGCTCGATGGCACGGCGGTTGAACACACTTTCAGCGTTGCCGATGGCAAAGTCAGCTACAGTACGCCGGTGACCGAAACGCAGGTTCCACTCAAGAACGGCCGCCACGAGATTGCGGTCACTGCCAGGGACTGGAAGGGCAATGCGCTCGATTACTCCTGGTCGTTCACTGTGGACAACTCGCTGCCCAGGCCGAGAATCAAGGCCCAGACGACCCCCGGCCCTGTCCCGGGAAGTTCCAGCCGCCGGTCCAGCCGCCGCGGCAGGGGCGAAGCGGAACCCCCGGGCAATGTGCAGCCGGATCAGCCGGGCCAGCCGGGCCAGCCGGGTCAGCCGCCGAACCCGCAGCAACGTGACGTGCCCAGATTCGAGGATGGCCCGCCCGCGCCTCCACCTCCCCCTCCTCTAGGTGGAGGTCCCGGGGGCGGTGGTATGATGATGCCGGAACCTCCGTCATTCTAGGAAGTCAGTTTATACGCAGTGTTCAGTGAACAAGACCTCGAGCAGGTGCTCGCGGCCCTCGCGCTGTCGAGCGCGGAGCTATCCCCCAAAGCATGGAACCGCCTGCTGGAGCAATTCGGGGATCACACCGGGATTTTGGCTGCTTCTGATGCTGACCTCGCGGCGCTAAGGAACATCTCGGCGCAGGTGCGCGCCAGGGTCGTTTCGGCGCGCGGCAAGGTTCAGGACATGAACAGCGCTTTGGAGAGGCTCGATAAGTTGGGAGTCTCCGTCGCTTTCCGGGACGAGCCCGGCTATCCCCCGCTTCTGCGGCAGATTGCCGACCCGCCGCCTCTTTTGTATGTGCGCGGAAAGCTCGTGGAGGACGACCGCTTCGGTGTCGCCATTGTCGGGTCGCGCAACCCGAGGCCGTACGGGCTGACCATGGCCCGGCGGCTGGCCACGGACCTGTCCAGGGTGGGGCTTACAGTCGTGAGCGGCGGCGCGCGCGGGGTGGATGGCGCCGCCCACGAAGCTGTCCTGAGGGCGGGAGGCCGCACGATAGCTGTGCTTGGATGCGGTATAGACATCTGCTATCCGTCCGAGCACAAAGAGCTGTTCGAGCGCATCGCGTCCGGTGGGGCGGTCATCTCCGAGTTCCCCGTGGGCGCTGCGCCCGAGGCCTGGCGCTTTCCCCGCCGCAACCGCATCATCAGCGGAGTCTCAAGGGGGGTCATCGTCTGCGACGCGGCCGAAGACTCGGGGGCGCTCATCACTGCCACCTGCGCCGCCGAGCAGAACCGCGATGTTTTCGCCGTGCCTGGCAATGTTGACTCCAACCACAACCGCGGCACCCACAAGCTGCTCAAAGAAGGGGCGAAGCTAGTCGAGGGTGCTGAAGATGTCCTCGCTGAGTATGGCCTCGATGCGCAGCCGGGAGGCGACGGGCGTGCCGCCGAGCTTCCGCCCATTGATGTCTCCGCCGAAGAGCGCAAGATCCTCGAAATGCTCGATCTCGAGCCCATGCCGCTCGACACGGTTATCGAGAACGCGAACATGCCCGCGAGCGAAGTCGCCGCGCTTCTCACGTTTCTCGAAATGAAACGGCTGGTGAAGCGCGTGGCCGGTCCCGCGTACGTCCGCGTCTTGCGTTAGCCTGCCGGCAGGCTAACGCTCAGCAACAGAAACGCCCTCAAGCAGAAGCGCATCACTCGTCCCCGGCTATGGCGTGGGAGACCACCCACTCGACAACTGCGAAGTTGGCACGGGCAGGATTCGGCCTTCCGGTGGAGAAGAAGGAGGCATCATGAAGAAGCTAGCGCTCGTCATCATAGCTGTTCTCGCGCTTGCGGCCACTGCCGCGGGAGTCGTCTCCACCGTCTGGATGAGCAAGCAGCCGGACGGCACGTTCATCGTTTCTTCGGGGCAGGCCATTGATCCGGGCACGGTCGCATTCGACGGCCGTCCGATGGATCTCGCGCTGCATCCTGATGGCGAGTTTTTCGCCGTCCTGAACCAGCGCAGCGTCTTTCTGGCGACGCCTGAGGGCGTCATCAATAGGTCGGACGCAGAACTCAACGGCGGTCCGTCCTATCGCGGCTGCCTTTGGTCGTCCGACGGGTCGCGGCTGTTTGTGAGCGGCTCGACAGGCAACGTCGAGTACTTCCGGCTCGACGGCCGCAAACTCGTGCGCGCGGGCCAGATCAAGTTGCACCCGGATCGCAATCCCGTTCCGGGCGGAATGGCCATCACCAGGGACGGAAAGCGGCTCTTCGTAGCCTGCGCGAACCTTGGCGCCGTGGTCGAGGTCAATCTCGCATCCAACGAACGCGTCCGCGAGTGGAAGGCGCAGCTTGTCCCGTTTGAAGTCAAGCTCAGCGGCGACGAAAAGAAGCTCATCGTTAGCAACTGGGCGGGGCGAACGCCGGAGAAGGGCGAGGAGACCGGTGGCAGCGGGGGCGAGGACATACTCGTTGACAGGCGCGGCGTGGCGGCGTCGGGGACGATCAGCATCATTGACATGTCTGATGGTTCGCGCAGGGACGTGAACGTGGGCCTGCATCCCGCCGGAATCGCCGTCGCGGGAGATACCGCTTGGGTGGCGAACGCGGGCAGCGACACTATCTCGGAAATCAGCATTAGGGATGCAAAAGTGCTGAAGACCATTCCCATTCGCTGGGAAGGCCAGAGCCTCTTTGGGAGCATGCCGAACACGCTCGCCGTGCATGGAAACCGCCTGTATGCGGCGAATGGCGGCGACAACGCGCTGTGCGAAGTGGATCTTGCCAGAGGCGAGACGGCGGGGTTCCGCCCTGCGGGCTATTTCCCCGTCGGCGTCGTGCTTTCAAAGGACGGAAAGACCGCCTACGTCGTCAACACGAAGGGCAATGGCTCGGTGCGCGAGACCCTGCAGGGCCGCCCCGGCAACGCCCACAACTTCCAGGGTACCGTGTCGGTCATTGACCTTGCCACCGATCTCAACAGAGCTACTTCGCGCGTTGCAGATCTCAACAACTGGCGCAGGGCAAAAGACGTCCTGAACCCGAATCTGCGGGTGTACAAAGGCGAGATCAAGCACGTACTCTACATCATCAAGGAGAACCGCACGTACGACAGCGTCTTCGGTGACATGCCCGAGGGCAACGGTGCGCCGGAGCTGTGCGGGCTCGGCGAGCGCGTCACCCCCAACCACCACGCGCTTGCGCGCGAGTTCACGCTGTTCGACAACGCATACTGCAGCGGAACCAACAGCGCCGAGGGGCATCAGTGGGCGCTTGAGGGTATCGCTAACGACTACATTGAGCGCTTCTATGGCGGCTATACGCGCAGCTATCCGTTCGAGGGATCGGACGCAATGGCGTACTCGAGCGGAGGGTTCATCTGGAACACCGCAACCGCGAAGGAGAAGACCGTGCGGGTGTACGGCGAGTTCTGCTCCACGAGCCTGGTGAAGTTCAACACCCGGCCTAAGGACTGGCTCGAGGCGTGGAAGGACCGCGCCAGCGGCGCGAACCGCATCAAGGTGACAGCCGGCACGCACATAAACTCACTGCGTCCGCACATTCACCCGAACGTCATCTGCTGGCCGCTGCTGATGAGCGATCAGTGGCGCGCCGACCGGTTCATCGAGGATTACAAAGACCTCAGCAGCAAGGGCAAGGTTCCGAACCTGATGCTCCTGACGCTCCCGTGCGACCATACCGAAGGCACGCGTCCGGGATACCCGAAGCCGGCCTCCATGGTCGCCGACAACGACCTGGCGCTTGGCCGGATCGTGGACGTCATCTCCAAGAGCCCCGAGTGGAAGAACACCTGTATCTTCGTGATGGAGGACGACGCGCAGGCGGGCGTGGATCATGTGGATGGGCACCGGACGGTCTGCCTGGTCATCAGTCCGTACACACGCAGGGGTTTCGTGGACTCGACGATGTACACGCAGGTCTCGATTTTGCGCTCCATCGAGCTGATGCTGGGGCTCGACCCCATGAACAAACTCGACGCGACGGCAATCCCGTTCAACGCCTGTTTCCAGAATCAGCCCGACCTGCGACCCTACAACTACCGGCGCAACCTGGTGAAACTCGATGACATGAACCCGCCTCTGGAGGCGCTCAAGGGCAAGGAGCTGTACTGGGCGAAAAAGTCGCTCGCTCTCGACTTCAGCGATGTGGACTCCGCCGACTGGTACTGGCTCAACCGCATCGTCTGGCACAGCCTGCATGGCGTTGATACCCCGTACCCGGTGATGTAGCGCGGGCGGGCGCCTGCCTGCGTTTACTTCAGCAGTCCCGCCACGTTTTCCCGGAACTGACGGTCGTAGATGCCCTGCAGCCTGCCGCGGAGGCCCTTGTCAGCGGTGATGACGACCATCCGCGTCATCTGAAGCGTGCCGAGGTCCAGGTTCGCCCGCGCGCCCGCCTGCTTCCACGCCGTGTCCTTCACGCCGTCATAGCCGATCTCGAACGCGTCCACGGGCTTCAGCCACGACGGAAGAGTCACCGATACGCGCGCATTCTCCGTCGCCTTCACCACCGTGCCGAGCCGGTCGCAGAGGAAGTTGTCGTTGACCGCCATCAGCACCACCGTGTCGAGTCCCGACAGCAGGGTACGCGCCCAGACGTCGCGCGTCGCGTCAACGGGAAGCGCGGCCGGGCAACTCTGGGTCAGGAGCGGTCCGGCGGTGCGAACCTCGGCGCCCAGCAGCCCGATCTCCTTCCACAAAGCGCGCGCGCCCGGCTCGTCCGCGCCCACGCCGTAGCAGATCGTGTCCGGCGAGAACCACCAGTGCGACAGCCCCTTCGCTCCCGCGGAAAGCGCGTAGTACACCTGTACCCGCGCCTCCTCGGGGGTGGGGAAGCGCCCGGTGTAATCCGGGTTCCGGTATTTGGTGGAGCAGATCAGAATGTGCAGCGGCTTCGGCGCGCAGCTCGACTGCGAGATCGCCGTGACTGCGTAAACATAGGCCGGTTTCGTGTGTGATCCGAAGTTGCTGGGACGCGCTGTGTAGCAGAAATCGAGCTGCTCGGGATAGTACGGGTCGGCGCACGGGATGTCGGCAAGCTGGTGATACACGTACCAATTCTCGGGTTTCCAAGTGTTGTTTATGTTCAGGAGCACTGGGATTCCGGGGCTTTTCTCTCGAAACCAGTCGGTCACCGCCGTCAGGCACTGCCCGAGCGTGCCCAGCCTGTGGAGCGTGGGCACGTCGTCAATGGACAAATCGTTTGCGTCCGGCTCGTCGAACAGAAAGAAGAAGAGCGGCTTCGCCTTGCTGTTGATGTCGCCGAAAACCGGCTCGATGCCGATGGCCTTCAGAAACTCTGCGCCCTCGTCCGTCTCCACGTAATCGTGGGTCTCCTTGCTCACCATGCCCATGGCCGCGTTGATGTTGTGATCGCTCCAATCCAGGAGATAGTTTCGCACGTTGTCCCTCGGAGAACCCTTGCCCCCGAGCTGCGCCCCCCACATGCCATAGACCATGTCGTGTCCCCACGCACGAATTCCCGCCGCCGCCTTCGAGCCGTCCGCATACACCGCCTCGAAAACGTGAAAGCTCATTAGCCCGAGCGGCTGCTTCAGGCTGATGACGACGGGCACCGCAGGCGAGGCCTTGCTTGCCGCCATCCGGCACATGCCCGTGACATCGCGTCCGTCAATCAGTATCTTCTTCGGCGCGGTTGCTCCCTTGCCCGGCGTTACGTACGCTGTCACGCGGTCGCGGCTGTTGGAGAACGAGATTGTGAGGAAGCGGGGCGAAGCCGACGCAACAGTGATGCTGGCCTTTGCGCTGCCCCGGTCGGTCTGAACAGTGATGTTCAGCGCTGGAGTCTGTGCCTTGCGCCGCATGCGCAGGACGATCTCTCCGGTTCCGCCGGGAGGCACTGGCTTCGGGTCCCACTTCCACCAGAGCGGCTCGCCTGCCCGGATCAGGCGGTCGAAATCCGCCTTCGGGAGCTTCGCGACGTGAATGCTTGATCCCCAGAAGTCGCGGATGCCGCCCTCCGTTCGCGCCAGCGCCTTCTTGATGCTGATTCCCTCGATCAGCAGGTCGGTCACTCTCGCGGGAGCGGCGGATGTGTTCTTGAAATACACATAGACGTACCCGCCAAGCGGCATCCCCGGCTTCGCGTACCGCAGTGGCTGTCCCGACTCGCCCTTCAGGCTCCAGCCCTCCTGCCAGAGATTCATGAACTGTGGGAACGGTTTGTCCGCCGCGAAGTTGGCCTTCGTCACTGCAATGCCGGCTGCGGATGCCTGCGCCGCCACAATCACCAAGGCAAGAACCGCTAATGCCAGAGATCGCCGCATATGTCTGTCCTCCCGTCCGGCCGTGGCCGTAGAATCATGGGATGTTTCGGCCTTATCGAGGTCTCTTCCTGCGCTGCCCGTTTCGATTAGCCGTGCTCGTCCTTTCCTATGCCACGCCGAAGCAAGCCGCAAGCTTGACATGCGGTGGGTTACGCCGTAGGCTGGCGGGGGAGGTGTCCGGGGTATGGGGGTATGGGGGACTGCGGAATAGCGGAGACGCGGGATCAACGGAAGCGCGGAATCCGGAATTCCGTGTTCTTCGCACCTTCCGCGCTTCTGGAGGTGACGCGCGAATCCGGCCATCCTGGAGCAGAAGGGAATGCCTGAGAGTGCATACAACCGCAGAGAGTTCGTCACGATGCTCGCGGGCGGCCTCGCAGGAGCCGCCGCTTTGAGGGCCTCCGGCGCGGAGCCGGTTCTGCCGCAGCCCAACATCCTGCTGCTCATGGGCGACCAGCACCGCGGCGACAGCGTGGGCCGTGACGGCAACCCGATCATCCGCACGCCCAACCTCGACCGGCTGGCGAAGGAAGGCGTCTGGTTCCGGCGCGCGTACTCATCCACGCCCACCTGCACACCCGCGCGCAGCGCTTCTCACGGGGCAGTCGCCGTGGAACCACGGGATGCTCGGCTGCTCGAAGGTCGCCCGGCGCTATCCCTTCGAGATCTGGCGGGCGATGAACGAGGCCGGATACTTTACGCAGGCGATCGGCAAGTTGCACTATCACCCCCAGAGCAACTACCACGGCTTCCAGGCGGCGCTGATTGACGAGTCCGGCCACGCTAAGTCGCCCGGGTTTGTGAGCGACTACCGGCGGTGGTTCAAGAAGCAGGCGCCGGAGAAAGATCCGGACGTCACCGGCATAGGCTGGAATGACTACCGCGCCCGGGAATACGCCCTACCGGAGGAACTCCATCCCACCGGGCGACAGGGCTGTCGAATTCCTGCGGGACTACAAGCGCGCGGAGCCATTTCTGCTGAAGGTCTCGTTCGCGCGCCCGCACAGTCCCTACGACCCGCCAAAGCGGTTCATAGACTGTATCGCGAGCAGGACATGCCCGCGCCGTACATTGGCGACTGGGCCGCCCGGTACGCCCCGCTCGGCGCGAAGGACGACTTCAACCGCTGGCACGGCGATGTCGGCCTGGCCGAAACGCGCCGCTCACGCCGTGGATACTATGGCGCTGTGTCGTTCATAGACGAGCAGGTCGGCTGCATCATCACCGTCCTGAAGGAGCGCGGTCTTCTGGAAAAGACGCTCATCATGTATCTCGCCGACCACGGCGACATGACCGGCGACCACCATCTCTGGCGCAAGTCGTACGCCTACGAAGCCTCAGCGCGCATCCCGTTGCTTCTGCGCTGGCCGGAGTCAATGAAGCTGGCCGCAAGCCGCGGGGAGTTCCTGTCTCAGCCGGTCGAAATCCGCGACATCGCGCCGACAGTGCTCGACGCCGCGGGCGCGAAGGTCCCGGAAAGCGTGGATGGCCGCAGCCTGTTCGACCTTCTGCGGGGGAAAGCGAGCGGTTGGCGTGAGTGCATAGATCTCGAGCACGACTTCTGCTACGCCGCCGAGAGCCATTGGAACGCTCTCACGGACGGCCGCTGGAAGTTCATCTACCACGCCTTCGACGGACGGGAGCAGCTTTTCGACCTCGGCAGTGATCCGGGCGAGACGTGCGACCTTGCGCCGTCCTCCGCGCACGCATCAACGCTCAAGGACTGGCGGTGGCGTATGGTGGAGCATCTCGCCGAGCGCGGCGAGAAGTGGGTGAAGGATGGCAAGCTCGTCCCGCGTCCCCAGCGCGTTCTGCACTCCCCGAACTACCCGGAGGGGATAGTCGCGCCGCCGCCAGTGGATGCCGGATCGAGTCCGGCAGACGTTGTTGCCCACGTGCGTCGGTCCCGGTGGCTGCTGGGTCAAGCCAGGCATGACGTGCTTTCGGTAGCTAGCTTCTCCTCCCAGCACCACGCCCCCGCCTCAAGCACCGGAACGTGCACCCGCAGTACGTCGTCGCGTGGACTCTGGCTGTCAACCTCCAGCGTGATCGTCGGAATTTGCAACTCCGCGCCTGAGTAAGTCCCAAACGAACCCGGACACGGATAGCCGATATCGTCCGTCACCGGGTATCCGCATACCGCCGCCAGCCGCTCGGACCATGCCTGCGCCGGGCCGTTGCAGTTGATCTGGTAGCGCTTCATCGAGTGGATGGAGATCACTGCACGTGGGGCGTACCGCTCCATCAGACGCAGAAGCGCCTGCGTCTCCGGCTCGCTCGCCGGCGAAGGCCCTGGGTTGTTGGAATCGTCTTCGAAATCCGGCTTCCAGTCGCGCGTGGGCAGGTTGCGGTTCAGGTCCACCCCGTTCGCATTCAGCCGCTGGTCCCGTGCCAGCCCGTCGGGGTTCATCGGCCCGGCGAGCGCCACGCCCAGCCGCAGCCACGGGTAATCGGCGGCCCATTTCCCGCGGATGGCCTCCATGAGCCAGACGCCCTGCGGCTCGTCGCCGTGTACGGAAGACAGAATCAGCAGCCACGCTTCGGGTGCCGCGGCGCCGCAGCAATGCAGGGATGAGACCGGGATCGGACGGCCTTCCACCGACCACCCGGCCTCGAAGGATTCAGTGTTCGGCAGGGGCATATGGGTCACCACACGACCATGTCATTCAGAGGCTTTCGGGCAGAAGGAAGAATCCTTCTGTCGCGCACACCGGTGTGGCCGCAAAAGGGATTCCTCGCTGCACCCGCCGGAATGACGGGAATAAGACTAGCTTCCGCTCTTCCTCGGTGCCGGAGTCGGCGGCATGGGTGGGGCTTCCGGAGTCTTCTTCGTGCCGTCCGTCTTGGCAGCCTCGCCCGGTGCCATGCGCACGGTCTTCATCTTGTCCCCCACCTTGAGTTGTCTCACGACCTCCATGCCCTCGACCACTTCGCCGAACAGCGCATACTGGTTATTCAGCCACTCCGCGGGCTGGATGACGATGTAGAACTGGCTGGAAGCGCTGTCCGGATCCTGGCTGCGCGCCATCCCGACCAGCCCCGCCTTGTTCCACGTCTGCTTCTTGTTGATCTCGAGCTTGATCGTCTTGTCGGAGCCGCCCCTGCCATTGCCCCTCGGATCGCCGCCCTGAACAACCCAGTCCTCCACGCGGTGGAATTTCAGGCCGTCGTAGAACTTCCTGTTGACCAAGCCGATGAAGTTCTTTGTCGTTATGGGCATGTCTTCGGTGAACAGCTTGATCTTGATTGTTCCCTTTTCGGTCTCGATGATCGTCATGGCGGGCTTTGCGGTTCCTTTCGGTGTCGTCTTCGGTTTCTCTGCTGGCGGCGGCGTCTTCGCCTCTGCCTCCTGACTCTGGGCGGCAGCGTGTTCGTGGTCCTCGTGCCCTCTAGGCACGGTTGGCGCCAGGTACTTGTTGAGCGCGGTCAACACGGCGATAGCCGCAACTATGCCGGCGATGAGTATGATGCTGGGTGGACGTTTCTGCACTTGCTGATATTCCTTTCGAGTTTGCGGTGTTGCCTCGATGCCTACAGGATACACGATTTCCGGCAGGAGGGGAAACCCGGGAGCCTACAAGCGTCTCAGGAAGCTGTTGATCGGGCGCGCCACCCGCTTTGCGTCGGTGTATGGCGCCAGATGGTCCACGCCCGACAGGTAGTGCAGCCGGGATTGAGGCAGCAGCCGCTGCATTTCGAGAGCGTGGAACGGCCGGACAACTCTGTCGTCCGTGCTGTGCAGGACCAGGCAGGGCATATCCCGCAGCGCGCGCGTCAGGCGCTCCGGGTCGAGCTTGATTGCGCTTTGAACTAGCCCGATGGTGGCTTTCCTGTCCGCGGATGCCGCTCCGCAGAGAAGCACACTCAGCAGTTCGTTGCTGCGGAAGAGCACCCTGCTGGCAATCTCTCCCGCGCGAATTCCCGCCGTCATCGCTATTCCGGTGGGGTGGCAGAAGATATGCGATGCGAGACCGCGCGCCCACAGTGGGATGCGCTCCGGGTCGGCGGGGCCCGCAATGAGAATCAGACTGCTCAGGATATCTGGCTCGGAGTTTGCTAGCCTGAGCGCGGTCACGCAGCCCATCGAGTGGCCGATCAGAGCTTTTGTGGGAGGGTCACAGCGAGCGCGTATGAACAGTGAGGCGGCGCGGGCGGCTTCCTCGACACTCGCCTCGGCCGGGAATGCCCCGGAGCCCCCATGTCCGGGCAGGTCCGGCGCCCAGATGCGGTATCTCGCCGAAAGGTGATCCGCCAGAGGCAGGCCGGCGGTCGCGCTCGAATAGAGCCCGTGGATGAAAACAATGTCGTCCTGACCGCGGCCGGTCACCGAGTAAGCAAGACGGAAGCCGTCCTGCTGACACTCGCCCGTGAGAACCTCATAGCCCGCTCCACCTGCGAGTGATGGCGGTCTGGCACTTTCTATTCCTGCGCTTCCAGGCTTCTTGGCTGATACACGCACCCACTGGTCGAGGCCGCGGCCTCGGCATCTCGCTGACTACTCCGGGCCGTGATCGTTGACCACATGAAGGCCCGGCGCAACCCCCGGCCCTCCACCGAACTATATATCAGTTGCATCTGTTGCCGCCTGCAGGGCAGGGCGGCGTCCGTTACTTCTTTTGTATCGCGTACGGAGCGCACAGAGGGTCGCCGATAACGACATCCTTCCAGCAGATGAACGGACTCGCCATATAGAAAGCCTCGGCAAGGTTGTAGCCGAGTGTATATCTGTCAAACAGAATTGCCGCTTTGGCCATGGATGTGCCGTAGGGTTCGGTTGTGTAACCCTTCACTCCCGTGACGCCGTTCCTGATCAGGTCGCCGATTTGCGACTGTCCGGTTGTTTCGGGAGTGAAAGAGCGGGCGCTTGTCGAGACGATCGTTTCGCCGATTGCACCGGGGACGAAGCGATTGGACAGATAGTTTTTGCGGTTGAAATGCATGTCGTTCGACCCCCATGAGTAGTAGCCCATCAGTCCCGTGTGCCCGCCCGCAAATACGCTTGTTGACTCGAAAATGTAAGGGATCCCTCGCTCCATCAGCCTCAGCACGCCCGCCCTGATGTCCTGGTTCAGGTTCACATATCCTGCGCGATTGTCCTGGCCCGGGTCGAGGTCAAGGAGGAACTTCCCTCTCTTTCCGCCAGCCTTCAGCGACCTGTCCACCAGCGCTTTCGCATCGGACGTTGTGTAGCCGTCCAGACGCGTGACCAGATACATGTGGAACCTGCCGCTGTCGAAACGCTCCGAGCGCCCGAAGTAGGGGTTCATCATTTGAGTGTCCGTGCCGAAGGCCAGCCGCGTCAGCAGGCTGTCCACCGAGAAGCCCCGGTCGTCCATCAGCGGCACTCCCCGTGTCGTCACGATATAGTTCACCTTCGACAGCTTCCTCTTCTGGATGCAGTCAAGCACAGGCTTGCGGATATTCGAGTGATAGTCCGCCCGGGCGATCTTCCGTTCGGGGTCAACGCTGATGCGGCAGATGTTGGTGGACGGGACCGCGCGCTTCGCCGCGTAGTACGCGCCGACTGTGCGCGATGCCTCGCTCTGCGTGTTGATCACCACGAGCACCTGCTTGCCTCCCGCAAGCGCGCCGGAGGGCGCAAGCGCAAGCACGAGCGCAGCGAGAAAAAGAATGAAGGAACGTGTGGTCATATCATTATCATACGCGTGTTCTCCGCAGTCCGTTTCGCGGGGGCGCGAAGCGAGGCGCACGGCCGGTTAAAATAATGTGAAAAAACTCACGAAATGTAAGCCTCGTCCTTTACAGCCGGTTTTGCGGTTCTGTACAATGTAATGGCCCGACGGCCCGAACAAC
Source organism: Armatimonadota bacterium (assembly GCA_052033935.1). Classification (GTDB taxonomy): domain Bacteria; phylum Armatimonadota; class UBA5829; order DSUL01; family DSUL01; genus JAGVUD01. The sequence continues at coordinate 24,843 of JBPOJE010000121.1, forward strand.
ACTTTCTTATCATTGAGGCAACCTGGCAATGCTTCTTAAGGACCTGGTTACACTTCTCAAAGCAGTCCCCATGACGTCACGGAACGGCGCGGATACGGTCATTGACAACGCAGGAGCGAGCGATCTGATGAGTGATGTGCTCGCGTTCACCAAGCCCGGCAGCGCCCTTTTGACCGGGCTCTGCTCGTCTCAGGTGATCCGAACGGCGGAGATGCTCGATCTGAAAGCTATCTTCTTCGTGCGCAACAAGAAGCCCGACGCGGTCGCCATTGCTCTGGCCGAGGAGATGGGCCTGCCGCTGTTCTCATCCCCCTATCCGCTGTACGAGGCCTGCGGAATCCTGTACAAAGCCGGTATTCCCGGCTGCCTGGACGCCCGCGATCCGCACGACCACTGGGCGATTGCCGGCAACGAACTCCTCAGCCCGGACCACGCGCCCGGGGAAGACATGGATCAGGTTAAGGTCTGATGCACAGCCCGCCGCCGGCGAAACTGCTCTACCGTTTTCACATCGCCGGGCAGGACTTCACGATTGCCGGAGAAGTCTCCAGCAAGATCCGGCGCATCCTGCAGCAGATCGGTGCGTCCCCAGACACGATACGGCGAATCAGCGTCGCCACCTATGAGGCGGAGATGAACGTCGTCATCCACGCCGCCGAGGCCTGCGTGACGCTCGAAGCTGACGCGGGCATCATCCGGATTACCATCGCCGACCGCGGTCCGGGCATTCCCGATGTTGAAAAGGCGAAGCAGCCCGGCTTCTCGACCGCAAGCGAGGAGATCAGAGAGATGGGATTCGGCGCGGGAATGGGGCTTCCCAACATTCTGCGGTGCGCCGATGACGTCTCCATTGATACGATCGTCGGTGAGGGTACCAAAATCGCAATGGAGTTTCGGAACTCCCCGGAGGCGTGATGGCAGACCGAACCAACACCTTCCATGCAGTCCGCCTGATTCAGGATGAGTGCAAGGGATGCGTCAACTGCATTAAGCATTGCCCGACGGAGGCCATCCGCGTGCGCGGTGGAAAGGCCGAGATACTCGAACTCCGCTGCATTGACTGCGGTGAGTGCATCAGAGTCTGCCCGAACCGCGCCAAGACGGCGGTCACCGACAGCATGGAGATGCTCAAGGACTTCAGCGTGCGCATCGCACTGCCCGCGCCTGCCCTCTACGGGCAGTTCGATGAAAAGATCACCCCGCGGGATGTGCTGGACGGGCTGATTGACATCGGATTCGACGACGTTTTCGAGGTGGCGCTGGCCGCCGACCTCATCACCGTTCAGGTGCGCAGGGAAATCGAAAAGTGCGGTGCCGTCCGCCCGCTCATCTCATCGTCCTGCCCCGCGGTTGTGCGCCTCATTCAGGTCCGGTTCCCGAATCTGATTGACAATATCGTTCCTGTCGTGGCCCCGGTGCGCCTCGCGGCGTTGCTCGCCCGCAAGGAAGCCGCCCGGCGGTTCAAGGTTGCCGAGGACGAAGCCGGCATCTTCTTTTTGAGTCCGTGTCCGGCCAAGGCGGTGGCAATTCGCGATCCCGTCGGGTTCCACGGCCGCGCCACCGACGGCGTCATTCCTATTTCGGAGGTCTTCGGGCCGCTCGGCAAGGCCATTCGCCGCAATTGCCACGGCAATCGTCCCCGGGCGCTGCCGCGGGCGTCGCCTCTCGGAATAGGGTGGGCGCGCGCGGGGGGCGAGAATCAGGCCGTTGCGCTCGGGCGTCAGATAAGTGTTGATGGCGTGCACAACGTAATCAAGGTGTTCGAGGATATTGAAAGGGGCAGGCTGTCGAACGTGGACTACGTGGAGGCGCTCGCGTGCGTGGGCGGCTGTGTCGGCGGGGTGCTGGCCGTCGAGAACCCCTTTATCGCCCGCCGGCGCATACGCATGCTGACTGAGCCTTCGCCCGGCGAGAAGAGCGGCAATCGTCAGTCACCGGAAAGCATGGTGGACTCGTTGGACGACAGCCTATTCCGGTACGAAGAGCCCATACAGCCCCGTCCCGCCATGGCGCTGTCCGATGATATGGAAGAGGCCATCCAGAGGATGGAGCGCATGGAGAGCATACTGGAGACACTTCCCGGCCTCGACTGCGGGTCGTGCGGCGCGCCGTCCTGCCAGGCGATGGCGGAAGATATCGTGCGGGGGCTTGGCGTGGAGACGGACTGCGTGTTCGTGCTGCGCGAGCGGCTGCATGAGCTTGCGCAGGAGCTCGGGGAACTCAGCTCGAAGTTGCCTCCCGCCATGAAGCGCTCCGAAAGCCACAAGTAGAACGAGTTGGAACGGATGATTGGCTGGTCCGAACGCTCCTCGCGCAAATGATGCACAAATCAAAGAGAGCCGTGGTTCAGTAAACAGTGAAAAAAGTAACGAACTCTGATATAATCCGCCTCGGTCAGGTGGTGGCGGATCTCGATCTCGCGGACACAGGCGCGGCGGCGCCTGACGATCGCGAGGTTTTGGGTGCGTACTGCTCGGATCTTCTCAGCGATGTGATGGGGGGAGCGCGTCCGGGCGAAGTTTGGGTCACGGTCCAGAGCCATCTGAATGTTGTTGCGGTGGCCGCTCTCAAGGAACTTGCGGCGGTGATCATATGCGGCGGCAGGTCCGTTGAGGATTCCATCCTGAAGAAGGCCTCCGAAGAAGGCGTCGCCATCCTGCTCGCGAAGCAGAGCGCTTTCGAGGTCTGCGGAAGACTCTGGGAACTGGGCCTGCGGCACGAGGACTAGCCGCTGTTGGCGCGCACTTCCGCCCTGGTCCGGAAGTGCAGGGTTGACCTGCACATTCACACGGCTCTTTCGCCGTGTGCGGAGCTCGAGATGCTGCCGGACCTGATTGTGATGAAGGCCGCCGCCGAGGGGCTCGACCTGATCGCGATCTGCGACCATAATTCGGCGGAAAACGCCGCCGCGTGCATCGAGGCCGCCCGGGGGACACCCGTCAGGGTTCTCGCCGGCATCGAATGCGAGAGCCGCGAAGGGGTCCACGTGTTGGGGCTGTTCGACGGCGCGGAGTCCGCGGGCGCGTTGCAGGGCTTCCTCTGGGAGCGCTTACCGGACGAGCCGAACCGGCCCGAGTTCTTTGGGGCGCAGATGGTGGTGTCGGCGCAGGGCGAGTTCGTCCGCTACCACGAGAGGCTGCTGGCGACCGGAGCCGACGCCTCTGTCGAGGAGTTGATCGCGAAGATTCGCAGTCTCGGAGGGCTGGCGTTGCCCGCGCATGTTGATAAGACGTACGCGGGCTTGCTGGGAGTTCTGGGGCTTGTGCCGGAAGGGGTCCGGCTGGAGGGCGTGGAGATTTCGGGGCGGGCGGATGCCCGCAATGTCAGGGAGCGGTTTCTGCAGATTGCGAAGCTGCCTTTCCTGAGAGCGTCCGATGCGCACAGGCTTTCGGAGATCGGTCAGGCTCACACGCAGGTCTGGCTGAAGCATCGGACGGTGGAAGAACTGAAACTTGCGCTGTCCGGACTGGACGGCCGCCATTTGGAGGACAACTAGCAGACTATGGCTTGTGAGTGTCGTGAAGTAGAACGCACGGCGGAGCAGACTCAGGTGGAAGAGATTGTGGCCCGTCATTGTGGACGTCCGGGTCCGCTCATTCCTATCCTCGACGAGGTGCAGACCGAACTGGGGTGGCTCCCTAGGTGGGCAATGATTGCTGTCGCGCGCGGGCTTCGCGTGCCCGTCGCCGACGTTTACGGGGTGGCCAGCTTCTACAGCTTTTTCCGGCTTTCGCCTCCGGGGCGCACCCGGGTGCAGGTCTGTATGGGAACGGCGTGCTACGTTCGCGGCTCGCAGCAGATTCTTGACGCTCTCGAGCGCAAGCTTGGCATCAAGGCGGGCGATACGACCGCCGACAGGCGATTCTCGCTTGAGAGCGTGCGCTGCGTCGGGGCGTGCAGCCTGGCCCCGGTCATTGTGACCGGTGAGGACTGCCACGCCAAGATGACGACGGCGAAACTCGACAAGATGCTGGACGCCTGCGACCCCTGAGGCCGGGAGCGGGCCTGGCACGGCATGCGTGAGATATCGCTCCACATTCTCGATATCGCCGAGAACAGCATCAGGGCTGGCGCGCAGGATGTTGAGATCGGGGTGAGGGTGGATGAGCCCACGGACCGGCTGGTTGTGACCGTTCGTGACAACGGACGGGGCATGCCCGAGGAGATTGCCGCGGCTGTGGCGGATCCGTTCTTGACGTCTAGAACCGAGCGCAGGGCGGGGCTGGGATTGCCGCTTCTTGCGGCGGCGTGCGAGAGGACCGGGGGCGGCCTGAAGGTGCGGAGCCGGCCGGGTGAGGGTACGGAGGTCGAGGCCACCTTTGGCCTGAGCAGTGTGGACCGGGCGCCGATGGGCGCGCTGGCGGAGACGATTGCGAACATCGCCTCGGGCTATCCGGATGTGCGGATCGCCCTGGCGTTTTCGAGTGGCGGCGAGCGGTTCGAGTTCGATTCGGCGCTCGTCAAAGAGGCCCTGGATGGGGTGCCGCTTTCCAGTCCGCAGGTAGCTGCGTGGATGCGGGAGCATATCCAGGAAGGGATCGCCGGAGTGAGCAGCCTCGAGTAGGCGGCGCCGGCGAACGGAGTTCTAGGGAGACACCTGACACATGAAGACACTGGAGGATCTGAAGCGCATTCGTGAAGAAGCGCTGAAAGCTATGAAGGTTCGCGAGGGCGAACAGGGCACCAAGATCACCGTGGCGATGGGCACCTGCGGCATAGCCGCCGGAGCGAGAGAGACCATGAGCGCGCTCCTTGATGAGCTCAACAAGCGCGGTATCACCGACGTCACCGTCACGCAGACGGGGTGCAAGGGGCTGTGCGAGCAGGAGCCGATGATCGAGGTCACACGGGCAGGCGAGGCGGCAGTGACGTACGGACACGTTGACGCCGAGAGAGCCCGCAGGATCGTGGCCGAGCATATCGTCAACGGCAACCTGGTGGGTGAGTATATCGTCAGCAAGTAGTTACAGACAGGAGCCACGGACTGTGGCACGCTGGGGTTCCAGCGGATTTTGAGGGTGCAGACAAGGACCGGTAGTTTTGTCAGAGGTAGCACAAGATAAGCAGCACCTGCCTGCGATTGAGCGGTGCCATGTATTGATTTGCGCGGGAGCAGCTTGCGTGGCTTCGGGAGCTATGGAAGTCGAAGCCGCCATGAAGTCGAAGATATCAGCCCTGAACCTCGAAGCAGAGGTCTTGCTGTTTGACACAGGCTGCGTTGGAACCTGCGATCTGGGGCCAGTCGTCATCGTTTACCCCGAAGGCACCTTCTATGTGAAGCTGAAGCCGTCGGATGCGGAGGAGATAGTCACCGAGCATCTGCTCAAAGGGCGCGTCGTGCAGCGCCTTCTCTCGAAGGACGCGAACCACGTTGAAGTGCCCAGCATCTTCGAGCATCCGTTCTTCGCGAAGCAGAAGCGAATCGCGCTGCGCAATCTCGGTGTCATCAACCCCGAGTCCATTGACGAGTATATCGCGGTGGGCGGCTACACTTCCCTTGGCAAAACCGTCGAAATGACCCAGGACGAGGTTATCAAGCTCATCCTTGATTCAGGACTGCGGGGCCGGGGTGGCGCGGGTTTCCCGGCAGGGCGCAAGTGGGCGTTCGCAAAGGCCGTTGAGGCCGACCAGAAATACGTGATCATCAACGGCGACGAGGGAGACCCGGGCGCGTTTATGGATCGCTCGGTGCTCGAAGGCGACCCGCACAGCGTCATCGAGGGTTTGGCGATCGCTGGCTACGCGATTGGGGCGACGCAGGGCTATGCCTATGTCCGTGCCGAGTATCCGCTTGCCATCAAGCGCCTTCAGATTGCGATTGACCAGGCGCGCGAGTACGGGCTGCTCGGAAAGGGCATTTTCGGCAAGTTCGATTTCGACCTCGAAATCCGCAAGGGTGCCGGGGCGTTCGTCTGCGGCGAAGAGACCGCTCTGATGCGCTCCATCGAGGGCATGCGAGGGCAGCCGCGTCCCAAGCCGCCGTTCCCGGCCGTGTCCGGGCTCTGGGGCAAGCCGACGATCATCAACAACGTGGAGACGCTGGCGAACGTCCCCGCGATCATCCAGAATGGCCCGTTCTGGTATTCGAGTTTTGGCACCGAGACAAGCAAGGGCACCAAGGTGTTCGCGCTTGCCGGAAACATCAACAACACCGGTCTCATCGAGGTGCCCTTCGGGACCACGATCCGGGACGTGGTCTTCGAAATCGGCGGCGGCATCCCGAACGGCAGGGAGTTCAAGGCGGTGCAGGCGGGCGGGCCTTCGGGCGGCTGCATTCCCGCGTCGCTGCTCGATATCCCGCTCGACTATGAGTCGCTGCAGAAGGCGGGCGCCATTGTCGGGTCCGGCGGTCTCATCGTCATGGACTCGGACACCTGCATGGTGGACGTCGCGCGGTTCTTCCTCGAGTTCACTGTTGACGAGTCCTGCGGGCAGTGCACCCCCTGCCGCGAGGGCACGAAGCGCATGCTCGAGATTCTGACGAAGATCACGCAGGGGCGCGGCACGCTCGACGACATCACGAAGCTCGAGACGCTTGCCACCGCAATCACGCAGACGTCTCTGTGCCAGCTCGGCATCACCGCGCCGAACCCTGTTCTGAGTACGCTGCGCTACTTCCGTGACGAGTATCTCGCGCACGTTGTTGACAAGACCTGTCCGGCGAAAGTCTGCAGGGAGCTCATCACGTACGACATCCTCCCCGACAAGTGCACCGGGTGCACGATATGCGCCCGCAACTGTCCCACCAACGCCATATCCGGGGAGCGTAAGCAGGCGCATGTCATTGATCAGAGCACGTGCATCAAGTGCGGCGAGTGTCTCGTGCGTTGCAAGTTTGATGCTGTCGTGAAAAAGTAGCTCCGGGAGGGCGGCGCCCGGTTGCCGCCTCCCGGCGGAAGTTTCGGGACTGGCTGAAAGCGCCGCCCGGGATGAGAGGAACGAGAAGCATGGCGATAAACGAGAGTTGCTGTTGCTCCGCCGAGGAGGAGGCTGCCGTTCAGGCTGCCATCAACGACTTCGAGCCGATCCGGACCAACCTGATCCCGATACTGCATCGCATTCAGGACGAACTGGGTCAGATTCCCGGATGGGCCATGGAAGCCGTTGCCGGGAAATTGGACATTCCGGTCGCCGATGTCTGGGGAACTGCGTCGTTTTACACGATGTTCGATCTCAAGGGGAGGGCGAAGCATATCATCCGGCTTTGCGAGAGCCCGCCCTGCCATATCACAGGGGCGAAGAAGGTTCTCGAAGCGCTGAAGGATGAGCTGGGCATCGAACCCGGTGAGGTGACCGAGGACGGGCTATTCGGGCTCGAACTCGTGAGCTGCTTCGGGGTGTGCGGCGTCGCGCCGGCGATGATCGTTGACCGTCAGGTGTACGGCAACCTTGCACCCGAGATGGTGCCGGATGTTATCGCGAAGTACAGGGAGGGGTAGAGAGATGGCGTTCTACAGAGCGCATGTTCTGGTCTGCTGCGGTAACACCTGCGCTGTACGCGGCGGCAGGGCTCTGCTGCAGCTTCTGGCAAAAGAGGTGAAGCAGAAGGGGCTCGCTCAAGAGATCCGCGTCGTCGAGACCGGATGCCTGGGGATCTCCGAGCACGGGCCGGCGATGGTGGTGTACCCCGAGGGGGGCGTCTATGCCGGCGTGAAGGCATCGGATGTTCCCGTTATCGTTGAGGAGCACCTGCTGAAAGGCCGCATCGTCGATCGGCTGGTCTATCGTGGCCAGCAGGCCGCCCCGCTCGAACCGGCGGCAAAGCTGACGTATTTCGGGAAACAGCAGAAAATCATTCTGCAGAACTGCGGCGTCATTGACCCGCGTTCCATTGAGGAGTACATCGCGGTCGGCGGGTACGAGGGTCTCGGCAAGGCCCTGACGCAGATGACGCCGATGCAGGTCGTGGAGGAGGTCAAGAACTCCGGCCTGCGCGGGCGGGGCGGGGCGGCGTTTCCCGCCGGGCTCAAATGGGAGGGCGTCGCGAACGCGCCCGGTCTCAACAAAGTTATCATCTGCAACGCCGACGAAGGCGAGCCGGGCAACTTCAAGGACAGGCTGATTCTTGAAGGGGATCCGCATCTCGTGCTCGAGGCCATGGTGATCGCCGGATACGCCGTGGGCGCAAACAAGGGCTACGTGTACATCCGCGGGGAGTACCGCCAGTCCGTTGACAATTTCGAGCATGCGATCGCGGAAGCGCGGAAAATCGGGTTGCTGGGGACAAATATCTTTAACTCTGGCTTCGATTTTGACGTTTTCGTATATAAGGGCGCCGGCGCTTACGTCTGCGGCGAGGAAACTGCCCTGATCGAGTCACTGGAAGGCCAGCGGGGCGAACCCAGGCTGAAGCCGCCGTTCCCGACCGCCCACGGGCTGTGGGGGCTGCCGACGCTGGTGAACAACGTCGAGACGCTCGCGAACGTCCCACACATCATCAGCCAGGGGGCGGACTGGTTCTCGGGGATCGGAACCGAGCGTAGCAAAGGAACGAAGATATTCTCGCCTTGCGGCGACATTCTGACGCCGGGGGTCATCGAGGTGCCGTTTGGTATCACCGTGCGGGAGGTGCTGTACGACATCGCTGGTGGGCCGAAGGGGGCCGACATCAAGGCCGTCCTCATCGGCGGGCCGAGCGGTGTGGTCATCGGGCAGGAGAGCTTCGATAGAAAGTTCGCCTTCGAAGACCTGTCGCCCGGCGCCGGAGCGATGATCGTCATTGACGAGACAAAGTGCATGGTGGACATTGCGGCCAACTGCCTGAAGTTCTTCGCGGACGAATCGTGCGGGCAGTGCGTGCCGTGCCGGGAGGGTTGCAAGTGCATGCGTGACGTCCTCGACGGGTGGACAAGAGGACTCGGGGATTGCCGCGAGCTTGAGATGATCAAGCGGCTGGGCCGTGGAATGCAGCTCGCGTCACGCTGCGGGCTGGGGCAGTTCGCGCCTGTCGCGCTGCTCTCGAGCGTGGAACTGTTCGAAGAGGAGTTCCGTGCGCATGTTGTGGATCATGTTTGCCCTGCCGGGGTGTGTGATATGCACGAAACGGCCGTTGAAATAGAGGAGCAACTGACTTGGCCAAAGTAACACTGACGATTGACGGGCGGCCGGTTCAGGCTGAAGCCGGACAGACAGTCCTGGAGGCAGCCAACGCCGCCGGCATCTATATTCCGACACTCTGCTACCATCCGGACCTGAAACCCGAAGGGGTTTGTCGGCTGTGCGTTGTGGAGGTGAAGGGCCAGCGCGTGCTGCCCACCTCGTGCACGCTGCCGGTCGCCGAGGGCATGGTGGTGGACACCCACTCTGTTAAGGTGCGGGAAGCGCGCAAGATCGTGTTGGAACTGCTGCTGGCGAACCATCCTCAGGACTGCCTGACCTGCTCGCGCAACCAGAACTGCGAGCTCCAGAAGCTCTCCAACGAGTTCGGAATCCGCGAACTGCCGTTCGAGGGTGCCCGTCGCGTCGCCGAAAAGGACACGTCCTCGCCCAGCATCATTCGTAACCCCGAGAAGTGCGTGCTGTGCGACCGCTGCGTGAGAGTCTGCCACCAGATTCAGAGCGTCGGCTGTATCTTCTCGTCGAACCGGGGCTGGGAGACCGAGATCGGCCCGGCGTTCGGAGTGGACCTGAACAAGACCGCCTGCGTTTACTGCGGCCAGTGCGTTGCTCACTGCCCGACCGGCGCGCTCGAGACCGTGAACCCATCGGAGGATATCTGGAAAGAGATCCGCGACCCCGAGAAGTTCGTCATCGTCCAGACCGCTCCCGCCGTCCGCGCCGCCATCGGCGAGGAGTTCGGCATGGAGCCGGGGACGCCGGCTACCGGCAAGATGGTTGCGGCGCTCAGGCTGATGGGCTTCGACAAGGTGTTCGACACCGATTTCACCGCCGACCTCACAATCATCGAAGAGGGCAGCGAGCTGATCAAGCGCATCACCGAGGGCGGCACGCTCCCGATGATCACGTCCTGCTCGCCGGGATGGATCAACTTCATCGAGGCGTTCTATCCTGAGCTTCTGCCGCACCTCTCGACCTGCAAGAGCCCACAGCAGATGTTCGGCGCTGTCGCCAAGACGTATTATGCCGAGAAGCTGGGCATGGACCCCGCCAAGATGGTCGTCGTCTCGGTGATGCCGTGCGTCGCGAAGAAGTTCGAGTGCGAGCGGCCGGAGATGCGCTCCAGCGGGTATAAGGACGTGGACTATGTCCTGACCACTCGCGAGTGCGCTCAGATGATGAAGGAAGCCGGCATTGACCTTGCCAGACTGTCCGATGAGGAGTTTGACGATCCGCTCGGAATCAGCACCGG
>JBPOJE010000009.1:0-40018 GCA_052033935.1 Armatimonadota bacterium
CTTCTACAACTACGGGACGCTGCAGATCTATCTTCTGTCCCTGCCTGCCGCCCTGAGCAGGTCCACGGAAGGAATCAACCTTGCATTCGCTATCCTGCTCTCGCGCCTGCTGACAGCTCTGATGGGCACGGCGACCGTAGCGGTGTGCTGGTACGGCGGCAGAAAGATCGCGGGGCTGGCGGGGGCAGTAACAGCGGCGGCATTCGCCGCGATTGCTCCGGTTCATGTTCAGCATTCGCAGTTCGTGACGGTGGATGTCCCGGCGGCGTTCTGGACTTCCCTCGCACTTCTCGCGGCGATATCGGCGCGCACAGCGTCCGGAGGCCTGTTCGCCGGTCTGGCGGCGGCAACGAAGTATCCCGCCGGCGCGGCCGTCTCGGCGCCGCTGGCCGCGGTGTGGCTGATGGTTTCCCGAGCGAAGCGCCCGGGGGCGGCGACAGTGGTCGCGGCGGCAGCTGTCGCGGGCTTTCTGATCGGCTGTCCGGGCGCGCTGATCTGGACTGCGGACTTCGTCAGAGGGCTCACGTACGAGATGCGGCACGCCAATTCCGGTCACGGGCTGGTGTTTATAAATACCGGGACGGGGTGGTTCCATCACCTTTTCCGCTCGCTGCTTCCGGGGCTGGGCTGGCCCCTGCTGGCTCTGAGTGCGGCAGCGGCGGTTTTCACTCTCGGCAGACGGCAACGAGAAGCCGGGGTGCTTTTCATATTCGCTTTTCTCTATTTCGTGCTGATCTCTCTGGGAGTTGTGCGGTTTGCGCGGTACGTTATGCCGCTGATTCCCGCGCTTGCGCTGCTGTGCGCCGGACTGATGCGGGAGCCCCGGCCGCGATGGGCGGTTCCGGCTGTGAGCGCCGCGCTGGCTGTCACCGCTGCCTACTGCCTGCTGTTGAACAGCGCCTTTCTGAAGCCCGATTCGCGCACGCAGGCCGCCGAGTGGATATGGGAGCAAGCCAGCGAGCACAGCATCTCAGTGGCCGTGCCATCCGTGCCGTGGTTCTACTCCCCTCCCCTGTCGCCGGAGTTCGGCGCGCTAAGCAGTGAGGATCGCCGGGCGGCCGCCGCACAGGCGCGCAGGGTGCGGATGCTGGTGGGCGCATCCGGCTGGGATGTCTCCATACTCGATCAGGAGCCGGATGCTGTGGTGATATCCGATTTTGAGTCCGAAGACCCGGAACGGCTGAAGGAGGCGAATTTCGAGCGATTCATGGCGCGGGTCCGGCGGGACTACGAACCTGCGCGGCGGTTCAGCGGTCAGCCGGAAGTGAGGTTTTTCACGCTGGGGTGGAAGCTGCCGCACGACATGCGGTACCCATCGCCAGAGATAACGGTTTATGTGCGAAAAGCTCAGCCCTGAATTTGCGGACGCGGTGGACGCGTTCATCGAGCATCTGATGACCGAGCGCGGGGCGCTGGGGGCGACGCTGCGCGCGTACGCATCGGACGCCGCCGAGTTCGGGCGGTTCTGCTGCGCTCGATGCGAGAGAACGGCGGCGGAGGTCTCGCGGGAGTCGGTGGATTCGTGGGTGCAGGCGCTGCGCGAGGACAGCCGAAAGCCCGCAACGATCGCCCGCAAGCTGGCGAGTATCCGGGCGCTGTATCGTTTTCTGATTGACTGCCAGCAGGTCTCGTCCAGCCCCGCGGCGCTTCAGCCTGCTCCGAGATCCGGGCGAAGGCTGCCCAAGACACTGAGCGCCGAGGATGTCGAAAGGCTTCTGGCGCAGCCGGTCCTTGCGACCCCCGCCGGCCTGAGAGACCGCGCGATGCTGGAGCTGATGTATGCAAGCGGACTGCGGGTGAGCGAACTTGTGAACCTGAAGTTCGCGGACATTGACCTGCAGGAGGGGCTTGTGCGGTGCGTGGGCAAGGGCAACAAGGAGCGCGTCACGCCGTTCGGGGAGCAGGCGCACATCTGCCTGGTGGCCTATCTGGAAAACGCCCGGCCAACTCTTGCGAAACGGGTCAGCGAGGCGGTGTTCGTTTCGGCCCGCGGCCCGCTGTCGCGCTCGGGGTTCTGGCGGATCATCAAGAAATACGCGTCAGCCGCGGGGATACGGGCACCGGTGACGCCGCACGTTCTGCGGCACAGCTTCGCAACGCATCTGCTGGAGGGCGGCGCGGATTTGCGGGTGATTCAGGAACTCCTCGGACACGCCAGCATTTCGACGACGCAAGTGTACACGCACGTCTCGAGCGCGGGGCTCGCGAAGGTCTACGAGCGGGCGCATCCGAGGGCCTGAACAGCCTGTTCCGGCGTTACTGAGCCGGGGGAATGTACTTCTGCGGGGTGGACTCGGGAATGGTGCGCCGCAGGTTCTTCGCCCAGATCTCCGCAAGCTGCTTCGGGGTGGTCTTGTTGATCTTCGCCGAGCCCGCGTCGGCCGTGATGACCAGGATATCCTTCACGAAGACGCCCCACTCCTTCTTCACTTTCTTGACATGTATGTCTTTCGGGAAGACGAGGCCGATGCTGAGAGTGTCAACGATGCGCATCTGGACGACATCGGCGCGCTGCTGGCAGTCGAGCCCGCCCGACGGGCTGTGAATGCGAAGGATGACTTCACCGGCCAGCGAAACAACGCCAGGAGTCTCGCACGGGGCCTGTGGGGCGGCCGCCGCGGACAGCGACAGCGTTGCGAGAAGGAGAGCGGACAGTAAGAAAGTTCTCAAGATGGACACTACCTCCGTGTTGTGCGTTCGCGGCCCTTTGCGGCCGGCAACGTACAATGAGAGTCCGAAGCGGGGCCGCGGGTTTCGGGAATGGGCCGCCGGGATTGTGACCCGGCAGCGCCCCGGCTGTCAAACCGCCCGGCCTACGCGGCGTGCGCTTCCCGTCGGCTGCTCGGGCCGCACCAGTGAGCGCTCTATCAGGCTAAGGAACTCGTCCACAAAGGCCAGCGGATCGGACTTCGGAGGCTGGAGCCTGATCTGTCTCGCCTCCCACCAGTGCTCGCGGAACGTCCGGGAGAGCTGGCGCAGAGCGTCTTCGCGAATCTGCACAGGAGGCTCCAGCGTGACCACGATTCGGCCCTGATCTTCCGTGACAGATCGCACGCCAGTATCGCGGCAGCGAACCTTGAGCCTGAGCAGCGCAAGCGCCTTCTCGACAGGTTCTGGAGGCGCTCCGAAGCGATCGCGCAGCTCATCCTCCAGGCACGAAATGTCGTCCATCGTTCTTTGCACAGCCATCTTCCGGTAGATGCCGATGCGTGTGTGCTCGTGGGGAATGTATCGTTCGGGGATGTACGCCTCGACGGACAGGTCAACCTGCGGCATGGCGGGTTCCTCCGCTGTCTGCTCGCCCTTGATCTCCCGCACCGCCTCCGCAAGCAGGTGGCAGTACATATCGAACCCCACTGAGATCATCTGTCCGTGCTGCTCGGGGCCGAGGATGTTGCCCGCGCCCCGAATATCGAGATCGCGCATCGCGACCTTGAACCCCGACCCGAGGTCGGCGAATTCGCGGATGGCACCCAGCCTGCGCTCAGCGATCTCGCTCAGGATGAGGTCGGACTTATAGAGCAGATAGGCGTACGCCTGGCGGTCGCTGCGCCCCACCCGCCCGCGAAGCTGATAAAGCTGCGCGAGGCCCAGCTTGTCGGCGTTGTTGATGATGATGGTGTTCGCGGTCGGCACATCGAGCCCGCTCTCGATGATTGTGGTACACACGAGCACATCGAATCTGTGATGGTAGAAGTCGAGCATCACCTTCTCGAGATCGTGCTCGCTCATTTGCCCGTGTCCGATGGCAAGGCGCGCGTGCGGCACGAGTTTCGCGACGCGCTCGGCGAGGCGGGTTATGGACTCGACGCGGTTGTGAACGAGATAGACCTGTCCATCGCGGTCGAGCTCGCGCACAATCGCTTCGCGCACCAGCTCATCGTCATACTCGCGAACGTAGGTGCGCACGGGTATACGGCCTTCCGGGGCCTCGTTCACGACGCTCATATCCCGAAGCCCGGAGAGCGACATATGAAGCGTCCTGGGAATGGGCGTCGCCGTGAGTGTGAGCACATCCACACTAAGGCGGAGCTGCTTGAGACGCTCCTTGTGGGTGACGCCAAAGCGCTGCTCTTCATCCACGACGATCAGCCCAAGGTCTTTGAACTCGACGTCTTTCGAAAGCAGCCTGTGGGTGCCGATGATGACGTCCACGTTCCCAGCCTTCAGCTCGTCCAGAATCGCCCTCTGCTCGGCGGGTGAGCGGAAGCGGGAAAGCATCTCGACTTTCACCGGAAACGCTCCGAAGCGCTCGGAGAACACGTTGTGATGCTGCTGCGCGAGGACGGTGGTGGGACAGAGGACGGCGACCTGCCTACCCTCCAGCACCACCTTGAAAGCCGCCCGCATGGCGACCTCGGTCTTGCCGAAGCCCACGTCGCCGCAGATGAGCCGGTCCATCGGCTTGGGCATCTCCAGGTCGCGCTTGACATCAGCGATGGCGCGTTCCTGGTCACTGGTTTCGCGGAACGGAAACGCCTGCTCCATCTCCGCCTGCCAGGGCTGGTCGGGCGGGTACCCGTAGCCGCCCAGCGCCTCCCGCGCAGCATACACCTGCAGCAGTTCCCTCGCCATCTCCCGAACGGCCTTCTTGACCTTCTCTCTGGTTCGCGCCCAGTCTGCCCCGCCGAGGCGGTGGATGGTCGGCGGCCCGCTGTCGGCGCCGCTGTACTTCCGGACGCGGTCCATCTGGTCGGCGGGAACATAGAGCTTGTCGCCACCCGAGTACTCGAGCAGCAAGAACTCCCGCATCCCGTAGTCTTTCGAGAGCTGCACCATACCCCGGTAAATGCCGATACCGTGATGCTCGTGAACGATGAAATCGCCCTCGCTTATCTCGGAGACGGCAGTGATGGGTTTGGAGTCGCGATGGGACGGCCTGGGACGGCGGAGCATCGTGCCGCCGAAGATGTCCGCGTCTGATACGACAACCAGCGCTGCGCCCGGAAGCCGGAATCCCGTATCGGGGTTGCCCTCGATAACCCAGACGCCGGGTTCGATATCGCCTTTGAGTTCACCGTGTATGGGACGGACGCCGAGTTCCAGCAGCATCTTGCCCACACGCAGCACCTGCGGAGTGACGATCACGACCGCCTGATCGTGCTCGACCCACGCTTTGATGTTCTCGGCAAGCACTCCGGCCTGCAAGCCGAAGGTGTCCATCCCGCTGGATGGCAGGGTGAACCGCCGGGCTTCGGCAAGCCAGGGCGCGCTGTGCGGAAGCGAGGACATCACGAGCGTGCGGTGCTCGATAATCCGGTCCCTGCCCGCTTCGAAAGACACGTGGTGCTCGTGCGAAAGCCCGAGCGCCTGTCCCTGGCTGGCGCGGTTGACGTGGATGCCGGCAAGTTCCTCTAGGCGATGATCGAGGTTGGACTGGGAAAAGTGGGGTTCGTCCCAGATCACAAGCGCATCCGGCGGCAGCCAGTCGAGCAGGCAGACGATTTCGGGTGTGAGGCAGGGCAGATAGTACTCGATGCCGTTGAAGGCGGAGGCCTCGCGGATGGCGGCGATGTGCTGCGAGACCCTGATCTCGAGCGCATCGGCATCCGGGCGGCGTCCCGCTTCCTGCAGCGCGAGAACCTGCTCATCGAGATGCCCCTGCAGGATGTCCGCGGCGCGGCCGGGATGCTCGCCGTAAAGCGCCTCGCGCGCGGGCGGCAGGATGATGCTCTCGAGGCTGCTCTCGGAGCGCTGGCTTTCGGCGTCGAATGGCCGTATGGACTCGACCTCGTCATCAAACAACTCGATGCGTACGGGGGTGCGTGCGGTGGGCGGCCAGACGTCCAGCAGCCCTCCGCGGAGGCTGAACTGCCCCACCTCCGTGACCAGATCATCGCGGCGATACCCCGCAACGGCAAGCGTCCGCGCCAGGTCGCGCAGGTTGAGGGTTTCACCGGCCCTGACGCTGACCAGGGCGTGCCGGAAGCGGTCTTTCGGCACAGTGCGCCTGAGCGCGGAGGTCAGCGGCATTATGAGAACGCCGGGCTGCCCGAGCGCAAGGCGGGTGAGGCCGTTGATTCGCGCGCCCGCTTCGTCCCAGTCCGGCTCGCCATCCTCGAACAGAAGGCTGTCCGCCGACGGCACGACGGTCACCATATCCTCGGGGAACCCGTACGCGATCAGCCCCTTCCAGAAGCGATCGGCTTCTTCCGGCGAGTAGGCGACGACGGCAACCGGGCCCTGCTCGTCACCCGCCAGGGCAGCGGCGAAGACCGGCTTGACGGACGGCGCGAGCTCTTCCACGGCGAACAGACGGGCCTGCCCCTTCAGGGCTTTGCGGATGCCGCGGACGGGCTCGCGGGCGGAGATAATGCTTTTCAGAGTTCCAAGCGACATACAACGAGTATCTTGAGACAGCGTTCGCGACAGTGGCGGGTACACACGGCGAAGGCCCCGCGCTCGTTTGCGCCGGGCCGCAGACCGGTTTCCTGCCCGCCTCTGGCACAACAGGACTGGTTCGCTGGCGATGCGGCAACCCGGAGCGTCCGGGCCGCCAGCCGCCGGAGCCTATTATACCGAACGCGGCGCAGCTTTCTCATCCGGCGCTGGGGGATTGGCGTGGGGGACCCACAAATGAAAACACCCCACGGCCAACTTGCGTTGACCGCGGGGAGAGAAAGGAGGGTGGGAAGCTTTCTAAATACTCAGACGAAAGGGATCCCGGGAAGGTTCCGGGTTCCGGAAAGTTTTTTTACCTGTTTCCACTTACTTTCTCGGGCGAGCCGATTCGGGGCGCAACCAGACCTGGCAGGTGCCCGAACCCACAAATGAAAACACCCCGCGGCCAACTTGCATTGACCGCGGGGAGAGAAAGGAGGGTGGGAAGCTTTCTAAATACTCAGACGAGAGGGGGCCCGGGAAGGTTCCGTTGTACCGAGAAAATGTACTCATTTTTGCGTACACGTCTGTAGTCATCCTCGCGGACTCATTCAGGCCTCTCCGAGACGGCCCTCCCACCATGGATTCCCAGCCTCTCGAAATCCGCCTTCCGCCGAGGCAAGATCGTAGTACAGCAGACATTCTCCCGGCGAGCACGGCGCTGAGAGGCTCACGCGAATGACGGCCGAGCCCCCGGGCGGAACCCTCTCCGGGAGTTCGGCTCTGGCAACAGACGTCCAGTCCACCGCGGCACCGGTACCCGCCTCCAGCCAAACATCTCCGGGCTCCCACGTATCCCAACCGTCGTTGCGCACACCGACAGCCACCTCCACTGTCTTGCCTGACGGCACAGGGCCGGGCATGCTGTCGAAGGTAAAGGTTGCCCGCCGGGTGTTTGCGCCCCCCAGGCTGTGCCGCAGCAGGTAGAAGAAGGCGTACGGGTCGAGTACCTCCCACGCGCTTTCTGGATACAGCCGCCGGATGTCGTTCATCAGGCTGCGAATAAGCGACGGCCCCTGCAGAATCATCCGAAAGTCCAAAAACTGCGCGGTCCCGGGCTTTCGGAAGCGCTGCATGCATGCGATGTTCGCTTCGTTGTCGGGGCACAGGTCGTGGTGCTGCAGGGCCACTGGCATAGGGCCGGCCAGGTGGTTTTCGCCAACCATCCACATGGCCTGCGTCGCCGCGCCGTCCGGGCTGAACGCCGCCGTCATCGCCTCGGACTCCCGCGTCAAACAGCCCGCGTGCCCGTTGATGAGAAAGCCCGTAATCCTCAGATTGAACCGCCGGTACAGCTCCCGGCAATGACGGATCCAGGCCGCTTCACCCGAGGGCAGCCCCGAAATCGGACGTGGCTCGCAGAGCATGGTCGGGTTCACGTAACCGGCGCCGGAGTCGCCCGCTGTCAGCCAGTCGTTCGCCGACATCCCGGAGAACGCGTACAGAAACGCCGGCGCCATACGCGCGCTGAGGTTCGGGTTGAACGCCCACGCCATCGGAACGCTCCCCCGCACATCGTCGCGCCAGAGGTCCATCTGGCGGCGGTACAGCCACGCCGCCGAATCGAAATCACCGATGTAGAAGAGCGTGAACGCCAGCGGCGCCAGGCGGCCCTCGCTGTCGAGGAAGCCCCGTGCCTGAAGGCTTGCCCGCGTGGGCGGTGGAGTCTGCGCGAAGCGCGGGGGAAGCGGCACCTGAGTCCACAGCGACGCGTTCGCCATAGCCGAAAGGCCGTGCGCGTCGGCGTCAAGATAGCAGTTGTACGCGGAGAGCACCCGCACCACCTCCCATTCGGCGGCGACGGGCTCGTGCGCTCCGGGCGGATCGGCATGGTTCGTGTATTTGAACGCCCATGGCGTGAAACCGGAGACATGGATCATCTCGCCGCCCGCCTGCTCGTATGCGGACAGGAGGATTGCTTTGAACGTATCGAGGTCGGTTCCGGGCGTCTGTCCGGGGTCGTCCTGCGGGGCTTCGTCGCCCCAGTTGGAGAGATCGAACACGAAGCCCCGGTTACGCACGATCCAGTCGTGGTTGGTGAGGCAGTGCTCCCACCAGGGCATCCGGCCCGGATGCTGGAGCCAGTACGCATCCAGCCAGTACCCGAGCACCCTCGCGTTCGCGCGCCCCGTATCGAGATAGCGCGTCTTTGCCCAGAGGCAGGCATCGCACTTCGCGCTGCCCGTGCTGGCGAGCCCGGTGTCCGGGATTTGCCCCGTGCCCGTGAACTTGCCCGTGAGATCGAGGCTCACTTCAAGCCCGAGCGACTGGAACCCGCCGGCCAGAGCACTACCCACGCGAAGGGGCAGCAGCTCCTCCACTCCCGCGGCGGTGGTCGCGACGTTGGACGTGGCCGGCACAGCGGGGTCCCAGACGACAAGGCCGCGAACGGCGTCCCGGAACAGCGCGATCGCCTCGAAGAGCGCCTTCTCCGGCTCGCCCGGCCGCGAGATGCGGCGGATGGGCGCTTCCGCCAGCCACGCGCCCGGACGCGACAGCCAACCAAGCCACTCGTCGTCCTGATCGTAACAGCGAAGCAGCAGGCGCGGCCCGGAGCGGTTCGCCAGCCCCTGCAGGCAGGCCGCCGCATGCATCAGATCGTACATCCGAAGCGCGGCGACGGGGTCTTCCGAAACCGGCCAGGTCCCGGCCTCGGACAGGTCCAGCACAACGATCTCGCCAGCCTCCCGGGGTGAGTTCCAGACCCAGAACTCGGACAGCACGGAGGCGGACTGCCCCCCGGCCTCGGCTTCGACGCGCAGGTAGTGCATCCCGCCTTCGAGGCTCACGCGGCCGCAGTACAGCCCGTCCTGACGCGGCGACAAATCAAGCGCGCGCTCATCAAGCGACACACGCACACCGGCGAGCGGCGAAGCGCTCTCGATCTCGCCGCGGACTTCGATGTCAGGCCCGATGACGCTGCTGGCATGAGCGGGACGAATGATGCGCAGCACGGGCTCCGGCGGAGTCTGGAAGCGCCACGCGCCAGACCACTCGCTCCACCCGCCTTCTGCCCGCACCCGCGCCCGCGCCGAGCAGTCGAGGCCGGGCGCAATCTGCGCACAGACCAAGCTGTAATCCGCCGTCTCAACCGGCCCCGAGTCCCACGTCCCGGCGGCAGACTCGACCCGAACCTGAACGGCATCGTGCGGGCCAGCCATGAAACCGATGCGCGGGCGGAGAGTGTCAAGCGCATCGGCACTGTTAGTGATTCGTGGCTGCGGCATTTGCGCTCCCTTCATTTCGCATCCAGTGCGGGCACGGAGATCTTCAGCGTGCCGTCAAGGTCCCGGAATCTCACGGCCAGCGCCGCCGGTCCGCCCTGGTTGTGCACCTTGAACAGCACGGTGTTCGTGCCCGCGCGCAGGCGCACCTTCACCCGATCCTCATCGGGGACGAGCGCGCGCTGAACATCGCTCTCATGCACAAGGCTCCCGTTGATCCAAGCCTGCACGCCGTCGTCCGACCCGAGCAGCATCTCCGTCTCACCCGCTTCGGCGGCGGTGATCGTCGCGGCGGCGTACCAGACCGAGTTCGGGCGGTCACCGAGACGCAGGACGCCGTCTTCGCCTTGCTCAGCCCGCCACCGGATGGGCCCCAATGCCCCCTCATACTCTCTGCCCGTATCGAGCAGGCCGGTCTCATTGACAAAAACCGCCTGGAGTCCCTTGCCCGGCGCATCGAACGGGCCGAGAACGGCCCAGTCCGCCACAGGCGGGCTCGCGCTGCCGAACTCGATGTGGCTGACGGCAATCGTGAGTCCGGCAGAGCCTGAACTGCGGCCGACAGAGCGCAGCGTAAGCGTGTGAGGCCCCTTCTTTATCGGAATCTCGCCGGCGATAAGGCGCTGCGGATGGTTCGCCAGGGGCGACCAGAGATCCACTTCGCTCACCGTCCTCTGATCGAGGCTCACGCGGGCCTTTCCGAGTCCCGGGCCGCCCGCCGCCCACAGCGCAACCTCAACGCGGTCGGAATACGGTACGCTAACTCTGTAAGAGACCGCGTTGCCGATCCTCTTTGGACGGAACAACACAAGCGGCCCTCCTTCGGTTGTCTCGGATATCTCCTTCCAGTCCACGTTCTTGACGGACCCGCCAGACAGGCTGGTTCGGGTCAGCGAGGAGAGGGCGATGGCGTGGGCAGGGACCGCCGCGCGCTTGCGCGGGATGTTCAGGCTGCTCGCCTGCACCGCCGGGGTGGCCGCATCGCCGGGGCTGTCGCTGTACCAGTGAGCGAGGCTCGCGTACACCGCCCCGGGAGCGTCGTTGACGTCGCCGTGCTCGATGTCGAACGCGATCTTCTTCGTAAACGGGATGCGGTCCGTGAGGTGATAGCGATAAACGCTGATGCGGGAAACAGCTTCATCCTTCACAAGGCAGCCGTGCAGCGGTTGCCACACCCACCCCTCCCGGAAGTACCAGCCCGAGTTGAAATAGTCCTCGGTGCCCGTTCCGTTGAAGTCGGTGTGCGGGCGCCCGTCCACCGACACGAATTCATCTCCCTCCAGGAAGCCCAAGCCTCCCGTTCCCTGCATGCTCATCGAGACGCCAACGAACTGCCCACGGCCGCTTGCGTGCAGAACACGGTGCGGCTTGCCCGCCGCCGTTGTCTGAAGGTTGAATGCCGTCCTGTAGTAGAGCGCGTCAGCCTTGGGGGCACCCTTCATCCAGGTGATCGTCGCGTGTATCTGGAGCGCCTGCTTCGACTCATTGACGAGGGCGAGGCGGGCGGTCTGCCTGAAAGGCATGGGGAAGCGGACATACCACCAGTTGTCCAGCCCCCTTCCGACAGGCAGCGACCGGAAATCCTTCAGCTCGAACGAGCTTCCGAACAGATCGAGCAGGGGGGTGTCCACGCCCGGTCGCTCCGCGCCGTCCCACCAGGCGGCAAGCCGCGTCTGGCGAAGCGCGGTCAATCGCGAAACTGGAAGCAGGAAGCGAATCTCGCTGATGTACCCTCCACCTTCGAGCAGGACGAGCTCGGCCGATTTTCCCGGCGCAACCTGCACGGACTTTTTGAGCTTCTCCGTGACGCTGCCCTCGACTATCGGGTCGGTGGCCTGGCTTGCGGCAGGCAGCGAACCGGGCAGCCCCCAGACTCTTTGAGCCGCCGTGAGGGCGGCGGTGTCGGCGGGGGACATCCCGTCGGCGGCCGACGCGCCGCTCTCAGCCGCCTGGGCACCATACTTGCGGTATGTGACCTGGTAATAGAAATCCCCCGCGTCCACAGCCTCGACCAGCGCCGAGGCGCGGAAGGGAATCGGGAAGTAGCTGATGGATCCACCGCTGGAGGTTGTGGACAGCGGCGGGGCGAACGGCTCGAAGCTGCCGTTGAAGAAATCAGCGAAGGGGGCTGCGGCAAAGCGAACGCCATCAACGGTGATGTCCAGCTCGCCCGAGGGATTGGCCGACCAGATGCGGACGATCTCACCTGGACCCTTGACATCCGCCAGAACTCTTCTGTTGCCCTCCACCCGCAGGAAATGGCCCCAGTCGGTGTTTCCGCCCGTCCGGTCGTAGCTCGAGAACTGATGCGTGGTGAAGGGGCTGGTGACGGCAAGCTGGCGCAGGTCTGTCAGCTCACGGAACGAGGCGGGCCAACCTGATGCCACGGGCGCGGGGCAGGCGGCGAAAAGAACGGCAGCGGTGAAAACGCAGAAAACACGGTTGAGTGACACTGGACGGATTGTCTCCTTTGGCAGTGGGCACGATTGCACTTAGGCGAACGAAGGCAGGATTCCTTGTCAGCCATCGAGCGGGCGCAGGCTGATCGTCAACGGACCCGGCGAGATGCACCCGGCAATGGCCAGCCCCGGAAGCCAGATGATTTCCTCGTCAACACAGACCACGGGGTAGATCCGCCGCTCGCGCGCGGGAACCTTCGCGTCGGTGAAGATATCCTGCAGTTTCTTCGATCCTCCGAGTCCCTTCGGGCGCATTCTGTCTCCGGGCCGCCAGCTTCGGACATGCAGCCGCCCGGACACGGGCTGCATCCTCAGCGTGTGCATGGCGGGCCGATTGTCTGCTTCGCCGACGTGGAAACAGCCCCCCGCCTGCGGCACATCCGTGACGCCTGGGGGCAGATCGAGGTCGTACGGCTCTGGCAGGGCAACGGGAAGAGACAGCGTCAGCGTCGAACCGCCGGACATCACGCTGATACCCAGACCCACGTCGAAAGCAGGCGTGGAGCGCTCGGCCGCGCCGAGAATGCGCTCGACCATCGAGAAACTGATATCGCGCGGCGAGCCGAGAAGCTCCACCAGAACGGCGCGCACGGCGCGGCGCGCCATTGAGACTGGCACGGCACGAAGGGCAGCGCAATCGAACCGCGCCGAAGCACTGCCGCCTGAGATCAGCACCTCCGGCAGCTTCGCGCGCGCCTGTTCGTTCAGATACGCGGCGTCCTCTCCGGCGGTTGCGGCAAGGCGCAGAAGCGCGCCGCGCACGTCCGAATTGAACTCCTGTTCCAGAAGAGGGATTACCTGATGCCGCAGACGGTTGCGGGTGTACGCCGTGGAGGCGTTGCTCTCGTCCGTGCGCCACGGCTGGCCGCGCTCTTCCAGGAACGCCCTCACCTCCCGCGCGGTCATGCCGAGCAGCGGGCGCACGAAGCAGCCGCCTGCCCAACGGATGCCGGCGAGGCCGTCCAGCCCCGTTCCCCGGATGACATTCAGCAGCACGGTCTCGGCAAGGTCATCGGCGGTATGCCCGGTGGCGATGAACTGCGCCCCGCAAGAGTCCGCCGCCTCCCGCAGAAACGCCAGCCGCTCGTCGCGGGCGGACTCCTCGGACGAATGCGGCCCAAGCAAGTCCGAGCGGGCAGAGGTGAGAGGCACGCCAAGCTCCCGGCAGAGCACGGCAGCAAACGCTTCGTCGTCATCGGCACCGAGGCGCATATGGTGGTTGTAGTGCGCCGCGAAGATCGCCCACCCGAACTCGGGAGCAAGGCCCAGAAGCGTCAGAAGAAGCGCTGTGCTGTCCGCTCCGCCCGACACCGCCGCCAAAACGCGCGCGCCGGGGGGAATCAGAGAGCGGCGGATGATGTCGTCTCTGACACACTCCAGAAACACCAGTTGTCCGTCAGCCGCGTCTGTCATTGCCCCGCAAAAAGAAAAGGCCGGAGCAAGCGCCCCGGCCGGTAGTCATAAAAACTGACAGAAGGAGAAAAAGATGTTTGGTTTCCGTCCTGTGTAAGTGCAAGAACCGTGCCAAAAGTGCCGTTGCCCGAAAAATACCGCAGTTTTTTCGCGGACAGGGGGGTTCCGCTGGGCGGACGCCGCTCAGCGTAGCCCCTCCAGCGCCTTTCGCGCCGCCTGCAGCGTCGCCTCGATGTCCGCGTCCTCGTGCGCGGCAGACACGAACCAGGCCTCGAACTGTGACGGAGGCAGATAGATGCCGCCATCGAGCATTGCGGAGTGGAAGCTGGCGAACAAGGCGCGGTCCGACCTCGCGGCATCGGCGTAGTTGCGGACCGGCCCGTCCGTGAAGAAGAGCGTCAGCATGGAACCCGCCCGCTGGGCCACCGCCGGGACCCCTGCGCTCGCGGCGATCTGCTGAAGCCCGGCCGCAAGAGCCTCCGAGCGCGCTTCGAGCGCGGCATACACGCCCGGGGTCAGCAGTTGAAGCTGGGCGAGCCCGGCAGCGGTGGCAAGCGGATTGCCGGAGAGTGTGCCGGCCTGATACACCGGCCCAGCGGGCGCGACCTGCTCCATTATGTCGCGGCGGCCACCGTAGGCCCCGAGCGGCAACCCACCGCCCAACACCTTGCCGAGCGTCGTCAGGTCGGGGGCAATGCCGTAGAGCTGCTGTGCCCCGCCAGGAGCCACCCGGAAGCCCGTCATCACCTCGTCGAAGATCAGGAGCGCCCCCAAGCGCGCGGTGGTCTTGCGCAGGGTTTCCAGGAAGCCGGGTTCCGGCGGAACGCAGCCCATGTTGCCGGCGACAGGCTCGACGATCACGCAGGCCAGATCGTCTCCCGCGGCCTCGGCCGCCTGCTTGAATGCGGAGATGTCGTTGTACGGAACCGTGATCGTGTCCGCCGCGATGCCCGGGGAGACACCCGCCGAGTCGGGGACGCCGAGCGTGGCCACGCCCGAGCCCGCCTTCGCCAGCAGGAAATCAGCATGGCCGTGGTAGCAGCCTTCGAACTTCAGCGCCTTCGGGCGCCCGGTGTATCCGCGCGCGAGGCGCACGGCGCTCATCGTCGCCTCGGTGCCCGAGTTGACCAGCCGGACCATCTCGACCGACGGCACCATCTCAACGATCTTGCGGGCGAGCGTCACTTCGGCAGCGGTCGGCGCGCCGAAGCTCAGGCCGCCAGCGGCGGCCTTCTGGACCGCGGCCACGACTTCGGCCCGCGCGTGACCGAGCAGCACCGGCCCCCACGAGCCGACGTAGTCTATATACTGGTTGCCGTCCTCGTCGAAGACACGGGCACCCTTGGCCCGGGCAATGAAAGGCGGACTCCCGCCCACGGCCTTGAACGCCCGCACCGGGCTGTTGACGCCGCCGGGGATTACCTCCCGCGCCACCGAAAAGAGCTTGTCTGATAGTTCGTGGTTCATATCTTGCTGCCGTCTGACGGGGAGTTTAGCCACAATCCGAGCGGCGGAGCAAGGGCTACCGGGCGTGCCGCGGATTCGACTGCACTTCAAGCCCGGCAACCTGAGCGACAGGCATACCCGGCCCGGAGTGAACCCGGATGTCATCCTGCGTGCGAACGCGAAGCACGTTCACAAGGCGTCCCTCGAACCACTCGCAACTCGATATTCCCGTAACCGTCGCGAAGCTGCCCGGAGGCGGTGTCACGAGTCCGGGCGCATCCACGTAGATTCCAGGCACGCCGGTGCCGTCCGAGACACCGCTTCCGTCGTCAATGTAGAACCAGCCCGACGGAACCCGGGGCCCGGACACGCGGCCGCTTGTGGTCACGAGCAGCCCGATGTTGTTGAGACCCATGCTTCCGGCAATGCCCTGCTGGCCATTGGGAGGCTGTCCGAAGTCTCCGCCGCCGAGGGCTTTGCCGGTGACATGCAGCGGCCGCACCTCCCCGGCTCCGGCGGCTGCAATCGAACTGACGGCAATGAAGCGCTCGCCGTTGGCGTTTGTACCCATGGTGCCCTCGACCCTGATGCGCTGGCCGATGATGAGACCCTCGGCGGGATGATCCACGCGAATCCCGGAGGACCTGTCTGCCTCCTGAGCGTAGAAATGGCCATCGAAAACGGCGGAGACGACTGCGCCGGCGAGAGTGGCGGGCGTGCCATCCGACGAAAGCCGGGCGGCCGCCATGAACAGGGCGGGCATTCTGGCGACGACGACGGTCGCATCGCTGCGGCCGTAGGCAAAGGCCCGGCCGTCGGGGCTGACAGCGAGGTCGTACACGGCGGGGCCGATCTCTTCATCGTACGTACGCAGGAGCGCCCCGTCGGCAACGCGCCAGAACTTGATGGTGCCGTCCCGACTCCAGGATATGAGCGTTTGACCATCGGGAGAGAAGGTTATTGAAAAGACGATGCCAGTATGCGCGGTCAGTGTTCTCAGTGGCGCGCCGTCGGATACGCGCCAGAGCATAACGGTGCCGTCATTACTGGCGGAGGCCAGGATGCGACCGTCAGGGGAAAAGAAAACGCTCGTTACGCAGTCCGCATGACCCAGCATAGCGCGGAGCAACACTCCATCAGAAACGCGCCATAGTTTGACCGACCCCCGTATTTGCGACCACCACCGTCGGCCCCGGAGGCCAGAATGCGGCCGTCCGGTGAAAAGGCGACCGTCTTGGTGAAGCTAATGTGCGCGTCCAGCGTTCGGATGAGATCCCTGTCAGAAACACGGAAAAGGTGCACGAGGCCTTCCCACCAAGTTGACATGCCGGCAACGGCGAGCAGATGCCCATCGGGCGAGAACGCAAGCGATCACGCACCATTCGAAACAGGGCGCTTAGAGGACAAAACGAGATCGGCAGGATTCCAAAACAGGAGTTCGCCGGTCGTGCCATATTGGGTCGTATAGGCGCTTCCGCTGACGAAGGTCCGCCCGTCGGGAGAGAACGCCACCTGCGACGGGTGCGGGTATGCGGATCGGGTCGCGCTGAGGCCACCATCGCTGGCGTTCCAGAACCAGATGGCGGGGGACGAGGCTGCTGCAAGCGTCGCCGCATCTGGAGACCACGTAAGACTGGTAATGCTGCCGCGGGGCGCGGGAGGCGAAGGGATCGGCGCGCAGTCCGGTACGCTCCAGAGCCGCACAGTGCCGGCAGGGTCGTATCCATACGAAGTGGTTACCAGCGTTCGGCCATCGGGAGCAAAGGCAAGTGACAAGGCCCCGCTCGGTAAGCCCAGGGTGCAAACTTCGGTTCCATCCTCGACATTCCAGAAGGTGACCTCGCCTTTTGGTTCAAAATAGTTATCGCCTGCCGTGCCAACTGTCTGACCGTCAGGCGCGAAGGCCACGTCGTTGACTACCCGGCTGTTTGGGTTGAGCGCCTGCAACAGCCGCATGTCGGAGAGACGCCATAGCTTGGCCGTCTTGTCCCAGCTGCTCGATGCCAGCGTCCTACCGTCCGGAGACAGCGCGAGTGCTGTTATGGCATCGCTGTGCGCTGTAACCCCGTCACGCCACACGCCGTCAGCTACGCTACGGCGGTTAATGCGCCCCGTCGAAGTCCCCACGAGAAACGAAGCTCCGTCCGCCAGGAACGCAATGGCAGTGGTCTCGTTCCATGTCTCGACTGAACGGAGTAGCATTCCATCCGAGACGCGCCAGAGTCGCACAGACGTGTCATAGCCGCCGGCCGAAGCGAGAATCTGGCCGTCGGGGGAAAACGCCACGGCATTCACGCCGCCGCGATGGCCAGTCAGCGTTCGAACGAGAGCGCCGTCCGACACTCGAAAGAGCTTGATGGCTGATGCGAGTGTTCCCGTCACGATAAACTGTCCGTCAGGGGAAAAAGCGAGGCAAGCAACGTCGCCCCCCCCCGGCCAGCGTTCGAATGTACACGCGGCCAGGCATACGCCAGATCTTGACGGTGTCGTCTTCGCCTCCGGAAGCAAGAAGGTTGCCGTCTGGCGAAAAAGCCACGGCGTTGACAGCGCCCGCATGGCCAGCGGTCAACCACACGACATCCGGCCGACTTGCCGGCGACGGCGCGGGCAGAAGAAGGCAAACGACACCCAGAAGACCCACGACTGAGATCCGCGGGCGGCAGAGAAAGAACGCGAAGCAGTTCATCATCTCACACTCCCACAGCGCACAACCGGCGGCGCCACCACGGCGCGTCAACGATGAGTATACCACCCGGGCACCCGGGAGTCAAGTTCGCTACCAGGGCCAGCGGAAGACGCGGCGGTACACCGTGGGGCCCCCAAAGTTGCCCATCCGCACGCTGGAGACGCCGCTGCCCAGGTGGTAGCGCTCCGGCTCCGTCAGGAACGGAGGGCCGCCCATCGCCTCTTCGCGCTCGTAGGGGGTCATGGCGGCGACGACCTCGTTCTGAAGGCGCTGCAGCACTTCATACGCCTCGGCGGGCTGCAGGCTGGAGAGGCTCGCGCCGGCTTTCTGGTAAACCGAAGAGGCCGTCTCCTGCTCCTCTTCCTCGTCCGCCGGTTCCGCTTCGGCCGCGGAGGGCTCCTCGGCGGAGGCCGTGCCAGACGAGCTTGCCGTGGAGGCGGCGGACGAATCGGGCGAATAGACCCAGTACACCTCACGAAGGCCAAGCTCCGCCGCGAACGACGACGCCTTTTCGGCAACGGAGCCCGTGAAGACGGCCGCCGCGGGCTGGCTGCCCGACGCTGCCGCCAGGACGTTGACCCTGGACGCGGCGTCGGCGGCGCGCGCGGCAAGGCGGATGTCCGCCGCCGTGTATCCCTGTGGAACCATCAGCCGCCGCCAGTTGAGATAGGCCGCCTTCGTGACCGCCGTGAGGGCGCTCGAAAGCGGAACGTCGCGCAGCGCCACATCCACCGTTGCGACCACCCCCTGAGCAACGACGATGGTCGAGTTGGTCTGGTCGGCGATGCTCTGCAGCACTTTCGTGATGTCCGCGCTGGCAGCGGAGACGTTCACTGTCTTTCCGGACGTCTGAGCAAGCAGCGGACCGGCCGCAACAAATGCCGCCATCAGCGCAAGAAGCAGGTTCCTCATTGCAGTTCTCCCAAAGCCGCCTGTGCCCGTCACCCCGGCCAGGCGTGACGGGACGCTTCCTTTGAGTATTATAACGCCAGCCCGCGCCTTCAGACTCCCGCGCCACGCGGGCCCGCGTTTTTCGGCATTGCGGAGCGTCAGAGTATGGCCAGAGCTTCGGCCCCAAGCACGCCCTGCACTTCTTTGGCCAGAGCCGCCGTCACCTCCACCCGCATCCCGGCGACGATGGTGCTCTCGTCACCGTTGGAGCCGATCTTGAAGAACACCGGAGAACGCCCCGCATGACGCTCGAGCACCTCCTTCAGCAGCAGAAGCCGGTGCCTGCTGCTGCTGTCGAGACGGATGGTGATAGCCGACCCCGCATCGAGCATTTCGGACGCGGATGCCGTGACCGGCGCTTCTTCGCTGGCGCCTCCGGCTTCGGTCAGCGCGGACATGCTCTCGCAGATCAACTCCGCCGGCCCCTTGTCGTCCGGGTCGGCGCTGCTGTCGGCATGCTGCACCTTGCCCGTCGCGATTACGAGGGCATCACGGCGCACCAGGCCGCCCGAGGCGGCGAACACCCGCGGGAAAACCGTCACCCGGATCACGCCAGTGAGATCCTCGACGGTCAGAAACGCCATCTTGTCGCCCTTTTTGGTGATGAGCTGCTTCACAGAGGTGATCACCCCCCCGATGGTGCAGATGGCGCCGTCTTCAAGCTCGTTCGTCGAAACGACAGTCGCGTCCGTGCGGGCTTTGAGCGCCTGTGCGTATTCGTTGAGGGGATGGTCGCTGACGTAGAGACCAAGCAGGTCGCGCTCGAACGCCAGGCACTCCGCCCGCTCGTACTCCCCGGTGTCGGGGATGTCTATGGACGGCATGGAGCCAAGATCCTCCGCCGCATTGTCGAACAGCCCGATCTGCTTCGATTTGGCGCTTCGCGATGATCGCGCGGCGCGCGCGACGATGCTCTCGGCGCTTGTCGCGAGCGCCTTGCGGCACGGATGAAGCCCGGCCAGCGCCCCGACCTTCGCTAGGCACTCGAAGGCGGAACGGTTGAAGCCCGCTATCTTCACCGCCCTGAGGACGAAATCGGCCACGGACTTGAACGCGCCATTCTGCCTGCGCTCTTCAACCAGCGCCTCCACCAGACCCCGGCCGCAGTTCTTGATTGCGCTCAGGCCGAAGCGGATGGACTTGCTGTCCGCGGCGATCGTGAAGTCCGCATCCGACTGGTTGATGTCCGGCGGCAGCACCTCGGTGCCGAGCCTGCGCGCCTCCTCGATGTAGAGGGCGACTTTCTCCTGGTTTTCAGCGTGACAGTCGAGAAGTGCCGTGATGTACTCGACCGGGTAGTTCGCCTTGAGATACGCCGTCTGATAGGCCACCGTCCCGTAGCAGACCGCGTGCGCCTTGTTGAATGCATACCCCGCGAACGGCTCGATGAGGTCGAAAATTTTCGAGGCGACGCTCTCCTCGACGCCGTTCTTGCTCGCGCCCTCGACGAAGTTCTGCCGCTCCTCGGCCATCTTGACCGGGTCCTTCTTGCCCATCGCCCGGCGCAGGATATCCGCGTGGCCGAGCGTGAAGCCCGCGACCGCCTGCACAATCTGTAGCACCTGATCCTGATAAACAATGACCCCGTAGGTCTCCTTTAGGATCGGCTCCAGCCGCTCGTGAATATACTCGATTTTGGAGCGGCCGAACTTGCTGGCGATGTAGCGCGGGATGTGCGCCATCGGACCCGGACGGTAGAGGGCGACCATGGCGGCGAGTTCGGAAACGCTCTGCGGCTTCAGGTCTTTGATATGGCGGCGCATGCCCGCGCTTTCGAGTTGGAACAGCCCTGTCGTCTCGGCGCGGCCCAGAAGTTCGAAGGCGTTCGCGTCGTCCATCGGCAACCTGTCCAGCTCGATCGTAACGCCGCGGTTTTCCTTCACGAGATCAATGCATTTCTGGATAATGGAGAGGTTGATAAGCCCCAGGAAGTCCATCTTCAGCAGGCCGATCTTGCCCAGGACATCCATATCGTACTGCGTCACAAGCGCGCCGTCAGCGGACCTCTGCAGTGGGACGTGCTCGACGAGCGGCTCCTGCGCGACAATGACCCCTGCGGCATGCGTTGACGAGTGCCGCGAGATGCCTTCCAGCTTCCTCGCCATGTCAATCAGGCCCCGAAGCGAAGCGTCGCTGTCGTACACCGTCTTCAGGTCGGGGTTCGCCTTCAGCGCCTCGGAAATCGTGGTGCCGATGGGCATCGTGGGGATCATCTTCGCGACACGATCCACCTCGGAAAGCGGAATCTCCATGGCGCGCCCGGCGTCGCGGATGGCGGCCCGTGCGGCGAGGGTCCCGAAGGTCACGATCTGCGCGACATGGTCCTCGCCGTACTTGCGCGAGACGTACTCGATCACTTCGCCGCGACGGTCGTCTTGGAAGTCGAAGTCCACATCCGGCATCTGCTTGCGCTCGGGGTTCAGGAAGCGCTCGAACGTGAGCCTGTGGAAGATCGGGTCAACACTGGTGATGCCCAGGCAGTAGCAGACAAGCGACCCCGCCGCCGAGCCGCG
Organism: Armatimonadota bacterium; assembly: GCA_052033935.1. GTDB lineage: Bacteria > Armatimonadota > UBA5829 > DSUL01 > DSUL01 > JAGVUD01. Next base: position 21,074 of record JBPOJE010000009.1, read on the forward strand.
CACACCCGCCAGAATCCGGTTGTCCCGCGCGAACGTCGCGAAGTCCTGCACGATGAGCAGATACTTGGCAAACCCGCACTCGATGATGGTTCGCAGCTCATACTCCATCCGCTCGCGGATTTCGGCGGAGGCGTTGGGGTAGCGGACATCCAGCCCCGCCCAGGCCTGCTGCGTGAGATACTCCTCCGGGTCGAGGTCTCCCGGGATTGCGAGATCGGGAAGTATGGCGCGCCCGAACGTAAAATCGAGGTTGCAGCGCTCCGCAATCTCGACCGTGCGCTCGATTGCCCCAGGATAGCCGCCGAACAGCCGCTGCATCTCATCGCCCGACTTGAAGTAGTACTCGTTGGCATCGTACTTGAAGCGCCCCGGGTCGTTGATGGTCGCCCCGGTCTGGATGCACAGCAACAGCTCGTGAGGAGCGGCGTCGTCGGCGTTCAGATAGTGTACGTCGTTCGTGGCCACCAGAGGAGCGCCGGTCTGGCTGGAGGCGTTGACGAGAAACTCGTTGACTTTGCGCTGCGCGGGCAGGCCGTGGTCCTGAATCTCGAGGAAGTAGTTGTCCGCGCCGAAGATGTCCCGGAACTCGCCGATGACGCACATTGCGCTTTCGTCCTGGCCGGCGACGATGTATTTCGCAACCTCTCCTCCCAGACAGCCCGACAGCGCGATAATGCCTTCGGAATGCGCGCCCAGAACCTCGCGGTCCACCCGGGGCTTGTAGTAGTAGCCCTCCAAGTGGCCAGCCGTCACGATCTTCAGCAGGTTCCTGTACCCGGTCTCATCCTTCGCGAGCAGCGTCAGATGCGACGCGTCCCCGGGCTTGCCGCTTCGCTCGGTGCGGCTTCCCCTGGCTACGTACACCTCGCAGCCGATGATCGGCTTGACCCCCGCATCCTTCGCCGCCTCGTAGAAATGGATGGCGCCGTACATCACGCCGTGGTCTGTGAGGGCGATGGCGGGCATCTCCAGCGCCGCCGCCTTGCGAACCATGTCCTTGATCCGGCAGGCGCCGTCGAGCAGGCTGTACTCCGAATGGGTATGCAGGTGAACGAACGGGGTTTTGGTCATCGTGATCCGGTCTTTTCGCGTCCTCCATGATCGCCGGGCGGGCCGCCGCCCGCGGCTCCCGGATGTCGCTGTCTATTGTAGTATGCCCACCCCGGTTTTGCCAGCGGAGGCGGCCAGAAACAGGCGCATGCGAGCCGCGACAGGCCGATTCCGAGAGGACGGGCACACCCCGCCTTCTACGGAAAGATGTCGAGCCCGGTTGCGCCCGTCTTGCGGATCGTGCGGGCGTCCAGCCGTTCGATTCCCGGACGGCCCGCAACCGCGTCGCAGTAGTCGCTGCGCTGGAACTCGAGCACGATCTCCATGGGCATCTTTGGCTTGAAGGGCTTCGCCTTGCTGATGAGCGCGATGCTGTCGCGGGCGGCTTCGCGGATGCGCCGCCGGGCCTCCCCCTCCTCGACCAGCCGCGCTCTGTTGCGCCCGATTCCGCTCTTGACCACCGCCGTCTCGATCGGGCGGAAGAAGTCCCTGGCCTCGGCGCAGGCAGCGGCGTCACCGCTCATCATAATGAGAGGAACCCCAAAGTGACCCGCCACCGTGGCCCACTGAGCCAGTTCGCCGAAGCGGCGGCCGTTGACGGAGTAGTTGTACCAGGTGACGGAGCTCTGGGTGTGGTCGAGAAACGCGTTCAGCGTGCCCGCCATCGCGTGCGCGCCGATGAACATGGTGGCAGCGTAGCTCTCGTCCAGCTTGCCCCACCATTTCTTGTTCTCTTTGAAGTCCTGCTCTGCTCTTTTGTCCAACATCTCGGGAATGAAATTCTTCGCGCGGCTGCCGCCGTGGCTGTCGAGCACGGTCACCACGTCCGCGCCGCCCTCGAACGCACCTTCGATGGCGGCGTTGAGGTCGCCCATCAGAAGCTCGCGGCACCTCTGGTAGCCCGGCCCGTCTATCTGGATGGACTCGCAGGTTTCTATTCCCGTTACACCTTCCAGATCGGTGTGAATGTAAATCTTGATCGGTTTCATGGCATCCCCAAACCCCGGGCAGAACGTCCCGGACAAGAAGATCAGCACGACAGCACGAAGGCAGCTTCTCATAACGGCTCCTGTTGAGTATCTACCGTGTTGCTTCTCCGGCGCACGGCGGATGTCATTCCCCAAATAGCGCCGCCTGTTTTGTGATGGGCCACCCTGCCTGCTATAATGCCCGCGCTATGAAGAAGCTCACCTTTGTTCTGCTTGCGGCCGCCCTCTGGCTGGCAGCGCCGGTGTTTGCCGGACGGCCTCTTCTCGGCGTTGACACGGCCGGCAGCGATTGGATAGCCAGATCCGGCGCCCCACTGTGCGACGACTCAGACGTCCTTGCCAGCATCCGTGAACTCGGTGCGGACTTCGTTGTGTACCACGTGGACCCGGTCACGGATGGTGCTTCGGCCATGGCCGATCGGCTCGTTGCGGTGGACCGTTGCATGCGCGCGCAGAATCTGCGCTACACGCTGAACGTGGAGCGCTCGAACTTCTACGGGGCAATCGAGATTGACCCCGGAGTCAACGAGTGCGCGCACCCGGACGGAACGCATCGCTGGGACCTGCGCATGGACTGGCTGAAGCCGCTTCTGCAACCCGGCGCAGCCGGGCGTCCGGCTTTGATCGGCATCACGTATGACGAAGCCGAGCATATGCAGCTCACGCGCAATCAGTTCGCGACCCAACCGGACGGGCAGCCGTTCGATGCGCCGTTTCTGGTGGAGACGCGGGGGCTGACACCCGAGCAATCGTTCAACCGGCTGGCGGGCAGGTGTGCTTGGCTGCGCAAGACGCACTATCAGGACATGGTCTGCCCGGCGAGCGAGCAGGTGTGGCCGGACATGTTCCACATCTTCGCGCGCGCGGGATGGACCGTCACACCGAAGCTGCTGAAGGAGAACCTGAGTTCGGTGGTGATGTGCACGGCGCTGGGGGCGGCGCTGCAGTACGAGAACCACGGAGCGAAGCTCTGGGCCTCGCCCGACCTCTGGATGAGAGGCTGGCATCCCGGGCACACTCCGGAAGCGCTGCGCTCGGCGCTGATGATGGGCTACTGGCTGGGCGCGGAAGCGCTGTACGTGGAGAATCTGGACTGGCAGGAAAGCACAGGGCGGCATCCAAAAGCCGGCAAGGGTTCGCTATTCGCCGCCGGGGACGGCGGGAGCCGGAACATCACGCCCCACGGCAAGGTCGTACGCGACTTCTACAAGTCGTACGTCCCGAAACACCCGCGCGATTTTGACTGGCGCGACTACCGCCCTCGCGTTGCGATTGTCCGCCTGCCAGACGGGGCCTGGGGGCAACGGGGCACCACGTTCCGCGACGCGCTCCTCGGCAACCCCGAGCACCTGATGGACGACATCAGCGCCGAGTGGCTGGACGTGTGGCCGATTCTGACGCACGGCGCCGCGAAACAGGGGGCAATCTCGCTGAACAACGCTGCGGCGTATCCCAACGAGACCTATCCGTTCTTCGTTCCGATTGACAGCGTGGCGGTGTTTGACCACACCGTGACCGGCGAAGTGCTGGACGGAGTGGACTGCTTTGTCGTCTGCGGGCACGCTCTGTCGCGGGGCACGTTCCGCGAGATCAGGCGGCGAGTGGCGCTCGGCGCAACCTGCATCATTTCGAAGCGCCTCTACGACCTTCGCGCGCGGGGGCCGCTGCCGGGCAACTGGGTCGTCGTGGATTCGTTCGAGGATGCGCGTGTCTCCGAGGCGCTCCAGCCGTTCCTGGGACCGAAGGACGCGGCGCGGTTCCGGTTCAAGGATCGGGTTGTCGAGTTTCGCCCGCGCGGCGGAGGAGACGGCTTGAGTGTGCGCGTGACCGAAAAGACAGCGAGCATAGAGCCCATCCGCCCGCGTGAGCAGAAGGCGCTGGCCGAGGGACTGATTCCCCGCCCAAAGGTAGTGCTCAACCCGTCGAACCAGTACGCAAACCAGATCAAGGACAAAGACGGCAAGGAGCTGTACAACGAGGGTTTGAACCTCTGGCACTACGCCGTCGCGGCGAAGAAGTATCTGGATGCGGACGGGCGCGTCGAGACGTTCATCACGCGCAAGACGCAGACCGAGCGGACGACGCTGCGGCAGGAGTCGGCGATGGCAAACGAAGTGGGGGCCGATTGCCTCATCGCGCTGCATTCGGATGCGACCGGCAGCAGGGAGCCGGGCGGGGGAACGTGGACGTTCTACACCGATGTTACCCGGCTGCGGCCCGGCGAGGGTGAGCAGTTCCGCCACGACATCGGCGACTCGCTGAGGCTCGCGCGAAAAGTGCAGAGCCACGCATTGGCGGCCATCCGGCCGTTCCGTCCGGAGATCGAGGATAGAGGCGTGCGCACGCACTGGTACCGCCTGTGGATGCTCTACGCGCCGCAGTGCCCGTCGTGCCTCATTGAACTGATGTTTCACACGAACCCCGTGGAGCGCGAGCTGCTGAAGCGTCCGGACGTGCAGGACGCAGTGGGCAAGCAGCTCGCGGACGGCATTTTGAGCTTCCTGTTCTAGAGCAGAGGATACGAATGAAAAGACCGAGAGTGATGCTGAATCCGTCCTGCCAGTACGGCAACCAGATCTTCGACGAGCAGGGCAATGAGATCTACAACGAGGGGCACAACCTCTGGAACTTCGCCGTCGAGATAAAGAAGCGGCTGGACGCGGATGGCCGGGTCGAGAGCTTCATCAGCCGCGAATCGCGGGAGTGCGAGTCGTCGCTCGACGCCGAATCGCAGATGACGCAGGACCTGGAGTGCGACTGCCTTGTCGCCCTGCATTCGGACGCCACAGGCACCAGCGACCCCGGAGGCGGGACGTGGACGTTCTTCACGGGCGAAACGCACTGGGACGAAGGTGAACTGGCCGCCCTGCCGTACCGGCTCGAAGACTCGCGGCGTTTGGCGGATCTGGTGCAATCGCACACTCTGGAAGCGATCCGGCGCGTGTATCCGGAGGTGCTCGACCGGGGCGTGCGCGAGCACTGGCACCGGCTCAGAATGCTTCACAAGCCCATGTGCGTGGCCTGCCTCATCGAGATTCTGTTTCACGCGAACCCGCACGAGCGCGAGATGCTGAAGAGCCCGGTGTTTCAGTCGCTCATCGCAGACGCGATTGCGCGGGCGATACTGCGGTATTTCGAGTTGCCCTGCGCGGAGGAATCCCCGGCCGGGAGTTGAAGTGGAATAGTGCGGCGGCCGCGATTGCGGAATAAGCGCGCAGCCATCTGGAGGTCAGTACCCGTGTCAAACATAAGAATCGGTATCGCAAGTTTTGCCCACATGCATGCATTCAGCTACGCCTGCTCCGTGGAGGAGATTCCCGGAGCGGAGATCGCCTGCATCTGGGACGACGACGAGGAGCGCGGCCGCAACATGGCGGAGCGCTTCAAGGCTCCGTACGAGCCCGATCTGCAGCGGTTTGTCGCCGGGGACATGGCCGGCGTGGTTGTGACGACACCGAACGCCGGGCACCGCGCCGTTACCGAGGCCGCCGCGGCAGCGGGCAAGCATGTGCTCTGTGAGAAGCCCCTGGCGACAACGGTGGCGGACAGTCAGGCGATGATTGACGTCTGCAGAAAGGCGGGCGTCGGGCTGTGGACGGCGTTTCCCTGCCGCTTCAGCCCAGCGATGGACCATCTGCGGGCGATTGTGTCGGAAGGGACGCTGGGTGACATCGTGGCGATTGCGGGGACAAACCGCGGGTCGTTCCCAGGCGGCTGGTTCGTGGACCTTGAGAAGAGCGGCGGCGGCGCGGTGATTGACCACACAGTGCACGTGGTTGACCTGATGCGGTGGCTGCTGGTATCCGACGTGAAGAGCATCTTCGCCGAGATATCCAGCGGGATGCACCATTCGCATTTCGACGATTGCGGGCTGCTCTCGATGGAGTTTGAGAACGGGGTTTTCGCAACGCTCGACACGAGCTGGTCGCGGCCGAAGAGCTTCCCGTTCTGGGGAGACGTGACGATGCGCGTCACCGGCGCCGGGGGCGTGGCAAAGCTCGACATGTTCAACCAGAAATTCACGCTGCACAACGACGAGACCATGCGGACGACCTACAACGCGTGGGGTTCCAACATTGACCTCGGGCTGATGAAGTGCTTCGTGCGGGCGTGCAGGGGCGAGGAGACACCGGAACTCGCGACCGGCTGGGACGGGCTGAAGGCCCTGGAGGTGGCGCTCGGCGCGTACGAAGCGAACAGGCGGGGACGCGCGGTTCAGCTCCCCCTCGCTAGCTGACAAATCGCCGGAGCAACCGGGAAATGATGATGGGGCGTGAAATGGTTCACGCCCCTCTTGCGCCTCCCGGTTCGGCGGGAGCTACACCCTCCCCGGTACCGCTTGCCCCGGAGGCGAGCCCCACGAACACCCGCAGACCGTTAACCCACACCGTGAAGGTCAGCAGAGCCAGGGGTTCTCTTCAATCGCCAGCCGAATAGCCCGGAAAGCGAAAGCGCTGCTTTCGCACTCCAGAGCCGCGGGGGCAGCACGCTGTTGGCCGGTTTGGTTACAATACGAATGCGCGGCACACGCGCAGCGCGGAGAGTAGCGAATGAGCAACGACTTTGACTGGATGCGGAATCTCGGGGCTCTTATGCGCCACATGGCGGACGAGTCCATGCGGGGGATGTCCGAGAACTGGATATGGACGGGAAACGAGCCCATCTGGACGCCGCAGGTGGACGTGTACGAGACCTGCGAGGCAGTGGTGGTGAAAGTGTGCGCCGCCGGAGTGCAGCCGGACAGGATTGACATTTCGCTTTCCGCCGACGGACGCTCGCTCTACATCAAGGGCATTCGCGACGAGGACCCCGAGGCGCGCGAACAGGCTCTCCGCTACCATCAGCTCGAAATCTACACAGGGCCGTTCGAACGCACGGTGGCCCTGCCGGCGGAAGTTGTTTACGACCGCGACAATCTGAGCGCGGTCGCGCGCGACGGCTACTTCTGCATACATCTCCCGAAGCATGAGGACAACCAGGCAAGATCGGTGCCGATAAGCGCGAGCGGGGAGCGCGAATGACGGCGCCGCCTGACAGGGAAGAAATGATGCCCGAGACCCCGGCCCCCGTAGCCGAAGACGGGCAAGAGGAATCGGCCGTCCCCATCCCGGACGAGGTCGCGCTGCTTCCTCTGAACGAGACCGTTGTGTTCCCCATGGTCATCGCTCCGCTGACCATCGGCAAGGAGAGCTCCATCAAGCTGGTGGACGATGCGGTTGTCGCGGGGCAGCGCGTCATCGGCGTGTCGCTGGCCAAAGGCCCCGACCAGGAGAAGCCGAGCTTCGACAACGTGCACGAGATCGGCGTCGCGGCGGTCATTCACACCATGCTCCGCCTGCCGGACGGCCAGCGCATGATCGTGCAGGGACTCCGGCGCATCAGGCTGCTCGAACCGATTTCCGCCGAGCCGTATCTGCGGGTGCGCATCGAGAAGATTGCGGACGAGGTGGACTACAACCCCGAGCACCCCGTCGAGGTGGAGGCGCTACGCCGCAATATCGCCGACTTGTACACCCGCGTTGTCAACCTTTCGCAGAACATGCCCGAAGAGCTGCTCGGCATCGCCCGCCTGCAGAACCCGGCTATTCTGACGGACACGGTCGCCGCGCACCTTCCCATTCCGGCGGACGAACGCCAGGCGATTCTGCAGACGCTCGGCACGCGCGCGCGGATGAACGAGCTTCTGAAGATACTGACCCGCGAGGTCGAGGTGCTGGAGCTTGGCAACAAGATCGCCAACCAGGTCTCGACGGAGATGGGCAACTCGCAGCGCGAGTACTATCTGCGCGAGCAGATGAAGGCGATCCAGCGCGAACTCGGACAGGGCGACGATCAGTCGCAGGAGATCGAGGAGATCCGGCAGGCTGTCGAAGCCGCCAACATGCCCGCCGAAGCGCGCAAACAGGCCGACAGGGAACTCGAACGCCTAGCCCGCATGCCGCTGGCCGCCCCGGAATACAGCGTGTCGCGCACCTATCTCGACTGGCTGATCGCGCTCCCCTGGGACAAAGCGACGGAAGACAATTTGGACATACGCGACGTGCACCGCATTCTGGACGAGGACCACTACGGACTCGACAAGGTCAAGGAGCGCATCCTCGAGTATCTGAGCGTCCGCAAGTTCAAGACGCAAGGCACGGTGCGCCAGCCGATCCTCTGCCTGGTAGGCCCCCCGGGAGTCGGGAAGACTTCGCTCGGAATGTCCATCGCGCGCGCGCTCGGCAAGAAGTTCGTGCGGATGTCGCTCGGCGGCACGCACGACGAGGCGGAGATTCGGGGACACCGGCGCACCTACGTCGGCGCGCTTCCCGGACAGGTGCTTCAGGGCATCCGGCGCGCGGAGACCAACAACCCGGTCTTCATGCTCGACGAGATAGACAAGGTGGGGCACGACTTTCGCGGCGACCCGTCGTCCGCGCTGCTGGAGGTGCTGGACCCCGAGCAGAACAGCACCTTCCGCGACCATTACATCGAGGTTCCCTTCGACCTTTCGCGGGTGCTGTTTATCACCACCGCCAACGTGCTCGACACCATCGCGCCGCCGCTTCGCGACCGGATGGAGATCATCGAGATCGCCGGCTACACCGAGGAAGAGAAGGTTCAGATTGCGCTGACGCATCTCATCCCGAAGCAGATGGACGAACACGGCCTGACGAAGAAGCATATCCGCTGGACTCCGGCCGCGCTGAAAGCGATCATCAGCGGTTACACGCGCGAAGCGGGCGTGCGCAATCTGGAGCGACAGATCGCGACAGTGTGCCGCAAGGCGACGCGGGAGTTCGCCGAAGGGCGCACGGGGGCGATATCGGTTTCGACGAAATCGGTTCCGGACTATCTGGGTGCGCCGCGCTGGCCCGAGCGCGAACTGGTGGAACGGACACTGCTGCCGGGAGTCGCCACGGGTCTCGCCTACACCGCGGTTGGCGGCGAAGTGCTTTTCGTTGAGGCGACGCGGATGCCGGGCAGCAAGCAACTTGTGCTTACGGGGCAGCTCGGGGACGTGATGAAGGAATCGGCGCAGGCGGCGCTGTCGTACTTGCGCTCTCACACGGACGATCTGGACATCGCCCCGGACTTCTTCCAGTCGAGCGACCTGCACCTGCACGTTCCCGCGGGTGCCGTTCCAAAGGACGGCCCAAGCGCGGGGGTGGTGATGACAGTTGCGCTGGCATCGCTTCTGACCGGCCGCCGCGTGCGGCCACGCGTGGCCATGACGGGCGAGATCACGCTGCGCGGCAAGGTGCTGCCTGTCGGCGGCATCAAGGAGAAAGTGCTCGCGGCGCACAGGGCGGGCGTCCGGCTGATCATTCTGCCCGCCGGGAACCGGAAAGACGTGATCGAGGACATCCCGGAGGACGTCCGGGCGGATATAGAGTTCGTCTATGTCAAGGAGATCGCCGAGGCACTGACGGTCGCGCTGGAGCCGAATCGGGCGGCGGACGGCAAGCGGCGCTGGGAGCGCTTCAACTAGGCTCTAGTACGCCGTTGCGTAATCTCGTAACGTGAGGCCGCGAGCTCGTTTCGTGATGGGTGATGCACTCTTTGATGGTTCCATTGTTTCCTGCCAATGCCTGTCTCTTGGTATTTCCCGCAACCTCCCCTCGTGCCCTGCAAACTGACGGAAGGCTTCCGGCGCATCTGTGTTGAATACTCACATGGTCTGCCGCGCCTCTTGCCGGCACGTGGGGAGATTCTGTGTGAACGCGCTGAGAAGTGAACTGATTATCGAGTTTCTGCGGAGGTCGTACTTCGCGGCGGACGGGCTCTGGTTTGTCATCTGCCAGCAGGAGCTTGGCTACGACGAGGCTATGCGGCTGGACGAGCTGGTCTGGAAGGTGATGCCGAAGATCCAGGCGCGCAAGGCGCGCGAGGTGCTCGCGCTGGAAGGCGACCCGCTCTCGGACCTGGCGAGCGGGCTGGCTCTGAAGTTCGCGGCGGAGGACTATGGCTATCTTGCGAAGCCGAGCCCGCCGGGTTCGCTGCGCCTTGTGGTGGACCACTGCCCGTGGAAGGCGGCCATCCGCAACGCCGGGCGCGAAGCGATTATGCCCGACATCTGCTCCCGGATCTGCCACCCCGAAATGAGGATATGGGGCGAGGAGTTCTCCATGGAGATATCGTTCGAAATGGAGGCCGACGGCTGCAACGGCGATGAGCCGTGCTCGTTTCTGTTTCGCCACCCGGGCGGGTCAACCGCCGAACGGGAAGCCTCGCCGGGCTGACGCATGATCGTTGACACGCACAACCACTGCTTCCCCGATTCTCTCGCGCCGAGGGCGGTGGCAGGGTTGACGGTCGCCTACGGGCTGACGGCGACGTTTGACGGGACGGTGGAGGGGCTGCGGGCGCGCAATCGCGCGGTGGGCATAGACCTTGCGGTCGTTCAGCCGGTGGCGACGAAAGCCTCGCAGGTGGTTTCCATCAACGATTGGGCAGCCTCCATCCGATCGGACAGCGTCATCTCGTTTGGCGCAATGCACCCGGACTTCCCCGGCCCGACTGCGGAACTTCAGCGCGTGCGAGACCTCGGGCTGAAGGGTGTGAAGTTCCAGCCGAGCTGGCAGAAGTTCCGGCCGGACGACGAGCGCATGCTGCCGATATACGAAGCGATGCAGGGCGAGCTGATTGCGTACTTCCACGGCGGCGCGGAGATTGACCCGGAGATGGAGATGTTCGGGACGCCAGAGTCGCTCGCGCGCGTGCACGAGATGTTTCCGCATCTAACGATGGTGGTCGCGCACATGGGCGGTTTTCTGGTCTGGGAGCAGGCGCGTGAGTTCCTGATTGGTAGCGACGTCTATCTCGATACGGCGTATTGCCTGCCGCAGCATATTTCGGACGGGGAGCTCGTGCCGCTCATCCGCGCGCACGGCGCCGAGAAGGTGCTCTTCGGGTCGGATGCGCCCTGCGGAGATGCCGCCGCCCAGCTTGCGCGCATCCGGGCGCTGCCGCTGGAGCCGTGGGAGATCGAAGGCATCACCGGCGGAAACGCGGCGCGGCTGCTGGGGTTGGCGTAGGCTTCGGAATCGCGGAGACGCGGAAGAGGCGGAACGCGCGGAAGTCCGGAGTCCGCCTCCATCGTCATTGCGAGGAGCCTGCCTGCATCGTCATTCCGAGGAGTCCGCCTCTATCGTCATTCCGAGGAGTCTGCGACGAGGAATCTCTCCCCCCGCAGACTTCCCGGCCAAACGAAAACGCTGGAAGACGGCGAACGAGGAGATTCCTCACACGGAGTTCGGAAGGACAGAGTGCGCGCTGATCGCGCGTGAGATGCCTCACGCGCGGAACGTTCTCCCGGGACATGTGTCCCCCGTGTGGCGTGGCCGGGACGAATATCCCCGGAGAAGCCATGGGACGTGGACCATTTCACACCCCATCAACGCCGGGACAAATGTCCCCGGACGGCAACCCGGAGAACATCTCCGGGCGATCCGGCTCCGGGTCGTTCCGGTTGTCAGGCGAGACGCCTGCCTACGCCCGCAGCCGGGCGAGAGCGGCAAGGCCGAAGCCCGCCAACAGTGACCCAAGCGCCGCCAGGCTCCCGGGCTCGGGGACCGGCTCCCAGATCACGGCGTGAGACGGGCTGGCCCCGGACGCCGTTTCGCGGGCGTATCCGACAATCCAACCATTCTCGTTTATGGCTAATGGTCCCCCCCAAAGCTCGCCGCTCAGGCCGGGCAAAGGATACAGCACACCGCTGTCGTACAGACCTCCTCCGCCAACAATCTGGCCTTTGTTGTTGATGCCTGTAGGCACGAACGGGAGCTCATGCATCTGGCCATCGTAGAGAAAGCCGACTTTGACGAGGTCCTCACTGCTGCCCGAGTTCTGGCCCCAGCCTATCACCAGCCCCTGATCGTTGATTCCCACCGCCCGGCTATAGGCGCGGCCCAACAGCATACCGATATCGCGCAGGGTGATGCCGTCCCAGATTACGGCGTGGTAGTGCAGTGCGTCGTAGTCGGCCCACCCGACGACATGATCGAGAATGTTGACGTCAAGCCCCTCGCTGTAAGACCCGCCCGCCAGGGTTCCCAACGGGGTGAACGCCCCGTCGCGCCAGATGGAACCGTTGCCAGGGACGGGGCCCGCGCCAGCTATATGGCCCGGATTGTTGACGGCATTCGCGTGACCGCTGGCAAAGTCGTGTCGCTGGCCGTCCCAGTACCAAGCCTGGCCCATGCCGCCAATTGCCGGCGAGGTGCCAACCACCATACCGCTATCATTTATCCCGGCTGCGGCCCCCCTTCCGAGAAGCTGCCAAGCGCCGCTCCCGTAGACGACTGCATTTTGCTCACCCCCCCCGATGCTGACGGAGCCGGCCGCTACATTGTTGTTGTTGATGGCGTTCAGCCGGGCGTTGGTGCCGCCAACCAGCCCGAGGTCGTGGATGATGTACTGCGGGGCTGCTGCCCCGCGATTCGCGGTGACAAGCGCCACCAAGGCAGGTAAAACCATGCGCATAACTCCCATTGCTGCTTCTCCTTTGCGGACCATTAGAGAGCCGCTGTGATCATCAGCCCTATAGCTAGGGCAGCTCATAGGCAAAGGCGAGGGGAACAGACGCATCCAACGTTCCGCCCTCCCCGCGCCAGTAGTCTACCGCATCAGCGATGTAGTTGTAGTTGTTAAGGTTCGTCGCGTCGACGAGAAAGGGATCCGTTACTATCGGCGTAAGGGGCGGCAGGTTCTCCTCGTCCAGCAGAGGGGCAATCTCATCGCTGATGGTGTCCTGCCAGACGTTAAGGCCGGTGATGTCGTCGCCAGTGCTTTCGTACACCCAGTGGGTGAACATAAGGCTCACACCCCTCTCGTAGCACCAGGCCGCCCGCCGCACCATCTCCTCGGCGATGTGATCGAACACGCCGAGGCCAGGGTCCATGTCGTTGAAGCCCAAGACATCAGCTTCAAGGACACCGTGCTGGACCCCCGCCCCGCGTATGATGTCGCACGAAAAGCAGACAGCCTCCTGCTGCGGATGCTCGTACGGGCTTGGATAGAAAGGCCCGCGCCACGTGGGCGCGCTACCGATCACCCAGGAGTTTGGGCATTGATTGGCGTCGTTCGACTGCGCGAATGTCTCGTCGGGGAAGTAGGGCAGCGTCCGCCTCTTGGGTTGATTCTGCCAGGCCGACCCGCGCATGCAGCCGATGGGCTTGCTGTTGCCTAAGTCGGCGCACACGGCCCGGAACATGATGCCCATCGCCTCGTTGGCATCGTTGATTCGGACAATGCGCGGCCCTGCAACAGCGCGGCCGGTCGCCACTGCTGTTCGTGTTATGCCCTCCGCTGCTGGTCTTGCTGGGCGGGTCAGGGTGGGTTGGCCGACGAAACCTCGCACATCGTCCACTTCGCCGGTCCCGTCCCAGCCCACGACGATCCAGTCTATGGCGTCGTAGACACCCTGGTCCTCTAACGCCGATGCCATCGCGGCCAAGGCTTGGGCGGACTTTGGCGCGTAGGCATTCAGAGCGTAGCCATCGAAGTTGGGGCCGATGCATTCCGGCCCGTAATACTCGGCAACTGTGCCGCGTATCGTCGAACTCGGCAGATCAGCCCAGATCCGCAAGAGGATCTTCAGCCCACTGGCCTCCAGGCGGTGAAGAATGGTTTCGGAACTCCCCACCAGGGCGTTCGTCGACCAGAATTCCCACGTCGTCCCTTTGAAGGCGGCGAGCCGCTCGTTTATGGCTAAGGCGGTAAACCCACATTCGTTGATCCGGGCGAGCCAGGTGTCAACCTGCGCCGGTGTTGGTATAATGCCGCTGCCTCCGCTGCCGACCGTCGTCCACTGGTCGTTGTAGACGTTGCAGATGAGTTCCCTGGCCATGGCTAGGACGTCGCGTTTCCCATTCCCACGACCGGAACGCTTATTGACGTTGACCCGGAGTCCAGAATGAAGGACAACTGGATGGGGTCGTCATTCTTCGTATAGACAGGTACCGTCAGCGTCAGGCCCGGCTCAATGGGGACTGCCGTTGAGATGCGGCCACCGTTCGGCTTGACCGACTGGCGAAATGCGACCCACAGGCGCACAGTGCCTGGATTGAAGATCGAGATCACTTCCGTGTCCACGCCAAGGGCGTCACTTGTCGTGTCCCCTATATTCCTGGCAGACGTGCTGCTGTCAACGGTTACAGCCTTGCCGGAAACCGTCAGATAGCCCTTGAGGTTTGTGGACATCCACTGGTTGGTGATGTCCTCTCCGGCCAACTGGCTGGCAAGCTCGACCTTCAGCGCATTGTTGGTTGTGTCAGCGAGTGTGACTTGTCCCATTTGCTGTAATCCTCTCCGATGATGTGCTCAAACCCCCACTCAAGCCCAGGGCGTTCCCCTAAGGGCCGGGCGGCGGTGTGCTCAGTGCTATCTCACCGACCTTTATGGTGCCGCCCGAGTATCTGACCGTTACTTTCAGCTTGTGGTTGGTCTCGTCCAGCCAGAAGGTAATGTGACCATTCGCGGGGCCCGCCGTCGGCGCGCTGTTCGGCGCCCCAACGTAGCAGCGGCCCTCTTCGACCCTCAATGCGCCGCTGTCTGCGGTCAGAGTGTTAACGCACGTAAGATCGGTTACCGTGGCACCCTGTACCGCCGTCAGAGTTGCTCCGCAGACAACATTGCCCTCGGCGTCTACTTCGAACCTGTCCCCTGACGGGGGTACCGCAAGCCCGCCAATCACTCCGAGTTCGCCCACTACTTGCAGATCACCCCGGACGTCGAAATCGCCCGGTGCCTTCACAGGCTGTCCAATCTCATAACCGATGCTCATCCCTGGTACCTCTTCCTGGGCTTCCTAGGCTTCCCGAACGTCCCGAGGCCAAGACATGGTTGTCCGCTGCCGCAGGTGACGCAAAAGCCACCGTCAGACCGAGAGCCTGGGCCCGCAACCCACTCGTACCCTGTATACATGCAAGAACCGTGCCATATGGGCGTTTTTCGGCAGGTTTGCTGGAGAATAACAGAAGTGCCTTGACTCGCTATGCTGCCTGAACGGACGTGAGATGCCTCACCCCCCATCAACGCCGGGACAAATGTCCCCGGACGCCAACCCGGAGAACATCTCCGGGACGATCCAGGCGATCCAGCCGGGACTAGATGAAGATCTTGTAGGTCTGCACCCCGAGCACCGGACCGATGATGGCCCAGATGCTGCCCATCACGTAGTCCCCCAGAATCAGCCCCAGGAAGAACGGCACCGCCTGGTTGTGAAACTTCATGCCGCCGTAGCGCACGATGAGCGACTTGATGGCCCAGCTTATGAAGAACGCGAACCAGAAGTAGTTCATCGCGAAGCTGACAGCCAGGGCATACCCGGCCGGATGGAACGGCCACGCGACCGACGCGGCGCGAGCGCCCTTCATGGCGAACACCAGAGCCAGGCCGCCGAGCATATACAGCACCTTCGTCAGCTCGAAGTGAAGATGCCTGTACCAGGCGCCGCCCGTGTAGCCGGGCTCGATGGACACCGGCGGCGGCACCGGGTTCTGGAGCAAGGTCTGCAGGCGCCCCCCGTACGATTCCGTGCCCAGCCACCACTTGTAGCCTATCGCCTTGGCCGAGGCGCCGGCTTCGTACGTCACCTGAAGGTTCGCCCAGTAGGCGACGAACATCCCGAACACGAGCGTGAGCGCGATGACGGCGATCATGCGGCGGTAGTTCAGCTTCGCATACTCCGCCATCTTGAACGACTCCATCATGTTGGGCATCGGGTGGCAGCGCATGCAGCGGTTGAACCAGTACATCGTGGCCATGGACGTGAGGCTCTGCGGGCCGATGGCCTGGGTGCCGAAGACCTTGGTCAGGATGTCGTGCGGATTGACGTAGTAGATTTCGTGCGGGGTGCCCAGCTCCGCCCGCACGCGCGTGATTGTGATGGACAGCAGCAGGTAGATGCCGAAGAAGATGACCGCCACCCACCACTTGATGTTCAGCAGGAAGCTCCAGAGCACCAGAAACACGAGCCCGAACGCCAGAACGGCCATGGCGATGCGGTAGTCGCGCCGCTCGCCCGGCTCGTCTTCACCGGCGCGCCCCACCACCTGCAGCCAGGCGTTCTTGAGGTAATGCCGCGCTCCGAACAGCGTGACCATGCCGAGCCCGATCCACGCGCCTGCGGCCTGCTCCGGGAAGAACGGGAACCCGGCATTCGACGGTGCGTCCCAACCGTTGACGCGTCCGACAACCTGGAACAGCTTGCTCGCGACGAAGAAGAACCAGCAGGAGAAGCTCAGGTCGAGCGGGATGAAAAACGCGATGCCGATGGCGAACGGGTACATCGAGATGGGCGTGTAGCCGACGGCGTTCCATGGTGGGCTGGAGAACATCGGGCCGATGTCGTACTGCTTGACGGCGGCAAGATACGGAAGCTGCGGATACAGCACGTGCATGCCGTTGAACAGTGTAATGCCGGCGGCCACCGCAAACCCCCACCAGAGCGCCCGTGTCTGAAAGATGCCCCGCCCCTCCGCGCCGGCCGTCATAGCGACAGGAAGCTGAATGAGCGGAAAAACGAGCTTCTCGTTCTGCGTCCACGCCCGGCGCAGAAGCGTCGTCGTAGCGAGCATCATCGCGAACAGAACGCACAGGAAGATGCCCCACAGCGCGAGCGGCAGCACCCACGCCAGCCACAGCCCGCTGGTCCACGGGTTCACGTTGCCGTTGTAGAAGTCGGTGAGAGCGGCCTTGTCGCGCACCAGCAGGAACTTCGGCAGGTAGCGGAAGAACAGCCGCTGATACTCGTTTTCGGGCGTGGCGAAGAAGTAGGGGTGCGAGATGGACCCGAACAGGTTCTGGAGCATGTCGTGCCCCGAGAGCACGCAGCTTATGACCATCATGACGTAGATGATGGTGAGCTCCACGCGGTTGAACGCCCATCGCGGCGCAAACCTCAGCAGACCCAAGTTCAGCAGGCAAAGCACGAACAGGATGAAGATGGGGGTGATGAACAGCGGTAGGCAGGTTCCGTCCAGCGTGTACCAGCGCACTTCCACCACCGTGACCCAGTAGGTGTTCACGATGATGAGCGCCAGCCCGAGCAGGATGGAGCGCCAGCTTATGCCACGGTTGGTTGCGAGAGTCGAGGGTTCCAAAGCAAAGGAAGGTTAGGCCCGGAGCCACGGATTTCCTGCGAGATCGGACGGCAAGCCGACATTGCAGGTGTACGCGACGAAGCAATCCCCTGCGCCGCGAGCGGTATTGCCCACGGGCCGGGGACGGCCCTCGCAACGGCGGGTGACGATGAGCGGGCAGCACAGCTCCCCCGAACCCGGAGCGGCCAACAGAGACGGCCGCACATCGGCACTTCAGGGCAGGATGTCAGCCTGGGCCCTTGGCCACACAGCAGGAAGCCCTGCGCTTTTTGTGCTCACTCCCGCAAGTGTGACGAAACTTCCCGGAGCAGGAACAGAGCTCAGGGGTGAGCTTATCGCCCTCAGCCCCGCCTCGCAGCTTCCGTCATTGATGACGATGCTTGCGCTTTGAGTGCTGATGCACTTCTCACCGCTGACCTCGTCAAGAGTTCCCGTGAGCGTCACCTTGTCGCCGAGCTTTACGCTATGCCCTGGCGCATTCACCCGGATGCCCGCTGAGCGGTCCATATTCTCGATGTAGAAGACTCCTGGACTTCCCCCGAAATAATGGACACCCTAAGTGTGAGTTATGGAAAGGGTGTTTGAGAGGATGAAGCGATACAGCGAGGAATTCCGAGACGAGTCGGTGCGGCTGGTCTTGGAGAGCGAGAGGTCTGTGGCGGAGATAGCCCGGGAACTCGGAATCAGTGTCTGGACCCTGCGGGGCTGGCTGTATCTGGCCGGGGTTCTGTACCTTTGCCACCGCGAAGTGGTCGGGTGGAGCAAGGGCGACCGTCTGAGCCGGGAACTCGTGATGGATGCGCTGAGGATGGCGCAAGGGCGCTGGAGGCCAGGCCCGGGTCTGCTTCTTCATTCGGATCGGCCAGTATGCGAGCGCGGACTACCAGGCGCTGCTGGCGTCCTACGGGATGCGATCAAGCATGAGCCGGAAGGGAGACTGCTGGGACAATGCACCGATGGAGAGTTTCTTCGCGACTCTGAAGAAGGAGCTGATCCATCAACGGCGCCCGGACCCATGAGGAAGCCCGGCGCGAGATATTCGAGTACATCGAGGTGTTCTACAACCGGGAGCGGCTACACTCGAGCCTGGGGTATGTGTCCCCAGCGGAATATGAACGGCAGCTTGCCGTCAAAGAGGCGGCTTAGCGTGTCCACCAAAACAGGGGAGGTCCATCTTGATGCGGCGTGGGCGAAGGCCATCGTGGGAGTGCATGCGACGCGAGTGTGTCTTCTTTCGTAGATGGGTCTGGGCGGGTTGAGATGCTGGGTTTTGAGCGAGCGCCCATAGAGAACGAGTCTGGGTAGCGGGGTTTTCTGATGCGTCCTGCAGGAGCGTGGAGTGCGCCCGGAGAGGCTTCGGCTGATCATTTCGGATGAGCATCTTGGTCTGACGAAGGCGGTTCAGGATGTGTTCGGTGACGTGCCGCACCAGTTGTGCTGGAGCCACCGGATGCGCAATGTGCGTAAGGCAGTGAAGGCGTCAGAGCGTAAGTCGGTTGTTGCGGGTCTTCGGGCAGTGTATGAGGCTCCGCATCGTGTGGCGTCGCAGGGGGCGTTCCGGGAGTGGAGCCACCATTGGCGGCCGCGGTATCCTGGTGTTGTTGGGTCGGTTGAGGGGGACCTTGGGCCCCTGCTTGCGTTCTTCGATTGTCCGGAGCAGCACCGGGAGTATGTGAGGACCAGCAACCCAATTGAGCGTGCGTTCCGAGAACTGCGGCGACAGACGTTCGGCTGCGGTGCATTTGCGAACCGTGAGGCGTGCAACCGGGCTGTGTATCGAGTCTATTCCTGGTTGAACGACCGTTGGTCGGGCAGCGACA
>JBPOJE010000028.1:0-28999 GCA_052033935.1 Armatimonadota bacterium
CCCGAAGACGCTCAAGCCGCGCAAGAACGTCGTCGTTCGCCTGTGCAGCATTGAGTGCGACTTCTCTCAGCCTCTCAACAGCGACCCCAACGCGACGTTCCGCGACGATATCCTGGGGTGGAAGGCCATCGCTCCCAACCTGTTCATCTGGAACTACGTCACCGACTTTGCCGCGTATATTCAGCCCCACCCGAACATGGCTGCGCTGGCGCCCGATCTGCGCTTCTTTGCGGACAGCAACGTGATCGGCGTTTTCGAGCAGGGAGACTGCTTCACCACTGTCGGCGACTTCGTGCGCCTGCGCAACTGGGTGATCGCCCATCTGCTCTGGGACCCGTCGCGGGACCAGAACGCGCTAGTAAGGGAGTTTGCCGCCGGGTATTACGGGCCCGCCGCCAAACAGATGCTCTCATACCTGAGGCTTGTCGAAAATGCCTGGATGCGCAAGCCCGGAAGGCTGAGTTGCTACAACACCGACCTGACGTTCCTGACGATACACGATATGACCGAAGCCGCCCGGCTGTTTGACGAGGCGGCCCGGGCCGTGAAGGGCCAGCCTGCCCTGGAGGAGCGCATCCGGCGCGAGCGCCTGCCGCTCGACCATGTCTGGCTTCTTCGCTACGAAGACTTGAAGCACGCCGCGAAGGACTCCGGCATCGCATTTGCCGGGCCGTCCGATCCAAGAGCGGCCTGCGAGGAGTTCATTGCCCTGTGCGAAAAGTGGGATGCCCGGCATGCCACCGAAGGGCTGCCCTTCGCTCCGTATGCCGCCCAACTCCGCGGCCGGTTTCGCGGTCCGGCGCCATCGGTCGAGGAACTCTCCGCGCTGCCCAAAGCCGACGTGATAGAGCTGCAGCAGGATGCGTTCCACCTCCCCGGCCAGGCTGACTGGGCCGGCATCGTGGACGACCCGGGAGCGTCGGACGGCAAGGCGGCGCGCATGCCGGCCAACCACGCTCAGTGGGCAGTACAGCTTGCCATTACGGAAGAACTCGCGAAGGCCGCCCGTGGCGAATGGGCCATATACCTGGTCGTGCGATGCGACGCGACGGCAGGGGACGGCAACGCCTTCGACTTCGGCGTATTCAACGATAAGGCGAAAACCGAGGTGATCAGAGGAACCGCCGCCATCGGACGGATGCGCGGCCCGGAATACAAAGTCCTCGACGCCGGCGCTCACAAGCTGCGGGCGGGAATGTACGTCTGGGTCGCGCCGCGCGCCAACGCAAGCGAGGTGCAGGCGGTGTATGTGGATCGGATAGTGCTCGTTCGCCAGAAATGACCCGCGCGCTTGAAAGCTGTTGACGGCCGGAGGCTTCCGCTCTATAATGCCACTGCCCCCGTAGCTCAGTGGATAGAGCGCAGGCCTCCGGAGCCTGAAGCGAAGGTTCAATTCCTTTCGGGGGCGTTTGCCCACCCACCCTGCAAGGCGGCAGACAGGTTCAGCCCTTGACTGCGCCAGCCGTCAGGCCCGCGGTCATGCGACGCTGGAAGAGCACGTATCCGACGAGCGTCGGAATCAGCACGATCACGATCCCCGCAAACAGCGCCCCCCAGTTCGTCTGGTAGTGCTGCTTCTGCGCGAGGTTCGCTATGGCGAGCGGCAGAGTGCGCAGCTCGTTCTCAGTCATGATCACCAGCGCCAGGGGATACTCGTTCCAGAGCCCGATCGCGTTGAAGATGCCCGCGGTGATGAGACCAGGCCGCGCGAGCGGCAGCATGATCCTCCAGAACACCGACCAGTGCGAGCAGCCATCAATGGCGCCTGCCTCGGCAAGCTCTCCCGGAAGCGTCTTGAAGAACCCCGTCATTATGAAGATCGTGAACGACAGAGAGTACGCCACGTAGGCGACTACCAGGCCCGCAAAGCTGTTCAGAAGCCCCAGGTGGTTGAGGAGCAGATAGAGCGGGATAACGCCGAGAAACACGGGAAACATCATCCCGAACAAAAAGACGTTGTACAGCACACCCGACCCGCGAAACACATACCGCGCGAGCACGTAAGCCGCCATCGCCCCGAACATGAGAAGCAGGACCAGGCTGGAGGCTGTTACGACCGCGCTGTTCACAAACGCCTGCGCCAGCCCGAGGTCCCCGGAGGCCACGTCGCCCTGCCACGCCACAACGTAGTTGTCCCACAGCGGCTGGAGAGGCAGGCCCCATGGGTTCTGGTTGATTTCCGCCGACGGCCGCAGACTCGCGCATACAACCCAGAACAGCGGGTATATGACGATGAGCGCATACAGCAGCAGTACCGCCCACGTAGCCGTCCGCCTGACTACTGGCACGGGCAGGGCCTCCAGGACAGCATTCTAGAGAGCAATTCGCGGGGCCTCTGGCGCGTCGTATTCCGCCGACTGCGGATCGAATTCGAGCGCCGCCATGGACCGGATGACGTCTCTACGGCTTATGATCCCGACCACCTGGCGGCCGCGAACAACCGGCACGCGGTTGATGTCGCGCTCGATCATCACGCGCGCGATATCGGCGACGGACGAGTCCTCGCTAAACGCGATTACGTCCTTTGTCATCGCGTCCCCGACCGTCACCGCGCGGGCTTTTCGATACGCTTCGGTGACGCGGTCGTGTTCGCGGGCGCCAAGCCCGGGAAGCGGGGCGGCATGGCGGGCGATCTCAGCCTGCCCCCGCAACAGAACATCACTCTCCGTGAGCATTCCGACAAGCTGCCCGTCCACATCCACAACCGGAAGCCCGCTGATGTGCCGCGCCGACATCAGCCGGAGCGCTTCCTCTATGGACGATCCCTTATGAATCGTCACGACATCGCGAGTCATAATCTGTGCTGCATTGTGCGGAAGCATATTACTGTGCTCCTTGCGGGTAGCGCGGCCGCCTGTTACGCTTCCCCGGCCGGCTGGAAGGCCGCCTCTATCATTCCTGTGATGCGAGCCGTCCGCCCGGTCAATTCTACTTCTATCACATCAAAGCGGCAGGGCGCATCCGCTCCGGCGCCAGCGAGCCACTCAGATGCAGCTTTTGACAGCCTTGCCTGCTTCGCGGAACTCACGGACTCCGCCGGAGACACCATGGCTTCAGCCCGGCGCGCCCTCACTTCGACAAAGCAAATCGTCTCGCCATCGCGAGCGATGATGTCAATCTCGCCGAAGCGCGTCCGGTAGTTGCTTGCGATGACTTCCCGCCTCAGTCCGCGCAGATACGCGCGCGCCGCGTTTTCGGCTATCTGGCCGCTGGCAGCCCGGTTCAGCGGGTCCGCTCGAAAACCAGACAAGGCTTGGCCTCTGGTTCCGTATGCACGTGAAAGCTCAGGCGGTGCTCGGGGCACGCGCCGAGATCCCGAAGCGCCTGGATGTGCTCGACGGTCGCATACCCTTTGTGGCGGGCGAACCCGTATCCCGGATATCGCGCATCCATCTCCGTCATGAGGCGGTCGCGCGTTACCTTGGCGATGATGGAGGCCGCCGCGATCGAGACGCTCAGGCTGTCGCCTTTAACAATGGGCCACTGCGGAGCAGGGAAGCCAGGGACGCGAAGCCCATCTATGAGGCAGAGTTCCGGGCGCAGCCCGAGATCCTCGACCGCTAGCCGCATCGCCAGACGGCTGGCCTGCAGGATGTTGATCTCGTCTATGACCGCTCGCTCAACGACGGCAACGCCCGCGGCATGACAACCATCCATGATGTAGCGATAGGACCGCTCCCGTTCCCGGGCGGTCATGGCCTTCGAGTCCCTTACCCCGCGCGGATCAAAGTCGCAAGGCAGGACAACCGCCGCCGCCACAACAGGGCCGGCCAGCGGCCCGCGCCCTGCCTCGTCCACGCCCGCCAACAGGCGGTATCCCGAGCGCCATGCAAGGCGCTCGTAGCTCCAGAGCCCCGGGTACCGTCCCGCCTCCAGTGTCTCGATACCCACCACGTCCAGTAAACAGCGCTGGTCAGAGGACACGGCTCAGATCAGTGAACAATGCGCACTCTGTTGAGAGGCCAGAAGATGAACATCGCCTTCCCGAGAAGACGCCTGCGCTCAAGTGGCCCCCAGCGATGGCCGTCGTTGGAGTTGTTCCTGTTGTCCCCCAGCACCAGCAGTTCGCCGTCGGCAATCTTCGTTCTGGGCAGATCGTAGTCAGGATCCTCCGCAGTGTACGGCTCGTCGAGCACCTTGCCGTTGAGGATCGTCTTGCCCGGATGGATTGTCAGGTCAGCCGGCTTGACGTCGAACGCCCGCGCGACCTTCTCTTTTGGCAGCAGCCTGCCATTCAACAGCACGCCGTTCGCCAGGTATTTCACGCGAGGCTCTTCGACGATGTCGCGCGGAGAACTCAGCGTCGTGAAGACCTCCTGCCGCGTCTTTCGGTCCGCGCCCACCTTGAAAACAGCGCCGCGGATTTCGACCGTGTCGCCTGGAGTGGCAATCAGCCGTTTGATATAGTCCTTCTCCTCCCCGTCTTCACTGGCGCTGGGGGGAGCCTTGAACACGACAACATCCCCGGTCTTCGGCTCAAAGAAGCGATATCCCAGCTTGTTGACGAGGATGTGGTCGTCCTCAATCAGCGTCGGGTGCATGGAGCCGCTGGGGATGAAGAACGCCTGCACCAGAAACGGCCGGATGAGGAAAAACACCAGCGCCATCGCCACCGCCAGCGATTCAGCGATCTCGGCGATGCTCTTCGCGAAGTCACCCTGCACACGCATAAGCAGGAAGCGTATGCAAAGCAGCACGGCGACGATAACGAGAACAGACTGCCAACTGAGGTTCGCCAGCCTTTCGCTCATCTAAGCACGTCCTGACCTTTGATGTATGGCGGCACGCCCCGCCAAAGGGGCGTGCCGCCGGGGGCAAGAGCCAAGTGACTGTTAGCCCCTGCGCTCTGCGATTCTCGCGGCTTTCCCGATCTTCGATCTCAGGTAGTAGAGCTTGGCGCGCCGGACGGCTCCCCGCCGGGTCACGTCAATCCTGTCAATCTTCGGCGAGTGGAGAGGGAACGTCCGCTCCACGCCGACCCCGTGCGACATCTTGCGCACAATGATGCTCTCACGCACCGAGCCGTGCTGTCTGGCGATAACAGTGCCCTCGAACACCTGCACACGTTCTTTGCCGCCTTCGGAGACACGCACGTGCACGCGCACAGTGTCGCCCGGTCCGCAGTCGGTTAGGTTTTCCTTGAGCTGTTCCTTCTCGAGTTCCTCGATAACCTGCAAGTTCATTGTCCTCCGTGCCTGAGCCCCCACGTTCAGGCCGCCCGCGGGCTGCCCGATCTTAAGGGCCGGGGCTGATAAAACGCAGCCCATTCAAAACTTTACGCATCTGCTATTCTGAAGGCTCACCGAGGCTGTCGAGCAGTTCCCCGCTCGCGCCCATTTCCTTCAGATCAGCTCTGTCCTTCGCCGTGAGACGGGCTGCCGGTAACAAGTCGGGACGCCTCTCAAGCGTCCGGCGCAACGACTCGCGCCTGCGCCACCTCGCAACTTCCGCATGATGCCCGGACAGCAAAACCTCCGGCGCGCGCCATCCGCGATACTCCTCAGGCCGCGTGTAGTGCGGGTACTCGAGGAGACCCTCAGAAAACGACTCATCGTCGGCCGACTCGCCCTTGCCGAGCACCCCTGGCGCCAGCCGCGACACTGCGTCCATCAACACGAGCGCCGGCAGCTCTCCGCCCATCAGGACGTAATCGCCGATCGAAACCTCGCGGTCCACCAGATGCTCGCGCACTCGCTCGTCCACTCCCTCATAGCGGCCACAGATTAGCACAATCCTGCCGTACGAAGCCAGAACCCGAACCACTTCCTGATCCAGCTTCTGACCCTGCGGGCTCATCAGCACAACGTGGGCTTCCCGCTCCGCGGAGTCTTCCGAAACCCCTGCAGCACGCAGAGCCGCATCAATCGGCTCCACCTTCATAACCATTCCGACCCCGCCCCCGTAGGGCGAGTCGTCGGTCGTCCTGTGACGGTCCGCCGTGAAGTCTCGCAGGTCCCACACCCGCACATCCAGAGCGCCCGACCTGCGGGCCCGGCCTGCTATGCTCTGCGAGGCCGCGTGCTCGACCATCTCCGGAAACACCGTCAGGACGTCTATCCTCACGGCTTATCCCCGATCGCAAGCCCCTCGACATCTCGGACGACAACCCGGCGGTTCGGCAGGTCAACCTCGACGACGACCTCCTTGACCGCCGGGATCAGGGCGGATTCCGTCACCCACACGTCATTTGCCCTGCCGCACAGCACCTCGGTGATTCTACCCAGGCTCTTCCCCGTCTCGCTGACCACTTCAATCCCGACCAAATCGTCAATCCAGAACGAAGATTCGTCCAGTTCAACCCGCTGGTCCGGCCGAATCGCGATGAACCAGCCCCTGAGTTCTTCCGCGTCATTGATCGAATTGACGCCGCGCAGTTTGACAAGAGCCGCGCCCTTGTGAAACCGGACCCCGGTCACCTCCCGCTCCGCGCCCGAGCGGCCGTCCCGTGAAATAATAACGCTCTTGCGACGGGCAAACTCTTCCGGAAAGTCGGTATCAACGAGAGCTTTCACCTCGCCGGCCCGGCCGAACGGGGCAACAATGCGCGCAAGAACCACCAGGCCGTCCGCGCCGCTCAAGGGTTCCGAATCTCGACAATCTGACCGTCCGATATCACGATCTGAGCGTCCTGAAGACGCGTAGCGCTCTCGCCCGTCCGCACAACAGAGACGATCTCCACGAACCCTTCGGCGAGCTCGCTCCCATCCGCAAGACCCTGAATCTGGGCAAGCCGCGCGGCCGCATCATCACGCGCCCTTATCGCCCTGACACGGCGCTCCTCGATCGTGGGTTCAGGAGATGCCTGCCTGACCGCGGCGCCGAGCGCCCCCGCCGCCGCATCCATCTCGGCAATACGCCCTCTCAGGGCGTTCGACAGTTCCTCCCGAAACGTGGGCGTGACTCTGTAAACAAGACGGGCGCGACGCCGGACTTGCACGCCATCGGCCAAGACGGACGATTCGGGCTGGCAGCGGCATTCCGCGCCGCCCGGATCAGGAACGGATTTCGACGTGCGCCTTTCCTTCCGGCCCGGCGAGCGCTCTGGCGACCTGTCTCAGCGCGTTGGCGATCTTGCCGTCCTTGCCGATGACCTTGCCCAGATCTCCATCAGCGACGCTCACCTCGTAAACCGTGCCGCCATCATCGCTGACTTCGTCAATCTGAACGCTTTCCGGCTCATCAACGAGACCCCGCACCAGGGTTTCCATGACACCTTTCATCGTCCACTAATCCTTTCGTGACCGAGCGCTTACTCCGCCGCTTCTGCCTTGGTCCCCGAACTCTCGGCCGGTGCGTCACCGTTGCCGGCGGCATCTTCCGTAGCGACATCGGAGGCGGGCTGCTCCGCCCCGGCATCCTTCGCCTTCGGCTTCGGAGCGGAGGCAACGCCCACAGGCTTCTCGAGAATACCTTCGCGCACAAAGATGGAGCGAACGACGTCGGACGGCTGCGCGCCCTTCGCCAGCCAGCCCTGCGCCCTCTCGGCGTTCAGCGTGATTGCGGGCGGGTCGGCTTTCGGGTCGTATGTGCCCAGAAGTTCGATGAACCGCCCGTCGCGCGCAGTGCGCTGGTCGGCAACGACGATCCGGTAGAACGCCTTCTTACGCGTTCCCATTCTGCGGAGTCTGATTCTGACGGACATTCAGTTATCCCTTTCCAAAGTAGGCCCGGATCTCCGGGCCCGGCATGTAAGCCCAGCGGAAACACATCCGCTGCGGGTATCCCATTCTGCCGGGGAGATCCGCTTCCGGATCCACGCACCGGCGGGATGCTTACGTGAACTGGTGATTATGCCCCATTACGGGCGCTGGTTGAAGAACGGCATTTGGGAAAGCCGCTTTCGAGCCTTCGGATTATGCTCTATATCGGCAAACTGCCGCATCATCCGCCGCATTTCTCCGAAGTTCTTGAGCAGACGATTCACATCCTGCACGTTGCGGCCGCTCCCAACGGCGATCCTGCGCCGCCTGCTGCCGTTGATGATGGACGGGTCGCGCCGTTCGGCCGGAGTCATCGAGTTGATGATCGCAACCATGCCGTCGAGTTCGCCTTCGTCCACCTGCGCGCCAACGTTCTTGATGCTTCCCATGCCGGGAATCATCCCCAGAATCTGGTCGAGCGGCCCCATGCTGCGCATGCGCGTTATCTGTTCCAGATAGTCGTCCAGACCGAACGAGTCGCGCAGCAGCTTCTCTTCCAGCTCGCGCGCCTGCTCTTCGGTGAAGGCAGCTTCGGCCTTCTCCACAAGAGTAAGAACGTCGCCCATCCCGAGAATCCGTCCGGCCATCCGCTCGGGATGAAACGGCTCGAGGCCGTCCATCTTCTCGCTAACGCCCACGAGCTTTATAGGGCGCCCCGTGACGTGGCGGATGCTGATCGCCGCGCCGCCCCTCGCGTCGGCGTCCATCTTCGTCAGGACGTAACCTGTAACGGGGACGTGCTTTCCAAATTCCAGAGCCGTGTTCACGGCGTCCTGACCCGTCATGGCATCCAGAACGAGCAGCACTTCCGTGGGATTCGTGGCGCGGCTGACATCGGAGAGCTCAGCCATCAACCCCTCATCGGCGTGCTGGCGTCCGGCAAGGTCAATCAGCACATAGTCGTGCCCGCGCCTGCGCGCAAGCTCGACGCCGTTGTTCGCGACCTGCACGGCGGTATCCGTGGCCGACGGCGTGTGAACGGGCACATCAACCTGCCCGGCAAGCGTGGTAAGCTGCTTTGCCGCGGCAGGCCTGTGAACGTCGCCCACGACAAGCAGAGGCCGGCGCCCTTCGTTCTTCAGGCTCAGGGCAAGCTTGCCTGCCGTCGTGGTCTTTCCCGCGCCATTGAGCCCCACGAAGAGGATGACCGTAGGCGGTTTGCTCGATACGGCCAGCTTCGGATCGGACTGCCCGAGAAGCTCAATCATCTCGTCGCGCACGAACTTGATGACCTGCTGAGGGGCGCTAAGGCTGTCGAGCACCTCCTGCCCCACAGCACGCTCGCGGACCCGCGCGATGAACTCCCGCGCCACTCTGAAATTGACGTCCGCCTCGAGAAGGGCGCGGCGCACTTCCTTCAGCGCCTCGTCCACGTCGCGCTCCGAGAGCGCTCCCTGCCCGCGCAGGCGCTTGAAGACATCTTGAAGTCTGTTTGTAAGGTTGTCGAACATAGCTGGTGCAGGGGACGGCAGGCCAAGTGGCAGTATACTTGCGCGCAGGCCACGGTGTCAAAGAATACGCAACTCATTGCGCGCGCGCTTCGTTTAATATAGAGACAGGGATATCCCGTCCGGCAGATCCACCCGGTGAGTCTCAAGACTGACGCCGGGGCGGACAACACCCTTCCGGAGGAATAGCATGATGCGAATTACGATATACTGGGATCTTACCGCAATGGCCATTGCTGCGAGCGCGGCTTGTTGCCTGCTGCCGCCTCCCGCTCTCGCGCAGGATGCGGCCGCCCCCGTGAAGTTCACCTTCGCGCCCCCCACCCCGCTGACCTACGTCGAGGAGTCCGTAACACGGCGGGCGACGATAGTATCCGGGCAAGACGCGGGCGTCGAGGAAGCCACGGTTCGCATGAAGACGACGGTCACGAAAGAGGGCGAAGGCTTCAAGATCTCCGCCGAACCTCAGTCGCCGGTGCTCACGCGCGGCGGCAAGCCGGTGAAGGACAAGGTTTGGGACGTTCTCAGCGCCACCCCGGTCACCTATCATCTCGATTCGGCGGGCAAGCTCAAGTCCATCGAGGGCTATGCGGGCGTTCTGGCTGCGGCGTCAAAAGTGGCGTCCAAGGAAGTCAGGAAGACGCTCGAGGCGGCAATGAACGAGAAGTCTCTGGTGGAAAAGGAGACTGCGCAGTGGAACTCCCGCATTGGCGACTTCATCGGCAGGGAAGCTGCCGCCAACAGCGTCTGGGTCACTGAAGGGGTCTATCCGCTTCCCGACGGCACGGTTGCGAACTTTTTTGTCGTGACTCTCTTCGACCGCGTTCTAGAGCAGGATGGACGCAAACTCGCCAAGCTCCGGTTCTTCCTCACGGCCGACCGCGATACGATTCAGACCCGCGTCAACGACATGGCGCGCGATGTTGTCAAGGGCGTGCCGCAGCCACGGCCACTCATCAACCCTCCCGGCTTCGCGATTTCGGGCCAGGGCGAAAGGCTTGTTGACCCCGCCACTATGATCGTCTATTCCGAGAAGGGCACCCGCGAGATTCTTGTCAGCCTGCCCGGACGCGACAAGGACTCCGCGATCCCGGTGCTGATTCAGGAAACCCGGCAGTCGAGAATGCTCCCGGGGGCGGGAGCGGGCGAACCCGCAAAAGACTGAGGTGCTTTGCGCCGCCCGCCTGAAGTTTTCGCTTGACATAGGCGGGGGGCGGCGGTATGATCGTTATCGAACAACCTTTTATTAGCGCGGCAATGGTGCAAAAAGCCGCCCATTCGGGCGGCGCTCAATAGGGAAGATGGTGCAACTCCATCGCGGGCCCGCCGCTGTAATCGGGGACCTTCTTTAGCGCACGAGCGCCACTGTTCCGGTCACGGAATGGGAAGGCTGGCGAAGAGGGGCTGATCCGAGAGCCAGAAGACCTGCCTTGCCGCCACTGAATAGCGCACGTCTTCGGAGGCAAAGATGGCGATTCCCGGGAGCCCCACGCTCCCTTCTGGAAACCCGCATACCCCCGAGATGCGGGTTTCGCCATTTGCGGCCCCCGCATCCCGGGCATTCACACTTATTGAGCTGCTGGTGGTCATCGCAATCATCGCGATACTGGCCGGTCTGCTCTTTCCCGTCTTGACACAGGCCAGGCGCGCAAGCCTTCGGGCAGACTGCGCATCGAGCCTGAAACAGCTTGCGTTCGCCTTCCTGCAGTACACCGATGACTGGCGCGGACGCTTCCCGCCCGCTTCGGCCGACATCTGCGACCCCGGCGGCGGACTTCAGCGGTGGCACGGCCGGAGGGCATCCCTTTCCAGCCCGTTCGACCCCGCCGGAGGTCCGCTCTGGCACTACCTGTCACAGTCAAGCGGCGTGAAGGTCTGCAAGGCGCTGGCGAGCGGACTTCAGCCGGGCACGAATGACTTCGAGGCAGGCTGCGGAGGCTATGGCTACAACCACACCTACATTGGCGGCTCGGCTTACAAATACGGGTTTGGAGACCCGCGATCGGCGGAGGAAACGGCGTTGGTGTCGCAGATCGTGTCTCCGGCATCCACGATGCTGCTGGCGGACTGCGGGATAGCACAGGGCAAAGCGAACACAGTGTACGAGTATTCCTTCGCCGAGCCGGTCTGGCTGGTGGGGCCGGACAACAGGGTGCTTCCTTACCACCCGACACCGTCCATTCACTTTCGACACGGAGGAAGGGCGAACGTCGCCTGGTGCGACGGGCATGTGAGCAGCGAGAAGATGGCCTTCAGCTCCGATAGCAAACCATACGGCGCGGACAACGCCGCGGCCCGCATCGGGTGGTTCGGGCCGAGAGACAACAGCCTGTTTGACCTCGAATGATGGAAAGGGAGATCAAGACCATGACATTCCGAACTCGTATCCGGCAGGCCGCGCTGCAGGCGGCTGCCATCTGCGCGATCTTGCTTATGCCCGCGCCCGCGGGCGCGTGGCCGTGGGCGGACAGCGTTGTCATCTACAACCCAGGCCCGGGCATCTGGCACGGTGCGTACCGCGATCACACGCGGATACTCGGGCGGCCATGGGGAGCGGGGGTAAGCGCGCCCGATAACAGCTCGGTCGTCACGCTGGGCGACGGAGGGACGGTAACGGTGGACTTCGGCGACCGGGTGCTGGACGATCACCGCAACCCGCACGGGCTGGATTTCATCATTTTCTCTAACGCCATCTGGGCCGGCGGCGACCCTACAGTTCGCTTTCAGGAACCCGCGTTTGTGGAGGTAAGCGAAGACGGCACCAACTGGTATCTGATACTGCCCAACATTCTGCCCGCCGATCTGAAAGGGGCGCCGCAGCCCGGACAGGACACCGGCACATCCACCACGGTATTGCGGGGATACGCGGAATACACACCGACGCTGCCTCTGCCCGACGGATTGCGGCCGGAGGAGTTCTATACCATCCCCGACAGACCGAGCCGCGCGGATGACCCGGAAAGCCTGCTCATAGACGAAGGCTCGGGGGGCGGCGACGCATTCGACATAAAGTGGGCAGTGCTGCAGGCCTCACCCGGCGTTCCTATGCTCGACGGCTCCGGCAGCACGTTTCCGGCGAACCTGGACGCAATACGCTTCGTGCGTATCACGGACGCCCTTACCGGGGACTATCAGGACCCTCTTGGAGAAATCTCCGCCGAGATTGACGCAGTCGCGTCGGTGATTCCCGTGAAACAGCCTTTCGCCGAGGCAATCCGGGAAGCAAACGACGTGATCGTGCGCTTTGATGATGCCGTGGTTGTCAGAAGCAACGCCGACGGAAGCGTGTATGCCCACGCGCTCGATGGTTCAGCCGGCACGCGAATCACCGGCGCGGGCTCGCACGCGCCAGGAACGCGGCTTTCCGTCCTCGGACGCCTGTACCATTACCGCGATGAAACCGTCGTGTATCGCATCTACTGTGACCCGATCGGGTCTGCGCCCATCCCACGCATCGTTTCCATGCCTCTGCACACACTGACCGCCCCGGAAGGGCTGTCCCCGGCGGGCATGGTCGTCACAACCTGGGGCCGAGCCAGCACCAAGGGCTACACGGGTATGTTCAAACTCACCGGCGCGGCGGGATCGTCCGTTCTGGTCACGTCTCCCGTCCAGCCACCCGACGGTTCACTCGTGAAGGTAACCGGCGGGTCGGCGCGGGGGTCCCTCAAGACGTCCATTTGCCTGCAGAGCGCTTCGGACCTCAAAGTCCTTGCACCGAAATAGACCCACCCGGACGGCAGCCGCTGCCCGGGTGATATTGATCACCATACAGGAGAGACATTCAGATGACTATGTTTAGACCCAGGCTTGCGACCATAGCCGCCGCCTTGCTTATGATCTGCGCATCGCACGCAAGCGCCTACTTCGCGCCGTCACCGGCGTTTACTGAGACATCGTGGACATTCCCTATCAGCGCGGGTGGTTTCATCGGCGGAATGGATGCCGCGAAGGACTCGGACGGCGCCCCTGTCGTCGTCTTCTCGGAGAGCGGGACGCTCTATACAATGCGCGGCGGAGTCGCCACGCTTCTCCACGAAGCCCCCTCGCCGGTTTTCAGCTCCTTCGTATTGGCTGACACGGCGCATCAGACTTACGTCTTCGCGGAGTCGTCCAACGGAACGGTGTCCGAGATTGGGTTCGACGGGTCTTCCGCCCGGACAATCGGCACGGTCTCGATGCCGTATGACGCGGCCGTGGACGCGAGCGGCAGGCTTTTCATCACGTGCGCGGCTTCCTACAGCGGCCCGACCCAGATCGTGTGCCTCGACAGAGATACCGGCCAGTCTGTCACAATTGCCTCGTTCGAAGGCCCATCCGGCCCGCTGGCGATTGACGCGGAGGGCAATATGTACTATGGGACATGCGCCTCCGTGTACGGTCAAGCAGGAGGTCAGACCATCTACAAGTTGACCCCCGGACAGGTGGACGCCGTCCTCTCGGGAGCGCCGCCCCTCACCACCGACGTCCTGACAGCCGCCGCCACCGACATTGACAGCCCGACCAATCTGCTCGCGCTGCCGGACGGACGCCTGCTGTTTTCGAGTTCTGTGCAGTCACCCGGGCGGATAGTGCAAATCCGAGGGCCAGAGATGTCGCTGTTCGCCGAGTTGGAAAACAGCAATCTGTTCCTGACAACCCTCGCCTGGCTCGATGGGTCGGTATTCGTCAACGTGGGAGGAGTCTATGGGCAGGACTGGAGCCCCTACGGGGTCATAGTTCAGCTCGTGCCTGAGCCTGCCACGCTGACAACTCTCGTCTTTCTGGGGGCCGGGAGTCTCCTCGCGCTCGCGCGCAGACGCACAGGCTAGGAAGGCGGCCTGCACGGCGCGCAGGAAACTCGCGGAGTTATGTGGAATCTTCGGTCTGGAGAGCCGTAACAGTTGCGCGGCCAATTGCAGAAACGTGAGGTAGCGTCATAGATCCCCGAATCCTGTTTCCGTTTCTTGCTTCGCTCGTTGTCGCCGGGTCGCAGGAGCCTACCCTGCCGCCGCAACCGGCAACCGCTGTTACGGCCCAGACCCAGACTGTCAAGACGGCCGCCCCGGCGAAGACTCCGGCCACAACTCAGACCGCGGGCAAAGCAAGCGCCGCAACCAGAACGGCAGCCCGCGTCAGCAGTCAGACCAAGAACACTCTGGAGCTGGAAATGACCGGGGTGACATCAACGGCATCTGATCTGGCGTTCGCCCGCGTGCGTCTGGAACAGTCGAGGCCCGAGCGGGCGTGGACGCTGCGGACGGGCTACACGCTGTCGTCGAGCAAGACGTACTCCAGCAGCGGCGCAGTGGACGAGAACCGCGTCACCACATTCCTCCTCGACAGCCGATACCTAGACAACTCGGGCAAGAGCTTCCTGTTTACAGGAGCGTCGGCCAATATCCGGTTTCGTGATCGGGAGAGCAGCAGGTATCCCAAACGCTCGGGCTACGTGCTGCTGAATGCAGGGGCGGGTGTCAGGCTGAATCCGCAGGCCGACGGCGATGTGGGGCTGGGAGTCATAAGCACCTATGACCAGCAAGGCGAGACGATCAATCCCGCGTTGACGAGCCGCATCCGGGCGCGAGTGCCTGTTGGCAGGCGCCTGACGTTCGACGCGCTGGCGACAGGAATGTGGCCGCTGCCGGACGGCCTCAAGCTCGACTCGGATCTGACGCTGAACTACAGGCTTTCATCGGAGCTGTTCCTCAGGCTCGGGTGGTCCGCAAACAACCTGGTCGTGCCCGTCAAGGGCGCGGGCGACTGGGACGTTGCAACCCGCCTGAGCCTGCTCTACAGGCGGTGAATCCCGTTAGGAACACGGCCACCTCAGCCTCAGCGCCAATGAGCGACGACGGCCAACAGCAGACAGCGGTTCTCTCTCCTTACCCCGGCGGCCGGATGTGCACGCGCGACCTGCCGGCGATCAGCGCCCTCTGGTTCGGCATCAACTATCACTGGGGCAGCCTTCTGCTCGTCATCATCCCGAGCCAGATCAAGCGCACGACAGGCAACGAGGACAGTCGGCATACTCTTTCCGCTGATCCTGCTGACGGCGGTCATAAGCGGGATCACCGGAGGCCGGATGTCGGACACCGTGGGGCGAAAGAGGATCGTCTATTTCGCCAATGGCGTGATTGCGGCCGTTTCGGTCGGGTTTCTCTTCGCGCGGTCGCTGAACACCGTGTTTCTGCTCGGACTTCTTTATGGCATCGGCTACGGCGCCTACTACAGCGTGGACTGGGCACTGGCGATAGACGTGCTTCCGGACAGGCGCAACGCTGGGAAGGACATGGGTGTGTGGCACATCACCCTGACCCTGACCCTGTCCCAGTCGCTGGCGGCGCCGCTGGGCGGACAGGTGCTGGGAGCGTTCGGCCACACCAGGGCGATCGGGCCGGATGGCGCCATGGTCACAAGCTATCCGCTCGAAGGATACACGGCGCTGCTCTGCATGGCGGCCTCTTTCCTGATTTCTGGCGCGCTGCTGCTCAGAAATGTGCGCGGCGTTCGATAGACCGCACAGGGGCACGAGGCAGGCCTTTATTGACAGCAGCCCCCCGCATTGCGTAACATCTCCCCGTCATCAGGGCGGCTTCGGCGGCCCATATTCTGCCAGGAGTGATCACTTGTGCCGACGCTAGAACTTGCGAGTTGGAAAGCTACCTTGCAGGAGACTGGCGTGGGCCTGCCGCTGGTCTTCATACCCGGTATCACTGAGTATAAGGAATCCTTTCTCTTCCAGTTCCGCGGGCTTCGCGACAAGTACCGCGTCATCAGCTACGACGTACGCACGGGCGATGATGGCGATAATCCGGACATCCTGGCTCTTGCCGAAGACCTGGGCAAGTTGCTCGACGGTCTCCGCCTGCCGAGCGCTGTCATAGCAGGACACTCATTTGGCGGGCTTATTGCGCAGCAGTTCGCTCAGCTGCACCCCGACCGGACCACAGCTCTGGTGTTGATGTCAACATTTGCGAAGGCGCCCGACAACAACCAGGGCAAGCTTCTCCGCTATATGTCGTCAGCTCACATCGGGGAGGAAGAAGGGGTCATCGCCGGCCTCAAACGCATGCTCGGACTCGCTCAACCCGTCGCCACCGACGACGAAGACGACCACCTGGCATGGGTGGCGAAGCAGGCGGCGAAGACGACAAGCGCGACCGTCAGCGAACGCATCCGGGCCATCCGCCAGTTCGACAGCCGGCCATGGCTGGAGCAGGTGTGGGTGCCGCTTCTCATTCTCGTGGGGCAGAACGACCGGCCGCCGTTTCTCTCGGCGGCGCAGATCATCCAGCGGGGCACCCCCGATTCGGTCCTTGAGGTCATCGAAGATGCGGCGCACTTCCCGCACATCGAGCGCCACGATCTCGTGAACTCCTACATTGACGACTTCATCGGTAGCCGCCTCATGAGCATGGTGGACTGACATCGTCCCGGACTCGTGATTGACACACACTGCCACCTGAATGACCCCAGATTCCAAGACGACGCGCCCGCGGTGGCAAAGCGCGCGCGGGATGCCGGGGTTGTTGGCTTCCTCATCGCGGGTTACGATCTTGTTTCCAGCGCAAAGGCGCTGAAGCTTGCCGAAATCCCCGGGGCCTGGGCGGCCGCGGGCATCCACCCACACGATGCGTCTTGCATCAATGAGACTCCCGGCTGGGAGAACACGCTTGCCGATGCTCTGAAGTCGTCATCCCGCGTCACGGCTCTCGGAGAGATTGGGCTCGACTTCCATTATATGCATTCCCCAAAGGAGGTGCAGGAGGAAGCCTTCCGCCGCCAGATCAGGCTTGCCCACACTCTGGGGCTGCCCGTCACAGTTCACACGCGCTCGGCTGAAGGCCGCTCGATCGAGATTCTGCGGGAGGAGTCGCTTCCGGCGGCGGGCGCTGTTCTGCACGCATTCACGGGCACGCCAGAGCAGGCGTCCAGGGCGGTCGCCATGGGCTGCTTCATCGGATGCACGGGAATGGTGACCTTCCGCAAGGCAGATGCTCTGCGGGAAATGCTGCGCGCGGTTCCGCTTGACCGGCTCCTGATCGAGACGGATTGCCCCTATCTGGCGCCCCACCCTCTGCGCGGAAAGCGCAACGAGCCGGCTTTTCTAACCTACGTTCGCGATGCGGTTGCGCAGTTGTTCGGATGCTCGCCGGAAGAGGTAGCGCGGCAGACGGCGAAGAACGCTCTAGTGGTGTTCAACGCCATGAAGGAGGAACTCGGCAATGGCTGACACAGGCTTCACAGTGCGCGGGATTCGTGGGAGCGATCTCGCCGGGGTGTGCGAGGTCGCGCGGGCGGCGCTGGTTGCGGACCCCGTCACTCCCGAGCTTTTCGCCCGCAAAGTGTTTCTCGACCTGAACTTCGACCCGCGCGGAAGTGTCGTCGCCGAGAGCGGCGGCCGGGTGGCCGCCTTTCTCACGGGGTTCGTCCGCCGTCATCCGATTGAAGACATGGCCGACGACAGCGACAGGTCGTGGATCACTCTGTTTGCTGTCCATCCGAACTTCCAGCGCCGGGGCATCGGGAGCGCGCTGTTCGACACCGTGGAGGGCTGGTTTCGGCAGGAGGGCAAGTCGGCGGCTATCGCCGGGCCGTACACGCCCAACTATTGGATCCCCGGCGTTGACGTGAACGCCTACCCCGGCGCTGTCGAGTTCCTGAAGTCGCGCGGCTACGAAGAGGTTACGCGGCCTCTTGCGATGGACTCGGACCTGGTGAACTACCGGTGGCCGCGGTGGGTGTCCGACAAGCAGGCCGCTCTCGAAGCGGCGGGAGTGCAGTTCAGACAGCTTTGCCCTGAGCTCGTTCCGGACCTGTTCGCTTTTCTGAAGGCGGAGTTCCCGGGGGACTGGCAGCGGCATCTGCGAGAGACAGTTACGCGCATTCTGAGAGAGGAGTATCCGGCCCGGCACGTTCACATGGCTGTCGAGAACGGCGCGGTTCGAGGCTTCGCGCACTTCGAAGGAGAGCGTTTCGGGCCATTCGGCACGGCCCGCTCGGTGCGCGGGCGGGGCATCGGCGCGGTGCTGCTGTGTCTTACTGTCGAGGCAATGCGCGACAGCGGGCTCCACAACGCGTTTTTCCTCTGGACAGCGGACTCGACGGCAAAGCTGTACGCCGAGGCGGGATTCCGCGAGAGCAGGCGGTTCAGCCTGATGAAGAAGGTGCTCGCTTGAGGAGGTTGCCGCAAGTTGCCGTGGCGCTCGCTCTTGCCGCTGCGCTGCTTCTGGTGACAGGGTGCGCCAGGCAGCCGGATAGCGATGTCGTGACGCTTCGCCTCGTTCTCTGGGGGACAGCGGAGGACGAAGCGCGTCTGAATGAGTCCTTCAAGGTCTTCTACCGCGACCACCCGAACATCCGCATCAAGCTCGAGATCACCCCACACTCGCGCGTATTCGACAAGCTGTTGATCTCGTTCGCCGGCGGCCGGGCGCCGGACGTGTCGCGCGTCAGTTCGCTCTGGTTCTATCCGCTGGCCGCAAAGGGCATCCTTGCTGATCTGACCCCGTTCATCGAAGGCGACCGGTCTTTTGATCTGGACGATTTCTACCCGGTTGCGGTGGACGGCTGGGGGCGCTTCAAGGGCCGTGTTCACGCGTTGCCCACCGACCTCGACCTGGAAGCGCTCTACTACAACAAGCGCCTGTTCGACCGCGAAGGCATCCCCTATCCCGATGGCACCTGGGATTGGGAGCGGTATCTGGAAGTCTGCAAGAAGCTGACGAAGGACACCGACGGCGACGGCAAGGTGGATCAGTGGGGCTCCACTGTGGACGGTTTCTGGCAAAACTACATTTTCCAGAACGGCGGCACGATTCTGAATGAGGACAACACGCGCTGCATGCTCGACCAGCCGGAGGCATACGAGGCGATTCAGTGGATGACAGACCTCCGGCAGAAATGGGGTGTTACTCCGAGTCCGGCCGATCAGGCCGACATGGGAACGACGGGCCTGTGGGCATCAGGGCGGCTCGGGATGTTTCACTCAGGGAGCTGGGCAGCATCACTGATCTTCAAGAAGCGCGTGACAGGTTTTGAGTGGGACGTTGCGCCGCTTCCGAAGGGCAAACAGCGGGCGACGTTCATGGGCGGGTCGGCCTTCGCCATCGTGAAAGGCACGAAGCACCCGAAGGAGGCGTGGGAGCTGGTGAAGTTCCTCACCGGCCCGTATCTTCTGGGAGAGTGGGCGCGGCAGCAGCAGATCATGCCGAGCCGCCGGTCCGTGGCCGAGTCGGGTGCGTTTCTGAACCTGAACGAACCGCCGGAGCATCGCAAGGTCTTCATTGAAGCCGTCGAATATGGCCGCACGCTGCCGAGCGTCTACTCTCAGCAGGAGATGAACGACATCATCAGCAACTCCATCTCGATGGCCGTGCTTGCCAGGTCTTCCGCCAGCGCGGCCTGCCTCGAAGTGACGCCGAGAGTGAACGAGATTCTCGCGTACGACAGGAAGCGGGAGTCAGCCGCGGGGAGGTAGCCGCCTGCGATATGCGCCCCTGTGATATGCGGGCATCTCTGCTGCCCGCATTCCGTCCGGGGGAGTTTTATCTTGCCGGGTGTCCTCACCCGGCTGCACGGGACGCAATGACGAGGTTCCTCCGCTACGGCCCGAGCCGGTACTGCGGATCGTAGCCGAAGGTCTCCCTCGCCCGGTCAATGGACATCAGCGTCTCGCGGCCGATGAGAGGGCGGGTGACGTTTGCGGCGAGGTCCGGCCGGAAGCGCTCCAGAATCTCCATCGTCGGCTCGGGGCAGCGCGTGTCGGCAGCGGCGAGGGTATACACGCCGTGCGCCGGAAGCGTGGAGCACTCGAGCGCCTGCCGCAGGCCCCGGGCGATGTCCTTCACGTGCACCCACTGGAACAGGTCGTCCGACCAGCCCCCGGTCGGCGCCATGCTCTGCCGCACACTCTGGTACGCCTCCTCGCTGTAAACCCCCGCAAACCGGAAGGCCGCCGTGGTCATGTCGTAGGCTCGCGTGAACGCCGCGCAGGTCAGCTCGTTGACGTGTTTGCTCAGGCTGTACGGGTCCTCAGGAACGGGCGTGAAGCTCTCATCGAGGGGCATCCGATCGTACACGACAGGCTTGCCGCTGATGCGCCAGTAAATCGTCCCGAACGCGTTGATGCTGGAGGCGCACAGGAACCGCTTGACGCCGGCTTTGCGCGCTTCGTCGAGGATGATGAACGTCCCGAGCGCGTTCGCCTTGAACGTCTTCTGCCCGATCTCGGCCACGCCCGAAGTTGACGCCGCGAGGTGGATGATCGCGTCCACTCCCCGCACCGCGCCCGCGATTGCCGCCGCGTCCGTGATCTCGCCCTTCACGAACTCGTGCGGAGTCGTGAACGGCGCCGACTCACCGTCAGCAAAGCCAGGCTTGAATACCCTTGCCTCCTCCGGCCGGTTGCGATCGAACAGCCGCAGTTCGTGGGACTCCTCCAACTGCGCGGTAAGATCGCGCGCCAGAAACCCGCATGCCCCTGTAAGTAACACCTTCATCGCTACGCTCCCGTCCAGTCCAGCGTAATCGCCATAAACGTCTTCTCCTTGCGCAGAATCATTTCGAACATCGCCGGGCCTTCCGGCCACGGCACCAGATGCGTCACCAGCGGGCGAACGCGCATCTTCTTCTCTGCCATCAGCGCCAGGGTGCTCTCCATCCGCGGGCGCGTCCAGCCCGCCACGAAGTGCGCGGTCAGCTCCTTGCGCTGCAGCGCCCCCATGTCCGCCCACACCTTGCCCGGCGTAAACCCGCTGTACACCACCTGTCCATTCGCGTATTCGAGCAGGGGCATATACTGCTCCTGCGCGGCTTCGGTCTGTATGGTGTCAATCACCGCCGTCACGTACCCGCCCGTGACCTCGCGCACGCGATCGAGGAAGCCATCCTCCGACGAATAAAACACCGCATCGGCGCCCATTGCGGCCGCGAGACCCAGCCGCTTCTGGCGGTGCCCCGCAACGATAACCCGGGCGCCCCTCGCGCGCGCGGCCTGCGCGGCAGACTGCCCGATGATCCCGTCCCCGAAGACAACCACCCAGTCTGTCTCGCCGTCGCGGAGGACGATCCGGCTGGCGGCGTTGTAACCAACCTGGGCCACGATGCAACCCGACGCATCCACCTCGTCCACTCCCTCGGGAATGCGGAACAGCTCAGAGGCGGCCGTATTGATGACGCCCGCATGCGCCCCCCAGAACGGCACGACCTCTCCCTCCCACGAGCCGACGGTGGCCATGCAGATATCGCCTACATTCCAGCCTTCCACGCCTTCGCCGAACGCGATGATCTCGCCCGTGCGCTGGTAACCCGGAACGCTCGGGTAGATGGTAGGCTGCCAGGTGAACTGGTTCAGCAGGCACCACCCTTCAGTTCCCGGGCTGATCGTGGAATAGCGCGTGCGAATCTGCGCCTGGCCCGGACCGGGCGGCGGCATTTCGATGGGACGCGCCGAAACACGTCCAACGGACTCGAAGACAACGGCTGGGGTCTGCAAGATCAATCTCCTCCCAAAGATGTGTCAGCGCACATAATAGCACCCGGAGAACCGCCTGCGCGACCAGACGCCGTCAGCGAATGACCCGGTCGAGTTCCTCCTCAACCTGCTGAATGGCCATCCGCACCCGCGCCAGATAGGGCTCGAGCGCGCGAGCCTGCTCCAGGTTCTCGAATGCCTGCTGGCGCAGGCCGACTCTCGCCAGCATTCTGGCCTCCTCCACAAGCCCCAGCGCCTGCTCCACGCGAGCCCAACGGCGGCGCGACAACCAGACTGCCACCCCGGCGAGCGCGGCGGCTACGGCCATCACCGCAAGAGCCTTGTAAGCTGCCTGTCTTCGATGCCACCCCCACGCGTCCTGACTCAGGACGCGGTAATCGCTCACTCCCGAAATGGCCAGCAGCGGCTTCTTGACATCCTCCTTCAACACGGCCTCGCGGACGAACTCGTGGACGGCCGAAACCCCGTGGACGCGCTCCAGATAGCGAAACACCAGCCGGAATTCGTTGTAGTCCCTGGGGCTGTAGGAGACGCGTTCGCGTCCGAAGTCGCTGGTTGAGACATACTGCACGCGCCCACCCGAAAGGTACAGCGCCGCCCCCTCATGAAACCAGCGCGGCAGTCCCCCACCGTCCGGCCCAAGGATCGAGAGCAGATACGCATGCACAAGCTCGTGCGAGACAGTGTCGGCGATCTCCTGCTCGGATCTGTCATCCGTCAGCAGAGCGACGTAACGGCTCCAGTGCGTAATGCCAGCCGTGTCGGGGCCGAACAGCGAGCGCACCGGCCCCGGCATATCCTCCTTCGTGCCGTATCGGCGCACGACCGCGCCGCCCGGGGGGGGAGGCAGCTTCACCCCTTCCCTCAGACGCTTCAGCGCGGGGTCCGGCGACGACGCAAAGTTCACAATCTCAACCTGCTCGCCCGCGGCGGTCTCCGGATCGGTAAACGCGGCGACCTCGTACAGAAAGCTGTCCACGTCCCCTTCGTGAGCGTCGCTGCCGGATGCAAGCTGGTTCCTGAGGGCGATGGCGGCATTGTGGACGCGGGCGAGGTCCGCGCGAGTCTTAAAAGGATAGGTGGTGAAGCGCTCAAGAGTCCATGGCGAGCCGGCGGATGCGCCGCTTTCAGCTTCCCGGATCTCGACGGCAAAGCACGGAGGCGCGACACAGCCTGCAAGGCAGAGCGCCAACGCGGCTGTAACAGCCCGAAGTGTGGAGAGACGCGGCAGTTTCACTTACAACAGTCCTCCTCCGGCATTTGCCAGAAGACATTCTATTGAAGCGGTCGCCAATCGGCCACGGTGGGACGTCAGAACATCTCCTCCATCACCGAGTAGCCGGTCATGTGCATTCCCAGGCTCGCGTAGGTCTCCTGCGCCCCGGAGTTGCCGTTCTCGACATAGAGACGGAGCCCAACGGCTTCCTTCCGCGCCAGATCGCGCACCCGGCCGTACAGCGCGCGGAACACGCCCTGCCGGCGGAACTCGGGGAAGACGTACACGCTCTGAATCCACCAGATGTCGCCGTTGCGCCAGTCGCTCCACTCGTGGGTTACCATGAGCTGACCGGCGATTCTGCCGCCCGCGTCCACCACGAAGTACGTCGCCCGCGAATGGCTGTCCAGAACCGCCTTCACACCGGCAAGCACCGTGTCAGTGTCCAGATGGAGGTCTTCGGTCTCCAGCGCCATGCAGACATTCGCGTCCGCGATGGCCTCGGCATCAGCCGGACGACCGATGCGTATCAGAAAGGCCGGGATCCCGGCTGCCTGTTGTGCCATAGTGCTGCCAGATTAGCAGACCTGCCGCGCGAATTCCAGCGCTTTCACGCGCCAGTGCGCTCAACGGCCGCAGGCCGCCCTGAGGCCGCGTCCATGGCGAGGGTTATCTCCCCGCGCAGAAGGCGCACCAGGTCGCGCCCCACCATTTCCCAGCGCCACCCTTGCAGAATGCGGAGGTCACCTTCCGAAGCCTTCGGTCCCAGATCGGCCAGATCTTCGAGATCGTTGCTGCGCGCCAGAATACCCTGCGCGATCTCCCGCTCGGAGGCGCGCAGCCGCACCAGCGTTTGCAGCAGCGACACGACCAGAGGTCTATCGCCGTTTGCTTCGCGCCTCTCGCGCTTGCGCGGCAACTGGTCTTTGGGCACTGCCAGCCCCCGAGCCACGGCGTCCACGAGGTCGCGTCCGTACCGCTCTATCACGTGGCCGGGGAACGACCGGATCTCGCGCAGTGCGTTCACCGACCGAGGCGCGTGACGGGCAAGGCTGACCAGCACCGGATCGCGAAGTATGCTCTGACGCGGACGGTCGCGGCGCTTCGCCTCGTCTTCGCGCCAGGCGGCCAGCTCACGCAGGATAGCAAGATCGCGCGGCCGCAGGGACATGGCGCCCTTCACGCGCTCATAGACATCTTCGACGGGAACCGGCCCACTCACGGCGGCCTGCTCCTGCGCCTCAAACTCCTCTCTCGCCCACTCCAGCCGTCC
The DNA here is from genome assembly GCA_052033935.1 of Armatimonadota bacterium. Classification (GTDB taxonomy): domain Bacteria; phylum Armatimonadota; class UBA5829; order DSUL01; family DSUL01; genus JAGVUD01. The sequence goes on from JBPOJE010000028.1 coordinate 24,116, forward strand.
CAACCGGGCGAGATCATCCTTGAGCCGCCTGGTGATCTCGGGCAGGTAGCGGACATCATCTTCGGCATACGCCAGTTGGGCCGCCGACAGCGGCCGCCGCCCCCACGTGGAGTATGTGTGGGACTTCGAGAGCCTCACGCCGCAGGCAGCATTCACGAGATCGCTGTAGCTCACCTGCTCGCCCCACCCCACGAATGCCGCCGCTATCTGGGTGTCGAATGTGTTGCACAAACTGCTTCCGGCCGCCCGCGACAGCAGCGCCAGGTCCTGCTGACCTGCGTGGAACACCTTCTCCACTGCGCTGTCAGCCAGAATCGCCCAGAGCGGCGAGAGGTCGGGGATCGCCGGATAGTCAACAATAGCTATCTTCCCGGCGGCGGCGACCTGGATGATCTCCAGCCGGGGATGGTAGCTCTCCTCTCCGATGAACTCCGTGTCGAGGTAAATCGCGGACTCGCCGCGCGCGTTCGTACAGAACGCTGCAAGATCGGAGGCAGTAGTGATGAACATACGGCTGATGTTTTAGCAGGAATCCTGGCCCTTACGCAAGCTTCATTTGCCCGGAGCAAGCCGCCAACCTCGAAAATCGGCAAAACAGCCCTTGACACACAGGCGCCGTTCCCTTATCATTACGTATGAAGATCTGCTTCTGGTCCGGCAGTTGTTCTAAACTAGGTCCTGCCGATTCGTCTGATGCGGCTCGCCACCTTGGCCCGCTTCGTTAACCGGTGAGTTGCCCTGGCTTTTCCATATGCTCGTTCTCAGACACGCCGTCGGTTCGTTAGCCGTACTACTGCCCTGTCCACCGCCCGCCGGGTTTCGCCGTAAGCTGGTGAGGGACCTGGCGCACACGTTCGCCACGCCAATCGCCGTCCTCACGGTTGCTGGTGCGGCGCTGCTTCCTACAGCCCTGTCGGCCGAATGCCATTCGCCGGACAAGCCCGAGACCGTCGTTGCAAGGTGGGACGGTGGCAGTCTGACCGTCGGCGATTTGTGCGCGAACATCCACGCCACCATCGCCGCCCCCCGCAAGCTGGCGACATTCGCGTCGTACGAAGGCATGTACGAGAACGTCACGAAGCAGATGGCGGTGCGGAACATCCTTCTGGCGGAAGCGGCAAAGGCGAAGCTGGCGGAAAGCCCGGAGTGGAAACCAGCCCTGAAGCTGCTGGAGGAACAAGCCCTCGCCGAGGTGATGCAGGATGCCGAGGCCTGGAACGAGATCACCGTGACCGACGACGAAGCGGTTGACTTTCTGATGCATAACACACAGGATATCGGCGAGAAGGGCTCCTTTATCGCACCAGCCCCCGTACCGATGATTCAGGGCCGCTTCTGGGCCAGGATGCTGAAAAGCGAACCGGCGCAGGCGGAACTCATCAAGGCCGCGCTGGCGAAGTACCCGGTCAAGGTAGAGGATACGCCGCTCAAGGCCGATTCCGACGTGGTGGAAACCGCGCTGACCTGCGGCACGTTCACGCTCACTCAGGCTGACATCGCTGCTCTGGGGCGGCTCTACAAGCGGACGCTTCCGAGTTGCTCCTTCATTCAGAATATCCCCATCTACAACGCTGAAACCCTGTCGCTGGCGCAGCTCGCGCGGAGCAAGGACTATGCCGACTCCAACGACGGCAAGGCCGCTCTTGAGAGTTACCGCGTAAAACTTCGTGACGATACGTTGGCGGAGATTACGAGGCAGAGGCTGCTGGAGCAGTGGCTGGACTCCTACACTCCGCCCGAAGCCGACATCAAGGCGTACTACGACAACGAATGGACGGGGATGGAAGACCCCCTGCTTCAATATGACGCGCTCGTGGTGCCGGTGCGGGCCGAGCCCGGGGCAACTGAGACGCAACGAAACCAGGCCCGTGATGCCGCGAAGCAGAAAGCGCGGATGCTGATTGAGGATGTCGCCCGCGGCAAGAGCTTTGCGGAACTGAAAGCGGCCGATGCGGATTTGCAGATGATGTTGGGCGAGAGGCGCACGGTGAGGGAGGAGACTCCTCTCTTCGGCGCCATCGCCCAGGTGGCCGAGGGCGGAGTGCTCGCGGAGCCTTACGAGGATTTCGGCGGCTTCTGTGTGATGAAGGTGCGCTCGAAGGCCCCGCGGCGGAAGCCGCCGCTGCAGTTTGTGCGGGGCGCGATTATCGGCGATCTGAAGTTCCGATACAACAGGGCGCTTCACAACGACGTCAACGAGACGATATTGCGGAGATACAGATTCTCGAAGGATGACAACGTCCTGTCCCGGCTGAGGCCGGCGAAGGGAGACTGAAGAGATGAACAACAAGATGCGGAGATGCGTGCTGCTGGCGGTCCTCGCAGCCGGGTGCCTGTTTGTGTGTTCCCCGCAGGCCGGCCTGACCTGGTGGGGGGATGCCTATATCAGAGGCTGGGGCAATTTCCCCGCCACTCATACCGACTGCGACACTTATGGATACGCCTACAGCCACTTTAGCAGTTGCACGGCCCGCGGCTTCAACGCCACGCTGAACCCGGGCTTTTCTTGGGACGGCCGTGGGTACATCTTTTTGGACTATGTCAATTGCGGACATTACGCTCAGTCCGGCGACCGAATCCGCTATCGGAACATAGGAGGCGGGCTTACTGGTGGTTACAAGAATCATGACTCTTGCGCCTACACATGCAGTTGGCAGAACTTTGAGTACGGGGAGACAGGGGACCTGTCCAACTGGAATGGCATTTACCTCAATGCTGATGAGAGTTGGACGACAGGATGCGGCAACATCTGTGGCTATGCAGCGACTGCAATTCGCGAGATTCACCAGTATGGCGACAAGTGGGTGTATCTCAACGACTGGATTGTGTTCGGGGGGTACGGCTCCAACAGCGTCAGCGACACCGCCAACCGCAGCTTCCCGTGGGCGGAGTCGGGACTGTATGCGTATCCGGCCGTTGACACATCGCGCGGCACCTACGTCCGGGATATGCTATACGGCAGTCCACGGACCCCGTTTCGTGTTCAGACGGGCGACTGCGGCAACGCGGGCCTCGGCAACTACCTGAACTTCAAGGGCAACGCAAGCAACGCCAACAATAACAACTGCGACAACTGCGATGCCTATGCGTTTGCGTGGGTCTATGCGCCAAGCGGCGCGGCTCCTCAGTTTGGCATTGGCTCTGACGATGGTGTTCGGGTATGGCTCAACGGCAATCTCTTCTGGGACAACAACGCCTCGCGCGGTATCACGTGGGATCAGGACCGCACGGCGGCACAGGGCATGCCCGCCGGCTGGAGCCGCATCTTGTTCAAGGTTCACAACGGCAGCGGCGGCTTTAGCGGTGTGATGAGCTTGCACGCAGGAAACGACTTCCGTGCTATGGAGGGAAGCGTCAACCTGCAAAGCAACCGCTACGGCGGCTACAGCGTGGGCTACGAGCAGGACGCGTGGTATCCGCGCATTGACGTGGCCAGCTTCGAGGGCATCAGCAATCCGCAGCCGAACACTAACGTTTACACCAACGACACCACCATCAACGCCAGCGGGACGGCATGGGTTGAATCCGGCCATCCGGTCCCGCTTTGGACGGTCCTTCAGTATCAGTGGGGCTACGGCCTCGGCGGGAACACCAACGACGCCCCGGTGAGTTCGCCAGGCGCAAACTGGTCTCACACCCAGACGGGCGTCACCGGCCACCGGCGCTTCCACTTCTTCTCCGTGAGCCGCTCCGGCCGTCTCTCGACCCAGACCGATGGCAAAACGGGAGGCTCGACATGGGCCGACGGAGGCGCCGGCAACTACATTGACGTGTATGTGGATAACGTCGCGCCGCAGAACCCGAGTTTTTCGAGCGTTACGGCGTTCAGCCCCACCCAGATCAACCTTGCCTGGGCGATTCCGCTCGATCAGGGGGTCGGCATTGCGGCGGGCAGCACCGAGGCCGCCGACGAAGCCAGCAGCACTTCCTCCAACCACTACCGCCGCGGCGATGTTGGCGTGCAGGTGTACAGGGGAGGCACTGGCATCTACGGATGGGGAACCGGTACGTCCTTTAACAACACCGGCCTGAGCGCGAACACGCAATACACCTACACGATAGAAGCGCGCGACAACACCAGTCAGAGCCGCGGCGCCTGGGCGAACTACACGGGGCAGAAGGGGTCAACAGCCAAATACACGCTGCAGAACACTCCGTCGGCCCCGTCGTTCAGCAACGTCGGCACGAACGGATTCACCGTTTCGACGACTGGTCCGGTGAACCTGACGTCCGGTTCCTCGGGGGTTGTGTTCCACGACGGCTCGAACGACCGCGCCAAGGTGTTTGCGCTTTCTGAGAGCATCTCGGGCCTGACGCCGAACGCACAGTACACCTTCAAGGCGAAGGGCGTGAACGGCGACGGCATCGCGACCGCCTACTCGGCCACAGCGAGCAAGTCCACTCTGGCCAGCGCGCCGACGGCGGGCATCAATGTCAACACCGCGACCCCGACGGGCACGTGGCTCAAGGGCGGGACGGCCATCATGTTCACGAACCCCAAGGGTTTCGGGACGAGCACGCACGGTGGCGACACCTATATGGTGTCGAAGTACAAGTATGCGTGGAACAACTCGTCGAGCCACACCTTCACCGGTTCGGAGAGTGACTGGAGCAGCGGCGATTTGGTTCAGACGCCGTCCGTGACGGGCGAGTACTACCTGCACCTTCAGAGCCGCAATGCCGATGACGCCGCTACGCCGGCTACGCTGACCTATGGTCCTTTCAAGGTTGACGCGGATGCGCCTTCGGCGGGCGTGGCGGTTTCGGCTACGTCGAATTCGAGCGGCATCACGATCAACTTCGAGGCGGGATCGGACGGGCAGTCAGGCCTTGCGGCGCAGCCCTACAGGGTGACGCGGACGAACGCTTACGACAGTCTCGATA
>JBPOJE010000018.1:0-7005 GCA_052033935.1 Armatimonadota bacterium
ACCTCTCGCTCTCCAAGACCAGCCGCACCGACTCGTCTCGGAACTCCTCGCTGTATCGTTTCATCCTCGCAAACACCCTTTCGATAACTCACACTTAGGGTGTCCACTTTTTCGGGGGAAGTCCAAACGAACGGGCACAAGGCTCTAGGCTACGCGTACACTAACAATGCGATGGAGCTTGCCGTGCGGCACAACCGGGAAACCAACGCCTTGAGGCTGGAGAGTATGAAGTAGCGGGCCAACCCGTCATCTTCACTGTTCGCAGCTATCGTAATCAGCAACCCTTCGTGTCAGCTTCCTTGGCGCGGGAGACTGTGTCATGCCTTCTTTCGATAAGGGAGGCCTATGAGTGCCACGTCATCGTCTACTGCCTGCCTGACCATCTCCACGTTGTTGCATCGCCAGCCTGTGACGGCGCAAGCGTTCTGACCATGATGGACCGGTTCAAAGGGCTCAGCACCAACCGGTCGTGGCTGCACGGGTGAAGCGGCAAACTCTGGCAGCCTCGAAGCTTCGATCACGTCATCCGGTCAGAAGAGAGTCTCCACGCCAGGGTGGACTACATTCTGGGCAATTCTGGGCAATCCCGTGCGAGCAGGCATTGTCGAGGAGCGGCAGGAGTACGCGTTTGCAGCCATTGTTGACACCCAGATGCTGTAGGATAGCCCCTTGTGGGCGTCGGAACTCGCAGGACCGAACGAACGGGCACAAGGCCCTGGGCTACGCCCTTGGAAGCGTCGAACCTCGCGGCGTCTGGCGGGTGCTGGAGCGGAACATCAAGGCTGGCGCGGACTACTTCGACGGTGTGCTCATGCGCCGGTTCATCCCCTGAGTCACTTCGCTTCGGCCACGCGCCGGAACTCGCAGTTGATCATCCCCTCCGCGCGCAGGCCCGTCACCTGCCCGCTCGCGTTCAGCAGAAACTGCGCCTTGCCCTCCGACACCCAACCCGGCTCGTCCTTCTTGAAGCTGAACGTGTCCAGATGATAGTGCTTCATCGGCAGCTTCACCAGGCCGTAGGTGAACACTAGCCGGCCATCCTGAAGCGCGACTGAGAACCGCCCGTAGGCGGCATCATCGTAATCGCCCGCGTACGCCTCCAGCGGAAGCGACGGCCGCGTGCCGCGCAGGCGCGGATTCTTCGCGCGCTCCTCGGCCTTCTTCTTGCGCTCCTCTTCGCGCTCCGCCCGCGCACTCGCCTTGTACAGCTTCGGCCAGTTCCATCGCGGAAGCTCGATCAGCGCGTCCACAATGCCTCTCGCCGCCGCATGCACCACCGAACCACCGGAGAGGTTGCAGAGCACCGCCACCGCCAGCCCTTTGCGCTTCACCAGCGTTGCCGCCGAGGTAAACCCGTCAATCAGCCCACCATGATCGAGCACTGTCAGCCCGCGGTAGTCGTGCAGATTCCAGCCCGGGCAATAGCTCGATATGTTGACCCCGAAGTCTAGCCCGTGCTTATCGGGGTTTTCGGCCGGGATCACAACGCAGGGCTTGTGCGTCTCCAGGAAGGCTTCCTTCGAGATGAGCCTCTTTCCCCGGAACTCGCCCTCCCCGAGCTGAAACTCCATCCAGCGCGACATGTCGCGGGCGCTCGCGATGATGCCCCCGCACGGAGCCTCGGCGCACATGTCCAGCCACGGAAGCACGGTGAGCCTGCCCCGGTAATTCTCATGCGGCGACGCATGGTCCGGCAGCGCCTGCGCCACCTTGACGTCCATGCATGCCGCCTTCATCCCCAGCGGCCGGAAGATCCGCTGCTGCACGAACTGCTCCCAGCTCTTGCCTGTGACGGCTTCCAGCGCCAGCGCCGCCGCCATGAACGGGATGTTGGCGTACTCGTAGGTGCTGCGGAACGATGTCGAGTGCGGGGCCGCGCAGTATCGCCGCACCGTCTCCTCGCGCGTCCAGTCCTGCGCGTACCAGAGCGTATCGTGCCGGGGCATGCCGGAGCGGTGACACACGAGATCGCGAAGCGTCACGCAGGCATCGGCGGCGGGGTCGCGCAGGCGAAACCAGGGAAGATAAGTCCGGACGGGCTCGTCCCATGCCAGCTTCTTCTCGTCCACGAGCATGGCGATGGCCGTTGTCGTGAACGCCTTCGAAACCGACGCCAGGGCGAAGACCGTATCCGGCGTCACGGGCTCAGCGCCGCCCAGTTCCCTCACGCCGAAGACGCGCAGAAGAGCCTCGCCGTCTCTCACGACCGCCACCGCCAGCCCGGGAGCGCTCCACGCCCTGCGCGCCGCCTCCGCCGCCCTGTCAATCGCTGCCGTCTCGCGCTCTGAAAAACCGCCCGTCTTGCTCATTGCCTCTTGCTTCTCCTGCCTGTTCGGCCTGAAGTGCGTTGGACAGCGCGCGCCCGCTTTCCTGCCGAGCAGCGCTTCCCCGCGCGAGAGTTCAGGCGTATAACGGCCGGAAAGGAGTCTATAATCATGCCGCGCCGGCTTCCAGCACTCATTTTCGCAGTCACTATCGCAGCGCTTCTAGCATTGGCCGCCGGAAGCGTCCGCGCCGTCCATCGTCTTTTCGGACAACTTCGATGACGGCGACTGGACCACCGGCACGTACTGGAGGCCCCCCCCCGCGAGCCCGTCAGTCACAATCAGCGGCCAACAGTTCACGTCCTGCCCGTACTCTCTGAAGATTGACGCGGACAACTGCTCGGGTGCCATCCACGCCTCCTCCGGGCTCCGGGCGTTCGACCAGCCCTTCACCTGCACCTTCAACCTGTTCGTGGAGACGATTCCTGAGGAGGGCATTCCGTGGGGTGCCTCATGGATTCCTGCGGCGGCGTGGTGGCGGAGCCGTGGCGGACGGCGCTGCGCGACAGCATGGGCAACCCGGTCAAGCTCACTTGGTACATGAACTGCGGCTCCATCTATTCCTGCGGGGTGGACACCACGCCGATCCTCCCCTACGAGCTTCTGGAAGACAACCACGGCGAGGCGATTGCGCGGTGGGGCGACGAAATGGCCTACCGCTATCACACGTGGGCGTGGACCGACCCGGACTCCGACGGTGTCTTCCAGTGGAACCAGACCGAGACGTTTGCCGAGTGCCTCGCCGATTTCGATGCCACAATCGCTCAGCTCGTGCTTGACCGCCGGTTCTATCCCTGCTCGTTCCGCAGCAGCTGGAACTGGATGGAGAACCCCTGGGAAGCCTATCTCGACGACCTCTTCCCGTACCGCTTCGAGGGCCGATGGTTTGAGCAGGGCTGGACTCCGTATCACCCGGCGGCCGAGGACTGGCGCGTGCCGGGTGGAATGCGCGGCTGGGAGGCCTTCCACACGTACATCCCCTCTTTCGATGATATGGACGCCAATGACACCTTCATGATGGCCCGAACAGGAATTGACTCTGTGGTCCCATCTGAAGGAATCCGACTTCCCCGAGCAGGTGGCGGCGGCCTGCGCTCTGTTCGAGGCGGCCCACCAGCGCTATCCCGATGTCGAGTTCGAATACCTGACGGCGCGCGAGTGCATGCTGAAGTGGCGCAAAGGCAGCGGTGTCACGCCGCCGGTCATTGGCGTCTCGACATCCGACAGCGGCGGCGTGCGGACGGCGAGTACAGCCGCATCCCGTACGATCCCGCCGGCACGCTGCAGATAGCCGTGGCGGTCACCGACTGGTTTGGAAACGCCGCGGTACAGGCGCTCCCGGTGCCGTTGCGGATGGGCCCCGTCAGGGTATCCGCAACGCCCACCTCCGCCGAGGTACAGTGGACGGCCAACCTGCCGGTGTCCACTCGGCTCGAACTCACCCCGATGCCTTCGGGCGATACCGCCGTTCTGGTGAACACCACCCCGCACTCGCCGCACAAAGCCACCTTCACCGGGCTGATTCCCGGACGGGTTTACCGCATTCGGGTGGCGTCGGAAACCGCCGGCGGCGAGCGCGCGCAGGCCCCCGACTCGTACGTGCTCACGCCGCTCTCCGGGGGGACTATCGTTGACAACGCGGACAGCGGCTTCTCGGTGACGGGAAGCTGGTCAACGGGCTCAAGCGCGTCGGGACGCTACGGCGCGGACTACCGCTATGCGACGACCAGCCCGTCGGGCGTCAGCCATGCGGACTGGACGCTGACGGTGCCCGCATCGGGGCTGTACAGGGTGGTGGTCGCAGGGCAGCAACCGCTCGGCGGCGGCCCCGTACACCGTCTTCTGGCGCGGGCAGGAGTTCCGCGTCCCTGTGAATCAGCAGACCGGCGGAGGCATGTGGAATCCGCTCAGGACGTTCGCGCTCGACGAGGGCGAGTCCATCGCCGTCCGCCTCGGCAACGCCGCGCCCTCCGGCTTCGTTGTGATTGCAGACGCGGTGATGATCGAGCCATCGTACCCGGCTGTCGCCGGCCCGGGTCTGGCACGGCTTCTGCCGGGCGGAGAGGGCATCAGCCTTCGCGGGCTGGTCGTGACGGCCGGGTTCGCGGACTGCTTCTACGCGTAGGCGGCGGATAGGTCTGCCGGAATCAGAATCTAGGGATCTGGCGCCGCGGAAGGAGACATTGTCACGGTGAGCGGCGGCGCTCACCCCGCGCCGCTCGTCGCCGCAAACGCTGCATATTCGAACAGCCAGTCCGCGCCCGGCACGGGCGGGCTGCTCGTGCGGGCTTACGGACGGGTGGCGCAGGTGGAGCCGGGGTTCTTTACGCTCGACGACGGCTCAGGCGCGCCGGTGCGAGTGGATTCGGCGCTGCTGGCTGGCGCGCCGGACGCGGGCGCGTTCGCGATTGCGACAGGTGTGCTGGGCGCAGCCGCGCGCGACGGCGGCTTCGAGCCCCTCATCCGGCCGCGGAGACCCGGCGACCTGACGGCTGTGCTGGACTGAACAGTCGCCCTGCCAATCGCGGTTGTAGCGCGCCCTGAGCCTTGCTCAGCTCTGCATGGCCGCTCCTGACCGGCGCGCTGGCGGAACAGAAGGAGGAAACTCCCGGCGTGTACAAGGATTCGATATAGAACCTCCAGATGAAGCCCGTGACAAGGCCGGAGACCTCCCCGAGCCTGACAGTAGTGTAGAACCGCGGCGCCATTCGGCGCTGCGTCGAGCGTTCGACCTGTTTCGCGCTGCCCCGTGGGAATGGGCGAGCGCAGCCGCCCTCTGCCTTGGCACCTATCTCGCCGCAGCAGCCATCCTCGATCCCCTGCTCGCCGAGCCTGCCCGCCTCTGGAAGGGCGGTTTCACTGGCTCGACAGTGTGGCGTAACCTGTTCACCGGGGTTTGGCCGCCGCGCCTTGACGTCCTGCCCGAGGTTTCGTTGGGGACGTGATCCTGTACATCTGCGCGGGTGTTTGCGCTCGGCGATGTGTGGGTCAGCATCGCCACCGTCTCGGTGCTGATGGCGCTCATCAGTGCCATTGCCGCTCTGGGGGGTCTGCTAACGCATGCGCCGGCGTCGGCGTTGCTTCTGTTCGCGCTTCCGCTCGCGGCCGGCGGCTCCGGGGGACCGGTGCGGGCCGTCACCCGCAGCATGTGCACCCTGGCGTCCCGGCCGCTTCTGGCTGCCGGGCTCGATCTGGGGCTCATGGCACTCCTGTTGCTCTCCTTCATCGTTACGCCGTTGGTGACGTTGCCGCTGGCGGCTCTGTGGCCCGCGGTCGTCTGCAGCGACGTATTACTGGGAGGTGTTCCGGCACGCGACCCCAGGACTCCCGCGGCGCGCGCCCGCTATGTCTTCGCCACCGGGTGCCTCGGGACGGTGGTTCTCCGCGGGCTCTGGTTAGCGGTCGTCTGGTCGCACGCCATGGCCCGGGAATCGCACTATGAAACCCTCGCGCCGGTCGGGGCCGTGGCGATTTCGGCCGACGGACGCCTGGCGGCGGGGGCAAGCAGCCAGAAGAGCGGCGAGACCAAGGTGGTGGTGTGGGACACCCGCACGGGCAGGAGGCTGTCTTCGCGGCCGGTCACCGCATATGCCCCCCTGGCGTTGTGCTTCTCGCCCTCGGGCGACTGGCTCGCCGTTGCGGGCATCGGTGGGAACCAGCTTCACAGCACCACGGGCAGCGAGATCCGGCAATTGCCGCTGCCAGCCGACACTCACGGGATTGTGTCTGTTGCTTTCACTTCCGGCGGGCAGAAGCTTTCAGGCCTTACGTTATTCAGAGGCGAGCTTCTCGAGTGGGACATTGCAGCACGCAAGGTGCGCCTGGTTGGCAAGGCCCTGGCAGCCCTGCCGGGACCGAATACGGCGATCTCACCAGATGGCAAGACAGTCGCAATCGTGGACATCAGGCCGGGACACGGCCTGGTGACGGTGTTCAACGTCCCGCGGCAGAAACGCGTTGCATCGCTGGACTGCCGCAAAGCCCGCGCGAAAGCAATCGCCATGTCCCCGGACGGCGGCTCCCTGGCCGTCTCCCAGAGCGGCGGCCGCATCACACTGCTCAACACGCGCAGCGGCGATGTCACGGCGCGGCTCAAGCAGTTCGAACCCACCGCAACCTCCGTCGCCGTCTCCAGCGGTGGGCAGAGGGTGGCCGCCGGAGATGATTCGTGGATCACCGTCTGGGAACCGCGGTCGCCAAAGCCCCGGTGGAGCCTCGAGGCTGCCGCGCGCGACGGCCTGGGCCCATTGTGCCTCTCCGGGGACGGAAAGACTGTGGCGGTCAGCACGATACATGCCCGGCACTCGCTCCTGCAGTTTCTCGGTTGGACAACAGGCACGGTGCAGATATACGACGCCCACACCGGACGGCTGGTCCGCACGCTGCGATAGGCGCCGCCGGTGTTTGGTAAGTACTCCGATATATGAATCTTCCTGCCTAATGGTCATTCCTAAAACACCGCCAGTGCCTCAAGAAAGACCTTCATTAGCCCGGCCGACGCCTGGTCCAGGTCACCCCACAGCAGATGCTCCGGGTCCTCGATCTGCGACAGAACCTGCCGCATCACATTAACTGACGCTATACTCCTCATCGGGTGCTCCTCTCGACTGGTTTGCAGTCACAGACTCTTTCGAGACAAGAGCACCCTCCGCCTTTTTACACACTACAAAACTACGCTACC
>JBPOJE010000099.1:0-13794 GCA_052033935.1 Armatimonadota bacterium
GCAGCGCAACCTACACCGTCACGACCATTGACAACGCCGGCAACCAGGCGACGGACACCGTGAGCGGCCGCAAGCCGCTGGCGGCGACAAACAACTGGGTGTTCACGACAAAGGCCGTATCCCTGGCACCTCCGGGGCTGTATCCGCAGCAGTTGGCCGCGAACACAAAGGTCTTCGCTTCTTCAGACAGCAAGGTCTATGGTTTCGGCGGCGCGGCCGCCTCGGCCCTCTGGTTGCCGGTGGACACAGGCGGCGCGGTGCAGGGCAGGGTTATCCCCGCCACGCTGGCCGGTGAGCTGACCGCCCTCGCGGGGTCGCAGGACGGCAAGGTGTATGCCCGCAAGGTGAGCGACGGAACCGCTCGCTGGACGCACGACTTCGGCGGAACGCCCATCTTCAAAGTCACCGCCAAGCCTGCGGGCGTCATCGGGGTCACTGTCAATGGCAGCTATACCGGAGACGTCGTCTTTGCGGCCACCGATGCGGATAACGGCCTGAACATGCTCCGCGCGTTCCAGGCCGGTGACGGCACGGTGCTCTGGACCTACAGCGGTACGCTCGGGCCCATTCTCGGCTCGCCGCTGGTGCTGCCCTCCAAGGGGCTGGTCGTGTTTGCGACGATGCCCGGAGGTTCGGACACCGGGCGCGTGGTGGCGGTCAACATCGCCAATGGGACGCTCGCGTGGCAGAACACCGCCGTTGGCGATGTGCGCAGTTCGGTATCGCCTGACGGCGCGGAATCAACCGTCTTCGCCGTCAACCAGTCCGGGCAGCTCTATGCGCTGGACAGCTCCAGTGGCTTGGCAAAGAGCGGCTTCCCGGTGTCGGTCGGCGCGACTGGCATCTACGGTGCGCCGATGTGGCATCGCAACGGCCCGAGGCTGTACGTGAGTTCGCTCGGGAACACCTTCTATGCGCTCAATCCTGCCACTGGCGGCATGGCCACCGGCTGGCAGTCGTCCATCTCCGTTGCGGACCCGTCCAACCCGGTTGTCTTCAACCAGCGGGTTTACGTGGGCAGCTCGGACGGCAACCTGTACGAGTACGACATCAACGACGGGTCACAAACCGGCTTCCGCACCATCGGCTCCACGGTTGGCGACCCTGTTGTTGACGCTTGGCTGTGGCGCATATACGTGGGCGCGGCGGACGGGCGCATCTACTCGTTCAGCCTCCCGTTCTAGGCGGCTGGCTGAACCTCGAGGCTGATTGAAGCGGCCTGGCGGAGAATTCCGCTGGGCCGCTTCTGCATTTGCCCGGCGAAAATATGGGTCTTCGGGATTGACCGCCGGGGCGCGGTGCCGTATAGTATAGGAACTTGGATTGCGCGAGGAACAAGCGTCTGCAGCTCGCGCGGTCTGGACTGTTCTTGAAAGGGGATCAGGAGTCATGAAGCAACATCGCGCTCAGCTGAGCGTGCTGGCTGTGTGTGTGCTGCTTGTCGCTATCGGCAGCGCATCTCAGGCGGCTGTCGGCCTTGTTCGGTGGTCAGCGGCCGGAAGCGACCCAACGGCCACCATCAGCTATCGGCTGAACCTGCCGGCTTCGTCGGGGTCTATCGAAATCCGCGACGCTGGCACGAACGCTGTGGTAAAGACTATCTCACTATCGGGCCCCCAGCTTACGGCGGGGTCCCATTCTGTCGTGTGGGACGGCACGAACACCAGCGGGGCGTCCGCTCCGAGCGGCAGCTACTACGCCCGGATCAACGTGAGCAAGGCATCCGTTGCCGCGCCGGGGATTGCGCACCGCATCCGCGACCACACCGGACAAGCACCGCTCACACACCGGTACTATGGAGTTGACGCGGACAACAACCCCGCGCACAACAACCAGGCAAACCCGGCCGCGTCGAGCTTCGGTAACATCTATCTTGCTAACCAGACAAACAGGAAGATCGAGGTCTGGCTGCCGGGCGGAGGGCCGCCGGACGCCCCGGGCGACTATGCGAGCCCTGTGTTCGGAAGCGCCGCGGAGGGGCCCGGCTGGGTCAGCGGCCTGACAGGCGGCAGTTCACCGCTCGGTCTGGGCGTCTCGCAGAGCGGACGCGTCTTCTCGACCGACCGCTCGGCCAACCGCCACGCAAACTGGAACTGGGACGGATCCGACCGCAGGGGAAGCATCGCTAACTCGACGATGGGGTACACACGTGACTGCGATGTCATCGGCATTGACCCCTCCGATACTGGCGACGGTGTCTTCCACGCCGCAGTCTCGAGCGGGCTCAAGATGGGTGCCGAGAAGCAGGGCGCGAACTATACGCCGCCCAACGACTACAACGCCTTCCAGACGCTTGCTACCTGGGGTGTACCGAGTGATGGCGCGTGGGGCATGGGCTTCCAGAACGAGCAGGCGACCATCTACAACGCTGTCTGGTTCGCAGCCGGGTGTGGGTTCGACGCGCTGAATCCGCCGTCCACCGCGCCTACAGGCGCAGTGTTCAAGTACACGGGCAATGGCACGTACTGGAATCTGGCGGGACCCGCTCCGTACACGGACTATGTCCTGAACCAGGACACGAGTTTCTCGCTTTCCATCACCGGCGCGTCGGATATTTCGATCAACCCGAAGGACCAGAACGTGGCGGCGATTGCCCGCCAGACTCAGGGTGACAATCCGCAGCGTAACGTAGAGATCTGGAACCTGGGTTCTATGACCAAGCTGCACGACTTCCACATCGCTCCGATGGCTGCTGCTCCGGACGCTACCGGGCGATATCTCTATACCGACACCAACGCCTCGCGGGTCGCGTTCGATGCCTGGGGCAACGCCATAGTGGTGGCGGGAACCGCATTCCCGGGCTACTGGGCCTATCTCTACGAGCTTCCGGACAGCGGCTCGAACGACTCACGCGATACAGTTGCATTTAACCACACCTGGGGCAACGTGCCGCCGGTCATCGTTTCGTGCTCCGCGAGTCCGGACACGATTCCGCTGGATGATGCGACTGGCACGACCGTTACAATCGTCGTGCGCGATCCGGACGGGTTCGCGGATATCGCCAGTGTGGTGGTGGATCTGAGCGCACTCGGCTATGGCTCGGCCGTGGTAGCGGTGAAGGTCTCGGACGATGGCGACAAGACGGCGACCTACCAGTTGACCGGGGTCACCGCGAAGCCTTCGAGCCGGGCGGGAACGATCTCACTTCCGGTCAAGGCGACCGACAGCCACGCGGCCACCGGCACGGACGCGCTGCTTCTGAACACCACGGGCGGCACGCTGAATGGCGCTGTCACGCACAACGAAGGCGCATTCGGAATTGCGGGCGCGACAGTCAGCGCTACCGATGGCACGAACGTTTACACCGCGACAACGGGAGCTGACGGGGCCTACACACTGAGTGTGAACCCGGGCACGTTCACCGTGAATGCGTCGAAGCCTAACTACGGCGTGGGTGCTGCCTCCACGGCAACTGCTGTGGCGCTGGGTGGCTCGGCGACTCCCGTAACGGACGCGAAGCTCGGGTCCATAACCCTGGCGGTCGCGCGTGCTGCCGCCCCGGGAACGTCCATGTGTGTGACAGCGGTTGTCTGCGCGGCAGGCTATACGCCTACGCAGGCTGCCAACAAGCTGCCGAAGTTCTACATCCGCGATGGGTCTGGGGCCAATGACAACGGCCTGGTGACCCCCACGAACAACCTCGGATTCCGGGTTTACTATCCGGCGGCCAGCCCCGCGGAGGGCGACAAGGTTGTTATCGAAGCGGACAAGATCTTCAACATCTTTGATGAGACGCGCCTGGACGCTGTGACGAACTATGCGAAGATCGCCTCGGGGGTTGCGTATCCTGGTCCGGACGACGGCGTTGCCGATGACGTGAACGACAGCATGAATAACCTGAGCGACGTCCGCTGGGGCAACCTGATCCGGCTGGGTGCGGTGACTGTTGAGAGCGTGACTCCGAACGCCTACGACGACTGGCACGAGTTTACCGTTCGCGACAACAGTTCCGATGTTCCGGGCATCGTGCTCGTGTGGAAGGCAACTCCAGGTGTGACCGAAGCCGATCTGCCTGCCGCCGGGGCGGTCATCAACGTCACGGGCATGCTCTCCCGCAGGTTCGTGCCGGGCGAGGGCAACATCGGGAACAGGCCGAACGTGGTGGAGGTGCGGTCGAAGGATGACCTTCTGACGCCCACCTACGAAGTTGCCAGCGCCGGTGCGGCAAAGGAATACGGCGACAACAACAAGGTCACTATCACCAAGCCGATGATCGTGACCGAGATTGACGCCGGGTTCTTCTATGTCCAGGACGAGGACGGAACGTCGGGCATCCGCATTGACGGCCTGCCGTCCATAGCGCTGAATGACAAGGTGATGATCAGTGCCGGGCTGATGGGCACCACCGCTGCTGGTGAGCGGCAGATCGTCGCCGCGACCGTCACGCCGGCCGGTACGGGCACGACTCCCCTTCGGAAGGTGAGGGCCAACGCCGTTGGAGGCAAGGGTTACGCCACTGCGGCGGGATCCGTGGCCGAGTTCGGTTTAAACAACCAGGGTCTGCTGGTGAAGATCCTCGGCAAGGTTGTCCACGCCGATTTCGACGCGCCGGACGGCAGCTATACCTTCGTGTTGGAGGATGGCTGCGCGGTGTTCTCGGGGCTGGCGAACAGGGGCATCCGGGTCTTCAACGCGGGTGGTTTCCCGATGGTCGGGGATTACGTCTCGGTCATCGGCGTGATCTCCGCCGATAAGATCGGGGAGGACATGGTCCCGGTTCTGCGGGGACGCCAGTTGTTCGACGAAGTCGAGACGCTGGCTCCGTAACTGGGGGCTGATCGCTTGATCTCGGGCCGGGGGAAGACGCGGATGTGTCTTCCCCCGGTTCCTGTTTGTGCCGGACGCAGTGCGATCGTGGCGAGTCCCTCGGCTGCGCCCTGACAGAACGATAGGCCTACTCTGATGAGAACTACCCTCGCTGCTGTCCTGCTGGTGATGCTGTTTGCTGTTGGAGGAATGGCAATGAATCCCGTGTTTGAGGATTTCGAGTCGAAAGACGCTGGCGTCCGATGGGAATTCTCGAATGGCAAGGAGTTCCCGGGGGCGGCGGGAGCCTTCCGCGTCACGAAAGGGGCGGCAAAAGAGGGGAACCATGGCGGTGAGCTTCGCTTCGACTTCCGGGGCGGGGGGAACTATGTAGAGGCGAGCGTGGCCGTGCCGCGGGGCAGGCAGGCCCGGCAGGTGTGGCTCTGGGTTCGCAAGCCGACCTCAAACCGCATGACTCTGCGCTGCACCGATTCCGAAGGTCAGACGTTCCAGCGGGGATTCAACTTCAAATACAGGGGTTGGCAGGAAGTACGCATCGCGCTGGAAGGCTGGGATATCCACTGGGGCGGCAAGAACGATGGCGTGTTCCGTGGTGCGCCAACGCGCATCGGCTTCATTGTGGAGAACGACGGCACCCGCGTGGGGAGCGTGCACATGGACAGCATCCGGCTTGTGGAAGATCAGGCGCACGCGAGCAGCGCCGAGAAGGAGTACACGGTTCTCACATTCGGGCCGGACGAGTCGTGGGGACTCACCGCGAACGGGAACTCCGGCGCGAGCCGGTGGACTGCTCCTCTGCTGAAATACGATTACTCTGGCGGCGGCACATCCGTGGGTATCGTTTCTGACGTTGCCATCATGGGGAAGCCGTCGAAGCTCATCCTGACGCTCGACAGCGAACAGGGCGGGGCGGATGTGAGGCTTCAACTGGCGGGGCATTTCCAGATATTCGAGAAGACGCTCGGCGCCGTCTCGGGCACAGGCCGCCAGGAGTTCGTTGTGGACATGGTGGGCATGTCCGGATGGAGCCACCATGGAGGCGAAGACAACGGCGTGCCGGTGTACCCTCTGCGCGTGATTGGGCTGTATTTGGACCGCTCGGGCGAGAGCCGGGGCGGTGAGGTGCGCCTGCTGGAGATGAAGGTGGTCACGGACATTCCGCCGGAGATGGCGGTGGTGCTCGTACCCTCGGGCAGGGCAGAGGGCGGGCGCGCGGCGTTCTCCTGCGCTGTGCACAACCTGACGGGCAAGGGCGTTTCGGGCGAGCTTACGTGGTCCGTTCGCGATTGGAGCGGCCGGGAGGTCGCGGCGGGCTCGCGGGCGCTTGCCGCTAGGTCAGGTGAAAGCGCGCAGCACAGCCTTCGCGCGCCTATCGAGGGATCGTTCAGCGAGTGCATCTTCCGCTACACGTCCGGATCCCAGACGTACGGCCCGGTCAGCACAACGGCGGTTCTCCCCATCCAGCGCAGTGCGCCGGTCACTCTGGCGCCAGAGTCTCCTTTCGGAATGGGCCTCTATTTGTACCGTGCCGCCGACAACGAGAACGGCCGAAGGGATGTCGAGTCGAAGGCAGCTCTGGCGGCGTCGGCGGGCGTAAAGTGGTCGAGGGAGGAGTTCCAGTGGCACCGGATCGAACCGGAGAAGGGCCGGTTCGACTTCGGCTTCTATGACCATCTGGTGGACACAGCGAACAGAAATGGGATCAGCGTGTACGGTATCGTGGGATACTGGGCGTGGTGGACGAAGCCTTACACGCAGGAGGGCATCGAGGACTACGCGCGCTACTGCACGGCGCTGGTGACGCACTTCAAAGACCGCGTCAAGCACTGGGAGATCTGGAACGAGCCGAACATCTTCTTCTGGACCGGCCCGAAGGAGATGTACCCCGAGCTTCTAAAAGCGGCGTACCGCGCCATCAGAGCAGCCGATCCCGATGCGCAAGTGCTCGGGTGCTCGACGTCAGGCATAGATACCCCGTTCATCGAGTCCGTGATGGAGGCGGGGGCGCCGTTCGATATCCTCACCATTCATCCCTATCGCGGGTCGCTGGACGAGATGGGGTTCATCAAGGAACTGCGCGACACTGTGGCGCTGACCAAAGCTGCCGATGGCAAAGAGAAGCCTGTCTGGATCACCGAAATGGGCCTTCCGACGCAGCTCTACGGCGGGTTGTCCGAGCGCAATCAGGCGACATTCCTTGCACGCTGCTATCTGTCGGCGCTTGCATCCGGGGTGGATACCATCATCTCCTGGTACGACTTCCGCGAGGATGGTGGCAACCCGTTCTACAACGAGCACAGGTTCGGAGTCGTGCGGCATCCTGACATGGAGCCGAAGCCTGGTTTCCGTGCTCTGGCGACGATATGCCAGACGCTTGCAGACGCGCGTGTCGAGAAGCAGCTCGATCTGGGCAGGGGCATTCTGGGGTTCCGGTTCAAAGGGGCCGCGGGCCAGACTGTAGTGGTATGGTCTCCAGCCGGGGATCAGCTCCTGTCGCTGAAGATCTCGGGCAAGGACGTAAGCATCACCGATCTTATGGGAGACGCAGTTTCTTCAGCCGTGTTCGATGGGCTGAGTGTTCTTGCTCTCAGGGCGGCGTCCCCGTTGTTCATCAGTGGCCGAAACCTGGATGTGCGGAAAGGGAGCGCTCCGATTACGATCGAAGCTCCGCTCACCGCGCATCCGGGAGAAGCCATACGGATTGCTGTGCGAGGGCTGCCGGCGGGATCGTGGGCCACCCTGAATACTCCTGATGGATGGGAGGCTGTGAGCAGGGCTCGCGGTGCGTTCGAGATCGCAGTCCCCAACGATGCCGCGCCGGGCGCGTATGAGTGCATTCTGACGGTCCGTTCAGGACTGTCGCGGATAACCCTTCCTGTTGCATTGGAGGTGACGCCGGAGGTGCTCGAAGTGTGACGGGGCGCCCGGACTTTTGCGCACCGTTCGGCAAACATGGTAAGCTCGAAAGAGGCCGGGTGCCCGGTATCGGCTTGCGCGGCATCCCGGTGTTTCTCTCGGGCGCGGCTGCATGGCAGGCGTGCCCGTCCTGGCAGTTAAGGAGGCCATGTTGACAGTCCCCGCGGCGAAGCCCGACAGCGGCGGTTCACACGATTTCGATGTTGCGGTCATAGGGGGTGGTCCCGGCGGATATGTCGCCGCCATCCGGGCGGCTCAGCTCGGAGCGAAGACCGTGCTGGTCGAGAAGGAGTCGCTGGGCGGCACCTGCCTGAACGTCGGCTGCATCCCCACGAAAGCCGTCATCTCCAGCGTCGCGCTCTACCGGAACATGCAGAACGCGAGGGCGTTCGGCCTCACCGCCGAGAACATCGGTTTCGATATGGCGGGCATATCGGGTGGCGCAAGGAAGGTGGTCAAGCAGCTTGTTAGCGGCGTGGGAGTTCTTCTCAAGAAGAACGGAATCGCCCACATCCGCGGGACCGGATCGTTCATTACCGCAAACTCGATCCGTATCCAGGGCGAGACCGACCAGACCATCACCGCGAAGAATGTCATAATCGCCACGGGCTCGGTCCCTTCCCGGCCGCCTATCGCAGGTCTCGACGCTTTTCCGGAAGTCTGGACAAGCGACAACGCCGTGTTCGCCGACCGCGTTCCCGGCAAACTGCTCGTTGTCGGGGCTGGGGCGATCGGCCTCGAGTTTGCCTTCATCTTCAACGCTCTGGGTTCGGTTGTCACCGTTGTCGAGATGATGCCGCGGATTCTGCCTGCGGCGGATGCCGAGGCGACGGCCGAACTGGGCAAGCACCTTCGCAGGCAAGGCATCAGCATCAAGACTGGTACGACGCTCAAGAAGGCCCTTGTATCCGGCAAGCAGGGCCGAGCGGTTATCAGTTCGGGGGATAGCGAGGAGACCCTGGACGCAGACGTTATCCTGCTGGCGGCAGGCCGCAAACCGAGCACCGAAGGCCTGAATCTCGACGCCATCGGTGTGAAGATGAACCGCGCTGCAATCGCTGTTGATGCCAACTACCGCACTTCCGTGCCGGGGGTGTACGCCATCGGCGACTGCATTGGCGAGCCGCTGCTGGCGCATGCCGCGTCGGCAGAGGGCGAGGCGGCCGCCGAGACGATTATGGGGCATACCCGGACGGTGAACTACCACGCGATGCCGGCCGCTGTTTACACGCATCCCGAGGTTGCAAGCGTAGGCGACACCGAGGCCCAGGCACGCGAGAAGCATTCTGACGTTGTCGTGGGCAAGTTCGCGTTTGCAATCAACGGCAGGGCGCTGGGCGGCCGCGAGACCGAAGGTTTTGTGAAGCTCGTTGTCTCGGAGAAGCACGGGGAGGTTCTGGGCGCGCATATCGTGGGGCCGCACGCGAGCGATCTGCTGGCGGAGTGCGCGACGGCCATCGCATCCGAAATCACCGTTGACGAGCTGATTCACAGCGTCCACGCGCACCCGACGCTGTCTGAGGTAGTAATGGAGGCGGCACACGACGCTCGAGGGCGCTGCATCCACAAAGTCTGAACGGATGGACAGGGCACGGCTCAAGAGGCGGATCGAATGACTACCGCTTGCCTGGGTCTCGGCGCGAATCTCGGAGATCGAAAGCGCAACCTGTTCGAGGCGCTTGGGCGTCTCGCTGAACAGGGCATCGAGGTATCGGCTGTGTCTTCGGTGTACGAATCGAAGCCTGTGCTCGTGATGGAGCAACCGGATTATCTGAACATGGCGGCGCGTGTAGTCACGAGCCTGCCGCCTCGCGGACTCCTTGACGCCTGCCTGCGCGTGGAGAGCGGCATGGGGCGGGTTCGCACGCGGCGCTGGGGCCCGCGCAACATTGATATTGACATTCTGCTCTACGGCAATGAAGCAATCTCGGAGCCGGGACTCATCGTTCCTCATGCCCGCCTTCACGAGCGCCCTTTTGCGCTGGTGCCTCTCATAGAGATAGAGCCGGACTTGCGCCTACCCGGCGGTGAACCCCTGAGGGAGCTGCCAGCGTCGCGCGATCTCTCGGGCCTGCGCGTCTGTTGCGGGCCTCCGAATGCGGCAACAGACGGGCTGGGGGAGCCGTAGAGTGCCGCTGTACCTCTACGAAGCGCTCGATTCGAGCGGGCGGCTGATGCGTGGCGCAATGAACGCCGCCGACGAACGTGCAGTGGCGGCGCGTCTGCGGGAGATGGGGTTCACGCCATCGGCCGTGGCGCCTGCTGATTCGCAGACGGCCGATGGCTCTGGCGGGCCGGCCCCTGCGGGTGGAAAGGCATCTCCGCCAGCGGTCCGCGCATATGTTACGTCATCCCTTCCTATTGGCGATCAGGCGCTCTTCTGGCGCCAGCTCGCCGAGCTTGCGCGAGCGGGTATCTCTGCCTACGACTGTTTCCTGTCGGTTGGGGGGCGTACGGGGAACGCGCGCATCCGCAGTGCGTCGCTGGACGTAGCGGAGCGGATCCGCGCAGGGTCCTCCGTCGCGGATGCTATGGCGGCGAACCAGGACGTCTTCGGGACGGACTTCCGCATGGCGGTGCTCGCGGGCGAACTCGGGGGCTTCGTGCACGATGTGTATGCGGATCTCGCGGCGGGGCTGGAAGAGGAGAAAGCGCATCGGGAGCGGTATTACTGGTTCCGGTGTTTCTACAACGTCAGCCTGGCCGGGACGCTGATCATAGTGCATTTCATTGCCGTGGTTGGCGTGTACATCAAGACGCACACGCAGGGACTGGAGCCGCTGTCAGATAAGTGGTATGAGGTTCTCAAAGCGGCCGTTGCGTCGTGGCCGAGGGAGTTTGCGACGAAGGCTCTTCCGGCGGTGGCCGTCGTTCTGGTGCTGTACTGGTTGATCATGCGCTCGATCGAGTTCGGGCGCGGCCGCAGGCTGGCCGATGCCGTTGTCGTTGCGCTGCCGCTTGTGGGGCGCTTCAAGAAGTTGGTCCTGCTGAAACGCTTTTACCGCATGCTCGGGCGGCTACTGGCCGGGGGCGTGTCGCCCGTGATGGCGTGGGACGCAGCCGCTGACGCAATCGGCAACCACCGGGTGTCGAGGCAACTTCGACAGGGGCGGGCATCGCTTTCGACCGGCACGGGTTTTGCCGCGGCGTTTGGAGCAACCGGAGTGATCCCATACAACGACCAACAGATGATCTCGACCGCCGAGCGTGCCGGGCGCGTGCCTGAGATTCTGTCGCACCTGGAGCAGGACTACGGAGCGCGGTATCAGAGTTCGTCGAGACTGATGAAGCTGGCGGCGCTGCTTCCGGTAGCCATCGCCTCGGGCGCGGCGACAGTTGCTGCTGTGTATATGCTGGTGCGGGAGTACTTCGACTTCGCTTTCAGGTTCACGGGGTTCTAGGATGCCTTGGGCAGATGCTCGGGGCTTCGGGACTCTTGTTACGCGGGTGAGTTTCCGGTTTACTGTACCGGGCAGCGTTGCGAGGGAGAGAATGCTGGCTAGGTTGTGGGCACTGTGAATTATCAATACGTTGCAAAGGATAGAACCGGTCGCGAGGTCAGTGGCAGCCTGGAGGCGGCAAGCGAGTCCGATGCCGCCGCTCGGGTGCGTGAGCTTGGCCTGTACCCGTTGCGCGTGAAGGCCGCGGGGCGGGCCTCCGGGGCGCAGCCGGGCGAGTCGCTTTTTGCCCGCGTGTTTCCTCCGGTCAGCCTTCGCCAGCGCGTGCAGTTCTGGACCCAGCTCCACGCCGTCCTGAATTCCGGGATGTCGATGAGTGAAGGGTTGGGGACGATTGCGGGGCCGGGGTGCGGCGCTCTCGGCCGTATGGCCGCCGAAGCCTCTCGCAGGACGGCTGCCGGTGAGCCGCTGTCGTCGGTTCTGGCCGAGTTTCCGTCGTCCGTTCCCAAGACGGAGGTGGCGCTGATACGCGCGGGCGAGCATTCCGGATCGCTGGCGCAGGCCATTGCGGCTCTCACGGCTATGAACGAAGCGGAGCTGGCTACCCGCCGCGACTTCATGTTCCAGCTTGCCTACCCCGCCCTTGTGGCGCTTGCCATGGTGTTAATACCCCTGCTGCCAATCGCGGTGCTCGATGGGGCAGGGGCGGTGGCGCGGTTCGTGCGAGAAAGATATGTCCCGGTGGTTGTGCTGGCCGCAGGCGTCTTCATCGGCGCCCGCCTGTTGCTCGCTCTTGTTCCGGCGATCAAGCTGGGGTGGGATCACATCAAGCTGAAGACGCCCGGAATCGGTGGGATCGTCAACAAAATGGCAGTCGCCCGCACAGCGGATGTTCTTGCGGCAGCCTACCGCAGCGGTATAGATATTGCCCTCGGCTTGGAGCTTGCCGCGGACTCGTGCGGGAATGCCTCGATGGGCCGCCGTTTGCGCGAAGCGGCGCCCGCCGTGAGAGCCGGTGAGCCGATCACCACCGCCCTGGCCCGGACGCGGGCCTTTCCTTCCCGCGCCCTTCAAATGCTCGGAACCGCTGAGAAGACCGGCGATATTGACACGATGATGGCGAGCGTATCGCGCTACTTCAACGACGAGGCGCGCTCGGCTCTCAGGATATCAGCGGTAGCCGCGGGTGTCGGTGCTCTTCTCGTTGTGGGCCTGATGACGGCTTTGCGTGTTCTGAGTGTCTATGGATCGTACGCCAGGACACTGGGTGGAGTCGGCGATTGAGCCGGGGCTTCCGGGCAAGTGAGCCTTGGTGGGCAGCAAGGTGCGTGCACTAGATGCCTCCGGTGCGCAGCTACTACGAGATTCTCGGTGTCAAGCCCGGTGCCACGCCGGAAGAGATCAAGAAGAGCTTCCGGCGGCTTGCGCGCAAGTACCATCCCGACGTCCACCCGGACAAGCATCTGGCGCAGCGCGCGTTCGTGCAGATCAATGAGGCCTACACCACTCTGTCAGACCCGATCAAGCGCCGGGACTACGACGCGAAGCGATTCGCGGAACGCGCTGCTCAGCGAGCGGGCCGGCGGCCGGCTCAGGGACGGCCATCCTCGACTCCACGTCAATACCCGCGCCCGTCCGTGGGCAACCAGAGCCGCCAGCCGCGGGCCGCACGCATACTGCGGGATGCCGAACTCGCCTTCATCAGCGGTCAACTCACGCGTGCGGAGAGGCTGTGCGGAGAGGTGCTGAAGGACGACCGCAGAAACGCAAGGGCGTACACGATTATCGGAGATATCATGCAGGCGCGCGGTAAGACGGAGCAGGCCATTCACAACTACACATACGCCGTGCAGTGCGACCCGAACGACCGGGAGGTTCTTGCGAAGCTGAACCGTTTGGCGGGCACGGGCAGCGGCCGGAGCCGCCGACCGAATCCGATGTCGGATGTCCCGACGAAATGCCCTCCGGCACCGGGGGCGGTGGTGGCGAATGTCGCCGGGTGGATGCTGTTCTTTATGCTGTGCGTAATGTCCACCGAGATTAAGCCCTCGCGGATCATGCCCGGGCTGGAAGGCTCGTTTGCTCTGTTTCAGGGCTGGAACGTGGTTATCAGCGGTTCGCTCGTGCTGCAGGGGCTTCTGCTTGGCATACTCCTCAGAAGCGGGCGGTTCTTCGGGCATTACGGGGACGAGCTTGTGTTTCAGTCCATCCGCCGGGGTGCGCGGCGAGCGGGGAGCGCTCCGGTGGGGCTGGTGCTGGCCGTGTGTTCGCTCATCTCTTTCTGGCTGGCTCTGGGGCTGTATGCCATCAGTGCGACGGTGCAGGAAAGCGTGTCGAAGAACCTGGTTCGCGCGTTCTCGGTAACGTCGCTGGTGGTTCTGGGCAACGCCCTTTTCTGCCACGACGCCTTCCAGATTGCGATTCTTGCGTTTGGTGGGAACTTCATTTTTGTCAGCATGCTGACTGGGTGGTGGTTTTCTGATTCGATGCGAGAGTTCTGGGCACAGGAACCCGGCGGGCGATAGCTGTTGGGGGGTGGCCGCAGGTCTTTCGGACAATAAGGTACAGGTATGGATAACTTTTCAGACAGAGCCGTAACAGCGCCATTGCTTCAGGAGATGAAGGCGGCCGGCGCGCGCATAGCTGTTCTCACGGCATATGACTACCCCACCGCTCGCCTGGAGGATGACAGCGGCATTGATGTGATACTCGT
>JBPOJE010000112.1:0-5025 GCA_052033935.1 Armatimonadota bacterium
AGTTCTGCCTTACCGTGTTGATCCAACCGAATACTCCTGTGTTTGCCGGAGCAGTTCGGCTTCTCGGTACGATTCCTTTCCGAGGCAGCGACTCGTTTTCAGTACGTTTACTCGGGAGGCAATTCGACACCTTGAAAAGACACCGGGTGCTGTTCTATGATGTACCCGACATGCAACACCTGCCGCGAAGCCTCCCAATCCTGATTGCTTTTCTGCTGGCGGCCATCGCCGCTGGCGCTCTCAGCGGGTGCGCCCCCGAGGCGGACAAACGCGTGAAGGTCGTCGTCTGGGGCGTGCAACTGTCGGAGGAGACGCAGATCGAGGCGGCATGCATCAGGGAATTCGAACGCCGCAACCCCGGCATCAAGATCAGCATGCTCAGCATGGGCGCCGGGGCGATGAACCCTCAGAAGCTCATGACCGCCATCGTCGGACGCACCCCGCCCGACCTGATCTATCAGGACAGGTTCACCATCGGCGACTGGGCCAGCAGGGATACCTTCCGCCCGCTGAACGACCTGATCGAGCGCGACCACGGCAAGCCGTACGGCGTGCGCAGGGAAGACTACTACGATGCCTGCTGGCGCGAGGCGAACTACCACGGCAAGACCTACGCCATCCCCGCCAGCACCGATGACCGCTGCCTCTACTACAACCGCGAAGCCTTCCGCGAGGCCGGTCTCGACCCGGACCGTCCTCCCCGGACCTGGGAAGAACTACGCGCATGCGCAGTGAAGCTCACGGCATACAACAAGGATGGCACGTTCAAACAGGCGGGGTTCATCCCGAACTTCGGCAATAGCTGGCTGTATCTCTACTCGTGGCAGAACGGCGGCGAACTGTTGAGCCCCGATGGCAAGACCTGCACCATGGACAACCCGTACACGGTGGAAGCGCTCGACTATGTGACGAGCATCTACGACGCGCTGAAAGGGGCAGAGAAGCTGGATGCCTATCAGCGCGGGTTCGCCGCGCTGCCGCCGGAGATGGACCCGTTCCTGATCGGGCGTGTCGCAATGAAGATTGACGGCGACTGGTTTCTGCAGAGCATCGCGCGCTACCGCCCGGGCATGGATTTCGCCGTTGCGCCAGCGCCCGTCCCTGCCGCACGCCTCAGACGCGAAGGGCGGTTCAAGGGAGAGCCTCCGTTCATCACCTGGGCGGGCGGATTCTCGTGGGCCATCCCGCGCGGAGCTAAGCGCGTGGATGAGGCGTGGGAGTTCATCAAGTGGATGCAGTCGCCGGAGGCGATGCTGATCGGCTGCGCCGCGCAGGACCGCTACAACGCCTCCAAAGGCCGCCGCTTCGTGCCGCGCCTCAACGCCAACCTCAAGGTGAACGAGGCCGTCCACCGCATTTACGCGCCGCGCTATCCCAGCTTCGAGCAGCCGCTGAAGATGTTCCGCGAGATGATGGAGTCGGCGAAGTTCCGGCCTGTGACGCATGTGGGGCAGTTTCTGTGGGATGAGCATGTGATCGCGTTCGAGAACGCCACGCGTCACAAGATGAGCGCGAAGGCAGCCCTTGCGCAGGGAGCCCGCAGGGTGCAGGCCGAGCTCGATCGCAGCGCAAGCATTCAGAAGTACCCGGTCATCCCGCTCGCCGTCCCGATGGCCGCCATCGCCGCGGGAATCGGCCTTTTCGTGGCCGTCATGTGGGCGCTGGCGCGGCGCGGCGGCCCGGTCGGAAAGCTGATGCGCGGCGAAGCCCGCGCCGGATATATGTTCGCGCTGCCCTGGCTCACGGGCCTGTTCGTGCTCACCGCCGGGCCGTTCCTTGCTTCGGTGATCTTCAGCTTCTGCAGCTACGACGTGCTGCACCCGCCGCGGTGGGTGGGGCTGCTGAACTTTCAGAATCTGTTCACTTCCGACTGGCCGCTGTTCTCGAAGACGCTCTACAACGCGGGGTATCTCGCGCTGTTCGGCATCCCGCTCGGCATCATCACCGGGCTGGCGATTGCGATGCTCCTGAACGCAAGCGTACGGGGGATGCACTACTACCGGACTGTCTACTACCTGCCGTCCATCGTACCCATCGTCGCCAGTTCCATCCTGTGGATATGGATTCTGAACCCGGATGCCGGCCTGCTGAACGCGGGCTGGCGCGCGGTTCTGACAAGCTGGTCGGGGCTCAATCCGCCAAACTGGCTTGCGAGCGAACAATGGGCGAAGCCCGCGCTGATTCTGATGGGCCTGTGGGGGGCAGGCGGCGGAATGATTCTATGGCTCGCCGGCCTGCAGGGAGTGCCGCAGCATCTGTACGAGGCGGCCGAGCTCGACGGCGCCTCGCCGCTGATGCAGTTCCGGCATGTGACGCTGCCCATGCTGACGCCCTACATCTTCTTCAATCTGATTATGGGCACCATCGGGGCGCTTCAGACGTTCGAGAATGTTTACATCATGACAGGCGGCGGGCCGGTGGACTCGACGCGCGTGCCCGTTCTGTACCTGTTCGACAACGCGTTCCAGTATTTCAACATGGGCTACGCTTCCGCCATCGCGTGGGTGCTGTTTCTCATTGTGCTGGGGCTTACTCTGCTGCAGCTCCAGCTCGCGCCACGCTGGGTGCACTACGAGGCGGAGAAGAAGTGAAAGATATGTCTGATGACAAGCTTCGCCGCGGCTTCGAGTTGCTGAGCGAGCCGCCCGGGAAATGCGGCGTGGGTTACGCATTTGAGGCGCAGAGCGAGTTATTCTTGGGCGAAGGTAACATATGGAAAGACCGAGGTTGGCTGCACTCGCCAGGCAGATAGCCGATGAAATGGAGAAGGAGACGTACGAATACTGGCGCTCCCAGCCTTTTCCACTTAACTACCAGCGTGTGTTCGACGGCGACCAGGTGCAGGTGGAAATCACACTGCAGGAGAGGAACAAGGACTTCATTCAGATCGGCGTTGCTGTTGATGACGGCGGTGCGTCGGCCTACTATCCCGCTGGCTGGAGCACGGTGATATACCGCGAGGGCGCCCAGCGGCATGATCCTCTCGAAGAGGATGTCACTGGCTGCCCGGTCGGCATTGCGATTCTCGTGCTGGCGCTAACCGGCCTGCTGGCGATCGTGGCGTTGCTCTTTGGCTGGCTGAGGGTCAACATGTGAATAACGTGGACTCAGACGTGAAGCTACCCGAACTAGACGGAGGAGCTTCATCGGTGAAGATCGTCACCCTGACGGAACTACGAAGGCACTTCGGGCGCATCTTGCGCGAGGTGGAGCAGGGCGTCATTACAGGGCGCGGAAGACCGATTGCTGACCTCGTTCCGGCCGGGCAACCACCTCGGGACCCTGGCGGCAAGGACTGCGAGCAATGAGCCATCGAGCGTCAGACGCCAGCCGCGCGGGGCGCATCATCATCCACACCGACGGCGCCTGTTCGGGGAACCCCGGCCCGGGCGGATGGGCGGCGGTTCTGACTTCCGGAAAGCACCGCCGCGAGATCTCGGGCGGGTTCCGCCGCACCACCAACAACCGCATGGAGTTGATGGCCGTCATCGAGGCGCTCAAGCGCATCAAGCGGCCATCGAAAGTTACCGTGTACTCCGACTCTCAGTATGTCGTCAACGCAATGTCGAAGGGCTGGGCCGAGCGCTGGCGGGCAAACGGCTGGAAGCGAACGTCGAAGGACAAAGCGCTCAACCCCGACCTGTGGGCGGAGCTTCTTGACCAGGCCGCCCGGCATAACATCGAGTTTCGCTGGGTACGCGGGCACGACGGAGACGAGGAAAACGAACTGTGCGACAGGCTGTCGGTGCAGGCATCGAAGGCCGAAGGGCTTCCGGAAGATAAGGGGTTTACTGCAGATGCAGACTGAGGAACTGGCCCGCCAGGGCTGGCGGGCACGCAAGCGACGGGCCGAACGCAGGCGGCAGATCGCGCTGCATACCGCACTACTGATCGGGTCGGCAATCTTCATCCTGCCCTTCCTCTGGCTGCTTTCCACTTCGCTCAAGTACGACGACCAGATGAAGGCATTCCCGCCGCAGTTCATCCCCATGAAGTCCGTCACGGTGCGGACGGACGGCGAGGAGAAGAACGTCTATCGCACGCCGGATGGAACCCGCGTCACCGTCACGGCAAAACAGTCCGGAGGGCGCGTCAGCGTTCTGCCGCTCGGCGTCAGTGATCCCGCGAAGGCGCAGCTTGTGCTCGAGTCCTCGCTCAAACAGGAGCGGGTTTTCTGCCCGCGCTGGGAGAACTACACCGAGGCGCTCGACTTCCTTCCGCCCGAGTATCTTCACGGCCTGCTGCCGCTCTGGAACACGCTCTACATTACCGCGCTGTCCATTCTGGGGCTGCTGTTTTCGAGTTCGCTCACGGCCTATGCCTTTGCGCGCCTGCGATGGCCGGGCAGGGACACGTTCTTTGTCATTCTGCTCGCAACGATGATGCTCCCGGCGGCGGTCACCATGCTGCCGGTCTTCCTCATCTTCCGCTGGCTCGGCTGGATAGACACGCTGCGGCCGCTCTGGGTGCCTGCGTTTCTCGGCAGCGCGTTCAACATCTTCCTGTTGCGGCAGTTTTTCATGACCATCCCGATGGAGCTGGAGGAAGCCGCGAAGATAGACGGAAGCTCCCCGTTCACCACCTACTGGCGCATCATGCTTCCGCTCATCAAGCCCGCGCTGGCGGCGGTCACGATTATGGCGTTCATGGGAAGCTGGAACAACTTCATGGGGCCGCTCATCTATATCAACTCGCCGCAGAAGATGCCGCTGTCCTACGCGCTCTATCTGTTCCAGGGGGCACACGGCGGAGAGCAGGGCATGCTTATGGCTGCCTCCACGCTCGTGATGCTGCCTGTGCTGCTCGTCTTCTTCTTCACGCAACGCTACTTTATCCAGGGAATTACACTCACGGGACTGAAGGGATAGTCCCGAGAAGCAGGGGCGCAACCGCCAACGCGTCATCCCGGACTCGATCCACTACCGTCCCACAACTTGGAAAACCGGCCCGTTTTGGCCTGTTTCCACGCTCAGCAATGGCTGTTCTGGAGAATACCCTTCCCGCATTTTGCTGCCCAGGCCCAGA
>JBPOJE010000026.1:0-55405 GCA_052033935.1 Armatimonadota bacterium
CCGACAGGCTCTTCTGCACGCCCTGGGGCGAGTTGGTGACCTCCGGCTCCCGCGCCAGCACCGTCGGCACGACGGCGAACCCGTATCGGTACGTGGGGCAGCTCGGCTACTACTATCATCATCAGGACGCCGGGTTGCAGGACTGGATGCAGCTGGGCGTACGTTTCTACCAGCCGGAGCTGGGGAGGTTTGAGAGCCGGGACCCCCTAGGGCTGGAGGCTGGACTTAACTACACGGTATACGCGAATTCCAATCCGCGGTGCACCATCGACCCCTGGGGGCTCGCCGGCGACAGCGTCACCGCGTCGATCGAGTCGTGTCTACGTTCCGCGACAGCTCTCGCAGCCTACCGGTGCCTCAAGGAGCTAAGAGAAGTCGTCGAAGACTCCATCGGCAGCAGAATGAAGTCAAAGCTCGATGAGGCGATCACCAAGGCTTGGGGTCGGCTCACCGGGCAGGCGCCATGTCTGAGGAGTGCCTGGGCAGAGTGAAGATCGAGTTTCCGAAGGAGATGCTGAACAAGACCGTGCGCGAAATCGAGCAACTTGCGAAGCGCAAAGGGCCTCAGAAGGAGGTGGCCAAGAAAGCATGGAAACTCTTACGCGACAAACGGTTCAGGAAGTGATGCCAGCCTTGACGGACCACCAGGTGGATTCGGGTTCCAACATCCAGACGGCCGTGGAGGGCTCTTTGGCCTCATACTACGGCGTTTCGCTGGCAGGGCCAACCACGGAGGTCGCAGTCGGGCCCGCGGCGCGTAGGCGACAAGCGGCAAAGCGCAGGGCTCGCAGCGGCCACGGGCGCTGGCTTAGCCTTCTGGAGTCTTTGCAGCAAGAGCGACCGAGCTGGTCCTTCGTTGACGCTTCTCGTATGTCGTTCTGGTATTCATTCTTGTGCGACGCCATCCCCTACCCGGGGATGGCGGCACCGTCCGCTCTGGATGAATACCAGCCAGCGCTCGCGGCCAAGGGTGACCTGGTGGTGCTAACTATCGCGGCCAGTACGCTGTGCCCTGTCTTCCACATGCAGCCGTACCACGTCAGGCTTGGCGCCCACGGGTATGTTGAGGCAAGCTGGACGGGACAAGGCAGCTTGCCCGAGGACGTTCGTAGCGCCCTCGCGGATGTTAGCGCGGCTGCGGGATCATTGCTGCGCACTCAGGGCTACATGGCGCTTCCGCCGGCTCTCTTCTGCCGTGAATTGCCAGGCTTCAAGATGGACTTCGTGACGGGAACGCCAATGGTGAAGGACCTGCTTTTTGGCCCGTTCACGTTCGGCGAGGTACCGCCATGGTTGGTCGGCCCCTAGATAGGGGCCTCGTTGCAGATGCCTCGTGGAGGCGCGTGTGTGGTACATCCGGCACGGGCCGCGCGGGCTTCCAGACCTGGTACAGCGTTGCCTGCCAATACAACAGTCTGGGCCAGAAGACATTCATGACCCTGACGACGCCGTCGAGCGCGCAGAAGGTGACGAAGTACCTCTACTTCCGCGATGGCAGCCTGAAGGATGTGCGCTGGCCGACCAGCACATGGCCGCCGACGCTGATGACGCAGTACACCTACTACAAGAACGGGCCGCGCAACCTGACGGCGTACGGGCAGCTTTCCGGCGAGGGGTGGTATCACACGAGCCGGTTCTACAACGCGCGGGGGGAGATGACGCGGATCAAGCATCGGCACAGCAACCAGTTCGTGGGCGGGACACAGTGGAACCAGGAGCGGATTGCGGAGGTGGTCTATGGCCTGGACCCGGCCGGCAACCCGCTGCGGATTGATGAGTACTACGACGCGGCGGGCAACTACCACCGCAGCGACTATGACTACGACGCCCTGGGCAGGCTCATCGAGTGGGGCTTCGGCGGGCAGTACAAGGAGTGGAGCTACGACTGGGTGGGCAACTGGGTGACCAGCAGCGACGGCACCTTCGTGACCGATCCGGACGTTGACTGGCTGCACAGCTCTCCTGTGCCAGCGGCGACCTACGACTACAACAAGGTCGGCGCGCTGGAGGATATGACCGTCAGCGCCAATGCGGATACCTTCAGCTATGACGACCAGGAGCTTCTGAGCCAGGTGAGCTACGGCGGGGGCGGCTCGTCAACGATGGTCTGGGATGCTGACCAGCAGCGGCAGAAGCTGACGAACTCCGGCGGCAGCACTTACTTCGTGTATGACCCGACCGCGGGCGTGCCCGCCGTGCTCGTCGAGACCGACGGTGAGAACGAGACGTTCTACGTCCGCGAGCCTGGCGGCGAGCTGATCGCCCGCGCGCAAGTCGAAACGAGGCAGTACTACTTCTTCGACCGGCTGGGCTCGACTATCGCGATGGTTCCTGCAGTCGAGGGCAACCCGACAGACGAGCTGTTCTACACGCCGTGGGGCGAGCTGGTGACCTCCGGCTCCCGCGCCAGCGCGGTCGTGACCACGGCCAATCCCTACCGCTATGTCGGTGAGTTGGGCTACTACTACCACCATCAGGACGCCAGGTTGCAGGACTGGATGCAGCTCGGCGTCAGGTTCTACCAGCCGGAGATTGGGAGGTTTGAGCGGAGGGATCCTATCCTTACGGCTGAGGAAAACCGCTACGTGTACTGCGCCGATGCGCCGGTGGTGGTCGTGGATGCCTGGGGGTTCAAGGGCAAGCCTAAAAACAAGGCCAAAGAACGGCAAGCCATCAAGAAGTTGGTGAAGGAAACGTTTGATAAGATGTTTGGAAAGGTCTCTAAGAACCCGGACATCAACCTCGCCAGGAAGCTGCTGAATGAAGCCCTCCGCGGGTACAAGGGGACCAAAGCAGGTTCCGATTTTGATGGATGTGACGAATTCTTCCAGCAGTACAAGTGCTGTCGCAATGGCAGTGCGTTGTGCCCGGAAGATGCCGCACGCAGCGCCTGCGAGACCTGCATCAATAACATCTTTGACTATCTAGGCGCTGGTAAATTCCCCGGCCGTTATAGCTGGGCCGTTGGCGTCTGTGACCGGGTGAAGTACTAGAATGACGACTCCGCTCAGAACGTGTGTCCTAGTGCTTGTTGTCAGCATGCTTCTGGCGCAGGGTTGCGCAGTCCACAATGGGCGGGACCTGCGCCCGGAGGCGGAGCGACTGCCGCCGCAGCTCTCGGCGTTTTCGGCTGACTGGCTCCTCCAATTGGATGGGGGCGAATTTGGCGTCTTTTGCGAGCGAAGTGAAGGTCCGACGACTGGGACAGCCCTGTGGATCTGGACAGGCCACCGTTGGCGCCAACGCGCTACACTGCAATGGACGAATATGAGATCAACGGCTACACCCAGACCGGTTGGGTTGCAGTGGCAGCGCAGCAACTGGGTGGTGGCGTGGCGGGGTCCCGTCCTTCCCGGCGGCTGGCCCTGAACGCGCAAATCGCACATCTCCGTCTGCTCCCCGAGAACTGGTGGTGGCTTGGCAGTTCGCAGTCATTTCCATGCAACCCCATATCCAACGATGGCTCGCGCGGTCTTGTCGCCATCACGGCGGACCCTGCTGCATCGGGCTATGCCTTAGTTGCCCTTGGGCCTGAGCAGCGAATTATCCAGGCACACCTGCCGCTGTGTGCGAAGATGCGACTGAGGAGCCAACCAATCTACGACGCAAGCTCACGCACATTCCGTGTTTTTGACGTTGCGCAGTGGGCTGTGCTTTCGATCTCGATGGACGGGCGTGTGCATTGGTCGCGTTGGGTGCGGCCGCGGGAGGCTATCGGGGAAGTGCGGCGAGTGTGTCTGTCGCCTGATTCTCAGGCTATTCTGGTGGTCGGGGACTCTGGTAATATCACGATCTTCGGGTCAGATGGCTCTGCTCACGTCACACCGGTGAAGCGGTCCTCGGACACGCCCGGTACAGTAGCCTGGGCCCCTTCGTCGCAAGCGGTTCTTGTCGCCGCTGCCGACTTTCGTAAGCTGACGCTAATCGATACAACCCGCGTCGCCAAAGCACGAACTTTGAGCTGGCACGGTAACGAGTTATGGTATTTCTGCTGGACTCCGGACAGTTCTAGCGTGATCGCATTGGCCAGCGCAAACGGCGGCACCGAGCTTGTGACTTTTCCTGTTGAGGGATAGTCCCCCGCTTGCGAGTTCCATGCTTCGGCAATGGCGCACACCGCCGCACTGAATTGCCGAAGCGCAACCGGGCGTCCTTCGCGGGTGTGGAAGCCCCCGGATGTCCAACCTTCGCCGTCCGGCGCTCTGTTGCTCTGGACGTACTACAGCCCCAAGAGCGAACACCTGGCCGCCGTTGCCGCGCTTGACGGCAGCGTTACCAAGACTTGGGCTATCAGCGAGGTGGCTCTCGTGGCCTGGGTGGGGGAGGA
Organism: Armatimonadota bacterium; assembly: GCA_052033935.1. Lineage (GTDB taxonomy): Bacteria > Armatimonadota > UBA5829 > DSUL01 > DSUL01 > JAGVUD01. The sequence goes on from JBPOJE010000026.1 coordinate 4,328, forward strand.
CCAATTCGCTGAACTGGCCATGGACTTGCGGTCTGACCAATGGGTACTCGCCAAAGTGAGGTCCCATTCTGCCCACGAGACCGGCCGGCGAGAGGTGGTGCTCACGGCTCCATTGGCGGGCATTCTCAGCGTCGTCACAACCACGGCAGACACGATCACCCAACTGACAGCCGACAGCGTTGCGGTTCTGCAGACGGTTGACTGGCTACCGGTGCTGTCCTTAGCGCACCGCCGACATTTCACGGTCCGGCAGGAAGCCACATCGTTGATGTGGGCCGCCAGCAGTGGTCGAGGATACCGGTGCTTGCACGATGTCGCGCGCTCTCTGCTCGCGCGACCACGTTTGTGGGAGCTTTGTGCTCCCTTTTGCCTGGCGTCAATTCAGGTAAGCAGCTTTGCCGAATCGGAATGGCGTTCGCAGACGACAGCCCACGGCGTTCGCAACGGTCAGACCCCGCGGACGTCTGTCCGGCAGCGGAGATGCCGGACATCGGTAGACTCGATCCGCGACAGAACCTGCCGCATCACATTAACTGACGCTATACTCCTCATCGGGTGCTCCTCTCGGTTGTTTTCGAGTCACAGACTATTTCGAGACAAGAGCACCCTCCGCCTTTTTACACACTAGAAAACTACGCTACCCCTGCCGAATTGCCAGGTCACGAGACTGGTTGGGTGGCGCCAACGTCATGCCGGACCCCGATCCGGATGGATGCTGAGTCACGCTCAGCATGACGTGGGCGGGCGGCACAACGTCATTCCGGACTTGATCCGGCATCCACGGCCCGGCGCCGGATGGGTGCTGAATCAAGTTCAGCATGACGTTTTACGCGCCTTCACGCGCTGGCGTCCCATCACTCCTTCAGGCGCGGCCCCTCGAGCATGCGGATTCCGGAGGTGTCACCGACGCAGTAGTTCCAGGGGCGCTCGCGGGTACCGAATCCGGTCCAGGTGGAGGCCGAGCCGGACTCACCCGTGCGTGAGAGCGCGATGACGGCCGCCATGCATTTGGGCCGTCTCGACAGCAGCCGCTGGATGCCGCGCTCGCACGCTTCCTGAGGCGGCGCACCGGCTTCCATGAAGCTCACGACCTGATAGCTGAGGCAGACGCGCAGGATGTCCTCGCCGTCGCCCGTCGCCGCAGCCGCACCGACGCTGTTCTCGACATACAGCCCCGAGCCGACCAGCGGCGAATCGCCCACGCGCCCCGGCATCTTGAACTCGAGCCCCGACGTGGTGCACACAGCCGCCAGGTCGCCGCCCATGTCGAGCGTGCAGACCGAGACAGTATCGTGCGACTCGCTCTCGGGTGCGTTCTTCTTCTCGATCCACTCCCAATAACGCTTGCGCGACTCGTCTGTGAGCGTCTCTTCCTCCACGAAGCCCTGATCGAGCGCGAAGCGCCTGGCCCCCGTGCCCACAAGCTGCGCGTGCGATGTGCGCTCCATCACGCGGCGCGCCACCGAGGCCGCTCTGCGGAATCCCTCCAGCGCCATAATCGCGCCCGACATATGCGTCGCGCCGTCCATCACGCAGGCATCGAGCTGCAGCACTCCGTCGGCGTTCGGAAGGCCGCCGTAGCCCACATATAGCTCGGTGGGGTCCAGTTCGACGGCTGTGCCGCCGGCCTCGGCGGCGTCGAGCGCGGGCGCGCCCTGCAGAAGCAGCGGACGGGCCGCTTCACAGGCCACCCTGCCGATGGGCCAGGTGGCGATGACGACGGGCTGAGAGGGGGTGTTGTTGGCGAAAGGTCTGCTCATAAAAAGGCTCCAGTACAGTCTCCGGCGGGCGGCCCGGCTTGTGAGGTGGCGGCCGCCTCTGGCATAATAAGGGTTGGTTCTCCCGCGGCGGCGCGTTCTCCTGCGTGGCGGTGGGGCACGGGTGGAGAAGCGCTTCAGGCTGAGATCTCTGGTGGCAATTCCTTTCGTGGACATTTTCGATGAAATAGCGGCGCTCCTCCTGATCACAACGATTGGAGGTCTCTTCGCCGTCCGCTTGCGCCAGCCCCTGATCATCGCATTCATCGCGGTCGGAATCCTGGCCGGGCCCGCTGGGCTCAACTGGATCAAGTCGGAGAAGCAGATCCATACCTTCGCCGAAATCGGCCTGGCGCTGCTGCTCTTCATTGTGGGCCTCAAACTCGATGTTGGCCTGCTGCGAACCATGGGCCGGGTGGCGATGGCGGCGGGTCTGGGGCAGGTCGCCTTCACGACCATCGGCGGGCTTATCATCACCCTTGCGCTCGGAATGAAGCCGCTCACGGCATTCTACGTGGCGGTGTCGCTCACGTTCTCGAGCACCATCATCATCGTCAAACTGCTGTCGGACAAACGGGAGACGGACTCTCTGCACGGCAGGCTGTCGCTGGGCATTCTGATCGTCCAGGATGTGGTGGTCATCGCGCTGATGATCGCGCTGTCGGCGTTCGCTGGAGACAGAGCCGCGAACCCGGCCGTGCAGGCCATTGTCGTTCCGCTCAAGGGTCTCGGGCTGCTGGCGGGTGTCTGGCTCATCAGCTCGTATGTGATGCCGCGCGTGCTTCCGTATCTGGCGAAGACGACTGAGCTTCTGGTGCTGTCCAGCATCACCTGGGCGCTGGCGCTGGCGTCCGTCGGATCGCTGCTCGGGTTCAGCAGGGAGATCGGGGCGTTTCTGGCGGGGGTGGCGCTCGCCTCCACCCCCTTCCGCGAGTCCATCGGCGCGCGGCTTGTGGGGCTGCGGGACTTTCTGCTGGTGTTCTTCTTCCTCGAACTTGGCAGCCGCCTCGACCTCGGCCTGCTCGGCTCGCAACTCGTGCCGGCGATACCGCTGTCGCTTTTCGTCTTAATCGGCAACCCGCTCATCGTCATGTTCATCGTCGGCGCTTTGGGCTACCGCAAGCGCACAAGCCTTTTCACAGGAATCACAGTGGCGCAGGTCAGTGAGTTCTCGCTGATTCTGGTCGCCCTCGGATTCGAACTCGGTCATGTCGGCGAGGATGCCGTCGGCGTGGTCACGCTGGTGCTGCTGGTTACGATTGCCACGTCCACGTATCTGATTCTTAACCTTCAGGGCGTTTACGATATCCTGGCGCCGTATCTGGGCATCTGCGAGAGGAAGGTCCCCTACCGCGAGGACGCGCGCCGCGACGCCGGCCGCTTTGCGGATTCGGCGGACATGCTCTTGTTTGGGCTCGGGACCTACGGGACCGGCATCGCCGAGCAAATGGAGAAGAAGAGCTGGCGTGTGCTGGGTGTGGACTTCGACCCTCAGGCTGTCATCCGCTGGAAGGAGCGCGGATGGGATGTGGTCTTTGGGGATGCGACGGACGCGGAGTTCGTGCGGACGCTGCACTTCGAGCATATCAGGTGGGTTGTCAGTTCCATCCGGGACGAAAGCGTCAACACGGTGCTGATGCGGGCAATCCGGGACGCGGGCTTCGGCGGATATACCGCCATCGCCGCCCAGGGCACGGACGAAATCCTGCCAGCGGACGGCCCGCAGAGCGAACTGGTGCTCAGCCCGTTCGCCGATGCCGCAGTGCAGGCGGCCGATCTGATTCTGGAGGAAGAGGAAGTGAAGGCAAGGATCATCATGGACAGACAGATTGAAGCAATGCAGGGCCACTTCGTCATCTGCGGGTATGGCCGGATGGGCCAGCAGATTCTCAGAGACCTGAAGGCCAACGGAGTGTCCGGCGTTGTTATCGAGGACAACCCGGAGCAGTTGCGCATGCTTCGCGACGGGCACGTCCCGCACATTGAAGGCACGGCGACCGACGACGAAACGTTGCGCCGCGCGGGCATAGGCCGCGCGAAAGGACTCATCGCCGTCGCGGTATCCGACGAAGAGAACGTCTTTATCGTCCTCACTGCGCGGGGGCTCAACGAAAACCTCTACATCGTCGCGCGCTCCATCCTTGAGGAGAACGAGGACAAACTGCGGCACGCGGGCGCGGACAGAGTGATGTCGCCGTACATACTGGGCGGGCGGCGGATGGCCGCGTCGATCATCAAACCGGAGGTGATGGACTTCCTGGACCTCGTCGTCCACAGTGATGGGGTCGAGACGGAAATGGCGAAGATCACTGTTCCCTCGGGGACGCCCTGCATCGGGAAGGCGCTGGGCGATCTGAGTCTGTGGGAGGAGTGCGAGGTTACGCTCCTGGCGCTCACGCCTCCGGGCGGCGAACTGCACGCGAACCCCAGCCCATCACTCGTGCTTCATGAAGGAGACGAACTGATCGTGATGGGCACTCCGGCGCAGATAGAGGCCGCGCGCGGCGCGCTCCTGGCGCCCCCTGCCACGCCCGCCCGCGAACAAACCACCGGTCCGGCCGCCAGCCCGCAGGTAGGGTTTGCCTAATGGCGTTCATGGTGCGGTTGCTCTGTGCTGAAGGTACCTTGTTTGAAGCCGGCCGGTGGCACTTCCACCGGCGGTTTACTGTACACAGATGATTCACCACGCAGCAGACACAGTGTTCCGCGAGCTTGCCGTCCTGCTATTCGTCGCGGCGGCCGCTGGGGTGCTGGGGCAATGGATCAAGCAGCCGCTCATCATCGTGTACATCCTTGTCGGCGTGCTGCTGGGTCCGGTTGGTCTGGATGTGATCAAGTCCGGCGATCAGGTCCGGGTGCTCGCCGAGTTGGGCCTGACCCTTCTGCTCTTCGTGGTGGGACTGAAACTCGATCCCCAGTTGATCCGCAGGCTGGGCCCTGTTTCGCTGGCTACCGGAGTAGGGCAGATGGTCTTTACGGGCATCATTGGGTTCGGGCTGTCGCTGCTTCTGGGTCTGCGCCCCGTTCCCGCGATGTACGTCGCCGGAGCGCTGGTCCTCTCCAGCACTATTCTGATCATCAAGCTGCTGTCGGACAAGCGCGAAACGGATTCTCTCTACGGGCGGATCGCGGTTGGCTTCCTGATTGTGGACGACATCGCGGTGGTTTTTGCCATGCTCGTCCTGAGTGCCTTTGTCGGCAACTCGGATACCAGCCTTCTCACTCAGATGATTGGAATCGCAGTCAAAGGCGCACTGCTGTTCGGCGGCGTTTGGGTGGGGAGCGCCTTCATCTTCCCGCGTGTGCTTCCGCTGATCGCGAGATCGACAGAACTGCTCATCCTCGTAGCGATTGCCTGGGCGCTGGCGCTGGCCGCCTGTAGCACTGTGCTTGGCTTCAACAAGGAGGTCGGAGCGTTTGCGGCCGGCCTGTCGCTGGCATCCACCGCGTACCGTGATCTGCTCAGCGTCAAGCTGGCGCCGCTGCGCGACTTCCTGCTGTTCTTCTTCTTCTTGGATCTTGGCGCTCACTTGGATCTGACTTCTGTCACCGTGCATCTCAACGTGGCAATTCCGCTGTCGCTGCTTGTTCTGATCGGCAAACCATTCAGCGTGATGGCGATTATGGGATGGATGGGCTATCGGAAGCGCACCAGCTTCATGGCCGGGATGACCGTAGCGCAGATCAGTGAGTTCTCACTGCTCCTCGTAACTCTTGGCATATCCGTCGGACACATCGGACAGGATGTCCTCGGTATCGTTACGCTGATCCTGCTGATCACAATGGCGATTGACGTCCACCTGACGCTCCAGGCGCAGCCCCTGTACGAGAGGTTCGGCCGCTACTTCTCCTTCCTGGAACGCAGCACGGGCCTGCGCGAGGATGCCACCACCGCGAGCGTGACAGGTTTTGAGAACGGCGGAATTGTGCTGGTGGGACTCGGACGGTACGGCAGCCAGATCGGTGAGGAGTTTGCCTGCCGGGGCAGGGCAGTGCTGGGGGTGGACTTTGATCCTCAGGCTGTCGGGAGGTTCCGCGACAGGGGCAATCCGGCTATTTTCGCAGACGCCGAAGACCCTGATTTTGCTCATGCCCTTCCGCTCTCCCAGGTTCGCTGGGTACTCAGTTCTATCCGTGACAACAGGCTCAACGCCAGCCTGCGGCGCACGCTCGAGGGCGAAGGCTACACGGGTCTTTTTGCCTGCGCCACCGAAGCCCCGGAGCTTCCGGGGGTGGAGCCGCTGGAAGGGGGTGCGGACCTGATGCTGGACCCCTTCGAGGATGCCGCAGTGCAGGCGGTGGACCTGCTTGCGGAGAAAGAAGATGAGGTAGCGCGAAAAACGATGGACAGACAGATTGAAGCAATGAAGGACCACTACATCATCTGCGGGTATGGCCGGATGGGTCAGCAGATCATCAAGAAGCTGAACGCCAACGGCGTGCCCTGCGTGGTGGTCGAGAACAATCCGGAGCAGTTGCCCAGGCTCAGGGACGAGCACATTCCGCACGTGGAAGGTTCGGCGGCCGACGACGAAACGCTGCGGCTTGCTGGCATAGAACGCGCGAGGGGTCTCATTGCGGTCGCGGCATCGGACGAGGCGAACGTCTTTATCGTCCTGACTGCGCGTGGGCTAAACAAAGACCTCAACATCGTCGCGCGCTCCATCCTGAAGGAGAACGAGGACAAGCTGCGGCATGCGGGCGCGGACCTGGTGATGTCGCCGTACATCCTGGGCGGACGCAGAATGGCCGCGGCGGTCATCCAACCGGAGGTGATGGACTTTCTGGACCTTGTCGTCCACAGCGACGGGGTCGAAACGGAAATGGCGAAGATCACCGTGTCGGGGTGCGGCCGGTGCGCGGGGAAGTCCCTGCGGGATTTGAGCCTGTGGAGGACGTGCAAGGTGACGCTGCTGGCGGTAACGCGTCCGGGCGAGGGCTTGCACGCGAACCCCAGCCCATCGCTCGAGCTGCGCGAGGGCGACGAACTGATCGTGATGGGCACCCCCGCGCAGATCGAAGCCGCGCGCAGGACGCTGTCATCGCCCGGGCAAGACTAGCCCGTCGTTGCGAGCCCTCCGAGGCGAAGCAACCCCACCCGCCGACCATCATTCCGAGGAGTCCGCGACGAGGAATCTCGTCCCCGGCCTTCCTCCCGGCGTCGTTGACTGCCGGCAGACTGCGGGGCAAGAGATTCCTCACACAGAGTTCGGAATGACGTGGGCGCGACACCGGTGTTTCGGGAACCTGAGCGAAGCGGAGCTCCCGAAACTGATACCGGCCGGATGCCGGATCGGCCCCGCTACGACCCGAGGCGCGGCCCACGCCCTGTGAAGCAGCACCACCGCTTGACCTAGGCGTCTCACAAGCTCTATAATTCCCCTCGGCCACGTCAGCCATTGGCGCGGGCGGCGCGTATAGGAGAAACTCGTGAAGATCAGTGAAATACTTGCACAGATTGACCTCGGGACCATGGCTCTCCCGGTATTCCAGCGACCGTACGTCTGGAACAGAGAGCAAGTGCGCTCACTCATGGCATCGCTCTATCGCGGGCACCCTGTCGGTAGCCTTCTTGTATGGCGCACACAAACCGACAACTCGAAGATCAAGGGCAACGACCCCGCACCTTTCGCGACAATTGACCTCCTCCTCGACGGCCAGCAGCGCATTACAACACTGTATGGGATATTCAAGGGCAAGCCTCCGAGGTTCTTTGAAGGTAACGAGCGCGCGTTCACGAACCTCTATTTCAATCTGGAGGACGAGACGTTCGAGTTCTACGCCCCCGTCAAGATGAAGGACAACCCGCTATGGGTTGGCGTCACTGACTGCCTGAACAAAGGCATCGGCCCTTTCATTGCTAAGCTGTCTCCCTTGCCCAAGCACGAGGTTTACTTCGAGCGGCTGGCGCGCCTGCAACAGATAGGCAATGTTCCACTCCACGCCGACACGGTGGCGGGTGAAGACAAGACTGTGGACGTGGTTGTGGACATTTTCAACCGGGTTAACAGCGGCGGCACGAAGCTGTCAAAGGGTGACTTGGCCCTTGCGCGAATCTGCGCGCAGTGGCCCGACGCGCGCGACGAGATGAAGAAGCTGCTGGCGAGGTGGAGCAACGCCGGCTTCGCATTCGAGATGGACTGGCTGCTGCGCAATGTCAACACCATCGTCACCGGTGAAGCCCTGTTCACTGCACTCAAGGACGTCAGCACCACGGACTTCGCGGACGGTCTCAAGCGCGCCGGCGATACCATTGATTCGCTGCTGAATCTGATCGCCGGACGCCTGGGGGTGGACCACGACCGGGTACTGGGCGGACGCTATGCTTTCCCTGTGATGTCGCGGTTTCTGCACCTTTGTGGTGGGATGCTGAAGGACCACAGGCATCAGGATAAGCTGCTGTTCTGGTACCTGCACACCGTGCTGTGGGGGCGGTATGCCGGGAACGTGGAAACCACCATGAACCAGGATCTGCACGTGATCGAGTCGTCAGACGAGCCCCTCGACGCGCTGATTGGCCAGTTGCGCAAGAATCGGGGTGATCTGCGACTGGATTCGGAAGACTTCACTGGCTCGAGCATAGGCGCTCGCTTCTACCCGCTGCTCTACGTCCTCACGCGCACACTGCGGGCGAAGGACTGGGGGTCCGGCTTGCCGCTTACGATGGCCGCGCTCGGCAGAGCGGGCATTCTGCACGTTCACCACATCTTTCCGAAAGCCCAGCTCTACGGCGCGGGCTACACGAAGCCGGATGTCAATGCGGTCGCCAACTTCTGCTTTCAGACGCTTCCCACGAACCTCGAAATCTCGGACCGTATACCAGAGGAGTACTTCCCCATGATCCAGCGCAACCACCCCGGTGCGCTGGAGTCGCACTGGATACCACAGGAGCCGGCACTCTGGAAGCTGGAGAACTACCATCAGTTCCTTGCGGCACGGCGGGAGCTTCTTGCTACAGCGGCAAACGGCTTCCTGGACAGCCTGCTTGCCGGCAGCGTCTCCGTGTACCCCGATGCTCAGCTTGCGTCGCTGCCGGAAGCGGCAGCAGCTATACCGGGCGGCGCGGGGAGCGAGGAAGAGGAGGCCGTCCTCGCCCAACTCCATTACTGGGTCGCGAAACAGGGCTTGCCCTATGGGCAGCTTGCCATCGAGATCGCTGACCCCGCGACCGGGCAGCCGGTGGCTGTTCTCGATTTGGCCTGGCCGGACGGTTTGCAGCCAGGCTTGAGCGAGCCGGTAGCGCTCTTGATTGATGAGCCTCGTGAGATCGAGGAGGCAGCGAACCGGGCCGGCTATCGGTACTTCACGGACGTGGAAGGCTTCAAGGACTACGTTCAGCGTGAGATTCTGTCGGCAGTGCCGGAGGAAATTGCGGTGTGATCCTGATGTGCTCGGTCGGACATCGCGCACAGCAGTATCCCGATCGAAGCCATCGCCATCTGCCAACGTCGTGCTGAGCTTGGCTCAGCATCCATCCGGTCTGGGTTCCGGGTCAAGCCCGGAATGACGTTTACTACTTGCGCTTGTACACCACCAGCGCCGAGGACGGCTGGTTCTTCAGCGTAAGCGGCAGCCCGGTCTCCATCAACTCCTTGCCGGACATGCTCTGCGCCTTGCCCGTGTCCAGGTCGGTCAGCGTGTAGCTCGCCTTCTCGTCCAGCCCCTGCAGCTTCAGCCGCGCCGACTCGTAAATGCTCTCCGGCCTGCGGAACGCCTGCACCATCCCCTCGCCGAGGTCCGGCCGGTCGAACTGCCACACCGCCCATATCTCGTTGCCGGTGCTGTAGGGCGTCAGCGTGTAGAAGTCGCCGTAGTAGTACTTGTTGATCTTCTTCCAGTCGCCCACCAGCTTCCGCGCCATGTCCCAGTTCGCGTCGTGGTTGCGCATGTCGTAGCAGGTGTTCAGATACGGGCACATGCAGCTTCGGAACCCGTACGGCTCGAACTGGTTCTGCCCCGTTCCGTAGAGCGGAATCCACGACGCCAGCCCGTATGCATGGTTCTGCTGGCTGGTGGGCTCGAGCAGCCAGTCGCTGCGCAGAAGCGGCACCGCGCGCCGCAGCGTCTCGATGTCGTTGCGCCGCCCGCCCGAGGCGCAACTGTCAATCAGCATGCCCGGATGCCGCCGCCTCAGCTCGTCCCAGTAAGCGAGATACCCGGTCACGTGGTGGTTCTCGGTAATCCCCTGCCGGTCTTCCGTGTCGTTCGCCCGCCAGTAACTCAGCGGGTCAATGTTGAAATCCTGCCGGTAGAGGTCTATGCCCTGCGACACCAGCAGCCCGTCCACATGCTCCGTCACCCACTTGAGGGCTTCGGGGTGGCCCAGGTTCAGCAGCTTCTGATCGCCGTCCTTGCCGAGCAGCCACTCCGGGTGCTTCTCATAAAGCCACGTGCCGGGCGTCACGCGCTCCGGCTCGAACCAGACCAAGCCCTTGACGCCTTTCGAGCGCGCGTGGTCGGTAATCGCCCTCAGGCCGCCCGGGAAGCGCTTTGTGTCCACTTCCCACGTGCCCGTGTTGGGCCAGCCGGTCTTGTTGACGTACCAGCCGGCGTCCATCCACCAGTAGTCGAGCGGCAGCTTCTCTTCCAGATACCGGTCCACGAACATGATCTGCTTTTCCTGATCGGTGTTGATCATCTCCGCGTACTGGTGCGAGCTGCAGGCCGCCATGTGAAGCGGGGTCTGTTTGCCGCCCGGGCGCGGCATGTTGTACGCCAGCATCCACTGCCGCCACACGTTCTGCGACCGCACGCGGTCGCCTGCCCAGAACTGCAGCACCACCAGTGGCGAGCGCACCTCCTCGCCCGGCAGAAGTTTGAAATGCGTCAGTTCCTGCCCACCCGTCACATGCAGCCCGAGCGTTCCGTCCCGCTTGAAATCTGCCGCCCACTGCCCCGGCCAGCCAATGACGGCAATGACGCCCTCTCCCGGCCACTCGATGTTGAAGTAGGGCAGGTCGCTGTTCGTAGGGCGGCCGCCCGACGTGGTGATGCGCGTTGCGCTGTCGGGCGCAAGCGGGGTGCGGTGCGGCTGATAGTCAATCGGCAGACAGGGGCTGCCCGTGTTGTGGTTGAGGGTGAACTCGCCGTCGGCGTTGCGCTGGAACCAGACGTCCAGTCCCTGCACATTCTCGATGATCGGCGTATCGGTCTTGCCGGTGTTCTTGAAGAAGACCGTCCATTCCACCGTCGGGAAATCGCTGTATTCAACGGCTTCGCAGCGCACCTGCAGCCCCGTGGACGAGTCGGTCCAGACGAGCGTCCGCCCTGTGCGGTTCGCATCAATCTTTCTGGAACGGCGCTCTAACTTCCACGCCTTCAGCAGCTCCGGCGACGGTTTGCCGCCATAGGCGAACGAGAACGGCGGCTCGGTCGAATAGGTGCGCACCCGGTCGCCGTGAATGGGAAGGTCGCCAACCCAGACAACCTCTCCGCTCGCCAGCGTAACCTTCGCGTCGGCCCAGTCCGACTGGTCGCAGGAAATGCCGTCTCCCGCGTCGCCGACTTCCAGCACGAACTCCGTGGCGCCGCCGAGGTCAACGGACACCTTCTTGCCAGGCATCCCTTCCTTCATGAGGCCCGAGTTGAACCGCTCTGTGCCCTTCACCGTCACCGAGAACACGACGCTTCCGCGCCCGCCGGAGGTCTGCTCGTTGGAGTCCACGCCGGTGACGGCCTCGAACGTCCTGCCCGGACCGGGAAGCTGCACGACGACCTTGCTGACCGCGTGGCAGTAGATCCCGCGCGTGTACTGTTTTCCGGCGATATTCAAGGGCCTGCCCTGCCGCTGGTTGCGGGTGACCGGATCGTTGTTTGCGAGCACGACCAGCCCGGCCTTGCCCCCATCTGTCTCGACCTTGCCCTCAAACCGCGCGGCCGCCCACCTCCGCGCCTCGTCCCTTTCAGTGCTGCTCGGTACTGCCGCACTTGCGAACTGCGATATTGCCATCAAACCTGTTACCACCGTTCCCGTAAGAATGCGCGATGTCATTTGTTCTCCGTCCGCTTCAGACGCTTGCTGCCCCCTTAGTTGTCATAAACCATCTCCGCCAAGGCATGCCAGTCCGGTATGGACAGCACACCGTCCGCCGCCGGGGCGATAGTTGTGATATGTTCCGGCTTCTTGACGCCCACGATCGCCGACGTCACTGCCGGGTTCGTGAGCGCCCAGCGCACGGCGAGCTGTGGCGTTGTGAGGCCGTACTTCTCCGCGATCGGCTTCGTCTGCTCCAGCCGGTCCAGAATCCGCGCGAAGCGCTCGCCCTGAAAGCGCGGGCTGTTCGCGCGCGCGTCCGTGAAGGTCTGATCCTTGCTGTATTTGCCGGAGAGGAGTCCCCGGCACAGCGTCGAATAGGTGATGACGCCGATGCGCTCGCTCTGGCAGAAGGGCAGCTCCTCGGCTTCCACCTTGCGGTCGAGCATGTTGTAGAGCGGCTGCAGGCAAGAGACGTCGAAGTGGCGCTGGTAGGCGCGCATCTGCTCGACGTTCAGATTGCTGACCCCGAACCAGCGCACCTTGCCCTCTTTCTTCAGACGGTTCAGCGCTGCCGCGACCTCGTCCGGCTGGGTGAGCGGGTCCCAAGCATGAATCTGATACAGGTCAATGACGTCCGTCTTCAGCCGCTTCAGGGACGCCTCGCACTCCCGCAGAATGTATTCGTACGAGGTGTCGGGATATCGCTTGCCGGTCTCGAAGCTCCAGTAGAACTTCGTCGCCAGCACAAACCGGTCGCGGCAGCCTTCGGCGGCGAAGAAGTCGCCAAGGCTTGTCTCAGCGAACCCGTCGCCGTACGCGTCGGCGGTGTCAATAAAGTTGACGCCCACTTCTTCGGACGCGCGCAGGGCGGCCGTCCATTCCCGCAGGTCAACCTCGCCCCAGAACCGCGGCGAGAGCTGCCAGCAGCCGAAACAGATACGCGAGACCTTGAGGTCCGTTTTGCCAAGCTGGGTGTACTGCATTGCGCTCTCCTCTGCTATGGACTCGTGTCCCTTCAGTTTCAACGGCTCTTACCTTAGGCCCTGGACGCCTCCGAAGTCAAGGGTTGCGGGCAGTTTTGCGGCGTGGAAACAGCGCGGTTTGTTGCCGGTCTGAAGTAAGATGTTGGCGCATTATGAAACAGGAAGAAAGTACCGCACACGCTGACACTGCCGGGATACCCGGCGAGCCGTATCTCCAGACGGCGGAGGAAGTTCTTGCGGCGTTGAGAGTGGAGCCGCGCTGCGGCCTGAGCGAGGACGAGGCGCGGGCGCGGCTTGAAAAGCATGGGCGCAACGAACTTGCGGCAGAAGAGCCTACTCCCGCATGGCGCAGATTCCTGGCGCAGTTCCAGGACGTGCTCGTGATCCTGCTGCTGGTCGCCACGGCGATTTCGGCCGTGCTGTGGCTGGTGGAGCGCGACTCACAGCTTCCGTACGAGGCCATCGCGATCTTCTCGATTGTTATGCTGAATGCCCTGATGGGCTACGTTCAGGAAGCCCGGGCCGAGGCGGCGGTGACCGCGCTTCGGCAGATGGCGGCCGCAGTCGCCTCCGTGGTGCGCGTGGGGCAGCGTCGCAGCGTTCCCGCCGCCGAGATTGTGCCGGGGGACATCATTCTGGTGGAGGAAGGCGATACCATCCCCGCCGATGCGCGGCTGCTGCAGTCCACCGCCCTTCATGTGGCCGAGGCCGCTCTCACCGGCGAGAGCCTGCCCGTCTCCAAGAGTGTCGCGGCGCTGGACGAAGAGGCTACGCTGGGTGACCGCTGCAACATGCTCTTCAGCGGCACGGACGCCACCTACGGGCGCGGAAAGGCGGTGGTGACCGCCACCGGCGCGGGCACCGAGCTGGGGCGCATCGCCGGCATGCTCAAGGAGGCTCCCCAGGAGGCGACCCCCCTTCAGAAGGAGCTTGACCGGCTGGGCAAGTTGCTCGGCATCATCATCATCGTCATCGCTATCGTGATGATCGCCACCATCGTGTCCGTCGAGCATGTGCGCAGGCTTTCGGCGCTGTTCGATGTTCTGATTCTGGGCGTCGCGCTTGCCGTTGCCGCCGTTCCGGAGGGACTTCCCGCGGTGGTGACCGCCGTGCTTTCCATAGGCGTGCAGCGCATGGCCAAGCGCAACGCCATCGTCCGGCGGCTGGCGGCGGTCGAAACCCTCGGGTCGGCCGACGTCATCGCCTCCGACAAGACGGGCACGCTCACGCGCAACGAGATGACCGTCCGCGTGGTTGCCACGGCGAGCGGGCAGGTGCGCCTGGGCGGAACGGGATACGCTCCCACGGGCGATATCGGCGTCGTGAGCGGAACCCCGCTGGAAGGCGATCGCCGCTTTGAGTTCGAGCGCGCGCTTTTGGTGGGCGATCGGGCCAACAACGCCGTGCTGCAGGAGCACGACGGGCGGTGGACGGTGCAGGGCGACCCGACCGAGGGCGCGCTCATCGTGGCGGCGCGCAAGGCGGGGCTGTCCGGCGAGTCGCTGGATGCCCGCTTCGAGCGGGTGGCCGAGATACCGTTTTCGTCCGAGCGCAAGCTCATGACCACCGTTCACACCGACGCCGAGCGCGGCGAGCGGGTGCTCGCGTTCACGAAGGGTGCCCCGGACGTTCTGGTGGTGCGTTGCTCGCACGAGCTGGTGGGCAGGGAGTACCGTCCGCTGACCGACGAGCGGCGCGAGCAGGTTCTGCGCACGAACGAAGAGCTTGCCGGGCAGGCTCTGCGGACACTGGGCGTTGCGCTACGCGAGCTGCCCGCGAACTCGTCCGACCCCGGAGCTGTGGACGAGAGCCTGGAGGAGGGGCTGGTCTTTGTCGGCCTCATCGGGATGATAGACCCTCCGCGCGAAGAGACGAAGCCCGCCGTGGAGCGCGCCCGCAGTGCCGGCATCCGCCCGATTATGATCACCGGCGACCACCCGATTACCGCCGCGGTCATCGCCCGGGAACTGGGCATCTCGGAAGACGGCCTAGTCGTGACGGGCTCGGAAATCGAGAAGCTCACGGACGCTGAACTGGAGCGCGTTGTGCTGGAGTCGTCCGTGTATGCGCGGGTGAACCCGGAGCACAAGCTGCGCATCGTGAAGGCGCTGCAGAAGGGCGGCCGCACGGTGGCGATGACGGGCGACGGCGTCAACGACGCGCCCGCCCTCAAGGCCGCCGACATCGGCGTGGCGATGGGCATTACGGGCACGGACGTCTCGCGCGAGGCTGCGGACTTGGTTCTGACCGACGACAACTTCGCAACGATTGTGGGCGCGGTGGAGGAGGGGCGCGCCATCTTCTCCAACATCCGCAAGTTCCTGCGCTATCTGCTTTCGTCCAACATCGGCGAGGTGATGACGATGTTCTTCGGCGTGCTGTTTGCCGGGGTCATCGGGCTTCAGCCGGAGGGGCACGGGCTGGTGCTGCCGCTCTTGGCCACTCAGATTCTGTGGATCAACCTTGTGACCGACGGCGCGCCCGCGCTGGCGCTGGGCGTGGACCGCGGGCACCCTATG
Source organism: Armatimonadota bacterium (assembly GCA_052033935.1). Lineage (GTDB taxonomy): Bacteria > Armatimonadota > UBA5829 > DSUL01 > DSUL01 > JAGVUD01. The sequence continues at coordinate 19,563 of JBPOJE010000026.1, forward strand.
CTGATGCAACGTCCTCCCCGCTCGCGCAGCGAAGGCGTTGTCTCGCGCAAGATGTGGGCGGGCATTCTGATCGTTGCGCCCGTGATGGCGCTCGGCACGCTGCTGATGCTCGACGCCGCGATGCCGAAGGGTTTGATAGAGGGGACGGGCAGCCTCAAGTACGGTCAGACGATGGCGTTCACGACGCTGGTGCTCTTCCAGCTCTTCAACGTGTTCAACGCCCGCTCCGACGAGCGAAGCGCCCTTCCGCGTTTGTTCCGCAACCGCTGGCTGTGGCTGGCGCTGGCGTTTTCGCTGGCGCTTCAGGTGGCCGTGACGGCCGTGCCGTTCCTTCAGGCGGCGTTTTCGACCGTGGCCCTCAGTTGGCGCGACTGGGCGCTGTGCGCGGCGGTGGCGAGTTCGGTCCTCTGGGTGCGCGAGCTGAGCAAGCTGATAGCGCGCGCCACGCCGGATGCGGCCTGACGCGGGCGGCGCGGCAGGAGGACGGATGGCGGCTCGCAGCGAAGAAGCCAGGGAAGGAGATTCCGCCAGGCATGCCCGACAACACGAACGTCATAGAGAACGCCATTGCGGAAGCGGCCGCACATTACGACAATCCGCCCGCTAATGAGGCGGTCACCTGCTACCGGATCATTGATCCGATGCTCAACGCGCTCGGCTACTCGCGCATGGATATCCTGCCGCAGTTCGCAGACGGGGGCAATCAGTTCCCGGATTACACCATTCTGCCGGACACGGACTCCACCTGGTATCTGGAGGCGAAGGCATGGAGCGCCTCACTGAAGGACTCGCACGTACAGCAGTCGCTCAACTACGCCAACCAGAACGGCAAGCGCTGGGTTGTCTTGACCAGCGGCCGGCGCTGGCGGCTTTACGACAACCACGTGATAGGGGGGTGGCCGCGGACAAGCTCATGGCGGATATGGAGTTGAAGGACGGCGCAAGAGCGCTCGAATTCCTGCGGGCGATCAGCCGGGACGGCATGACAAGCGGCATAATCGAGAGTTATGCGGCCACCAGCAGACTGAATGCGGTGCTTTCCGAGGGGCTGGCAAATCCGGAAAGCGACCTCATCCGCGCGGTCTGGCAGAAGCTGAAGTCTCGCCCGGGGCTTGCGGGCATCACGCGGCAGCAGGTGGTCGAGGCGATCCGGGTACGGCTCAACGAGCGCGCTACTCCCCGAGTTCCTCCTGTGGGGCCGGACACGACGACAACAGAGCCTCACCCGGTGCTGGACACAATCGTCGTCCCGACACGTAGTGATAGCTTCCAGCGGGCATTCATTAACTCAAACGCCTGGTGGGCAATCCGCATCAGCCAGAAGAGGCTCCCTGACATCAAGTACATTGCAGCCTACCAGGTCAGCCCCATCAGCGCGATTACCCACATCGCGCCGGTTGCCCGCATAGAACCCTATGGAGATAGGGGCAAGTACAAGGTGTTCTTCGCAGAGCCCGCACAAGAGATCGGGCCAATCAGGCCATCAGCCGGCACCAAGACCAGCTTCCTACAGAGTCCGCGCTTTTCCAGCTACGAGCGGATCAAGAACGCGAAGACATTGGAAGAGGTTTTCTAGCGGCTCTTCGGCATGCACCCCTTGATCTTCTGCTCCACCTCCTCCGCGAACGGAGACAAAGAATGGCTTACTTCGAGGACAACTCTCTCAGCATAGGGCACACGCCGCTTGTTCGGCTTAACAAAGTCACGGAAGGAGTGCGGGCGACCGTGCTCGCGAAAATCGAGGGGCGCAACCCGGCGTACTCGGTCAAGTGCCGCGTGGGTGCAGCCATGGTGTGGGACGCCGAGAAGCGGGGCGTTCTGGGGTCGGGCAAGGAACTGATCGAGCCGACAAGCGGCAATACCGGCATCGCGCTTGCGTTTGTGGGCGCGGCGCGGGGCTATCCCGTCACGCTCACCATGCCCGAGACCATGAGCACCGAGCGGCGAAAGGTGCTGGTCGCGCTCGGCGCGAAGGTCGTTCTTACCCCCGGCGCGGGCGGCATGAAGGCGGCCATCGCGAAGGCGGACGAGATCCTGGCATCCGACCCCGGGAAGTACGTCCTCCTGCAACAGTTCAAGAACCCTGCCAACCCGCGCATTCACGAAGAGACCACCGGCCCGGAGATCTATGACGATACGGACGGCAAGGTGGACGTGGTGGTGGCAGGAGTGGGGTCGGGCGGCACCATAACGGGCATCTCGCGCTGTATCAAGCAGCGGCGGGGCAAGCCGATCGTCTCTGTCGCGGTCGAACCGGGCGGCAGCCCCGTCATATCGCAGGCGCTCGCCGGCGAAACCCGTCAGCCGGGCCCACACAAGATTCAGGGCATTGGCGCGGGGTTTATCCCGGAGACGCTCGATCTGTCGGTTGTGGACCGGGTGGAGCAGGTCACCGACGAGGAGGCCATCGAGATGGCCCGCCGCCTGGCGCGGGAAGAGGGCATCCTCTGCGGAATCTCCTGTGGCGCGGCGGCGGCCGCGGCGGTGCGGCTCGCGAAGCTGCCGGAGTTTGAGGGCAAGACGATTGTTACGATCCTGCCCGACGCGGGAGAGCGCTATCTATCGAGCGTTCTGTTCGAGGGCATCACCGGCGAGGCCTGACGGCCGCATTCCCCACTATGGACTGCGAAAGCGACAGCTTTCGCTTTGTCTGGGGCGTTGCGCCGGAAAAGCGGCACTTACGTGCCGCACTCCACAAGCCACGCCGGGCGGCGCGACTCGAACGCGGTGATCTCGGCCTCGTTCTGAAGCGTCAGCCCGATGTCGTCCAGGCCGTTCAGCAGGCAGTGCCGCCGGAACGCGTCCACCTCGAACGGGATGGACAAACCCCCGCCGCTGATCGTCTGGCCCTCCAGATCAACCGTCAGCGTGCAGCCCGGCTGCTCCAGCGCTCTGGCGAGAAGCTGCTTCACCGTCTCTTCCGGCAGAACTATGGGCAGGACGCCGTTCTTGAAGCAGTTGTTGTAGAAAATGTCGGCAAACGACGGCGCGATGAGCGCGCGGAAGCCGTAGTCCAGCAGCGCCCACGGAGCGTGCTCGCGCGACGACCCGCAGCCGAAGTTGCGCTCCGCCACCAGAATGCTCGCGCCTTCGTAGCCCGGACGGTTCAACTCGAACTCCGGGTTCGGGCTCTTGCCATCCTCCAGATAGCGCCAGTCGAAGAACAGGAACTCGCCGAAGCCCGTGCGCTCGATGCGCTTTAGAAACTGCTTCGGAATGATCTGGTCGGTGTCCACATTCACGCGCGGCAGCGGCGCAACGACGCCGGTCAGCTTAACAAAAGGCTCCATCTCTTACTCCTTGCCGTTCCAGCCGCGAACGTCCACCAGATGCCCGGCGATCGCCGCCGCGGCCGCCATTTCCGGGCTCACAAGATGCGTCCTGCCGCCCTTGCCCTGCCGCCCTTCGAAGTTGCGGTTGCTCGTCGAGGCGCAGCGCTCGCCCGGCTGCAGAATGTCGGGGTTCATCCCCAGGCACATCGAGCAGCCCGGCTCGCGCCACTCGAAACCTGCGTCGGTGAAAACCCGGTCCAGCCCCTCGGCCTCGGCCTGAGCCTTAACCGGAGCCGACCCCGGCTCCACCTGCGCGCGCAGTCCCTCAGCCGCGCGCTTGCCCTTGACAATCTCCGCCGCCGCCCGCTGATCCTCGATGCGGCCGTTCGTGCACGACCCGATGAACACCGTATCCACCTTGATCTGCGTCAGCGGCGTCCCGGGTTTCAGGCCCATATACTCCAGCGCCTGCCGCGCGGCTCTGCGGCCGGTCTCGTCCTCAAAGCTCTCCGGGTCTGGCACCCGCCCGCTGATGGGCGCGACCTGCTCGGGACTCGTGCCCCAGGTCACGTGCGGCTCCAGTGTCGCGGCGTCCAGTGTCTCCACCCTGTCGAACTGAGCGCCCGGGTCCGTCGGCAGCGTCTTCCAGTAAGCCGCCGCCTTGTCCCATGCGGCGCCTTTCGGCGCGAACTCGCGGCCCTTCACGAACTCGAACGTCTTTTCGTCCGGTGCGACCATTCCGGCGCGCGCACCCGCCTCGATGGACATGTTGCAGACCGTCATCCGGCCTTCCATGCTCAGAGACCGGATCGCCTCGCCCGTGTATTCGATCACGTAGCCGGTCGCGCCGTCCGCGCCGATCTTGCCGATGATGGCCAGGATCACGTCTTTTGCCGTCACGCACGGCGGCAGCGCGCCCTGCACGCGAATCTCCATGGTCTTCGGCTCCGCCTGCCGCAGGGTCTGCGTCGCCAGCACATGCTCCACCTCGGACGTGCCGATGCCGAACGCCAGCGCACCGAACGCCCCGTGAGTGCTCGTGTGCGAGTCGCCGCAGACGATGGTCATTCCCGGCCGCGTCAGCCCCAGCTCCGGCCCGATGACGTGTACAATCCCCTGTTTCGGGGTGAACAGATCGTACAGCGGCACGCCGAATTCGCGGCAGTTGCGCTCGAGTGTCTCCATCTGCTGCTTCGAGATGGGGTCTTCAATCGGCTGCGAACGGCCGGTGGTGGGGACGTTGTGGTCCATGGTCGCAGCGGTCAGCTCGGGGCGGCGCACCTCGCGCCCGGCAAGGCGCAGGCCTTCGAACGCCTGCGGAGAGGTGACCTCGTGAACCAGGTGCAGGTCAATGTAGAAGAGCGTCGGGCGTCCGGGCTCTTCGTGCACGACGTGCGCGTCCCACACTTTTTCGAACATGGTCTTCGGCATAGTGAGTCTTGTCTTTCGATGGATGGCGGGGCCAGAGATACTGCGGTCCTCGCGCTGACACCATGTTTATACTCAAAGCGTGCGCCAGAGGCAATGAGTCCGGGCGGCAGCCCGGCCCCACGCAACCGCGCCACCCGTGGGCGTCGGAGAGACGGGCACAAGGCCCTAGACTACAGGTTCAAGCAGACATGAAGGGGACTCAGCCCGGGTAGCAACGGATCTCGAACAGCGCAGGGGGTACGGCGCCCGCGGGCTCGAGCGCGTCGAACACCAGGCTTTTCGCGCTTACCGGCCGGTCGAGCCGCAGCGTCACGCGGGTCTGGTGGTTGTCCGTAACCTCCGCGAGCGTCTTTCCCGCGCCGTCGCGTACCCTCAGCCGCTTCAGGCAGAACGGGATCACCGATTCGGGGTGACCGTGCTGGACGGGCTCCAGGGGATGGTCAAAGTCGGTGTCGAGGCTGATCTCGATGCGCCCGATTGTCTGTGCCCTGTCCCACGAGAGCGTCACCGATGGCGCCTTGTCGCCGGGGTCCGCGGCCCAGGCGTTCGTCCCCGTGGTGGGCCGCGCAAAGCCGTTGGCCAGGTTCTCCGGCCGGAAGGCTTCCAGCGGACGCGACAGCGTGAACGCCAGGTTCTGCCCGCCGGGCCGACGGCCGGCGCACCAGAACTCGAACGCTTCCACCCCGATGTCGCCGTCCGGCCTCTGCGTTCGCGATAGCGTCAGCGAGAGCAGTCCGGTCACCCGCGTCTCGCTCGTGCGCACCTGAACCCGCTCGTTCTTGAGCAGGCAGAAGTAAACATACCCCGGCTGGTCCACCTCGACGCCGAAATCCGCCTGCACGGGCACGTCTTCGCCCGCTTTCAGCCCAACCACCTTCGACGCCAGCACAACATCCGGGCTGAAGTTGCCCGCTCTCAGAGTCGAGCGCAGTTCGATGCGCAGCGACGTGTCCTCGCTGACCGAAGCCCGGAACGTGGCGGCGGGCATGCGCCCCTTCTGGACGGGCAGCATCTGCGCGCGCGACCGGTCGAGCGGCACGAGTGGGCCGTCCGGCTTCAACTCCTTCAGTGCCAGCGAGCTTGAGGCTGTTATCTTCGCACTGGGAACGAGGTCTTCCGGGTCGTCTAGACGCACACCGGGGATGTGCTGCCCCGCGCGGATGAGGTTTCGCTGAAGCTCCTTCAGGCGCCGCCCCTCCGCGAGATCGGCGGGAGCCAGCTTGTTTGCCGCGCAGATCGCCGCCGCCGCGCCTGCCGCCTGGGCCGCGCAGGCGCAGGTCGCCATCACTCGCGTTGAGCCGAAGGCCACATGCGACGTGCTGATGATGCGCCCCGCGAGGAACAGATTGGTCACGTTGCGGCTGAACAGGCAGCGGTAGGGAATCTGGTACACCCCGCGCGAGTGCCACTGGTTGCAGCCGGGCCTCTCGCTGTAGATGCCGTCCGCGGGATGGAGGTCAATGGACCACCCGCCGTGCGCGACCGCGTCTTCGAAGACCCTCTGCTCAACGATATCCTGCTGGCGCAGCATGTACGGCCCCTCGAAGCGCCTGCTTTCGCGCTTGCCCGGGATCAGCCCCACCCATTCGAGCGTCAGGTTCGCGGCATCGGGAAACTTGCCCGAGTTCTTGATGTAGTTCCAGACACCGTAAACGACCTTCCAGAGTTCCCACTTGATCGCCTCGGTGTCGTGCACGGTGTCGCCCCGGCCGCCCCATTCGATCCACCAGAGATCGCAGCCCTGAGTTGATGTGCTGAAGTTTCTGAAGCGCGGGATCTTCGCGGGGATATCGTCGAGGGCGTAGCTCGGGGGCGTGAACTTCACCGGCCGTCCGGCGTCCTTCGAGTAGAAGTAGATCGAGTGCCCCAGCAGTTCGCCGTAGTCCTGCGACGGGGCGAACTTCTCGCCAAAGTCCGCTTCGGGCTCCGCGCCCATGCGAAACGCCGCGCCCGCCAGAAACCCGACGATTCCATCGCCCGAGGCGTCGCAGAAGAGCGGCGCCGATATGTCGTAGATGGTCGAGTTCTGGCTGCAGAACGCGTGCACGGACGCGACGGAATCACCCTTCTTTGTCACTTCGTACGCCGCCGTGTTCAGCAAAAGCGTCATGCCCGGTTCCGCGAGCACCTTTTCGAGCAGGATCGTGTCGAAGATGACCGGGTTGCCCTCCGGATTGCGCGCCAGGTTCTCGACGAGAAGCTCGTCCAGGACGCCGCCCTCGCGCGACCAGCGGTTGTTGTTGGTCATGTGGGCCGTGGCGCCGAGCACCCAGAGGCGGATTTCGCTCGAAGCGTTGCCGCCCAGCACGGGCCTGTCTTGAACGAGCGCGACCTTCAGCCCCTCGCGCGCGGCGGTGATGGCGCAGCAGACGCCCGCCATGCCGCCTCCGATTACGGCAAGGTCACACGCTACCGGAACGGTCTTCAGTTCTCTGTTGCTGACGGGTGGCTCTCTTAGCATAGGTCGGGTTCCTTTTCTGGTTGATAGTTCTCGGTTGTGCGCCCAAATGCCTTCCCGCGTTACCTGCGTGCCAAGCGTTCCACGATGTGCGCGTGTCGTCGCCGATGATGACGTGGGGCTGTCCGTAGCGCTCCGTGTTTGGTGGGGACGTGTGTCTCATGGGAGAAAGAGCGGGGCGTGAACCATATTCACGGCACATCATTAGCCTTCTCCCGGCGCGTCGCGGCAGGATAACGCAACCGCGGTGTGTAAGTGTCCCGCGCCATGACCATTCGATTCCTGCGTGCTGATGACGAAACGGAGTGGGTGCGGCTGCGGCTTGCGCTGTGGCCGGACGCGGACGAAGACGAGCTGCGCGAAGAGATCGCCGCGTATCTCCCCGACGGTGACAAGCGCCTATGCACCCTTGTTGTTGAGAGGCCGGGCGGGATGCTGGGCGGCCTGATGGAGCTTTCGCTGCGCCCATACGCCGAGGGCTGCCTATCGAGCCCGGTCGCCCGCGTCGAAAATTGGTATGTGGATGAAGACCTGAGGCGGCAGGGCTGCGCGACCCGGCTTCTGGAGGCCGCAGCGGACTGGGCACGCCACCGGGGCTGCGCTGAGATCGCGTCGAGCTGCGTGGTGGAAAACGGCGTCGCGCAGATGGTGCACGAAGCGCTGGGCTTCGAAGAAGTGGACCGCCTGGTGCACTACGTGTTCGAATTGCCCGCCGAGGGGTAGGCGGCGTCCATTCTCTGCTGCAGCTTTCGTGAGTTCGCGTGGCAGATGGCGATGGCCACTGCGTCGGCGGCGTCGTCGGGCTTCGGCGTCTGTTTCAGGTTCAGAATCCGCGTCACCATATACTGAACCTGCTTCTTGTCCGCGTTGCCTTCGCCCACGACCGCGAGCTTGACCTGCGGAGGGGTGTACTCGAACACGTCCAGCCCTTCCTCCGCCGCCGCTAGCATAATCACGCCCACCGCCTGGCCCACCGTCGTCGCAGTCGTCTGATTCTTCGCGAAAAACTGCCGCTCGAGCACCATCACGTCCGGGCGCCACTCGGCGATGAGGGCGCGGACATCCGTGTGGATATTCATCAGGCGCGCCTGCGGCTTTTCGGTCTTGCTTGTCCTCAGTGCGCCGCAGCCGCCCAGCCGCGCGCGGCTGCCCTCCTGCAACAGCACCGCCCAGCCGACGGTCGCTGTGCCCGGGTCGAACGCGAGGATGGTATGCGGAGCGCTGGTGGTCACGAGGTCCTGCTTCGCCGCGGCGGGCGCTTCATCCTGCCGCGGTGTGATTGACTCCGCCTGGCAGCCGAAGTATAGTCAGATTGGCCCGTGGATTTCCGGGCTGCTTTGAGACAGGGGAGAAGGACAGCCCTAATTGTTGGAGAACGGCGGACTCAAACCTCAGATGCCCCCCGAGCGCGATGTCCCGCGCCCGATTCGCGCCATCGCGGCGCCGCTGGTGGTGCTTGCGGCGATTGGCGCGGCCGCCTGGTGCCTGCCGGGACGAGCGCCCGGGCGGGCCGCGGCCGAGCATCTTTCGGCCGCTTCGGCGCTTGCGGGCGGCCAGATGCTGTACCGCGATCTCTACTGCGATCAGGCACCCGGATTGTATATTCTGTATCGCTTGATCGTGCTCGCTTTCGGCGCGTCGGGGTCCGCCCTCTGGTTCGCCGATGCGCTGGCCGTCACGCTCAGTTCGCTGGCCGTGTATCTTATCACCCGGCGCTTCTGCCGGTCCACGCTCGCCGCAATGCTGGCTGGAATCGCCTATCCGCTGCTCTACTACGGGGCGTCCAGAGGAGTGCCGGCGCAGCCCGCCGGGTGGGCCGCTCTTCTTTTTTTGTGGGCGCTCTATCTGCTGGCTGCCCACGGGTTCGTCGCCGACTGGGCGCGGGCGCTCGTGGGCGGGTTCTTGGCTGCCGCCGCGGTGCTCATCAGCCCGGCGGCCATCATCCCGTGCCTGCTTCTGCTGGCCATTGCGCGGCGCATGGCGGGCGCAGCGCTGGCGTGGTTCGTTCTGGGGGCGGCGCTGTATCTGCTTCCTGTCGTGGCGTGGCTGGGGGCCGCGAATGCGTTCGGCGACATGCGCGAGCAGCTTCTGGTATGGGGTCCGGGGGCATGGCGGCACCGGTTCAATGTAGCCGTGGGCGAGAGCCGGGCCGCCACGGTGGATGCGCTGCTTCTGCGCTGGCTTTGGGAGCGGCTTGCGTTCACGCTTCCGGGTGTCATCCCGTTTGCGGCGGGGCTGGGGGCTTTCGCGTGGCGGCGGCACGGCGAGCCGGGCAGGTTTCTCGCTTTCTGGCTGCTGCTCAGCCTCATCGAACTCGCCCTGCGTCCCGGACTGCCGGATTCTGCCTGGGCGCCGGCGCTCGCGATCTGGAGCATCACCGGCGCGGCCGGGCTGCAGTGGATGCTGCGCCAGCGTTCCTGGTTCTTCTTGCGTGTCGTGGCGCGGACGCTGATAATCTGCGGCCTAGCCCTCAGCGTCAGCCACATCCGCAATGCCGCGCGCCCGGTGGCCGCCGACCGAACAGTCTCGGGCGCTCTTACCACGCTGGCGGGACGGGTTCGGGCGATGACGCCGGATGGCGCTCCGGTGCTAGTCTGGGACCGTGCTCCGCACCTGTACTATCTCATCGGCTGTCCGGTGGCCGGGGGCGTGGTGTCGCAGGGCTACTTCTCGAGTGCGTTTGCTGTCAGCGACGATTACAAGTTCTTCCGTTCGCGGTTCGAGAAGCGTCCGGCAGTGGTGATTCTGGTGCGTAGGCGGTGCGCGGGCGAGGGAGCCGGGCGCACGGACGGCCTGTGGCCGGTGATTCCGCCGCGCCCGGGGCTGATCGAGGACGAGATTGCCGCCCACTATGCTCTGTCCGGCAAGGTCTCCGGGTACGAAATCTTCGTGCGCTCAGCGAACCGTCAGCCGCGCTGATGTGGCGCGTTGATTATCGCCGTATGCTGTGATATCCTCCGTGCAGGAAACCCAGATACACCAATGGCGACCGGCGTTCATACCATACCGAAGATCTTCGTCACCCGGATGCGCTTCGACGACATTCCGGCGGTGATGGCGCTCGACCGCGAGTGCTTCGCCACCCCCTGGAGCGAGAATGCCTACCAGACCGAGCTCTCGAACCAGTGCGCCGAGTACTATGCCGCCTGGAGCGGCGGGGATCTCGTGGGCTATGCCGGGATATGGTTCATCATTGACGAAGTGCACGTCACCACTCTCGGAGTCGCCGCCCGCAGCCGCGGACAGAAGATCGGGGAGCGGCTGTTGCTCAGGCTGCTCGATGCGGCCAGGGAGCACGAGGCGCAGCGCATTACGCTCGAGGTGCGCAAATCGAACCGCGTGGCGCGCTCGCTGTACGCTAAGTACGGCTTCCGCGACGTGGCTATCCGCAAGGCCTACTACTCGGACAACAACGAGGACGCGGTCGTGATGTGGGTGGATGACATCTGGTCGCCGGCGTACACCGAACTGCTCAGCGCCCGCGAGGCCGCCCTGCGCCTGCTGGAAGAGCCCCGGCCCGCCGGGTGAACGTCCTCGGAATCGAAACGAGCTGCGACGACACCTGCGCCGCCGTTGTTCGCGACGGCTGCCAGATTCTATCCAGTGTCATCGCCTCACAGGACCACCTCCACGAGAAGTTCGGCGGCGTCGTTCCCGAGATCGCCTGCCGCAGGCATGTCGAGTCCCTTCAGCCAGCCATTCACGAGGCTCTCGAACGCGCCGGAGTCACCGGCCGCGGCCTCGACGGCATCGCGGTAACGAACCGGCCCGGGCTTGTGGGCGCGCTGATCGTGGGAGTGTCGGCCGCCAAAGCAATGGCGCTTGCGCTCGGAAAGCCGCTCGTCGGGGTGCATCATCTGGAATCCCATATCTGGGCCAACTTCCTTGCCGAACCCGCGCCGGAGTTCCCGTTTGTGTGCCTCATCGTTTCCGGGGGACACACCGACCTGCTCTATGTGAAGGCGCTGGGAGAGTACGAGATCATGGCGTGCACGGCCGACGACGCGGCGGGTGAGTGCTTCGACAAGTCCGCCCGCGCTCTGGGGCTCGGCTGGCCGGGGGGGCCGGCGGTGGACCGTCTTGCGCGGGAAGGCGATGCGTCGAAGGTGCGCTTCCCCCGCGCGCGGGTGGGCAGGACGTTGAACTTCAGCTTCAGCGGCCTCAAGACCGCGGTCACCCGATACATCGAAAGCCGCCCGCCCGATGTATCGCTCGCCGATGTCGCCGCCGGGCTGCAGGACGCCATCGTTGACGTTCTCGTCCGCCGCACAATCCGGGCCGCGCGGATGAAAGGCGTTTCATCGGTGGCCGTTGGCGGAGGCGTGGCTGCCAACAGCCTGCTGCAGACGCGCATGAGGCATGAATGTGAGCGCGAGGGCCTGTTGCTCTCCATCCCGCCGCCGCGCCTGTGCACCGACAATGCGGCGATGGTGGCCGCGGCGGGCTCGTGGCGTCTCAAAGCAGGGTTGGCGGACGACCTGTCGCTGGATGCGCGGGCGACCGAGGTATTGGGCTGAATCGCGGAGACGCGGAAGGGCCGGGGAAACGCGGAATCCGGAATTCCGTAATTCCTCCGTTTCCGCGCCTCCGCGATTCTGGACGTGCAGGAGATATAACAAGAATGCCGTACACCCCATTGGTGATAATCTGCCTGCTCGGTCTTGCTGCCTGCGAAGCCGCGGCCGAGCCGTTCACAACGCTCGTCGCTCCGGTGACGCAGCGCTACCCCCGCAACACCGAGGGGTCCATCGTCGAGCTGAAGGACGGCACGCTGCTGCTCGCCTGGAGCCGATTCACCGGCGGAACCGCCGACCACTCGACGGGCGAGATTGCGGGCATGCGCTCAAAGGACGGGGGAAAGACCTGGGGCAGGCCGTTCGTCCTTCAGCCCAACACCGGCAGGCAGAACGTCATGTCCGCCAGCCTGCTGAGGCTGAAGTCCGGCGCAGTCGCCCTGTACTATCTCATCAAGAACTCCAACTCAGATTTGCACCTCTGGCAACGGGTCTCGAAGGATGAGGGCAAAAGCTGGGGGCCGCCGCACAGGTGCACGATGACCGAGGGCTACAACATCGTGAACAACGACCGGGTGGTGCAGCTTGCCAGCGGCCGCCTGATCGCGCCCGTCTCCTACACGCCCGATATCGGCAAGCCCGATCCGCTCGTCGTATTCGTGGTCTATTCGGACGACGGGGGGCGCACGTGGGAGAGGTCAACGCCCGATCTGGAGGCCCCGCTGAGAGGGGCGATGGAGCCCGGCGTCGTGGAGCTTGCGAACGGGCGGCTGCTGATGATCATCCGCACATCCACGGGATACATCTACAAAAGCTGGTCGGATGACAAGGGCACGACCTGGAGCAAGGCCGAGCAAACGGATATCGTGTCGCCCGAATCGCCCGCCACGCTGAAAATGCTGCCGAATGGACGCGACCTGCTGCTCGTCTGGAACAACAACCCGGAGGCGGTGAAGAACTACCGCGCGCGCAGAAACCCGATGACCATCGCCGTCTCGCAGGATAACGGGACGACCTGGGAGGGCATTCGCAACATCGAGGACAGCCCCACCAACTCCTACGCCTACACGAGCATCATCTACGTGAAAGACAGCGCAATCTTTACGTATTACGACACCGAACAGTGGAGCAAGGGGCTGGCGCTTCGCCTGCGCAGCATCCCCTTGGATGAGATCACGCGCCCGAAGCCCTGAGCCCCGTGCTATAATCCCGCCGACTCTTGGCCAGACCAGGAGCGGGAGCGACGCCAGTGCCAGATTATCCCTTGAGCGGCTTGTCCGCCTCCGAAAAACGCAATCGTCTTCTCGACCTCGTCCGGGAACTCGCCTACATGGAGGGCGACTTCACGCTTTCGAGCGGGGCGAAGTCGAGCTTCTATCTCGACTGCAGGCGGGTGACGCTGTACCCGGCCGGTGCACTGCTCATCGGCGGGTTCGTGCTCGACGCCATGAAGGAGCTGGGCGTCTCGGTTGTCGGGGGCCCGACGCTGGCAGCGGACCCTATCGTCGGGGCAACGGTTGCGCTCAGTCCGCTTTATGATTGGCCGTCTCAGGGCTTCATTGTGCGGAAGTCGGCGAAGGAGCATGGCACGGGCAGGCTCATCGAGGGACTGTTGCCCGAGGGCAAGCCCGTCCTGATCGTAGAGGACACCATCACCTCCGCCGGGTCGGTGATCCGGGCCATCGAGGCGGTGCGCGAGGCAGGAAATCCCGTCAAAGCCGTCTGGGCGCTCGTGGACCGCCTGGCGGGCGGGAGGGAAGCGCTGGCCGAGGCGGGCGTCGAGCTTCGCGCGATGTTCACGATTGACGAGATCCGCGCGCACGGCACGGAACGCAAGCAGTAAGAGAGGACTCAGCCCGTATGCCCCGAGCAATCATCTTCGACATGGACGGAGTCCTCATAGACTCCGAGGAGTTCATCTGCCAGGCGGCCATTCAGTTTCTGTCCGAATGCGGCGTGAGCGCGCAGCCGGAGGACTTCGTCCCGTTCGTCGGGGCGGGCGAGGACCGCTACATCGGTGGAGTCGCGGAGAAGTACGGCCTGAATCTCGATATCGAGCAGGCGAAGGTGCGGACATACACGATCTACGGCGGCCTGATTGCCGGACGTCTCGGGCCGCTTCCGGGGGCTATCGAGTTCATCAGCGCCGCGAGGGAGAGGGGCACGAAGCTGGCGGTCGCAAGCAGCGCCGACCGCATGAAGGTCGAGATGAACTTGCGCGAGATCGGACTGGGCGCGCAGAGCTTCGATGCCGTCGTGTGCGGGCAGGACGTGAAGCACAAGAAGCCCGATCCCGAGATATTCCTGTTGGCCGCTAGCCGTCTGGGCGTGACACCGAACGAGAGCCTTGTGGTAGAGGATGCGGTGAACGGCGTCAGCGCGGCGAAGGCGGGAGGCTTCCGGTGCCTGGGGATAACGACGAGCTTCAGCGCGCGCGAGCTTTCGGAGGCCGACTGGACAGCCCCTGACCTCGCTCATGTTCCGGCCGAAGCGCTCGCCTGGTAGCGGCCTCTACAGCAGCACGCGCCGCGCGGCCAGCGTGGAACCCGTGCCGGGAAGCGGTATCTGCTTCTTTCCGGGCGGAGCCGGGGATCTGGGCTCGGTACCCATGGCCATTGTGTTTTTCCTCGCTTCGCGGAAAGGCGGACGCGTTAGGCATACTTCTCGCGCACAAGCGCGCTCGCCCAGTCCATCAGAATGACGGCTGCGGCGATCAGCCAGATCGCGGTTCCCGCTTCCCTCCACTGCAGCGTGTTGATGTACTGATATAGGGTGTACCCGATTCCGCCACCGCCCACAAGGCCGATGACGGTCGCCATTCTCACGTTGATGTCCCACCGGTACATCGTGAAGGCGATGAACTGCGGCGTCACCTGCGGCAGCACCCCGTAGAGCACTTTCTGAATCCAGTTGGCGCCCGTGGCGGTGATGGCCTCCACCGGGCCGGGGTCAATGTCTTCAATCGCCTCGGAATACAGCTTGCCCTGCGCGCCGATTCCGTGAATCGCAAGCGCCAGCACCCCGGCGAACGGGCCGATCCCCACCGCTATGGTCAGCATCACGGCGATGATGATGACCTCGATCGAGCGCAGCAGGTTCATGATGGACCGCGAGATGGCGTAGATCCCCCTGGTCAGCCAGTTGCCGCTCATCAGGTTTCGTGCGCCGAGAACCGACAGCACGAACGTGATGGGGATGGGCAGCACCGTGCCAATGAGCGACATGTAGACCGTGTCCACGATCAGCTTCAGGCTGAGCAGGAACACAGGGCTCGGATGCTTGCCCTCAATAACGTTCGGCTTGACCAGCCCCATTGCGATGTGCTTCATGTCCGGCAACCCCTCAGCGAGGCTGTAGAGGTTGATCTCGGTGATGCGCCAGCCCGCACCGAAGTTCAGCGCCGAAATGACGAGCGCTGGCCAGACGAGGGACGGTCTCTTGCCCCGGCCCACTTTGTAGGCGTCCCAGATGTTCAGCGCCCAGACGAGCACCATCCATGGCACCGAATACAGAAACGCCTGCACCGCCCCCATTCTCGCGAAGGCGTACCAGGGCAAGAATGCGTGGGCACGCTCGGTGGCCGAGAATACAGCGATCTGCACAACAAAGAAGATCATCCACCCGATGCCGCGCATCCGCGCCCCGGCAACAATCTGGCCGAGCCCCGGGATGATCGAAAGAACCGCCGCCAGACGGGCCTTCCCCGCGTTAGCTGCTTCGCCGTTCAACGTATCTCAAGCTCCTCCGCGTCCTGCCCGTAGATTTCCTTGAACCGGGCCTCGTCAATCTCGGACGGCAGTCCGTCGAACACAAGCTCGCCGCCCTTGAGGGCGATTACCCGCGTGGCGTAGCGCCGGGCGAGCGAGAGCACGTGAAGATTGCACAGCACGGTGATGCCATCGTCGCGGTTCACCGCCTCCAGATACTTCAGCACCGAGTGCGAGGTGGCCGGGTCGAGACTCGCGACTGGCTCGTCCGCGAGAATCAGCTTCGGTTGCTGCATCAGGGCGCGCGCGATGGCCACCCGCTGCTGCTGCCCGCCCGAGAGTTCTCCCGCCTTTTGGTTTGCCTTAGAGGCAATGCCGACGCGCTCCAGGTTCGCCATCGCGTCGTCGTAGTCTCCGGGCCGGAAGCGGTTAGCGAACGCCCATGCCGTCGGGACGAAGCCAAGGCGCCCCGAGAGAACGTTTGTGAGCACGGTCGCACGTTTGACCAGGTTGAACTGCTGGAAGATCATGCCGATCTCGCGGCGAATCTCACGCAGTTCGTCACTCGCGGCGGCGGTGACATCCCTGCCGTCAACCTTCACCGTGCCGCTTGTCGGCTCCACCAGCCTGTTGATGCAGCGCAGAAGGGTGCTCTTGCCTGCGCCCGAGAGGCCAAGGATCGAGATGAACTCCCCCTCCTTGACCGTCAGGGTCACGTCGTTAAGCGCGCGCGTGCCGTCAGGGAACGTCTTCGAGAGTTCGCGGACCTTGACCATCAGGGTTTCTTTGCCGGAGCCTTGCGCTTCGGCCCTTCGTCGCGGACGGCCTGCTCGAGCTCTATGCCCGATCCTTCGACTGCCTTGCGCACGCTGTCGTAGGCTTCGTCTGTCGTTGGCCGCAACCCATAGATGTCCGCAACCTCAAGAAGCATCTTCTTGCCCTCGGGGCTGGCCGAAATGTCGAGCAGTGCGGTCTTTATCTTCTCGCGCACGTCAGCGGGGAGGTCTTTGCGCACGCTGACGTTATCGTTGGGAATCTTGTCGGTCTTCGCGAGGATGACAGTCTTGTCCATGACGTCCGGAATGGTGTCTTTCACCCGGTCGCGGGCATCCTGGAAATAACCGCCGTAGCAACTGCACGCGTCCACCTGCTTGTTGTAGAGCGCGATAATCGCCTTGTCGTGACCACCCGAGAATATGGCCTGCAGGTCCTTGTCGGGATCTACTCCGTGGTTCTTGAGCAGCGTTTTCGGATACAGCGTCCCGGAAGTTGAAAGGGGGTCGCCGAACGCGAAACGCTTACCCTTCAGGTCCTCGAGCCTCTTGATCCCGCTGTCCTTTCGCACGAGCACGATCCCGAAATAGTCTATCTGCTTGTCCCGCTCAACGATCAGAAGCGGCTCGGCGCCCACTTTGTCGTGCGCCAGGACATACGAGAGCGGCGCGAACCAGGCCACGTCCACGCGGCCGCCGCCCATGGCCTCGATCACGGCGGCGTAGCTCACGGGCACCGAAACCTTGATCTTGTATCCCGTGCGCTTCTCAATCTCGCCGGAGAGGACATCGGCGCTGGCTGTGATGTGGCCTGTCTCGAGCGACGGCACGAACGCCATGTTTATGGGGTTGCCTTCGGAACCGAGAGGCCCCTTCTGTGGAGCGGAACAGCCCGCAGCAGCAACGACAAGTGCGGCACAAATGATAGCGAGGTTTCTCATGTTTTCAGTGGACCCTCCATATCCCCGCGCAACGGCGATTCCCGCGGGTGCGGCTCTGCGGCCGGCGGCCCGCATGATGATAACCGAAAGCCGCCCCGCATTCAAGAATCCGGCGCGCTTCAGACCTTCAGAAAGATGCGTCTGCGATACAACGCCCACATAATGGCGCAGAAAAGCAGAACGTAAGTGAACCCGTACGCCGCCGAAGCAAGGTAGGGCGATATCTGCCCGAACACGGGAACGTAGGCGTGATTGTAGAGCCAGGTCTTGAGAAAGACCGGTTCCGCGCCTTCTTCCGGGATCTTGATCCCGATTGTCAGATAGGTAACCAGCGCCACGCCGACGTAGGCCGTTATCGCGTTCATGCCGTACACGGCGAACGGCATCGTCCACCAGCGCCATCCCCGAACGTCCACCATCCAGTAGCAGGCCCCGAGGACCGCAAGCGCCCAGCCCGACGAGAACAGAACGTACGACGATGTCCAGAGATTCTTGTTCAGCGGGAACGATTGGTTCCAGACAAGCGCTGCGCCGATCAGAACAACTCCCACGCCGATCATGGCCGCCGCCTTCGCGCCGCCCCCAACGTCCTTGCGCCGCAGCCAGAACCCCGCCAGACACCCAGACAGCACGGTCGCGATGGCCGGGATTGTGCTTAGCAGCCCCTCCGGATCGTGTCCCAGCCCTGTGTCCGGATCGAATTCGTAGCAGTGCCTGCCCAGCAGACGGGTGTCAATGGCGCTCGCCAGGTTGCCTTCGCGCGTAAGGTCGCCCGGCTCGTGCCCCGGAACGTGTGCGAAGAGCATCAGCGCCCAGTATCCCGCTAAGAGCGCCACAAACCAGACCGCCAGCCCCCGCGGCTTGAAATAGAGGGTCAGAATAGCCGCCGCGAAGTAGCAGATGCCGATCCGCTGGAGAACTCCGAGCGGCCGGAAGCTCTCGTTCCACGGAAGCAGGAAAAGGCCCACCAGGTTCAGCAGCATTCCGAGCGCCACAAGAATGAGCGTGCGCCGCGTGATCGCCTTCACGATGGACGCTCTGCTCGCTCCTTTCTCCGCCTGGCGGCTGAGGCTGAACACGATCGCCACCCCCACGATGAACAGGAAAAACGGGAAGATCAGGTCGGTGAACGTGCACCCGTGCCAGTCCGCGTGGCGCAGCGGGCCGTAAACGTGCTTCCAGTCGCCGGCGTTGTTCACCAGCAGCATCGCCGCAATCGTCGCGCCCCGGAACACATCCAGAGACAGCAGCCGTCCGGAGGGTTTGGTTTCCACAGCGCTGCGCGATTTCATTCGCCGGCCTCCAGATCGTTCAGGAGAGCTCGCGCCTTCGTGTTGCGTGGGTGGGCCTCAAGCGCAAGCCGCGCTTGCCAGATGGCCTCGTCCCGCCGTCCCGCTTCCAGCAAGGCCTGCGCCAGCCTGTAGTGCCCGATCGTGGCGTTCGGCTTGGTGTTGTAGCGGATCGCGTCCGTCCACATCACCACCGAGTCCTTCCAGACCGAGCACCGGGTCCAGGTCATCACGGCAAACGTCACGAGCACACCCACCGAGATGACCTTCAGTGTTATGCGGCTCTCTCTATCCGGGAGCACTCTCAGGCTATCGCGGACGATGAGTCCCGCGCAGACGAACAAGCCGACGTCGGCCAGATACATGAAGTGGTTGGCGTACGGAGCAAGCCTCACGACGTAGCCGAACGGGATGAAACCCAGAATCGGCGTCGCGAACAGCACGAACCAGGCGAGCCCGAAGCCATAGTCGCGCGATAGCATCAGCATCCAGACCGTCATCGAGACGAACATGACGCACAGCACCGTTGTGCTCAGGCTCCACCAGTGAAGATGCTCCGAACCGTAGAGCACCGACAGGCGCACGGGCGAGATGAGCTTGACGATGTAGAAGCCGAACGCCGACCAGGCGTTGCTGGAGGAGTAGAACGAGAGATCCGTGCCCGCCCGCGTGGCCGTGCCCATGGCCTGCCCGTGGTAGCTTATCCAGCCCAGGATAACGGCCAGCAGCAGGTAGGGAACCTTCTCGATCACGTTGTGGCGGCGGTTCGTCAGGCGCTGCTGATAGTCCACGATCAGCAGCAGGAACGCGAGCAGCGCGGCCATCGGCTTCGACAGCAGCGCCATCGCATACAGCGCCAGCGACAGCCAGTACCACCCGTGTCTGTGCGTCCTCGTGAACCGGATGTATGTCAGGAGCGTCAGAAAGACGAACGTCCCCGACATCACGTCCTTCAGGTCGCTCGCCCACGCCACCGCGTCAACGTGAATCGGGTGCAGCCCCAGCAGCAGCCCCGTGATGAGCGCCACCGTGCGGCTTCTGAAGAGCCGGAACACCAGCAGGTACGCCAGAACGGCGTTCACCGCGTGCAGCAGCAGGCTCACGGCGTGGAACGCGGACGCTTCGAGGCCGTGGAAAGCATGGATGATCGAGTAGGCCGTGAACACCAGTGGGTAGTAAGGTCGGCCGGTCGAGCGTGTCCAGATCGCCCGCAGGTTGTCCCAGGTGAGGCTCTGGATTGTGGGGTTCGCGGTGATGTAAAAACGGTCGTCGAAGTCCACGAAACCGTTCGACAGGCTCGGCAGGTAGGCCAGAACGGTGACGAAGAAAATCAGCAGCAGATCCAGAGGGAACATCTGCCGCGCCAGAGGCTGCTCAGTTGTGTGGTTTTCGCTGTTCGTGAGAGGCTCCGGGGGCTCGTGCTGTCCGGCGGCGCGCTTGTGGCCTCCGGCATTGTGCAGGTTATCGCATGGGCGCGAATTCTCCTCTGTCGTCTGTCAACATTCCGCGATTCGCCGGGTGCGCTTGACCTTAAGGCGCTCCAGAGTTCAGAATGTGACGTCAAATGCTGAAGAAAGACCACGCCGCGGAGCTTAACGCCGCGGCATTGGGTCAACAAGCGAGGTAGTGTTTTCTATGAGTGAGTCAGAAGCTGGAATCGGCGCTCCGCGCGCGATTCTGAATGCCGACACCCCTCTTGCGGGTCTGGATTTCCTACGGGAAGCCGTGGTGATGGATCTGCGCTCGGGCAGGTTCGACCGGGTTGTCACCCGGTTCCCACCCGAGCCGAACGCGTATCTGCACATCGGACACGCCAAGGCGCTGTGGATTGACTACGGCATTGCGCAGGATTTCGGCGGCACGTTCAATCTGCGCTTCGACGACACGAACCCCAGCAAAGAGGAGCAGGAGTTTGTGGATGCGATCATCGAGGACGTGCGGTGGGTGGGCGCGGACTGGGGCGACCGGCTCTTCTTCGGCTCCGACTACTTCGAGCAGATGTACGAGTGGGCGCTTGACTTGGTCCGCAAGGGCGTCGCGTATGTCTGCGATCTGACGCCCGAGCAGGTCATCGAGATGCGCGGCAAGCCGACCGAGCCCGGCATTGAGTCTCCTTTCCGCAACCGGCCGGTAGAGGAGAACCTGGACCTGTTCCAGCGCATGCGCGCCGGGGAGTTCCCCGACGGCGCCCGGACGCTCAGGGCGAAGATTGACATGTCCTCGCCGAACATGAACATGCGCGACCCGATTATGTACCGCATCCGGCACGAGGATCATCACCGGCAGGGCAGCAAGTGGTGCATCTACCCGATGTACGACTGGGCGCACGGGCTGGAAGACTCCATCGAGGGGATTACGCACTCCATGTGCTCGCTGGAGTACGAAAACCATCGCCCGCTGTACGACTGGTTCCTGGATCAGCTTGGCATCTATCACCCCCGGCAGATCGAGTTCGCGCGGCTCAACCTGACTCACAGCGTCATGAGCAAGCGGCGTTTCATCGAGCTGGTGAACGGCGGATATGTGGACGGCTACGACGACCCGCGGCTGGTGACGCTTGCCGGGCTGCGCAGGCGGGGATACACGCCGGAGGCGATCAAGGATTTCTGCGGGCGTATCGGCATTGCAAAGACCGACAGCGTCGTGGAGATGGCGGTGCTCGAGGACTGCATCCGCGAGGATCTGAACAAGCGCGCGCCGCGCGTGATGGCGGTCATAGACCCTATCAAGGTGGTGCTCACGAACTATCCCGAGGGGCAGACCGAGGAGATGGACGTCATCAACAACCCGGAGGACCCGGACGCCGGCACGCGCAAGGTGCCGTTCGCGCGCGAACTCTACATCGAGCGCGACGACTTCCGCGAGGACCCGCCGCCGAAGTTCTTCCGCCTTGCGCCGGGACGCGAGGTGCGCCTGCGCAACGCATACTTCATCAAATGCGAAGAGGTTGTGAAGGACGCGAGCGGGGAGATTGTGGAGCTTCGCTGCACCTATGACCCCGAAACGCGCGGAGGCGACGCCCCGGACGGCCGCAAGGTGAAGGGGACTCTGCACTGGGTTGCGGCGCACGAAGCGCTCGAGGCCGACGCCCGGTTGTACAACCATCTGTTTACGAAACCCAACCCGGATGAAGTGGACGAGGGCAAGGACTGGTTCGCGAACATCAACCCGGAATCCGTCGTGCGCACCACCTGCTATGTGGAGCCGAGCGTGCGCGGCGCCGCTCCGGGAACGCGGTACCAGTTCGAGCGTCTGGGGTATTTCTGCGTGGATCGCGACTCGACGCCCGAACGGCTGGTGTTCAACCGGACGGTTACTCTGCGGGACTCCTGGTCGAAGATCGCCAAGCGATAGGATTCCTCACTCGGAGTTCGGACTGACGTAAAGGGGTGGTCATGCTGAACATGATTCAGCGCCTGTCTGGACTGGACTTGCGGGTCAAGCCCGGAATGACGTGCGAGGGCATTGTGTCGGCTCGCATACCGTCATTCCGGGGTGCCCGCGGCGAGGAATCTCGCCTTTCGCACGCATCCCCGCTTTTGCCGCCGCTGGCGGGATTGCCAGGACCGTGCCTGCCAGGCTGTCCCCGGCAATCCCGTCAAAAAGACCTGCCCGGTCAGAAGCAGGACTTCCGGGTTCGCGCGGCGTATTGACCTCGGGGGCTTGCCCCCGAATCTGCATCTCTGAAGGATTACCCATGCCCGACATTCAATTTCTCAACAATTTTACGTCTCTGCTGTGCATAGCCGGCTTTGCCATGGCGCTCGTTGCTGCGGCAGCGCCCGATGCAGCCACCAGCTCCAAACCCGCTGCCACTCACCTGCGCACCGAGTACCTCGTGAACCCGCTGGGGATAGACACGCACGAGCCCAGGTTCTCGTGGCTCTTCCAGCAGGACGGCCGCGGCGCGAAGCAGAGCGCGTACCAGATTCAGGTCGCAACCGGGCCGTCTTCGCTCGCAAGCGGAAAGCCGAACCTCTGGGACACCGGACGCGTCGCGTCCGGCGAGTGCTCGAACATCCCGCTCGAAGGGCAGAAGCTGGCGAGCGGCATGCCGTACTGGTGGCGCGTGCGCGTGTGGGATGCCAGGGGGCAAGAGAGCGACTGGTCCGAGCCCGCGACCTTCGAAATGGCTTTTCTGAACCCGGCCGAGTGGAAGGCGGAGTGGATCGCCGCCCCCATCGGCGGCAACGGCTACCATTCCGCCACTGACGCGAACCCCGACGTGACGAAGTGGGTTCAGGTGGACCTCGGCGAGGCACGGCGGTTCGGCAAGGTGATTCTGTATCCTGCCCGGCCCTACAACTGGAACGAAGACGTGCCGGGCTTCGGCTTCCCCGTGCGCTACCGCGTGGAGGCGTCGGACGACCCCGATTTCGGCTCTGCGTCGCTGCTGGCCGACCGCTCGGCCGAAGACCAGCCGAATCCGGGAGAGACTCCTGTCGAGTTCACCTTCGAGCCGGTCAGCGCCCGCTACGTGCGCGTGACGGTCACCCGTCTCTATCAGCGCATTGACGGGCAGAAGCTCTTCGCGCTCGCCGAGCTTCAGGTTCTGGACGATTCGGGCAAGAACGTGGCCGCCGGCGCTGCGGTGCGGGCCCTCGACAGCACCGAATCGCACGGCTGGACCACCGCGCATCTCACCGAGGGGCTTACGAAGTCCATCGTGCCGTCGCGCGTCGCGCCGATGTTCCGGGCCGAGTTCGATGCCGCTAGGCGGGTGCGCCGGGCGCGCGCGTACGTGGTCGGCCTGGGATACTACGAGCTTTATATCAATGGCGGCAAGGTCGGTGACCGCGTGCTCGACCCCTCGTACACCAACTTCGGCACCCGCTGCCTCTACAGCACTTACGACGTGACCGATATGGTGCGCGAGGGCAAGAACGCCGTCGGGCTGATGATGGGCAGAGGCTGGTACGGCGGCTCCCCGTGTGCGCTCGCGCAGATCAACCTGGACCTCGAAGACGGGACGCATGTCACCTTCGCGACAGGCCCCGGCTGGAAGCGCGGCGACAGCCCGATCCTCGACAACTCGCTCTACCACGGCGAGACCTACGACGCCCGCCTGGAGCAGCAGGGCTGGGACGAGCCCGGATTTGACGATTCCGCCTGGAAGGACGTGAGCGTCATCGCGGCGCCCACGGCCAATCTGTCGGCCCAGATGATTCAGCCAATCCGGGTCACGGAGACCATTCCGGTGGCGACGATGAAGGGAGTGGGAGACGCCCTGGTGTTCGACTTCGGGCAGAACTTCTCGGGCTGGTGCCAGCTTCGGGCGCAGGGCCCCGCAGGGCACGAGATTGCCGTGAAGCATTCGGAGCTTCTGTACCCCGACGGCACTGTGAACATGGAGAACCTGCGCTCGGCGCAGGCGACTGACCGCTTCACGCTGAAGGGCAAGGGCAAGGAGCTGTACGAGCCCCGGTTTACCTACCACGGGTTCCGCTACGTGCAGGTGGAGAACTACCCCGGGCGGCCGGAAAGCAAGGATGTGCTGAGCGGGCGGCTGGTTCACACGGACTTCCCGCAGTGCGGCACATTTGAGTGTTCGAACGAGCTGATCAACCAGATTCAGCGCAACAGCCTCTGGGGCTTCAAGACGAACTTCCACAGCATCCCCACCGACTGCCCGCAGCGCGACGAGCGCCAGGGCTGGATGGGCGACGCGGGAATGACGTCGGACATGGGCTTCTACAACTTCGACATGGCAGCCGCGTACACGAAGTTCCTGCAGGATATCCAGGACGCTCAGGGCGAGGATGGCCGGATTCCCGACACTGTGCCGCACATCTGGGGAAGCAACCCCGGCGATCCGATGTGGGCGGGCGCGTATCACTTCATCGTGCGCGATATGTACAGGCACACAGGTGACCGCCAGCTTCTCGTGAAGCACTACGACGGGCTGAAGCGCTACGTCGAGATGGTGCGCCGCGAGGCACCGGAGTTCATCCACGGGCGCAACAACTACGGCGACTGGGTGGGCGTTGTCGAGACGCCGAGAGACCTGATCTCGACCGGGGCGTTCTATAGCGCCGCGGACATCGTGGCCGACATCGCCGAAGTGCTCGGCAAGGACGCCGACGCCCGCGAATACAGGGATCTTTGCGCGAAGATCGCCGTGGCGTTCAACAAGAAGTTCTTCAACGCGGAGACGGGCGTTTACGGAAACGGTAGCCAGTACTCGTACATCTGGCCGCTGTTCCTGGGAATCGTTCCGCCGGAGCACCATCAGGTGGTCGTCGAGAAGCTGAAGCACGACATTATGGTCACGCACAAGGGGCACCTCAGCACGGGGTTCCTGGGCGCGCGCTACATGTTCGACGTTCTCTGCAACGAGGGTCTCGAGGATGTCGCCTATACCGTGGTAAACCAGCGCGACTATCCCAGCTATGGATTCATGCTCGCGAATGGCGCGACAACCATATGGGAACTCTGGAAGTACGAGACCGGGCCCGGCATGAACTCGCACAACCATCCGGCGTTCGGGTTCATCAGCGGGTGGTTCTACAGTGATATCGCGGGCATCAGGCCGGAGTGGGAGAGAGCCGGCTTCGAGCACTTCGAGATCAAGCCGCACCTGATGGGTGACCTCAAAGAGGCGAAAGCCTCCGTGGACACGGTGCGCGGGAAGGTGTCATCGCACTGGACGCGCGACGACAGCGGTGTGACCCTGGAGGTCACCATCCCGGCCAACTCGAGCGCGGCGGTGTGGGTGCCGAAGGGCGGACGCGCGGATGTCACCATCACCGAGAGCGGACGGGCGGTCTGGCAGGGCGGAGCGTTTGCGCCCGCGCCGGGGCTTTCCTCGGCTAAGGACGCCGGGCGCTGGGTGAAGTTCGAGGCCGGATCGGGCAGCTACGCATTCAGGCTGACGGGAAAATGAGCTCTCTGCCCGTGCGTATCGTGACGGGCGCCCTTGCTCTGGGGACGGCGGCGCCGCCGTCCCCCACAGGGGCATGTTCTGCTTCGCGGATGATATGACGGCCGGAGACGAGATCGAGCTTCCGCTCGGGGCGTTATGGCGCGGCACGGGGCTGGTGCGGTGAGGTTCGGGCGGCGCGATCTGCCTGTCGTCGCGGCTCTGTGGCTGATTCTTCTCGTTGTCTGCCTGCCGCGGTTCAATCGCGCGGATGTGGGAGGGCTGGGAAGGCTCACCGCAGGCGGCGCTCCGGGCACATACGCGATGGGCGACGCGTCGGTCTATGTGGCATTTGTCGAGTATCTGCGCGGGACGGGCGGCGGAAGCATCTTGAAAGCGCCGTTCATCTTCCGTCCGCTCGTGCCCTGCATTGCCGCCCGACTGCCCTGGAGCCCGCTCACCTCAATCAACGTCGTGAACACCGTCAGCCTTGCGGGGGGCGTCCTGATGCTGTATCTGACGGCGCTGAGGCTGGGGCTTGGGCGGCGTATGGGCGCCGCAGCAGGCGCTCTGTTTGCCGTTTCCTTTCCAGCGTTCTACTACGGCGCGATCGGCTATGTGGATCCGGTTCTTGTGTCCCTGTTGACGGCGGGCGTCTTTTTTCTCGTTTCGGACAAGCTCGCGTCGTTTCTGCTGGTCCTCGCCGCCGCCACGCTCACGAAAGAGTCCGCGCTGCTGCTCGTGCTCGCGTCGGCCGGAGCAAGCATCCCCGCGGAGGGGCGCGGGCGGCGCGTGGCGCTCTTCGCCGCGGCGGCCGCACTGTTCATTGCCCTCACCCTGCTGATGAGGGCTTCAGCGCCGCAGGCCGGCAGGTACCTGTGGGTGCCCTCGCTGGAGTATCTGCTGTTCAATGTTTCGCGCCCGCGTGCCTGGATCAGCCTGCTGCTGTCGTTCGGCCTGCCGGGGCTGCTGGCCTTAAATGCCTGCCGCAAGAGCCTGCCGCAATCGCCCGCGATCCACATGCTGAAGGCAGGGTTTGCCGCCTCGATGCTGCTGGCTGTGGGGTTACTGTTCTCTGCGTATGCGGACGGCCGTGCCGTCTGGGCGTCGTATCCCTTCGCGATTCCGCTCGGGCTGATGGGCATCGCCGCGGTGCGTATTGCGCCTCCCGTTCGCAGCCGGTAATCTGTATGCGCGAGAAGCTACGCACGGGAGACAGTCAGTTGATTCAGAGAACATTCGTGATGGTGAAGCCGGACGGAGTCCAGCGAAAGCTTGCCGGCGAGATCATCGGGCGGTTTGAGAGGCGCGGACTTCGGCTGGCGGGCATGAAGATGCTGAGAGTCAGCCGGGAGCTGGCCGAGGCGCATTACGGCGCGCACAAAGGCAAGCCGTTCTTCGGTGAGCTTGTGGACTTCATCACGTCAGGGCCGGTTATCGCGACGGTGTGGGAGGGCGAGGACGCGGTGCTGCTCGTGCGCAACATGTTGGGCGCGCTGAAGCCCGCCGAGGCACAGCCCGGAAGCATTCGAGGGGACTTCGCGACAAGCATCCAGATGAACGTCGTGCACGGATCGAGCGATCCGGCCGCCGCGGACGAAGAGGTGGCGCTCTGGTTCAGAGAAGACGAACTGGTTTAGGCGTGGCTGATACTTACCGTCCCAGCCGCCACAGCTCAAAGCTCCCGTCCTCATAGTCCGCCCAGCCGAGCCTCCAGCCCTCATCGTGCGTCAGCCGTACCAGGGCACCGCGCAGCGCCGGGCCGCGCCACGCCAGCCGCCCGTTTCTATCGAGCGCCGACAGCAGCGAGTAGTCCTCGGCGATCAGCACGCCCGGAGGGTCCTCCTGCATCCCCGCCAGCACAGGCTTGAAGAAGAGCCCGCCCTCGCGCCAGAGCGTCTTGCCATCGCGGTTCCAGAGTTCCACGCGCCGCTCCATCACCGATTTGCCTTTGTGAACCAGCTTTCTGCGGTAGCTCAGGGCAACTTGGCTTCCGTCTGACGAGATTGCCGCGCGCGGCTCGTAGCCTTCGAACTCCCGCGCGAACAGCTCGCGTCCCGCCGGCGTCAGCGCCGTCATACGCACCGACGGAGAGGGAGCCATGGAAGCGAGCGTCGTGACGACCAGACTGCCGCGTCCGCCCGAAACGAGCGTGAAATGTCCCACCGGGCGCCCGTGCCACCATCTGGTGCGGCCGTCAATGCCGATCATCCCGAATCCGCACGGGTTGGTGGTTTCCACAAGGAGCGCGTCCGCGGTCTCGCTGTATGTGAGCGCGCTGATGTCGCGCTGGGTTGTGATCCGGTTCCAGCGGAGCCTTCCGCTCAGCGTGAAGGCGTAGATGTTCCCGCCGGTTGTCGAGGCGAACGCTGCCTGCCCGTCGGGAGTGATAGCCACCGTGAGAAGCGTGCCTGTCACGCTCTGGCGCCACCTGATGCGGCCGCGCTCAGTGATGATACGCACCCAGTAACGCTGGCTGTCCTTTCCGCCAGCGATGGCGGCGCGGCCGGAGTTTGCGATAGATGCCGTGAAAGCGCCCGGGAGGTCCCTTTCGAACCGCGCCTGCCCGCCCGGACCGACCATGGTGAACTTGCCGTTGGCGGTGATGCTGGCGGCCGCTCTGCCGTCAGGGGCCACGACGAGCGCAACCGGCCTTGCGTCCGCGCGGCTGGTGAGGATGCCGACGCGCCGGGGCCGGGGCGGCGGCTTTTCGCCCGGCTGGCAGCCGGCGGCCCCCAGCAGGCAGCAGATCAGCAGCAGTATGCGCCAGCGGGCCAGATCTCCGGGGCGCGCGTCAGGGGGCGCTGGCCGCGATGTCAACGAAGTAGCGGTGCAGCCGCGTCTCGCCGATAAGCTCGGGATAAAACGCCGCCTCAAGCAGCCGTCCCTGCCGGGTAAGCACGATCCTGTCATTTGACCGGGCAAGCACTTCCACCCCCTCTCCTACAGCACATCGAGCGTGGCCATATGTTCACGCACGCCGCCCTGATAGGCGAGCACGCCGATTCGCGGCGGTTTTGTGGTTGTTCCCGAGCCCGTCACCACCCGCGCTTCGCCATCAGCTCGGCTTCGGGAATCTGCCGAACGTCCAGCCCCGGCATGGCTTTCGGCAAACCCTTCGAGACCTCGGCGACCAGTTTCGGATCGTCGAAGTGGGCCGTTGCCTTCACGATGGCCTTCGCGTAGTTGATCGGGTCTTCGCTCTTGAAGATTCCGCTGCCCACGAACACGGCTTCGGCTCCGAGCTGCATCATCAGCGCCGCGTCCGCCGGGGTGGCGATCCCGCCCGCGCTGAAGTTCGGTACCGGCAGCTTGCCTGTCGCATGAATGCCGCGCACCAGCTCGTACGGAGCCTGAAGCTCTTTGGCGAACGCCATCAGCTCGTCTTCGCGCATGGTCTGGACGCGGTGCAGGTCCTTGATGACCGTCCGCATGTGCCGCACCGCCTCCACGACGTTGCCCGAGCCAGCCTCGCCCTTGGTCCGGATCATCGCCGCGCCCTCGCCGATGCGGCGCAGCGCCTCTCCCAGATCGCGGCATCCGCATACGAACGGCACCTTGAACGCTTGCTTGTCAATGTGGTGCTGCTCGTCGGCGGGCGTGAGAACTTCGGACTCATCAATGAAGGCCACACCGAGCGTCTCCAGCACCTGCGCTTCCGCGAAGTGACCGATGCGCGCCTTTGCCATCACCGGGATCGTCACGGATTCCATGATCTTCAGGATCATCTCGGGGTCGGACATCCTCGCCACGCCGCCGTCCCGCCGGATATCGGAGGGGACGCGTTCGAGCGCCATCACCGAGACCGCGCCGGCGTCCTCCGCGATCTTTGCCTGCTCCGCGTTCGTGACGTCCATAATGACGCCCCTGCGCAGCTTCTCCGCCAGCCCGACTTTCGTTCTCCAGGTAGATTCTTCAGCGATCTTGTCCATTGAATGTCCTCAGTTGTTAGCCCCACCCCGAAGTCTCTCGCAGGGTACATTATACGCAATCCCGAAAGCACGTGCGCCCGCCTTGTTCGGGACGATGACGGCTGCCGCGTTTCTGGCGCACAGGGGGGAACCCGTTCTCTGACCGAGAGATGGCGCTTGCCTGCTGGATGGCGGACGCTATGCGGTGGACGCGCTCATTTGCGGCAAGCGCGAACGGCAGATCACTGATTGATCCTCGAAAGAGCTTCCTTTATGAGCGTCGCGGCGCTGTCCGCGTCCGGGAGCCGTCTGCGGGCATCCTGAGCCATGCGGCGGGCATCGGCGCGGGGGTAGCCCAGGGTGAGAAGCCCCTCAATCACGTCCGCAAGTACGTCCGCCTGAGCGGGTTCCCCGGCGGCCGCGGCCAGCGCGAGCTCCTGCAGCTTCTCGCCCACATCGAGTGCGATTCTCTGGGCGGTCTTCCTGCCGATTCCGGGCGCGGTCTGTAGCCTGCCGCCGTCGTCCCTCGCAGCGGAAGCAAGCTCCCGCACGGACATTGCCGAAAGCAACGCGAGCGCAATCTTCGGCCCCACGCCCGAGACCGAGATCAGAAGCTCGAAAGCCTCCTGCTCCAGCTCGTTTGCGAATCCGTACAGCTCGATCGCGTCGTCCTTCACGATGGTGTGAACGTGAAAAGACACCGGCTCCCCCTGCTGCGGCATCGCCAGCAGTGTGGAGGTGGGAACGAAAACCTTGTAGCCAACGCCCGCCGCATCCACCACAACATGGTTGCCGCCGGCCCTGAGAAGCTTTCCGGAAATGTGAGCGATCATCACCACACTGCTTCGCCATGGGCGCGCCGGCATCCTGCCCCGGCGAAGGTTGAAACCGTTGCGGCGGAGAAGGGGATGCAGGAGTATCAAAATGCCTTTTCCAGTGTCAAGACACCGCCGCCTGAGAGCAAACAGCGGCATTCGCCGCATGGTCCGCGAGACAGAGCTCACTGCGTCCGATCTGATCTATCCGATATTCGTTGTGCCGGGGCTCGATGTGCAGATGGAGATCCGTGCGATGCCGGGCTGCTTTCAGTTTTCGCAGGACCTGCTTGCGCGCGAGGTTGCGTCGCTGAAGGAGCTTGGCATCCCCGCCGTGCTGCTCTTCGGGGTGCCGCAGGCGAAGGACGAGCGCGGCTCGGAGGCGTACGCCGATGACGGGGTGGTGCAGCGTGCTGTTCGGGTTCTGAAGAAGGAATGCCCAGAGCTGGTGGTGATTACCGATGTCTGCCTGTGCGAATATACGAGCCACGGGCACTGCGGGGTCATCAGAAACGGGCAGGTTGACAACGATGCGACGCTGACGCTGCTTGAGCGCACGGCGCTTTCGCACGCAGCGGCCGGTGCCGACATCGTTGCGCCCTCGGACATGATGGACGGCCGCGTGGGGGCGATACGCGATCGGCTGGACGAAGCGGGGCACGAAGAAACGCTCATCATGAGCTACGCCGCGAAGTACTGCTCGGGCTTCTACGGGCCGTTCCGCGAGGCGGCCGGAAGCGCCCCGGCGTTCGGCGGCCGCAAGACGCATCAGATGGACCCGGCAAACCGGCGCGAGGCCGCCAAAGAGATCATCACCGACGTGGATGAAGGAGCGGACATCATTATGGTGAAGCCGGCGCTCGCCTACGGCGACATCATCAGCGACGCCCGCTCTCTCACCGATCTGCCCGTCGCCGCGTACAACGTGAGCGGCGAGTACTCCATGGTCAAAGCCGCAGCGGAGAAGGGCTGGATTGACGAACAGAGCGCCGTGCTCGAGATTCTGACCGGGCTGAAGCGCGCCGGAGCCGACCTGATTCTCACGTATCATGCGAAGGACGCCGCGCGCTGGCTGAGCGAAGGCGGCTGATCCAGCCCTCCACGGGCGAACCGATTCTGCCGATATCTCCCTCATAAAGGTTGCGTTGCACGCCCTGAGGGTGTATCTTAGGGGGTACGGTTTTCCTGTCCGTCGCCGCGAACGCCCACAGCGGTGAGGGCCGGGCCGGCAGTTGAGCGCCCGATGCCAGGCAAGACTCCTGCCGCGCGCAACTATCATCCGCAGCAGCAGCCCGTCTTACGCAATGGCGATACGAGCGACAACAGCCTTTCGGACACGAGCATCAGGCGTTTTTGCCGCCTGCATGGCGCTCTGTGCCGTGTCTGTCTTCGCGGCAGCCCCTCAGCCCTGCAAGGTCACAATCGGCGGGCAGCAGCTTATGTCGCGTCCCGCGCCGGTGCTGGAGGACGGGCAGGTATGGGTGCCGGGTGACGCTGTGGGCAAGGCGCTCGGTGTGACGCTGACGCCGGACGGCCAGGTCTTTCGCATCGAGGGCGGCAATGGCACGGTGCCGCGCAGGGTAGTGGATGGACGCGAGATGGTGTCGTTGCGCCCGCTTGCCGAAGCGCTGGGAGCGCAGACCCGCCTCGACAAGAACGCGCTCGGCGTGTTTGCCCGCGTCACCGATGTGCGGTTCGCCGACGGGGCGCTGCGCATCACTACCAGCTTTCCCGTTCTGCATCAGACGCGCCGACTGACCGCGCCCGAGCGTATCTACGTTGACCTGAAGGGCGCCTGCATCACCGGGCCGCCGGCCGAGTCGAAGTCCGCCACGTCCATCGTCCGGGCACTCCGGCTCGGGCAGTACGATCCGAACACCGCGCGCATCACGGCCGAGACGGCCGGAAGGGTGGAGTTCGCCGTGAAGGCCCCCGTGCGCGCTTCAACTATCGTCGTCGCGCTCGCGCAGAATCAACCGCCGCCCCCTGCGAAGCAGACGGATGTGCCAGCGGCGTCGTCCCCTGCCAACGCGGCTTCCGCTGAGGCCGCCTCCGAGCCGGTTGACATCCGGCAGGTGCGCGTCGAGAACACCCGGTCAACAGTGCGGTTCACCATCAACGGGAACGGCGTGCCCCGGCCGGAACTCAGGATGGAAGCCCTGGCGAACAGGCTGGCGCTTGCGCTCACCAACGCCACCGTCAGCGCTCCCGACAGGGCGTGGCGTTTCAACGGCGGCCCTGTGCAGGACGCTTCGCTTGTCGCGAGCGGCCCGCGTCCGGGCGAAGTTCTTCTGAAGGTCAGCGGGCTGCGCCCGCTCGCATCACGCCTGCTTGATGGGACGTCACCAAACGAGATCGTCTGGGAGGTGTTCGTGCCGGAAGGGGCCGAGGGCGACTGGCGGTCGAAGATCGTGGTGATTGACCCCGGCCATGGTGGCAAGGACAGGGGCGCGAGCGCAAACGGCCTGATGGAGAAGGATCTGAACCTGGCAGTCGCGCTTGCGCTCAAGCAGGAAGCCGAGCGCCGCGGTCTTTCGTGTGTGCTGACGCGTGCAACTGACGTTTATCTTACACTCAAGGAGCGTGTTGACGCCGTTGCCGCCAACAACGCCAGCGTGTTTGTCAGCATTCACGCCAATTCCAACAGCCGGGTCAACAGCGTTTCGGGCATGGAGGTTTACTACCACAAACAGGAGCCCAGCTCGCGCATGCTCGCGCAGCTTGTGCACGACGAGATTGCGGCGGCGACGGGCATTGCCGCGCGCGGGGCGCGCTCCGACACAAAGCTGTACAAGACGGGCCTGTACGTCTTGCGGAACTCGACCGTTCCAGCCATACTCGTCGAGATGGGCTACGTCAACCACGGCTCAGACGCGAAGCTCCTTTCTGGCACCGGTTTTCAGGGGCAGACCGCCAGCGCTATCGTTGATGCGGTCATAAGGTATCTGGGCGGTCCGGCTTCGCCACAGGCGGAAGGGCAAGGATAGCTTGCCTCGGAGGGGTTCAGTGCTCAAAGTCAGGTTCATGGCGGGAGCGGCCGTCGGCATAGTCATCCTCGCCGCTGGGTGTGTCCAGCAACCGCCCACATCCGTTGCTCCCAGACCGGGGCCATCCGCACACAAATCCGCACCCGCCCCGGCGGAGGAGTCCGCCGTCATCTACGTTCCCGCCGTCTCGGGCGACGAGTTGAAGCTTGCCCGAAAGACCGTTGAATTGCCCGAAGGCGCCGGAGGGCGCGGCGCTATTCAGGCGCTTCTCGACACCGAAGCGGAAGGCCGCCGCATCTATCCCGCGGGGACGAGGGTGGTGTCGTTTGCTTCGAGCAGCACGGGCGAGGCGACGCTGACGCTCAGCAAGGAGATACGCGACTACAGCGGCGGCAGCGACGAAGAGGCTGCCGCCGTCAACGCCCTCGTTCTCACAACCGTCGAAGCCTATCCCGGCACAAAGAACGTTAGAATCGTGGCAGAGGACGGCGATATCGAGTCTCTCGGCGGCCACCTCGACCTCACCCTGCCCGTCGAGCCTGACCGGCGCTCGGTCATCAAGGGCTCGTGACAGCAGTCCGGATCGGGGTTTTCGATTCGGGGCTGGGTGGGCTCTCCGTTGTGCGCGCTCTTCTGGAGCGCGCTCCCGATGCGAGTGTGATTTACCTTGCCGACATCGCACATGTCCCCTACGGCGGCCGTTCTCTCGATCAGGTGCGGGGCTTCGCGCTGTCTATCGTGGACTTTCTGCTGCGCGAGGGCGCGGGAGCCATACTGATGGCCTGCAACATGTCGAGCGCGGTGGCGCTTGAAGCCGCCCGGGAGCGCTGGCCGGATGTTCCGCTGGCCGGGGTTTTGGAGGCCGGGGCGCGCGCGGCGGTGCGGCAGGTGCGGGGGCCGGTAGCTGTGCTGGCGACGGCCGGAACGGTCGCGAGCGGTAAGTATCCGGAGGCTATAACGCGGCTTGCGCCCGGCGCCGGGGTTGTCCAGACCGCCTGCCCGGCATTCGTTCCACTCGTGGAAGGGGGCGAACTGTCGGGACCGGATGTTGAGACTGCCGTGCGCGAGGCGCTGGTGCCGGGTTTGGAGCGCGGCGCGAAGACGTTCATTCTCGGCTGCACGCATTATCCTTTTCTGCTTCCCGAGCTTGAGCGGCAGGCGCCCGCGGGCTCGGTGTTCATTGACCCCGCCGGCGAAGCGGCCGCCGAAATACTGGACGCCGTGGGCGGCACGCTCGACACGCGCACCCCGTCCCGGTATGTTATCTCAGCGCCGTCGGACACATTTCGCGCGCTCGGATCGCGATTCCTCGGGTTCGGACTCCCCGAGATTTCACTTGCGCGCTGGGACGAAGACAGCGCTCTTCGCTGCCTGCGTCCTGCTGTTGAGGCCCTTTCAGGAGAAGCACTATGCCCCGAGTAGATGGTCGCGCGGTTGACCAAATCAGGCCCTGCCGCATCACGCGCAACTATATCAAGTATGCCGAAGGCTCCTGCCTCATCGAGATGGGCGACACGCGCGTCATCTGCACGGCGAGCGTGGAGGAGCGGGTACCGCTTTTCCGCAAGGGTAGCGGCGGCGGATGGGTGACGGCGGAGTACGGAATGCTCCCGCGCTCGTGCAAGGACCGCAGCCAGCGCGAGGCGTCACGCGGGCAGCAGGGCGGACGGACGCTCGAGATTCAGAGGCTCGTCGGGCGGTCGCTGCGATCGGTCGTGAACCTCGACGCGCTCGGGGAGCGCACCATCTGGCTGGACTGCGACGTGATTCAGGCGGATGGAGGCACGCGCACGGCATCCGTTACGGGCTCGTTCGTGGCGCTCACGGACGCGCTGGCGTATCTCTCCAATGCGAACCTGCTCGGGAAGCGGTCGGTTTCGAGCTATCTGGCGGCTGTCAGCGTCGGCATCGTCTCGGGAGCGGAGCTTCTGGACCTCTGCTACGAGGAGGACAGCCAAGCGCAGGTGGACATGAACCTGGTCATGACGGGCGATGGGCGCTTCATCGAGATTCAGGGCACGGCCGAGGCCGCGCCGTTCGGGCGCGACCGGCTTCACAAGATGCTCGACCTGGGGGAAATCGGCATCCGCGAGCTGATCAAGATTCAAAAGAGCGTCCTCACCGACCATCCCTTTCTGACAGGCTGAACAACCGCATGCCCACACGATTGCTGATTGCCACATCCAACCCGCACAAGGTGCAGGAGATAGCCGACATTCTCGGAGCCACCGACATCCAGATCGAGGGTCTGGACGGCTGCGAGGGGGTCACCATGCCCGAGGAGACGGGCAGCACCTTCATCGAGAACGCACGCATCAAGGCGCGGTCTGTGGCGGCGCAGACGGGTAGGGTTGCGCTCGCCGATGACTCGGGAATCTGCATTGACGCGCTGGCGGGTGAACCCGGAGTGCGCTCCAACCGGTTTCTGGGTGACGAGGCGTCCGCCGAAGAGCGCAACAACGCCATTCTTAGCCTGCTCGCGGGGCGGCCGCCGGAAGAGCGCGGAGCGCGGTTCGTGTGCGCGGCGTGCATTGCGTTTCCGTCGGGAGAGACAGTGGAGGCGCTCGAGACCTGCTCCGGGGTCATTGCCCGCAGGCCCTCCGGGGGCGGGGGGTTCGGATACGACCCCATCTTCTACTTCCCCGAGTACAACTGCACCCTGGCCGAAGTCTCATCGGAACTGAAGAACAGCGTCAGCCATCGCGGCAAGGCGGTGCACAGAGTCGTTCAGCTTCTGAAGGAGCGCTCGCCATAAGTCCCCGTAGCAGCATGGACACGTAGATTCTATGCGTCAACCCGTAGGGAGTCGGGCTGGGTCAAATACTGTGTTGTGCCGCTGGATGGACCAGGCGATCCGCGCCAGCTTTCGGGCAAGAACGATCAGCG
>JBPOJE010000064.1:0-36207 GCA_052033935.1 Armatimonadota bacterium
GGCCGTCACACGCCGTTCTTCAAGGGTTACCGCCCTCAGTTCTACTTCCGGACGACGGACGTTACGGGTTCGGTCGAGCTTCCTGAGGGAGTCGAGATGGTTATGCCTGGTGACAACATCTCGATCGTTGGTGAGCTGATCGTGCCGATCGCGATGGAAGAGGGTCTGCGGTTCGCGATTCGCGAGGGCGGGCACACCGTCGGCGCCGGCGTCATTTCCAAGATCATCGAGTAAACAGACAATGCGTAGGGACAAAGTTCGCATACGCCTGAAGGCGTTCGATCACAAGCTGCTTGACCAGTCGTCCGAGCGGATCGTGGATACCGCCAGACGTACGGGCGCGCGCATCTCGGGCCCGGTGCTTCTGCCGACCAAGAAGGAGATATTCTGCGTCAACCGGGGGCCGAACATTGACAAGGAGTCCATGGAGCACTTCCAGCTCTGTACGCACAAGCGGCTGATTGACATTCTGAACCCCGGTCCGAAGACGATTGATGCGCTGATGCGTCTCGATCTTCCGAGCGGCGTGAACATAGAAATCAAACTCTGAGACATGGAAGCCTGCATCATAGGTAAGAAAATCGGGATGACGAGCCTGTATGATGGTGACGGTCGCATGGTGTCCGTCACTGTCGTTCAGGCCGATCCCTGTGTCGTCCTGCAGCGGAAGACCGTGGACCGGGACGGATACAGCGCGGTTCAGATCGGTGGCATCAAGTCTCCGCTTCGCCCTGGTGCCAGACAGAAGGATGGCAAGAAGGTGAAGGGCGGCCTGAAGCGTCACGGGCTGAGCAAGCCCGAGGCTGGGCACTGTGCGAAGGTCGGCAAGGACTATTTCAAGCATCTCAAGGAGTTCCGGGTCGCCGAGTCCGACGAGATCGAAGTTGGGCAGGAACTGACGGTTGAGCAGTTCTCGGCCGGTGATGTGCTTGCGGTGCAGGGCATCAGCAAGGGCAAGGGTTTTGCGGGAGTCGTCAAGCGGTATCACTACCACGGTGCCAATATGACGCATGGTTCGATGATCCACCGCAAGCCGCAGTCCGCGGGCGCGACCGATCCCGCGAGGGTCTTTAAGGGCGGCGGCCGCCCGGGCCATATGGGTAACGAGACGGTGACCATTCGCAGCGCAAAGGTTTATCGCGTTGACGCGGATCGGAGCCTTTTGCTGGTGAAGGGGGCGCTGCCCGGAGCCAACGGCGGACTGCTGACCATACGGCGTTTGAAGGCTGCTGCCGCGCAGCCCGGCGCTGATAAGGGAGAAGGCTGATGGCGACTGCCAGACTATTTGACAAGCAGGGCAAGCCGGTCGGCGATATCGAGCTTGCCGCGAACCTGTTCGGCCGCGAGCCGAATTTGCACCTGGTGCACCAGAAGGTTGTTGCCGAGCTGAACGCGGCGCGGCAGGGCACGTCCGACACGAAGGGCCGCAGCGAGATAGCGGGCGGCGGGAAGAAGCCGTATCGGCAGAAGGGTACCGGCCGGGCGCGTCAGGGCACGACCCGCGCGCCTCACTTCCGTCACGGCGGAGTGGTGTTCGGCCCGACACCGCACGACTATACGCAGGCGATGCCCAAAAAGATGCGGCGCGCGGCGCTCACGTCCGCGCTGAGCGCGAAGGCCGCCGCGGGTGACCTCCTTGTCATCGAGGAGTTTACGCTGCCGAAAATTTCGACGCGCGAAGCTGCGCTTCTGCTGGACGCGATGGAAGTTACGGGCAAGGCCCTTCTGGTGGTCGCTGAGTACGACGAAACTCTGCTGAAGTCGGTCCGCAACATTCCGGGTGTGCGTCTCAGAACGGCGCTCGACATCAGTACCCGGGACGTCGCGAACGGCGGCCAGATCGTCGTGACGCGCAGAGCGCTCGCTAGAATGGAGGAATGCTGGAGCAAATGAAAGATCCCTACGAGATCATCAAGAGCCCGCTCGTTACCGAGAAGACCATGCAGGGTGCGGCTCTGCAAAAGTACAGCTTCTCCGTGGCGCCTGACTCCAACAAGATCGAAATCAAAGAGGCGATCGAGAAGGTGTTCAACGTTCACGTTACCAAGGTCAACACCCTGAACGTGAAGGGTAAGACACGTCGGCGCGGCCGCGCTCCGCAGGGGCGCACGTCTGACTGGAAGAAGGCGATCGTCACGCTTGCCGATGGTGAGCACATTGACATATTCGAGAGAGCCTGATCGGCTTTCCAAGAGCGCAACTCAGAGGACTTAACGCATGGCCCTGAAACAGTTTAAGCCGACATCGCCGGGACGGAAGTATATGACCGTCTCGACTTTCGATGAGGTGACGAAGACCAAACCCGAGAAGGCTCTGCTGCGGCCCCTGAAGAGCACTGGCGGCCGCAACAACCAGGGGCGGGTGACGGCGCGCTTCCGCGGTGGAGGCGGGCGCCAGCAGTATCGCGTCATTGATTTCAAACGCTGCAAGGATGGGGTGCCGGGCAAGGTCGCGGCGATCGAGTACGATCCGAACCGCTCGGCGCGCATAGCGCTCATCCACTACAAGGATGGCGAGAAGCGTTACATTTTGTGTCCGGTGGGCCTCTCGGTTGGAATGACCGTTATGTCCGGACCGGAAGCGGAGGTGCGTCCGGGCAACTGCTTGCCGTTCTCCGCGATTCCTGTGGGCAGCATTGTGCATAATGTCGAGTTGTCGCCGGGCCGGGGCGGGCAGATGGTGCGCAGCGCCGGTTCGGGGGCGCAGCTTATGGCGCGGGAAGGCAAGTATGCGCAGATCCGTTTGCCGTCGGGCGAGATGCGGCTGGTGCTGGGCGAGTGCCGCGCCACGGTAGGCCAAATCGGCAACGTGGAACACGAGAACATCTCGCTCGGGAAGGCTGGGCGCAAGCGCTGGCTGGGCAAGAGGCCGCATGTCCGCGGTGTCGTTATGAACCCGCGCGACCATCCGCACGGTGGAGGAGAGGGCAAGAGCCCGGTGGGGCGGAAGCACCCTGTTTCACCGTGGGGCAAGCCGGCTCTCGGGCACAAGACCCGGGGCAAGAAGCAGTCGGACAGGCTCATTGTCCGGCGAAGAGGCCAGAAGTAGTTTGGTGCGTTGCATTTTTGAAGCCGCGGTGCTTGATGGGCACCGCAAAGGGGAACGGCTGGAGGCGATGAGTCTGTAGATGTCACGATCATTGAAGAAGGGGCCCTACGCGGACCCGAAATTGCTGAAGAAGATCGACGATATGAACGCCAGGAACGAGAAGAAGATCATAAAGACCTGGTCGAGGCGCTCAACGATCTTCCCGAGCATGATTGGACATACGCTGGCTGTACATGACGGCCGCAAGCACATTCCGATCTTCGTGACGGAGAACATGGTTGGGCACAAGCTGGGTGAGTTTGCTCTAACCCGGACGTATCGCGGTCACGGCGCGCACACGGAGCGCTCTACCTCGCTGAAGTAAGCCGGCCTCGACAAAGGCGCCAGGAAAGAAAGGTTTTTCGAACGGCTCAGAAAATGGCTAAGCAAACACGCGCAAGAGCATCGTACATCCTGATATCTCCGAGAAAGGTCCGGCTTGTGCTGGAACTGGTCAGGGGCAAGTACGTGGATGAGGCGGCGGCTATTCTGCGGGCGACGCCCAACCGTGCCGCGCAGGTGGTCGGCAAGCTGGTGAAGTCGGCGGCGGCAAACGCCGAGCGCAATCTGAGCGTGCCGCGGGATTCGCTTAAGGTCAACGGTTGCTTTGCGGATGCAGGCCCCACCCTGAAGAGAATCCATCCGAGGGCGATGGGGCGGGCGTACCGGATCATCAAGCGTACCAGTCACATCACGGTGATGGTGGAGGAGGCTGAGCCGAAGCCGCGTACGCAGAAGCTGGCTCGCACCGTTGGGCGCGCCGATGCGAAGGCCCGGCGTCAGGGCAAGCCCGAGGCCGCCGTGAAGCCTGCGCGGGACGAGCCGAAGGAGGAAGCTGCCGGACAGACGGCGGCTGTTGAAGAAGAAGCCCCGCAGGCTGCCGAGAGCGCGGCACCGGAGGCGTCTGAGGCGCCCGTGGCCGAGGAGCAGGGCGCTGAAGCTTCGGAAGAGACAGGCGGCGATGAGCCGGCCCAAAAGGGAGACGAGTAGTTGGGTCAAAAGATACATCCCATCGGACTGCGTATCGGTATCAACCGCGAGCCCGACAGCAAGTGGTTCGCCGACAAAGAGTTCCCGGCATACCTTAAGGAAGACCATGATATCCGGGCGTTCATTCGCAAGAGGCTGGCGCAGGCTGGCATCTCCCGGGTTGAAATTGAGCGCGCTGCGAACCGGGTTACCGTGACGCTGTTCACCGGGAAGCCGGGCATCGTTATCGGACGGGGCGGCAAGGGTATTGATGAGCTGCAGTCGCGGATCAGCCGCCTGATCAAGAAGCCTGTCCATGTGTCGGTGACGGAGATCAGGGTGCCAGATCTGGACGCGCAGCTCGTGTCGGAGAACATCGCCGCTCAGATCGAGCGCCGCGTCGCCTATAAGCGCGCGATGCGCCAGGCGATTCTGAGAGCCATGCGCCTTGGGGCGAAGGGCATTAAGATACGCTCTGCGGGACGTCTGGCGGGATCCGAAATGGCCCGCGTGGAGATGGACAAGCAGGGCAAGATTCCTCTGCACACGCTTCGCGCGGACATTGACTATGGTTTCTCGGAAGCCTCCACGACATACGGTAACATCGGCGTCAAGGTGTGGATCTACCGGGGCGACCTGCTTAAGGGCGAGGTTCGCAAGGATCCGGACTTTGTGCCGCTGTCGAGAGACCGCTTCGGGTCGCGAGAGGGTGGCTATGGCCGCAGACAGGGCGGCGGATACGGCAGGCCCGGCAGGGGGCGGCCGCAGGGCGGTGGCAGGAGATAACAAGCCATGTTGATGCCTAAGAAAGTAAAGCACCGCAAGCACCATCGGGGTTCGATGGCGGGGAAGACCAGGTCCGGAGTCGAGATCAACTTCGGCGACTTCGGGCTTCAGGCGCTCGAGCCGTGCTGGATGACCAGCAACCAGATCGAGGCGGCCAGGGTCGCCATGACAAGGCACGTGAAGAGGGGCGGACGGGTGTGGATTCGGGTTTTCCCGGACAAGCCTGTCACGAAGAAGCCCGCCGAGACCCGCATGGGCAGTGGCAAGGGCGCGCCCGAGTCGTGGGTTGCGGTTGTGAAGCCGGGCAGGGTGCTTTTCGAGAT
Source organism: Armatimonadota bacterium (assembly GCA_052033935.1). Taxonomy (GTDB): domain Bacteria; phylum Armatimonadota; class UBA5829; order DSUL01; family DSUL01; genus JAGVUD01. Next base: position 5,166 of record JBPOJE010000064.1, read on the forward strand.
GTCCGGGGTTCCCGAGACGCTCGCGAAGGAAGCCCTGTTGCTGGCGGCGCACAAGCTGCCGATCAAGACCAGGTTTATAACCAAGCAGACGATAGGAGAAATGCTTGAAGAAAGCGGAGTTGCGTAAGAACGTGCGCGAGGCGACGGACGCTGATCTCGATAAGATGCTCGCCGACACGCGCAAGGAGCTGTTCCACTTCTGCTATCAGCGGTCCACGAAGCAGCTTGAGAAGGCTCACCGCATTCGTGAGAGCCGCAAGCATATCGCGCGGATTCTGCAGGCGCAGGCCGAGCGGGCTAAGGCGCGAGAGGCAGGTATCTGATGGAAACAACGTCTCATGTCCGCGGGCGGCGGAAGGTCCGGCAGGGAGTAGTCGTCAGCGACAAGATGGGCAAGACCGTCATCGTCGAGATCAAGACGCTGGTCCGGCATCCGCTGTACGGCAAGATTATTCGTCGGAGCACCAAGTTCAAGGTGCACGACGAGAACAATGAGTCGGGCGTCGGGGACACCGTCGAGATTATGGAGTCGCGGCCGATTTCTAAGGAGAAACGGTGGCGATTGGTGCGGGTGGTCGAGAAGGCCAAGTAGTCTTGCCCGGGCTGCCGCGGGGCCGCTGTGTGGCGGACGAAGCGCCGGGGCAATGAGCGAGCAATAGTTTTATGATTCAGCAATACACAAGATTACGAGCAGCCGACAACTCCGGGGCGCGGGTGCTGATGTGCATTCGGGTTCTGAAAGGGAGCGCTCCGAGGTACGCCCGAGTGGGCGACGTCATCGTGTGCACTGTTAAGCAGGCGGCGCCCGGATCGGCTGTCAAGAAGGGCGAAGTCGTCCGCGCAGTTGTCGTGCGGACATCGCGGCCTGTAAGGCGGGATGACGGCTCGACGCTTAAGTTCGACGAGAACGCTGCGGTCCTCATCACCCCGCAGGGCGAGCCGCGGGGCACGCGCATTTTTGGGCCTGTGGCCCGCGAGCTTCGCGAGAAGAACTATATGCGGATACTGTCGCTTGCGCCGGAGGTTCTTTAAAGCCGGGCACCGGACCCGTGGAAATCACGACATGAGAAAGAAACAGGACAAGTTTGAAGGGCATATGCGCCTGAAGAGAGGCGATGAGGTCGTGGTGCTGGCCGGGAAGGACAGGGGCAAGCGCGGCAAGATCGTCCAGGTCGAGCCTGATAAGGGCTTTGTTTACGTCGAGGGGGTCAATATCCAGGTGCGCCATCAGCGGCCGCGCCAGGCAACCCGCGCCATGCCGCAGACACAGACCGGGCGGATCGAGCGTCCGGGCCCGCTTCATCGCAGCAAGGTGATGCTGGTTGACCCGCGCAGCGGCAAGCCCACGAAAGTCGCGATGGGCCGCACCGCGGACGGAAGGCGGGGGCGCATCAGCAAGCGTTCCGGAGAGTTCATAGACGATGTCTGAATCCAAGAAGCAGAAAACCGATGCGCCCGCGGGCGGGGCGAAGGCCGGGAAGGCTGCCACCAAGGGAGCCAAAGGCAAGCCCGTGGCTGAAAAGGCCGTGGCAAAGAAGCCGCAGGCGCCCGCCGCGCCGCCAAGGCTCAAGGTCCGCTATCACGGCGAGGTAGTCCAGGCGCTGCGCGACCGGTTCCAGTATGACAATGTCATGCGGGTGCCGAGGCTCGTGAAGGTTGTCGTGAACATGGGCGTCGGGCAGGCGATCGCGGATCCGAAGGTGCTGGATGGAGCGGTCAGCGATATGGCCGTGATCACGGGTCAGAAACCCGCGATTACCTGCGCCCGCAAGTCTATATCGAACTTCAAGCTGCGCGAGGGAATGCGCATCGGCTGCAGGGTCACCCTGCGCGGGGACAGAATGTGGGAGTTCCTGGACAAGCTCTTCCACCTTACCCTTCCCCGCGTCCGGGACTTCGGCGGTATCTCGCCGGACTCGTTTGACGGCCGCGGCAACTTCGCCATGGGGATGAAAGAGCAGCTCGTATTCCCAGAGATAGACTACGATAAGATTGACCGCATACGCGGGCTAAACGTGGCCATAGTGACCACCGCCAGAACGGATGAGGAAGGGCGGGCCCTGCTTGCGGCGTTGGGTTGCCCGTTCCGGGAGGTTTAATCGAGGACCATGAGCAAGCACACCGCCGAAACAATTCGCAATGTGGCGCTGGCAGGCCAGAGGGGGGCAGGCAAGACCTCACTCGCCGAGATGCTGCTGTTTACGGGCAAAAGCATAGACCGGCCGGGACGCGTGGACGACGGGACGTCAACCTGCGACTTCGACCTGGATGAAATCCAGAGGAAGATGACGATCTCGACCGCTGTTGCACCTGTCGAATGGGGCAAGGTGAAGATCAATCTTCTCGACACCCCGGGCTACTCGGATTTCGTCGGCGATGTGGCGGGAGCCATGGCTGTAGCCGAGGCCGCGATCATTGTCGTGGACGCGGTCGGAGGGGTCGAGGTCGGCACGGAGACTGGTTGGGACTATGCGAAAGGGTGCATGACTCGCGCCTTCTTCATCAACAAGATGGACCGGGAGAACGCCGATTTCCACCGGGTTCTTGGTGCCCTGCGTGAGAGATTCGGCAACAAGGTTGTCGCGCTGCAGATGCCGATTGGCAGTGAGGACAGCTTTGAGGGAGTCGTTGACCTCGTTCGTATGAAGGCATTCAAATGGGACGGCGGCAAGATGACCGAGGGGGATGTCCCCGCGGATCTGGCCAACAAGGCGCAAGAACTGCGCGAGTCCCTTATCGAGGCCGCGGCTGAATCGAGCGACGAACTCATCGAGAAGTACTTCAGCGAAGGTACGCTGAACAATGACGAGATCATAACCGGAGCGCATGCCGGAATGAAGAACGGTTCGTTCTGCCCGGTGTTCTGCGGTTCAAGCGGCAAGACAATCGGCGCTGAGACATTGCTCGGGATTATTGCCGAACAGTTCCCGTCGGCGGCCGATGCTCCGGCGCGCGACGGACACAAGCCCGGCTCGGATGACGGCGACAGCCGTTCGACTGCGGATTCCGCGTTCTCGGCTATAGTGTTCAAGAGCACGGCGGACCCCTACGTGGGCAAGTTGACGTACTTCCGCGTTGTGAGCGGCGAGGCCAGGTCGGATTCGCACATGTGGAATGCGACCAAGGGCCACGAGGAGCGCGTCGGACAGATTTACTTCCTGAAAGGCAAGCAGCAGGGAGCCACCAGTTCGATCCCGGCGGGGGATATCGGCGCGGTAGCGAAACTAACCAACACGATTACGGGTGACACGCTCTGCGACAAGGCGAGCCCGATTGTGTTCACGCCCATCGCGTTTCCCGAGCCTGTCTATTCGCTCGCGATCTCCGCGAAGAGTAAGGCGGACGAGGACAAACTCGGGCCGGCGCTCGGAAAGCTAGCCGACGAGGATCCGACGTTCCGGTTCCATCGTGAGCAGGAGACCGGCGAGACGCTGATCAGCGGGCTCGGCGAAGCTCACGTTGACATTATTATTGACCGGCTCAAGAGGAAGTTCGGCGTTGAGGTTGATTCCTCGCTTCCGGTCATTCCGTATCGCGAGACGATACAGACGAGCGCGACGGCGCAGGGCCGTCACAAGAAGCAGACGGGCGGCCGGGGCCAGTTCGGCGACTGCTGGGTGGAGTTCGAGCCGCTCGAGCGGGGCGCCGGGTTCGAGTTCGTGGACGCCATCGTGGGCGGCGCGATTCCGCGGCAGTACATCCCGGCTGTCGAGAAGGGCATCCGTGAGGGCATGGAGCGCGGGCTGATCGCCGGGTACCCCGTTGTGGACATTCGAGCGAAGGTTTACGACGGTTCGTTCCATCCGGTTGACTCGTCCGAAATGGCGTTCAAGCTTGCGGGTGTGGCGGCGCTGAACGCGGCGGCGCAGAAAGCGCATCCCGTGCTGCTCGAGCCCATCGTCAAGGCCGAAGTTACCGTGCCTGACGAGTATATGGGCGATATCATCGGCGATCTGAACGGCAAGCGGGGCCGCATCCTGGGGATGGAGCCGACCGGTGATGGCCGGCAGGTTGTGCGGGCTCTCGTGCCCCTTGCCGAGATGCAGAGATACGCGATAGACCTCAAGTCCATTGCACGCGGCAGGGGATCCTTCAGAATCGAGCACGGGCATTACGAAGAGGTACCGGCGCAGTTTGCGCAGGCGGTGATTGACAACGCGAAGAAGGCCCAGGCTTCCGACGAGTAGTTTTTTGAGAGCGGCTGCGCGGGATGAAGGTCCCGGTGATCGCGGCGGCCGCTGGAGCAGATTAGAAGACACGCGACAACAGGAGCAATAGCTTTTGGCGAAACAGTCCTTAATTGAAAAGGCGGCGAGGAAACCCAAGTTCAAGGTGCGGGGATACCGTCGCTGCAGCATTTGCGGCCGCCCGCGCGGCTATATCCGGCGCTTCGGTATCTGCCGAATCTGCTTCAGGGAGATGGCCCACAATGGTCTGATCCCGGGCGTACGCAAGGCGAGCTGGTAGGAGATACTCATGCCTATTACAGATACAGTTGCAGACCTGTTGACCCGCATTCGCAATGCAAATCGCGCGCTGCATGATCAGACGACTGTGCCGACATCGAAGCTGAATCTCGATATTCTTCGGATTCTGCGCGACGAGGGGTACATCCGCGGCTTCGAGGCTGTTGAGAGCGATGGCCCCGAGGCGATGACCCGCGTCCAGCTTAAGTACATCGGGGCTAAGCGCGAGAGGGTGTTGAACGGTCTCAAGCGTGTGTCGAAGCCGGGGTTGCGCGTCTATAAAGGCAAGGCCGGCGTTCCGCGCGTACTCAAGGGGTTGGGAATCGCCATCGTCTCGACGTCGCGGGGTCTCATGACTGATCGTGCGGCCCGTGCCGAGGGCGTTGGCGGCGAGGTTCTTTGCTTCGTCTGGTAAACACGAGAGGTTAGGTTTATGTCACGCATTGGACTCATGCCCATAGCCCGGCCTGCCGGCGTCAAGATCGAAATCGGTCCGGAGAACTTGGTGACGGTCGAAGGACCGAAGGGCAAGCTGACACGTGGCCTGTGGCCGCATGTCAAAATAGCCGTTGAGGATGCCGCGGTCCGGGTTGCGCGCACAAGTGATGAGGGCGAGCACCGGGCGATGCACGGCCTCACCCGCACGCTTTTGAGCAACATGATCGTTGGCGTCAGCAGTGGCTACGAGAAGGTGCTTGTGGTCGGCGGGGTGGGGTACAGGGCTGTGCTCGAAGGCAAGGAGCTTGTCCTAACGGTGGGCTTTTCGCATCCCGTCCGGGTCAAGCCGCTCGATGGCGTGGAGTTGGAGATCGGCCAGGAGGTGGGAACGCGTGAGCCGCTGATCGTCGTCCGCGGCATTGACAAGGAGAAGGTCGGGCAGCAGGCGGCCGAAATCCGCAAGGTGCGCCCGCCGGAGCCTTACAAGGGCAAGGGCATTCGCTATCGCGGCGAAAGGATTCGCAGGAAGGCCGGCAAGGCCGGCAAGGCGGGCGCTTAGTAAGAGTGTCCGCGAGAGCGGCACGCGGCCGCTCGCTAGCTTTCGAGCGAGGATCAAATGGACGAGAAACACGAGAAGAGAATACGGCGCCATCGGCGGGTGCGAAAGAGGGTCTCGGGCGACTCCGCGCGGCCGCGTCTCAACGTCTTTCGCAGCCTGAGCCATATTTACGCTCAGATTATTGACGATGACGCAGCCACGACCCTTGTGAGCGCTTCGTCGACAGAGAAGGAGTTGCAGTCGCTCGGCAGCGGCGGCAACCTGAAGGCGGCGGAGGCGGTCGGTAAGCTGATCGCCGAGCGCGCGAAGGCCGCGGGAATCGAGGCGGTGCGCTTCGACCGGGGCGGTTATCAGTTTCATGGCCGGGTCAAGCGCCTGGCCGACGCCGCCCGTGAAGCAGGGCTGAGGTTTTAGGAGACCCACACCATATGGCAAAGATCAATCCCGACACCCTTGACCTGACCGAACAGGTGGTGCGAACGAATAAGTGCCAGAAGACGCACAAAGGCGGACGGACCATGAGTTGGAATGCCCTCGTTGCCGTTGGGGATTACAACGGGCATGTGGGCGTCGGTCTGGGCAAGGCGCGCGCTATTCCGGACGCAATCCGTAAGGGCGTTGAGGCAGCCAAGAAGAGCATGATGAGGGTGCCGGTCGTCGGCAGCACGATCCCGCACGAAGTCAACGCTCACTGGGGCTCCAGTGAGGTCATCATGCGGCCCGCATCGCCGGGAACCGGCGTGGTGGCCGGTGGGGCGGTGCGGCCCATCCTCGAGCTTGCCGGAGTGAAGGATGTTCTCGCAAAATCGCTGGGTTCGCGCAATGCGATCAATACGGCGTGGGCGACCCTCGAGTGCTTCCGTGCGTTCAAGCGCGCGGGAGAGGTCAGCGAGGCCAGGGGAATCTCCGTCGAGGAGATGGTGCCTTGGATGCTCACGCAGAGCGCCGTGGAAGATCCCGCCGCTGAGGCCGAGCCGTCGGACGGCGCGCCTGCTGAGGACGGGGCTGCCGAGACTGCTGAAAACACTGCTAGCGAGGTCGCCAATGCTGAAAATCAGGCTTAAGAAGAGCCCGATTGGCTATGAGAAGAGCCAAGGCAAGACCGCCGTGGCGCTCGGCCTGCGGCGGCTGAACTCCGAGGTGGTGCAGGAGGATAATCCCGTCATTCGGGGGATGATCCGCAAGATCAGCCACCTCCTCGAAGTAGAAGTGATTGAAGATGCGGGCGGAGCAGATTCCGCCAGGGAGTCCTGACTTGGATATCCACGATCTGTCCCCGGCTCCGGGGTCCAGAAGAAAGCGAAAGCGGATCGGCCGCGGCATCTCGGCGGGGCAGGGCAAGACCTGCGGCCGGGGGCACAAGGGCCAGAAGGCGACTGGCAAGAGCAAGATCGGCTTCGAGGGCGGGCAGACGCCGCTGCATCGCCGTCTGCCGCGCCGCCGCGGGTTCACGAACGTGTTCCGCAGAGAGATGGCCGAGGTGAATGTCGGGCAGCTCGATGTTCTCGACGCGAACACCGAGGTGACTCCTGATGTTCTGCTCGATAAGCGCATCATCCGCAAGGTTCTCGCGGGGGTCAAGGTTCTGGGTGAGGGCAGACTCACGCAGGCGCTCACTGTTCACGCGAACGCGTTCTCTAAAGGCGCGGTGGCGAAGATTGAGGCCGCGGGCGGCAAGGCCGTGCTTCTGGGTGGGGGCGAACTGCCGTGCAGCGGGCCGGAATTGGCTGAGGCTGCTTCTGAAGCGGCGGAGGCTCCTGAAGCCGATGTGACGTCGGACGAAGGTCAGGCGGAGGCCTAGATTAGATGCTGAGCAAGGTCGCGCAGGCGGTCAAAATATCGGATCTGAAGAACCGCATCCTGTTCATGTTCGGGATGTTCGCTGTGTATGTTCTCGGACTGCACGTCCCGATTCCCGGTATTGATCAGGCGGCCATGAACCGGCTGGTCGAGAGTGGTTCGGCGCTGGGACTGCTCGATGCGTTCTCTGGAGGGGCGTTCCGCAAGTTCACCATTCTGGCGATGGGGATAATGCCGTACATCAACGCGTCCATTATCATGTCGCTTCTGACAATGGCGGTTCCTCACTTGGAGGCATTGCAGAAGGAAGGCGAGACCGGACGAAAGCAGATTGCACAGTACACGCGCTATCTTACGCTCGTGCTGGCTCTGGTGCAGGCGGCTGGCGTCAATGCGATGCTCAAGGCGAACGGGATTCTTACCGCGAGCTTTGGCGGGCACATTCAGATTCTGATTGTGCTGGTGGCGGGGACGGCGTTCCTGATGTGGCTGGGCGAGATGATCACTGACAAGGGTCTTGGCAACGGCGTTTCGCTGATTATTTTCCTGGGGATTATCGCCAGCCTTCCGATGCAGATCAAGTCAACTGCTCGCCTTTACCAAGCGGGGAGCATTGACCTGGGTCAGATACTGCTTCTGATCGTCATTCTGATAGCGACGGTGGCCGCGATTATTGCGGTGCAGATGGCGCAGCGGCGCATCCCGATTCAGCACGTGAAGCGGGTCATCGGCAACAGAATGACTAGTGGGGCAAGCAGCTACCTGCCGCTTCGCGTCAACTCGGCCGGTGTCATCCCGATCATTTTCGCGATCTCGATCCAACTCTTCCCCCAGACGATCGCTCAGTTCGGCGGTCAGGGATGGCTGGGCAAGGGCGCGATGGCGGTCGCGAACTTCCTCGAGCCCGGGCACTGGTTCGGCGGAATTCTGTACTTCACGCTCGTCGTGCTGTTCACCTATTTCTATACGGCGGTCACGTTCAACGTTCAGCATGTCTCGGACAACCTGAAGAAGTGGGGCAGCTACATCCCGGGCATTCGGCCGGGCAAGCCCACCACGGAGTATCTAGACAGAGTTGTGACGAGGATCACTCTTGTGGGCGCTGTCTTCCTTGGTTTGATTGCGTTGCTGCCGTACTGGACTCCGCAGATCACGAAGATCAACACGTTCGGCCTGGTGGGTGGCACGTCGCTTCTGATTGTTGTAGGCGTCGCGCTCGAGACGATGCAGGCCATTGAGGCGCAGCTCGTGATGAGGCACTACGAGGGGTTCATCAAATAGAAACATTCAGACAGCTTGTCGGCGAGGTGGCGACGCCCGCGCAGGGAGTGGCAGCATGCAGTTGATTTTGCTCGGACCGCCCGGGGTGGGAAAGGGCACGCAGGCCGAGAGGCTGGCGGAATCTTACAGAATCGCTCATATCTCAACGGGTGAAATGTTCCGGGATGCCGTTGCGAGGGGCTTGGAACTTGGCAAGCAGGCCAACAAGTATATGGCGGCCGGCGAACTGGTCCCGGATGAAATTGTAATCGGAATGGTCGAGGAGCGGCTGTCGCGCCCGGACACCGCGGCGGGTTTCCTGCTGGATGGCTTCCCGCGGACGACCGCGCAGGCAGAGGCTCTCGATGTTCTCCTGAAGCGCATTGGCAGGCCGATCACGGCTGTGATTGGCCTTCGGGCCGATCAGGAAGTGCTGGTGAAGAGGCTCTCGGGCCGCCGTGTCTGCAGGAAGTGCGGGGCCACGTACCACGCTGATAACAGGCCGCCTGCAAAGGAAGGTGTGTGCGACCAGTGCGGCGGGGCTGTGCAGCAGCGCAAGGACGATCAGGCCGAGGCGGTGCGGACCAGGCTCGTGGAGTACCAGAGCAAGACTGCGAGCCTCACGGATTACTATGAGAAGATGGGCCTGCTCGAGGCAGTAGATGCCTCTGGGCCGGTGGATGAGGTCTTGTCGGTCATTCAGTCGCTGGTTGGCGGCCGTTTGTAGAATGGTCAGGCTGAAGTCAGCGGATGAGGTCGCAAGAATGCGGCGGGCTGGCAGAATCGTTGGTCAGACGCTGAATGCGCTTGCGAACTCAATACGGCCTGGCAAGACGACGGGTAACGACCTGGACGCCTTGGCGGAAAAACTGATTCGTGAAGCTGGCGGTGTGCCCTCGTTCAAGGGCTACCGTGGGTATCCGAGTTCGGTCTGTCTGTCGGTCAACGAGCAGGTTGTGCACGGAATACCGGGTCCGTCGGTGCTGATGACGGGCGATATTGTGGGGATTGACCTCGGGGTGCTGTTGGACGGCTACCATGCTGACGCGGCGCTGACTGTGGCTGTCGGCAGGATTTCGCCCGAGGCGGAAAGGCTCCTGAGGGTGACTCAGGAAGCCCTGATGGTCGGAATTGAGCAGGCGCGGCCGGGCCGTCATCTGATGGACATCGGTTACGCGATACAGCAACATGCCGAGCGCAACCATTTCTCTGTGGTGCGCGAACTTGTCGGGCACGGGATCGGCCGGGAACTCCACGAGGAGCCGCAGGTCCCGAACTTCGGCAGGAAGGGCGCGGGATTGCCGCTGGCTCAGGGTATGACGCTCGCGATCGAGCCCATGGTCAATCAGGGGACTCATCGCATAAGAGCGCTCGATGACGACTGGACGGTTGTCACGGCGGACGGTAAGATGTCTGCCCACTTCGAGCACACGGTTGCGATTGGAAAGTCTGGAGCCGATGTACTTACTCTGGCATAGAGATGCGGCGAAGGAGGCGAGTTAATACAGGATGGCAAAAGAGCAGGCCATCCAGGTCGAAGGAAAGGTGACGGAGACTCTTCCGAACGCGGTGTTCCGCGTGGAGATTCCAAACGGGCATTCAGTTCTGGCGCACGTTTCGGGAAAGATTCGGATGAGCTTCATCAAGATCCTGCCTGGGGACCGGGTGCTGGTGGAGTTGTCTCCGTACGACCTGACGCGGGGACGGATTCTCTGGCGCTACAAGTAGAGGCGGGGTTTTCTCTCGCCGCGGTGCGGAAGCGCGGGGCAGTTTTGGCCCGCGCGCTGTCCGCGTGTAGGGGGTGCTCCCGATTCGAGGGGAGCGCGATAGAGGACAATGAAGGTTAGAGCATCGGTCAAAAAGATGTGTGAGAAGTGCAAGATTATACGGCGCGAAGGTGTCGTCCGTGTGATTTGCAGCAATCCCAAGCATAAGCAGCGGCAGGGCTAGGGGCTCTGCCGAAGGAGACGATCTTTGGCACGTATCGCAGGTGTTGATCTCCCGAGAGACAAGCGCGTAGAGATCGCGCTCACCTATATCTTTGGCGTGGGCCCGGCCACCAGCACCAAAGTGGTGGCTGACGCGGGCGTCAACCCGGACACACGCGTTCGCGACTTGACGGAGTCCGAAATCGCCGCTCTCCGCGAGGTGCTCGAGCGCGACCACCGCGTGGAGGGAGACCTCCGCAGGCAGCTCTCGATGAGCGTCCGGCGGCTGACTGAGATCAGCTCCTACCGGGGCGTCCGGCACCGCCGCGGGCTTCCCGTGCGCGGTCAGAACACGCAGACGAACTCGCGGACCCGCAAGGGGCCGCGGCGCACGGTTGGCGTCAAGAGAAAGAAGAAGTAGTCAAAACAGTCGTAGATCGCGGGGCCGCCGCATTCCTGTCCCACCGGAGAGCAGTGCCGGCCACTGTGAAGCTCAGGAGCATTATTCCAGCGTATGGCACCAAAGAAACAGACAAGCAGCCGCGGTAGAGCCCGGGAGAGAAAGAACATCGTCCAGGGCGTAGCGCACATCAAGAGCACGTTCAACAATACGGTTGTGACTATCACCGACAGCCAGGGCAACGCCATTTCGTGGGCGAGCGCGGGCACAGTCGGCTTCAAGGGTACCAAAAAGGGCACGCCGTTCGCTGCTCAGATGGCGGCTGAAACCGCTGCGCGGCGCGCGATGGAGCACGGGATGCGGCGAATCGAGGTTTACGTGCGGGGTCCGGGCTCGGGTCGTGAAACAGCCATCCGCAGCCTGCAGGCCACCGGCCTCGATGTGAGTTTGATCAAAGATGTGACCCCGATCCCGCACAACGGGTGCCGGCCGCCGAAGCGGCGGCGCGTATAATAAGAGGAAGGTTCTATGGCCACTGGCGATCCAGTTTGCAGGTTGTGCCGCCGCGAGAGCGAGCGTCTTTTTCTCAAAGGCTACCGTTGCTACGGCAAGAAATGCCCGTTCTCGAAGCCGGACCCGCCGTATCCGCCCGGACAGCACGGGCGGGGCAGGCAGTCGAAGCTGTCTGACTACGGGCTTCAGTTGCGGGAGAAGCAGAAGTTGCGCCGCATCTATCAGGTGCGTGAGAAGCAGTTCCGCCGCTACGTCGCCGAAGCCGAACGGCGCAAGGGCATCACGGGCGAGAACCTGTTGCAGATTCTTGAGATGAGACTCGACAATGTCGTGTTCAGGCTTGGCTTTGCGGCGTCCCGCCTGCAGGCCCGGCAGTTTGTGAACCACGGGCATGTACGGGTCAACGGGCACGTCGTCGGAATCCCGTCGTACATAGTGCGGCCGGGCGATAGGCTCGAGATCCGGCCGTCGAGCAAGAAGATGGCTCCTATAGAAGAGTCTGTCAGAGCGGCCGCTTCCGGGCGAACGCCTGCCTGGCTGACCGCGAACTATCAGGAACTCTCCTCCGAGGTGCTGTCGGCTCCCACGCGAGCCGAGATAGACACCGGTGTCGAGGAGGCGCTGATCGTCGAGTTCTATTCAAGGTAGCGGTAGAGCGCGCACGAGCGTGCCCTGAAACGGCCAGACGCGAAGAACAGCAGGAGTCCAGAAACCCGAAAGATTTATGGAGACTGTCACACCAAAAATACAGACAATCGAAGAGACCGAGACCTACGGGAAATTCGTAGTCGAGCCCATGGAGCGCGGCTACGGCACAACGATGGGCAATGCTCTGCGGCGCGTGCTTCTCTCGTCCATCCCGGGGGCTGCTATAACCTCCATCAAGATTGACGGAGTGCTCCACGAGTTCTCGACCATCCCGGGAGTGAAGGAAGATACGACCGAGTTGATTCTGAACCTCCGCGAGGTGTTCGTGAAGGCTGAGGCACCCACGGTGCCGTCCGGCGATGGGGACGATGCGCAGAAGGATCAGAACCAGCCGCTCGTCATGCGCATCGAGAAGAAGGGACCCGGCGCCGTCACTGGAGCGGACATCGAGTGCTCGTCTGAACTCGATGTCGTCAACCCCGAGGCGTACATCTGCACGCTCGCTGATGCAAAGTCGAGCCTGAGCATGGAGATGACGGTGGAGTGGGGTAAGGGTTACACTCTCCCGGACAAACACGAGAACATCAGTCCGACTATCGGCCTGATTCCCGTTGGCAGCGTCTTCACGCCGGTGCGGCATGTGAACTACATCGTCGAGGCGACCCGCGTCGGGCATCAGACGGACTTCGAGCGCCTGATAATGGAGGTCACGACTAACGGTTCGATTCTGCCGGGGGAGGCCGTGAGCCTGGCCGCCAGGATCCTGGACCGTCAGCTCCGGCTGTTCTTCGACTTCAGCCGCGGCGGGGATACGCTCCCTGACGAAGACCAGCAACAGGCGCGGGGTGGACCGGCAGATTCCCGCATCGAAGAGCTGGACTTCTCGGTTCGGACGTACAACTGCCTGAAGAAGGCGAACATCATGACCATCGGCGAACTGGTGACTCGCACCGAAGGCGATCTGATGCAGATCAGGAACTTCGGCAAGAAGTCGCTGGCCGAGGTCAAGGATAAGCTTGCGAGCCTCGATTTGAGCCTGCACAATGGCTTGGCTTCTGACTATGCAAGCCAGGATGTGGGTGACGAGAGCAAAGACGGCGATGCCGGCGCGCACGATGACGGTACTGTTAAGGAAGAGGAGTCCTGAGTGAGACACCGAGTCGCGGGTAGAAAGTTTGGCCTCCCGAGCGATCAGAGGCGCGCACTGCTGAAGTCGCTCGTCCGGGCGGTTCTTGCGCACAATTCCATCGAGACGACGGAGACAAGGGCGAAGGACGTCAGCATTCTGGTCGAGAAGTGCATCACCACCGCTAGAGGCGGCGACCTCCACGCTCGCCGTCAGGTTCGAAAAGTTGTGCCGGATGAGACGTTGGTCAAGAAGATCGTGACCGAGATAGCTCCGAAGTACAAAGACCGGCCCGGCGGATACACACGGATCACGAGGCTTGGTCCCAGGCGCGGAGATTCCGCGATGATGGTCAAGCTGGAGTTGGTCGAGGACTGACACGGCAGGTCCCCGCGATGAGCGGCCGGATCGAGAAGGCTGCTGATGGCAGGGACCGGGTCAACATCCGGCTGGTCGTAGAGTACGACGGGTCGGGTTTTTTGGGATTTCAGAAGCAGTCTCGAGGACGGACTGTGCAGGGCGAGCTCGAAAGAGCGGTCTCCGCGCTATTCTGCGAACCTGTCAGGGTTCTCGGAGCGGGGCGCACAGATGCCGGGGTGCATGCCCGGGGGCAGGTGGTCAACTTCCACGCTCCGGGCACGGTTCCGGTGAAGAGCATCAGGTTCGCGCTGAATCAGATGCTGCCGGCGGACGTTGTAGTCCGGGATGCTGCGGCGGTGGGGCCGGAGTTCCACGCGCGGCGTAGCGCTGAGGAGCGGGTGTACGAATACACCATCCTCAACCGGGCTCTGCGGAGTGCTCTGGAGTCGCGCTTTGTCTGGCATGTGCCGGATCGGCTGGATATCCAGGCGATGCGTGGGGCTGCCGAAGCGTTGTCTGGAGAACACGATTTCAGTGCGTTCGGGACGGCGGAAGAGGGGCGATCGCCGGTGCGGCGGGTGAATCGCCTGGAGATACGGGCCCGGAAGCCGTACATCAGAATCGAGTGTGCCGCCAACGCGTTCCTGAGGCACATGGCCAGAGGCCTTGCCGGAGCGATTGTGGATGTGGGACGTGGCGCGGCGGCGATTGAGACGCTGAGACGGGCTCTGAACGGAGAGCGTCCGGCGCTGACGATAGCCCCCCCTGGCGGGTTGTGCCTGGTGACGGTAAACTACGCGGGCGAGAGTTTTAACGCAGGAGTATGCACGGAACGAGTATGATTACAAAGAGCGCAAAACCGGCTGAGTTGAAGAGACGCTGGCTGCACATAGACGCGGAGGGCATCCCCGTCGGGCGTCTCGCCGCCGAAGTGGCGAAGCACCTGAGGGGCAAGTACAAGCCCTGCTTTACGCCTAACGTGGACTGCGGGGATTTCGTCATTGTCACGAATGCCTCCAAGGTCGTCCTCACCGGCAACAAGGGAGAGGAGAGGATCTACCGCCATTCGCTGTATCCGGGCGGACTGAAGAGCCGCACCCGGGCGGAGTTCCTCGAGAAGTTTCCCGAGCGGGCGGTCGAGAGGGTCATCAAGGGAATGCTGCCGCACAACAAGCTGGGCGCGGCGGCGGGCAGGAAGCTCAAGGTTTACGCTGGCGCCGAGCATCCGCACGAGGCGCAGCAGCCAGAGAAGATCGAGCTTAAGGTAGGAGGATAGCGTTTGGAGGATCCGAGATACTACGCCACAGGGCGGCGCAAGGATGCCATCGCCAAAGTATGGCTCACTCCGGGTGAGGGAAACATCACCATCAACGGAAAGCCGCTGGGCCTCTACGTGGGACGGCGTGCGCTGGAACTGCACGTGCTGCAGCCCTTCGAGGTCACGGACACGGTCGGAAAGTACGACGTAGTGGCCAAGTGCGTCGGTGGAGGAAAGGCCGGGCAGGCTGGGGCTGTGAGGCACGGTATCTCCCGTGCCCTCACTGAGGCCGGGTCTGAACTCCGGACGCCTCTGCGAAGGCTGGGATTCCTGACCCGCGACCCCCGGGTCAAGGAACGCAAGAAGTACGGCCGCAAGCGCGCCCGAAGAGGGTTCCAGTTCTCCAAGCGCTAGTTCGCGCCGGAATCGTGGTGGCGGCGGCTGGTTGAGGGCTGCAGGATTGGCCTGCCGGATGCCGATTATTATCTCCGGAGGGAGCGGGCTTGTCCGCGCTCTCCGGAGATACGCTTGTTTTACGTCCGTTATGCTGTTGCGTCGTTCCACAATTTGCTCCGTGGGCGCTCTCGGCGTTCTTCTGGTCTTCTCGCTCAACGTTGCGCGGGCCGAGCAGACTCTCGACTTGCAGCTTCAGCCGGCCGGGTCGAGCGCCGCGCCGGGGAAGGCTCCGGAATCCCGGCAGATGGTGAAGCTCCCATCGCGGGGGTTGCTTCATGGAAGAGCGAACGGATCATCCGTCGGCTGGGTGGGCTACGTGCAGGCTCGCAAAGCGGTCATCCGCAAGTCCCGGAGTTCCGCTGCGTCCTCTCTGTTCTCCGTATCCAAAGGAACCCCCCTGGCGGTCATTGACACGTCGGGAAGCTGGTACGGGGTGCTTATGACCGATGGCAGCACGGGGTGGATTGCGGCGGCGGACCTCGATATCAGCGATCTTCGGCTTGTTGCCGATACGTCGTGGACGCCGGGAAGCAACTCCAATCTTCTTCAATACGCCATGTCGTTCCTTGGGACGCCCTATGTGTGGGGCGGGACAAGCAGGTCGGGTTCCGACTGCTCGGGGTTTGTGCAGCAGGTCTGGGGCGCAATGGGCGTCAGGCTTCCGCGCACGGCGCGTGAGCAGGCGCTTGTGGGCGCGGCGGTCGCGCCGGAAAGCCTTGCGCCCGGCGATCGCCTCTACTTCGCGTGCAAGGGCGGCGCGGTGGACCATACCGGCATCTATGTCGGCAATGGCATGTTTATTCATTCCAGTTCAGGCCGTGGGGGAGTCGTTCTCGAGAAGCTCCAGGGCGGCAAGTATATAAACTGGTTGGTCGGCTGCAGGAGGGGGTAGGGCGGCACGGCCGCACGCCCGTACTCGCGCACAGGCTCCACTTCGAACGGCGGGTGGGGCCTCTTTGTTGCCGGGCCGGCAATCGTTCGTGATTCAAGCGAGGAAGCGTTGACAGAAAACCAGACTCAGGGGCGGGTGCCCCGTTTTGACCGGGTAGTTCTGCTTGCCGAAGGCGCGTTCGAAGTCGAGAGCGCCAAGACAGCCGTCGGGATCGTCCGATATGGGCGGTGCTGCACTGTGGCCGTCATTGACAGCACGCACGCGGGCAAGACGGCGGCGGATGTCATCGGTGTCGGCGGGGACGTACCCATCGTGTCGAGTCTGGAAGAGGCGCTTGCGTTCGGCCCGGAGTCGCTGGTGATCGGCATTGCGCCGAGGGGCGGCGCTCTGCCGGAGGCGTGGCGCCGTGTTGTCCTGCAGGCTCTCGATGCCGGTCTGGATGTGCTCTCGGGCCTGCATATGTTCCTGAGCCAGGACCCCGAGATATCCGCGCGGGCGGCCGCGAACGGGGGCATGCTTATGGACGTGCGGCGGCCTCCGGCGGGGATTCCCGTCGCGCAGGGGCTTGCTCCCGGGCTCGACGCGAACACGGTCCTCACGGTCGGCACGGACTGCTGCTCGGGCAAGATGTCGGTGTCCCTCGAACTCACAAACGGCGCGCTGCGAAGGGGATTGAAGGCGGACTTCATTCCGACGGGACAGACGGGCATCATCATCTGGGGGAAGGGCATTTCGGTGGATGCCACTATCGCGGACTTCATCGCGGGCGCGGCCGAAATGATGGTTGTCGAGGCGGCTCGGTCCGCGGATTGGGTGTTCGTGGAAGGGCAGGGCTCGCTCTATCATCCCGGCTACTCGGGTGTGACGATGGGGCTGATTCACGGCAGCGCGCCGAAGCAGCTTGTTCTGTGCCACGTGGCCACCCGGCCGCGTGTGCGCGGGTACGATGTGACCATTCCTCCGCTCTCCGAAGCATTACGGTACCATGAGGCGGTCTGCCAGCCTCTGTTCCCAGTGCGCGTTGCGTGCATTGCCCTGAACACTTACAACCTGCCTGAAGACGAGGCGCGCGCCGCCATCGCGCAAGCCGAAGACGAAACCGGACTTCCTGCAGACGACTGCGTCCGCTTCGGACCGGACAAGCTGCTGGATGCTCTCGGCGCATCCCAGGCGGGGTAACGCGCCGTCAGCCCGGTATCATCTTCCATGTTCCCGCGTTGCGGATCTCATTAGGCGCGGTTCGCGGTTGCACGAACTGTGTTATAATGTGTTTGCGGGTGGGCTGTGGCTTGATATACTATGCACCCGCGGCAGTTCCCGTGACTCGTCATGGGGAAAGGTGGTATGGCTCGTATGAAAACTGCAATGCTGCGAGCGCTCCTTCTCGCCTTCGCGCTCAGCGTTCTCCAGTGTCTCTCAGTGTCGGCGCAGGGCGTTGCGCGGCCTGTTATCGCCCCGGATGCCTTTGTCCGCGGGACGGGCGTCGCCACGCTCTCCGACAACATTGTGCCCGAGAACCCCAACAGGGCAGCAGTGTTCCGCATTGACGTCGCCAGCTACCCGAACCCTACCGTGCCGCTTCGGGGAGGGTTCCAGATTCGTGAGGTGGCTGTGACGGCCGCGACAGGTGTTCAGCGCGCGGTCATGATCGTTTCCCGAAGGGTGACGGAGATGACTATCGAGGGGAATACGGTGGTCATCAAGGCCGAGGGAGTAGTCAACGGAAGGCCCGCGTGCCTGACTCTGGAAGCCGGTGACGATACGGCCGGCGACTGGATCCGGGTACGCGCCGACGGCTGCATGCTGGACGTCATCTACTACGACAAGGCCGGTGGCGTCAAACGGGGTGATATCCGGGTATGGCAGAAGCCAGCTCTGGCGGGGTTTACGAAGGGCGTTGGCTCCATCAATGTCGCGAGGCTGGGTCAGATTGGCCCCAACGTCGGCAACTTCGAGTTCGTTGCCGAGAACACGTCCGAGGGTACGCGCGGAAGGCTCGTGTTCAGGGAGGTCAACCCGCGGGCTCTGACCCCTGTCGACCGTCCACTGGTGACGATTCAGCTTGATGCTGTGCAGGGGCTTGAGCTTGTCAGGAATCGAGCGGTGTTCCATGGCGAAGGGACGATGATTGACGCGATGGGAATCAGAAACGTGAACGTTTCGGTTGTGGCGGTGGACAACCGTCCTGCCGGGCCGATCATCAACGACGGCGTCGTTGTGGCGGACACGTTCGCTATATCCGTCAACGACCCGCTGAAGCCGAGCTTGGCACCGCTCTATCGCGCGAGTGGACCGCTCACGCGGGGGGATATCGTCGTCACTCAGTATGCGATTACGCCTCTGTAGAGATCAGGGTGGCAGGGCATTGATTCCGAGGGCCGGCCGGCCTGTCCGCCGGCCCTTTTCGCATGCGGCGTCTCACGGGTCTCCTGTTCGCAGTGTAATCGGGATGAGGGCAGGCGGTGCGATGAACACAATGCGGCGCGCGGGCTTTACACTGATCGAGCTTCTGGTGGTGATCGCCGTTATCGCCAATCCTGTTTCCCGTGTTCGCCTCCGCGCGCGAGAGCGCACGGAGGGCGGGCTGCATCAGCAATCTGCGGCAGCTTTCATTGGCCCACCGGATGTACTCCGACGATAACGGGCAGAAGTTCGTGCTGGGGACAACGTCAGGCTGGACGCTCGAGCATCTGTGGTGGCACAAGGTGGACCCGTACATCCGCCAGCGTCAAACAAACAACGGCGGGCCGGCGAGTATGAAGGGTGTCTATCTCTGTCCTTCGGCTCCGAAGTTGCCCCCGCACCTGGGCAACCTCGCCCGCTGCTACGGCTACAACGCGTTCTATCTGGGTATGCCGCCGGGCACGGACGGCAAGGTACCGGACCCGTCCACCGGCGGGCGCGTGAAGGTTCTGCCGCTCAGTGCCTGCGACAACCCGTCTGCCACAGCCCTTCTTATGGAGATATGGCGCTACGACGCGACGGCAAAGCTGATGCGGGCCCGCGGGGACACGGCACGGCGTTTTGCTACCCTCCGGCGCTGTTCCAGAGTTATGGGTATCAGTATGCGGTGCCGAACTACTGCTGGCCGCCGGGGCGTCACAAGGAGCAGACCATGGCCGTGATGGTGGACGGCCATGTCCAGCCGTTCCGGTGCTCGCCTCCGGAAGTAATGACCGGCAGCTACTACCACGGACTGATGGACCGGGGACCCGGCAACGGAAACGACCCTCTGACGCGAGATCCCTGGTTCCGTCCCCATGGCCCCAAGCTGTGATGGCGGCTGCCGCATGGCTAACTCGAGGGCAGCACGAGGGTGAACACTGTACCCTTGCCGGGTTCGCTCACAACCGAGACTGAGCCGCCCAGAAGTTCGGTCAGGTGCTTCACAATCGAGAGCCCCAGCCCTGTGCCGCCAGATTCTCTCGATCGCGCCCGGTCCACCCGATAGAACCGCTCGAACACCCGGGGCAGGCACTCGGACGGAATGCCGATGCCGTTGTCCTCGATGTTGAGTGCCATCCCGTCATTTTGCCGGATTGTCGACAGCGTGACGTGGCCACCCTGCGGAGTGTAGCTCACAGCATTGCTCACGAGGTTCACCAGTATCCGCGAAAGACCGCCGCGGTCCACCACCAGCCGTTCTCCCGTGCGCACAAGCGATACCATCTCGATGCCCTTGCGCTCAGCCATCGGCCGAACCGTGTCAAACACCTCGTCCACCAGTTCAGAAAGAGCTGTCTCCTCAGGGGTTGCTTCCCTTTGCCCCGACTCGGTCTCCGCAAGTTCGAGAAGGTCACTTGCCAGCAGGTTGAGGCGGTCAGTCTCCTGCACAATGCTCTGTACAAGCCCGGTTACGATGTCCGGGCCGGCCTCCGGGTGAAGCTGGATCGTCTCTGCCATCGCTCTCATCGAGGCGAGTGGTGTGCGCAGCTCGTGGCTGACGTTCGCGACGAAGTCGCGCCGAACTGCTTCGAGCCTTCGCCACGAAGTCACATCTCGCAGAAGCACGAGCGCATCCCCGCTGCCGTCCGCCCGCGGTACCGGCTCCGCGTACGCCTGCAGAGCCGTCTCCGTGTTGTCCGGTGCAGGCAGAGTGATATCCAGCGCGCCTGGTTCGCCGAGCCGCAGCACCCTGTCAACCAGCCCCGAAAGGTCGTGGCTGAGCGTGCCCTCTATCACCGTCTTGCCTGCGACATGCTCGCCGTCTATGCTGAGCATGCGGCAAGCCGCCGGGTTGATCATCTGGATCCTGGCATCGGGGCCCACGAGCATCAGGCCGTCGGCAACGCGCTCAAAGAGCGTCTGCATTCGTGCCGTCTGCTCGGTAATCTCTTCGATGGTCGTCTGAAGCTGGCCGGCCATATCATTGAATAATTCCGCCAACGCGCTGACCTCCGGCGCGGGGTTCCCGATGGCCGCCGCCCGCGCGCTAAGATCACCAGCCGCAAGACGCCGCGCGGCAGATGCCACGCTCTGGATGGGCGCTGTGATGTTCGAGGCAAGCCACACTGCCAGCAGAGCCGCCAGCGCAAACGCGGCAAGCCCGGCCAGCAGAAACGTCCGCTGGATTGCCGTCGTCGCCAGCCGCACACTGGAGAGAGGCTCGGCGATTCGCACAACGCCCACCGCATGGTTCTCCGGACCATAGCGTGTCGCGACATAGAGCATCCGCGTCCGAAGGGTCGAACTGGTGCGCTCTGAAGAGCCGTGGCCGCTCACGAGAGCCTGTCTCACCTCCGGACGGTCGGCGTGGCCCAGCATCTGGCGGTAGTCGCCTTCACTGTCTGCTGTCACCCTTCCGTTGTGGCTGATGATCGTTATCCGGCGGCCGAGATCACATCCGGTCTGGGTGATCAAGGCAGGCAGTTCCTGCGGCGGCACATCCTTGATCATGCTCCCAATCGCCCGTCCGTCGCGCAGGAGTTCGTCGGTCAGGACCGCAGTGTAGTGCGTCTCGGTCCAGTGCAGCAAATACCAGCCCGTCAGCCCTACCAGAAGGACGATGATGAGCAGAGAGGCGCCTGCCATCCGTCCTCGCAAGCTCGGAAAGCGCAAGTTCTCAGTCCTCAGCATACTTGTATCCCAGTCCCCGCACGGTGATGATTCGGGAGGGATTGGATGGGTCCACCTCGATCTTCTCGCGAAGCCTGCGGATGTGCACATCCACTGTCCCGTGATCTATGAACTCGTCTTCCCCCCAGACGTGCCGCAGCAGGTCCGTGCGGCTGAGCACGCGTCCGCGCCGGGAAGCAAGCATGCGCAGAAGCTCGAACTCCCTGGGGCGAAGGGCTATCTCCCTGCCCCCGATTGTGACCTTGTGGCGGCCAGTGTCCACTTCCAGGTCGCCCGCGCGAACAATCTCCTCGTCTCTTAGCTGTGCGGAGGAGCGTCTGAGCGCGGCCTTGATGCGGGCGAGCATCTCGGCCATGCTGAAGGGCTTGGTCACGTAGTCGTCGGCGCCGACTTCCAGCCCGACCACTTTGTCAATCTCGCGGGACCGCGCTGTCAGCATGATGATGGGAACGTCAGACTCGCGGCGGATCAGGCGGCAGACTTCCAGGCCATCCAACCGCGGCAGCATCACGTCCAAGACTATCAGGTCCGGATCGCCCTGCCTGACCGCCTCGAGCCCGGCCACGCCGTCCGGTGCCATGATCGCTTCGTGTCCCTCCTGCCGGATGTTGTAGGCAAGCGTCGCCGCAAGAGGTGCCTCGTCTTCGATTATCTGGATTCTCGCCATATCCTCTCCTGTGTCCATTGTACACGCGGCCCGAACCGAGTTTGATTTCGCGAATGATTCACGTACTCCCTCTAATGCACGCGCAAACGCCGTGAAATCGCCGTGTAATCAAAGCCGAGGATCCTCGCGCGGGCTGTGGCCCAATACGCAAAGAAGAGGTTGTCCGTGGAAAAAACAGGAATCGCAGTCTGCCGTATGGAGGTCTTGTGCTGTCCGGACGCTTCAAGATCACCGGACAGCTTGCTCCATTCTGTATCCGAGAATTCGTTACCGGCCCCGAGGGCTGGAAGATCGTGGATAAGGTGGGCCAGGCACCCCGCTGATGCCTTAGCCAAGCCCACGTGCGCAAGACGGCAGAGCCCGTGGGTGTGCTCGCCTGTCCTCCGGGTTTCACTGCTCTAGTTGAGTGGCAAGGTGGTTGTAAGCATCCTGTAATCTTCTGGCTGTACGATTCATGTGAAGGACTGCTCGGTACTGGCGGCGTCAGCCGCGGGAGGTGAGAGAATGAGAACAGCGACTGCTTTGCTGCTGGCGGCGCTCGTCGTTGCGGCGGGTTGCGGAAGGCCGCCAGCGGCCACACGTGGCTCCGCCGGCGGTGGCGGGATGGTTCATGTCAAGGGTTCGGACACCATGGTCAACTTGGGCCAGGCATGGGCCGAAGCCTATATGCAGACGCACCCGGATTCTAACATCGCCGTGACGGGTGGCGGTTCCGGTACCGGGGTCGCTGCGATGATCCAGGGGACCACGGATATCGCCGAATCATCGCGTCCGATGAGCGAGAAGGAGATCGCCCAGGCGAAAGAGCGTGGCATCACGCCGGTCGAGCACAAAGTTGCCCTGGACGCGCTCTGCATCATTGTGCATCCCTCCAACCGCGTCAACAAGCTGACAATAGACCAGCTTTCGGACATCTTCACGGGCAGAATCACCAACTGGAAGCAGGTGGGTGGCCTTGATGAAAAGATCGTCCTGCTGTCGCGTGAGAAGAACAGCGGCAGCCACGTGTTTTTCCTCGAGTATGTGGTGCGCAGGGGCAACGAGAAGGGGCCGGAGGAGTATGTCGCCTCAGCGCTGATGCTGCCGTCGTCCGAAGCCATTGCAAGCCAGGTGGCAACGGACAGGGCTGCAATCGGCTACGTGGGGCTCGGATACTTCCGTCCGGGCAAGCAGAAGCTCATCGCGGTGTCAAAGGACGCTGACGGACCGTTTGTCCAGCCGGACATCGTGACGGCTATGAGCGGTCTTTATCCCGTCGCCCGGCCGCTCTACTGGTACACGAATGGCCAGCCGCGGGGAGAGGTCAGAAGCCTGCTCGATTTCGTGTTGAGCAGTGAGGGGCAGAGCATCGTGGACAAGGTTGGCTTCGCGCCGATAAAGAAGGGTCAGGCACCCTAGTGCCCGGGCAAGGATCAGGCAGGCCGGGCAGCCGCCTGGGCCACGTACGGGATGCAGTGATGGAGCGGCTTGTGCTGCTCTGCGGCGGCGCTACTATCGTCATCGTTGTCCTCATCTGCGCACTCCTGCTCCGCGACGGCCTGCCAACCTTCCGGCACGTCACTGTCAGGGACTTCCTGTTCGGCCGCGACTGGTACCCTCTCTCCGAAAAATTCCAGGCCCTCCCGCTCATTCTGGGTTCCATGCTGGTCACTGCCGGAGCCATCGTCATCGCTGTTCCCACCGGCCTTGCGGCGGCGGTGTATCTTGCCGAGGTTGCGCCTGAGCGCGTTCGGGAAGTCTTGAAGCCGACGGTGGAGGTACTGGCGGGAATACCGTCGGTGGTTATCGGGTTCATCGGCATGGTGGTGCTGGGGCCATACATCAAGGGGCTGTTTGGTCTTTCGACGGGCCTGACCGCGCTGACCGGCTCGGTCATGCTCGCCTTCATGGCAATGCCGACGATCATATCAATATCCGAGGATGCCATCGTCGCCGTTCCCCGGGACTACCGCGAGGGCGCTCTGGCTCTGGGCGCCACTCCGTGGGAGGCGATATCGAGAGTCACCGTTCCCGCTGCGAAGAGCGGCATCATCGCGGCGGTGATGCTCGGCATCGGCCGGGCGATCGGCGAGACGATGACCGTGCTGATGGTCACGGGTAATGCCGCTGTCATTCCCACGTCGCTGTTCCAGCCTGTCCGGACAATGACGGCGACCATCGCCTCCGAAATGGGAGAGGTCGCGCAGGGAACGCCGCATTACCACGCGCTGTTTGCTGTCGGGCTGGTGCTGTTTGCGATGACGTTTATCATCAATCTCGTCGCGGATCTCGCGCTTCAGAAATCGGTGAGGCGAGGATAGGGCATGCCGAAGAACACCAAAGAGCAGATCATCTACGCTCTCCTCAACTTCTCCGTCCTGTTTGTGGTGCTTCCCGTGGTGCTGGTCGTCTATCTCCTCATCAAAGAGGGACTGCCCGCCATCAATTGGACATTCCTTTCGCAGCCGCCGGTGAACATGATGAGGGATGGCGGGATTCTGCCGGCCATCGTGGGGACGGTCTGCCTCATCATCGGCACCGTCATCTTCGCGTTGCCGCTCGGGGTGCTGGCCGCTGTGTATCTGTCTGAGTATGCGCGCCCCGGCGCGCTCACGCGTCTCATTCGGCTGGCGATTGTCAATCTCGCGGGGGTGCCGTCGGTCGTTTACGGGCTGTTCGGGCTGGGGGTGTTCGTGATGCTGCTTCGGTTCGGGGCATCCATCCTCTCCGGCTCCCTCACGCTCGCCATTATGACGCTTCCCGTCGTCATCACTGCGTCGGAAGAGGCTCTGTCGTCAGTACCGCGGTCGTTCCGCGAGGCGAGCCTGGCGCTTGGCGCAACGCGTTGGCAGACGACCGTGCGGGTGGTGCTCCCAAACGCGGTTCCAGGCATCATCACGGGCCTCATTCTCGGCGTTGGGCGGGCAGCAGGCGAAACCGCCCCCATTCTGTTCACCGTTGCGGCCTTCTATCTGCGCGACCTGCCGCGCTCTATCTACGATCAGGCCATGGCGCTGCCGTACCACCTGTACGTCATCTCGACCCAGGTCCCCAACGCGTCGCCCAGAATCCAGTGGGGGACGGCGCTGGTGCTTCTCGCGCTTGTGCTCGGGATGAACCTCGCGGCAGCCGTCATCAGAACGAGATTCAGGAGGGCCCGGAAGTGGTAGCTGGCGTTGTTACGGAGGAGAAGATGCAGACTGGTGGACAGCAGTTCGGACTCGACCCTCACCCGGTGATCGGGATCAGTGTCCGAGATCTGAATGTCCGCTACGGCGACACACACGCTCTGAAGAACGTTTCGATTGAAATACCGGCCAGAGACATCACCGCCCTGATAGGTCCTTCCGGGTGCGGCAAGTCCACCTTCCTGCGCTCCATCAACAGGATGAACGACCTGATTCCCGCCGCAAGAACCACCGGCGTGATCCGTGTCGCCGGAACGGACGTGTTTGTGCCGGGCACGGATCTCGTGACCCTCAGAAAGCGGGTGGGGATGGTCTTTCAGCGTCCGAATCCCTTCCCAAAGTCCATGTTCGAGAATGTCGCTTACGGCCCGAGAATCCACGGTGTCAGCGACCGCGCCCGGTTGCACGAAATCGTTGAGCAGAGCCTCAGGCGCGCCGCGATATGGGACGAAGTGAAGGACAGCCTGCATAGGTCCGCGTTCGATCTGTCAGGCGGGCAGCAGCAGCGGCTGTGTATTGCGCGGGCGCTGGCGGTCGAGCCGGAAATCCTGCTGATGGACGAGCCGGCCTCAGCTCTCGACCCTGTCTCGACGCTCAAGATAGAGGAACTGATGCATGAACTCAAGAAGGACATCACCATTATCATTGTCACGCATAACATGCAGCAGGCCGCGCGCGTGTCGGGCTTTACGGGTTTCTTCCTGGCGGGTGAACTGATAGAATTCGGGGAGTCGTCGGTGATTTTCACGAGTCCGCGGGACAAGCGCACGGAAGACTACGTGACCGGGCGGTTTGGATAGGGCGAACAGTAGATGAGAACGGCACAGATCAGGAAGAGTTTTGACGATCAGATCGAGGAGGTCAAGCAGGAAATCCTCAAAATGGGAAGCGTCGTCGAGGAAATGCTGTCCGGCGCGATAAAGGCGCTCAGCGAGCGCGACCGCGAGCTCGCTGCCCGGATCATTGCGATGGATGACGTTGTGGACGACTACAACCTCGCCATAGAGGAGCGCTGCCTGCACCTGCTTGCGTTGCAGCAGCCAATGGCGAGGGACCTGCGCACCATCGCGGCGGGGCTCTACATAATCAAGGATGTGGAGCGGATGGGGGATTACGCCCTGGATATCGCCAAGGCGGCCAGCAAACTTGCGCAGGCTGAGCCGCTGACCACTCTGGTGAAGATATCCCAGATGGCCCGGATCGTCCAGCAGATGCTGCGCGACTCGCTCCGGGCGTTCGTGGACCGCAACGCAGACGCCGTCTTTGTCATCGCCAGAGAAGACGACGAAGTGGATGTCCTTTACCGTCAGGTGCGTGCCGAGATGGTTGGTCTGATCGGGCAGGACGCGGCGCACGCGGAATGGGCGGTCGAGCTTGTGCTCGTCGCCCGCTATCTGGAGCGCATCGCCGACCATATCACCAACGTTGGCGAACGAATCGTCTATATGGAGACCGGAGCGCTCAAAGAACTGCACTGACGGCAGGCTGCAGCCAGTGCAGGACTCATGGGGTGGAGACTGAGCCGCCGCTACCGCATTCGTACAAAGCAAGGGGCCGGACGTTCGCCCGGCCCCTCGATGCGTTGCGATGTTTCAGCGCCGAGCCTCTACGGCTGGCGCGGAACGCGAATCTCGATCGCCTGTGTCATCTCCTTCCGGCGGATCACCAGCACCGTCGACTCTCCGGCTTTCAGGCTCTTGGTCGCCGTTCTATAGGCTTCCGGGGTTGCCACTGCCTTGCCGTCCACTTTCTGGATCACGTCGCCAGTCCGCACACCTGCGCGCGCCGCGGCGCTGCCGCTTTCCACCGCGGTGACCACCACGCCCTTAGTGTTTGCGTCAATGCCGTACTGGTCGCGTAGCTCCTGCGAAAGAGCGCGGACCGTCACGCCAAGCTTGCCGCTCGGCTGCTCGTCTCCGGATGGGCTCTCGGCAGTCCTGTCCGGGCGCTGCGCGAGCGTCACCTGCACCGTCTGTTTCTGCTTGTTGCGGACGATCACCACCGGGACCTTCGTGCCCGGCGTGGTGGCTGCCGCGGTGTCGCGCAGGTCCAGAGCCGAATTGATCGGCTTGCCATTGAACGAAACGATGACATCCGTGACCTGAATGCCTGCCTTCGCTGCAGGCGTGCCGTCCTCAACACTCTGCACGAGCGCGCCCTTCTGAACGCCATACCTCGCCGCGTCAGCCGGTTTCACATCGGACGGCCCGATTCCCAGATACCCGCGCACGACCTTCCCCTTGGTGACGAGCTGGTCGAGAACGAACTTCGCCGTGTTGCTGGGAATGGCGAATCCGATGCCCGCGTTCGCGCCGCTCGGCGACTCGATCATCACGTTGATGCCGATAATCTGCCCGTCAATGTTCAGTAGCGGGCCGCCGCTGTTTCCGGGGTTGATGGCGGCATCGGTCTGGATCAGGCTCGCGTAGTACCGCCCGCCGTCTCCGATGGAGGTGTCGGGAACGTACTCCTCGCGTTCCAGCGCCGATACCACGCCCACCGTCAGCGTGTTGTCCAGTCCGAACGGGTTGCCGATGGCGATAGCCCAGTCCCCCGCGCTTACCTTCGACGAGTCGGCGAGAGTGGCGACGGGCAGGTCTTTGGCCTCAATCTTGATCACGGCCAGGTCCGTGACCGTGTCGCGCATCACTTTGCCCGAAAACTCCCTTCCGTCCTGAAGGGTCACGCGGACATCATCAGCTCCGCCCGCTACGTGGTCGTTGGTGAGGATATATCCGTCACTGCGTACGATCACCCCCGAGCCGCTGATCGCGGTCTGTCGCGTGCGGGGCTGCCTTGACGGAGCCGAGTCGCCAAATGGGAAGCCCCGGAAGATGTCCGGAACCTCCACGCCGCCCGACCGGACCGTCCGCTCGGCGCGGATGACCACCACCGCCGGGCCTACCTTCTTGGCGACGCCGGTGAAGCCAGTCTGAAGCTGCTTGAGCGTGCTGACGGCCTCCTTCTCCGGCTGAGCCTGGCTGTGAACCGAAAGCTGTGCCGCGACGAATGCCCCGGCGGCAAAAACCCCGGTTGCCGCCAACGCGATCAACCGGGGCGTCACTCTACTTCTGATCATTGTCTCTACTCTGGTCCTCCAATGGCATGGATATGGCTGCCTCTAGCGGCTGCCTCCGCTGTAGTCCACCATATCCCAAACATGCGACACTGCAAAGGCATTGCTCACCTGTGCGCCTCCGAGCACCGGCTGCCCGTAGCCGTGCGTCTGGCTGACGACCGCCACGGTCACGGGGGTGGCAGACGGCTGAATCGCAACGTTGCTGAAAGCTGTGGGAACCACTGCGGAGGGTGGCTGATGCGCCGCGTAGTTATCCGACCATTCGCCGTTCTGGGGCAGGTGGCCGAGAGCCACCAGCAACAGCCCGGCGCAGGCATAAAGCGCCGCCACGGCTGGCTGAAACCGCCCGAACAGCCGGCCATTCAGCCACTCGCGCAGCCTCGCTCCCGCCGGAGTTTGTTCCACACGAATCCGCTCTATCAGACGCGCCTCAGCGCCTGCCGAAGCGCGCACCGGCTGCAGCCGCGACATCGCGGTCTTCAGCCCACGAATGCTTTCTATCTCCTGCTGGCAGGCCGGGCACGAGCGAAGGTGGTTCCGGATTTCCAGCATTTCGACGCCCGAAAGCTCGCCGTCAACATAGGCGGAAAACAGCCTGCTCACGCGTCCGCAGTTCATACCCATCACGACACCTCGCTCAAAAACTCATCCAGAGACCCCAGCTTCTGACGCATCGCCCGGCGGCCCCGATGAATCCGGGAGCGCACGGTGCCGATGCTGCACCGCATAACCTCTGCGATCTCTTCGTAGGACATCCCCTCGATGTCCGCCAGAATGACAGCGACCCGAAAGGCTTTCGGAAGAGCGTTCAGTGCCTGCTGAATCCTGCTGTCCAGCACGCCCTCCATCACAGCCGCCTCGGGCGTCGGGCTGTCGTCGGGAAAGTCGAGAGTGTGCTCGTCCGCTCCGATCGGCTGATCGAGCGAAACAGGCGTCCCGGATTTCGGCCGCCGTCGAAGCGTGTCAATCCACAGGTTCGACATGATCTTGTAGAGCCAGCTTTCGAACGGGTATTCGCGCTTGTAGTTCCCGTAGAACCGGAACGCCCTCAGGAAGGTTTCCTGCACCAGGTCCTCGGCGTCCGTGCGGTTGCCCGCTATCCGGTAGGCAACATTGAACGCCGACGCGTGGTGGCACCGTACAAGCTCTTCGAACTCCTTTTGGTGGCTCTGTCCGGTGGACTCGGTTACGGCCTCAGCCTTGTTGGGCACTATTGCATCCACATTCCTGATTACGCACGGCCGCTGCGGCCGGTTCCCCGATCTGCATTTCGCGGCGCACTAACTGCCGCCCGCGCGAACTGTTGTTTTCTACATATTGGACGCGCGGGGGTGGCCCCGGGTTTGCGCGGCGGCATTCACATGTGGAGGTTTCCGGCCTCGTTTTGCGTAAATACTGTGATGGTGTCACCGATGAAACATCATATATCACTCGCAATGCTCTGCGTATGCTTTCTGCTGCTGGTTCCCGGACTTTACGGTGCCGCGCCTCCCGAAGGCGAAGAGATGCCGCGGGGGTGGGTATTTCCCACAATCGGCGTGGGGCGGGGCGACTGGAGCGCCAGCGTTGGACTCTTCGGCTGGCACGACAGTCTAGACGTGCGTAACCTGCAGGTGCGCGCCGACGTTGATCTTGCGCCCGGACTCCGGGCACATGCCGTGGTGCGGTCGGACCGTGAACTGAACACTCTGCGGGGCTTGAACCCCAGGTTCGACGAAGCCTACGTCGAGGCCGCCGGCTGCCATCGCTCGGAACACGGCAACTTGAGCGCAAGCCTGCGCGTGGGGGAGGTCCGCTATTTGCGCTTCCCGTATCCCGATCAGATTGCCGTGTTCGATCTGCCTCCCGGCGTTGGCGACCTCGCCGGGCTTGGCAGGACGGGTTACGGCGGTGTTCTAGGAGTCGTGGACTACCGGCACCGCAGCGGGCTTGGTGCGCATCTAAGCGCCATAGAGTGGGGGTTCAAGCACGACGGGGGACTCGACACGATCGAGAGTTACGTCTCTTATGCGGAGACCGCCGGGAGCCTCGACTTCGAAGCGCGCTTCGGCCGCCTGCAGGCACGCCCCGAACCCGCTGGGCAGAGCGCGCCCGGATACAACCTCTTTGCTGGCTTGAACTGGAGGGGCTATCAGGCCGGAATGCTCTACGAGAAGCTGGACGGGCATCCCGCCTATACCGGCGTCATGATTTGCCTGACGCCCACCCGCATCACCCGCGCGATGGGAACCGTCGCGTTCGACTACGTCCGCAAGTCCGAAGGGTTTGCCATGCAGGTGCCGATCGCTCGCGGGCGCATCGGCAAGTTCGCGCGCGAAGCGCCCGCTGGCATGGAGCTTGTGGGCGAAATCCATGCCGAACGCATCCGCACCTACTGGCAGAACGGACAGGTGCGCAACTACTACGAGCACAGGGTGTCTTCGTGGGGCCAGACCGGCTCGGAGCTGACGGTTGTCGTGGACGAAGAGCCTTGGTATCTGCAGGCAGAGGCGCTGGTCAGCCCGCACACAAACATCCTCGACATCAAGAAGTGGGAGAAAGACCGGCAGGGCCCGGCCCAGAACTCGCAGAAGGTCGTTTACCGCTTCTACCGCAAACGCTGAGGTAGCGTAGTTTTCTAGTGTGTAAAAAGGTGGAGGGTGCTCTTGTTGGACTTCCCCCGAAAAATGGACACCCTAAGTGTGAGTTATGGAAAGGGTGTTTGAGAGGATGAAACGATACAGTGAGGAGTTCCGGGACGAGTCGGTAAGGCTGGTCTTGGAGAGCGAGCGGTCTGTGGCGGAGATAGCCCGGGAACTCGGAATCAGTGTCTGGACCCTTCGCCTCTCTATGTCAAACTTTCGCTGCAACCCCTGCCATGCAGCGCCTTCATCCGCATATGGTAACCCTCGTCATAGAGTGTCCTTCGCTTGAGAAGGACATAGAGTATTTCCAGGAGTTGCTCGCCTA
>JBPOJE010000079.1:0-5783 GCA_052033935.1 Armatimonadota bacterium
GGGCCGGGCGCGTGGAGATCGAGCGCTTCACGACCGGCATGATCACCGCCGACGCCAATTCGGTGGAGCTGGCGGAGACCACCATAACGACGGGACCGCACGGGCTGAGGCTGTCGGGGACGCTGCCTTTCAGCCTCACCCGCCTGGCGTTCGTTGACGGCGGGCCTGTGGACATTCAGGCCGAACTGGTCCGGCCTGACCTCGACATTCTCACGCTCGTCTCAAGCATGCTCGATGAGGAGCGCACGGGCGGGGAGGGAGAGGGACGGGTGTCCGTTGCCGGCCAGTGGCCGTCCCCGAGACTCGAGGGCTTTGTCCGCTTCCCGAAAGGCGACATCGCGCTGAAGGGCGCCGGGACAACCCTGAAGGACATAAAGATAGACGTCGCGCTGAACGGCCCGGCGGTGACGATCAACGAATTCCGTCTGCCATCCAGCGATGGCGGCGAGCTGTCCCTTACTGGCGGCGCGTCGCTTGGCAGGGACGGATGGGAGCTTCAGCTCGCCGCACTGGCAGAAGACATGGGTCTGAAGTTCAAGAACCTGAGCGGGCTGTACGGCGAGAGCTACAACGGGAAGGTTGACGTGGACGTGCAGGCCGCGGGCCCTCTCAGGGCGATGAAACTGACGGGGGCCGTGACCGCCCACAACGCGACGGTAGGCCTGCCCTCTTCCGCCGCGGCCCCCGAGGAGCGCGGGCGGCTGGCGATCAACCCCGCGCTTGACATCACCCTCAACGCCGGGCGCGGGCTGAGGGTGAGGGGCCCGCGAATGAACGTCGGAGTCGCCGGACAGGCAAGGCTGGCGCAGACGGCAGCGTCTCCGCTGCTGAACGGCCGGCTCGAGGTGACCGAGGGCTATCTGCTGTTCCCGGGAAGCAGGTTCCGCGTTGTGCCGGTAGGAACCATTGACTTCCGCTACGCTCCTCCCGAAGAGGGCCGGGTGAGCGTGGACATCCGCGCCGAAACGAACCTGTCGGCGGCAGCAAACGCGTCGAGGCCCGGGGTTTCGAGCTATCGCGTGGAGATGGCTGTGCGAGGATCGCTCGAGAACCCGCGCGTTTCGTTCCAGAGCTACCCGCCCGGCCTGGAGGCATCGGGCATCCTGGCCATGCTGGGCCAGCAGGCCGGCCTGGGACCGTCGGGGTTCGGGGGAGACTCGTTTGAAAGGGAGGTTGCGCAGCTCTTCACAGCTAACCTTGCCCCGGGTGTTCTGCAGCCTGTGGAGTCGGCCCTTGCCGAGGCGCTCGGCCTGCAGGAGGTGGCTTTCGGTTTCGGCGGGCCGGAGGAGATGTTGAGCATCCAGGTTCAGCGAAGGCTTTTTGACGGCGTCAGCCTGAGCTACTGGAAAAACCTGGCGGGCGGGCAGGAAGACGACGAGTGGAAGCTGACCTACGACATTTCGAGGCGCCTGCGGCTGACCTACGGCGAGAGCCGTTTCCGCGCGCGGACGATAGGCTTCGAGGGTGCGATCAGCTTCTGATGCGAGGCGGCCGGGGCTTTCGTTATAGTGGGCACCTCACGGCCGGCCCTGAGCGGCAGCCGGAAGGCGCGCGGTTGCCACTTGAATAAGACAAGACCCGACAACAGAACGAAATCCCGCCAGCCCACGCCGAAAGGCGACGCACGAGGGTCCTTCGAAGAGATCGTGGCCCTGCACGATCGCAAAGTTTACAATCTCATACTGCGGCTGGTGCGCAACGAAGACGACGCGGCGGACCTGACGCAGGAGACGTTTGTGCGCGCCTACAGGGCGTGGAGCAGTTTCGAGGGGCGCTCGTCGGCCTACACCTGGCTCTGCCAGATTGCCATCAACCTGTGCAGGAACCGGGCAAGGGACAGCGCGAGATGGGATGACGAGCCGGTGGGGGATGACAGCTTCGCTTCGAGCCTGCCGACACCGGAGGAAGCGATTCACAGGAAGGACCTGCGCGAGCGGGTGCGTGGGGCGATTGACGATCTGCCGCCGGCATACCGGGTGGCGGTAGTTTTGCGCGACTTGCAGGGTCTAAGTTACCGGGAAATGGCGGAGGCGACGGGCCTGAGCGTGGATGTGGTAAAAACACGCCTGGCAAGAGCGCGCGGGATGCTGCGGCGGAGGCTGCAGGGTTATCGCCCTTTGCCCCGGAGGTGTTGACGTGCCGCGCGCCAATATCGGATGATACGCAAGCGGTTGTGACAGACAAGAAAGGTTCACAGTATCAGGCAATGACTATACGGCAACACGTGCCGCGAGGATTGTACGCCCTTGCCGTCCTCATCCTGCTGGTGTTCGCGCCGTCAGGACTCTTGGCACAAACCGAGCAGCAGATCATCGAGATCGAGATCAAAGGCAACACCCACATCAGCCGTGACGCCATTCTGGCCACGATTCAGGAGAAGCCCGGAACCCCTTACGATGCCGCCAAAGCGCAGGCGGACCGCAAGGAGATCGAGGGGATGGGGTTCTTCCAGGTCGTGTCCACCCGTCAGGAGACCATGCCGGGCGGCGTGCGGGTGATTTTCGAAGTGGTCGAGAACCCAAAGATCAAGGCGATAGAATTCACCGGCGCCACTGTCTTTACGCGGGACGAACTTCTTGAGGTGATGCGCACCAAAGAGGGCCAGGTCTTCAACATGAACACTTGGGAGCAGGACGTGAAGGCCATCGAGGAGGCCTACCGGAAGCTGGGCAACCTTGCCTATGTGACCGCCGACGCCGACATGAACGCCGCGACGGGCATCCTCGCCATCCCCGTGCTCGAGTTCCGCGTGGGACAGATCAAATTCACCGGCCTCAAGAAGACGAAAGAGTCCGTCTTCCTGCGCGAGATGAAGCTCAAGCCCGGAGACGTTTACAGCCGCAGGACGCTCCAGGAAGACCTGACCCGCATCTACGAGCTCGACTTTCTGGAGGTGGACAAGGTGGAGAACGCCCGGGAAGAGCCGGGCGAGGAAGAGGGCGTGCTCGATATCATCATCCCGGTTTCCGAAAAGAAAACCGGACTGATCAGCGCCGGGATCGGCTACAGCTCGCTTCAGAAAGTCGTCGGGCGCGTGGAGTTCACCGAGGCGAACTTCCGCGGCGCGGGCGTGGGGGTCAACGCGCTGTACGAAGTCAGCGGAGCGGGTTACGGCTCGTCCTACGAACTGGGCTTCTACAACCCATGGTTCCGCAAAGACCGCACCAGTCTGTCGGCCCGGGTTTACGACAGGGAGGTTTACAGGTTCTCGTCCAACGTGTTTGGCGGGGGGACTGACCTTGCGGACGCAGACTACCGCGAGCGGCGCAAGGGCGGCACGCTGGGCTTCTCGAAACCGTTCAGCAAGAAGCTGAAGGGCTTCCTTACGCTGCGCCGCGAGACGGTTGAGAGCGACGTGCGCAACATGGATAGCCTTCCCAAGGGTTTCGCCGCGATCAGCCAGACGGGGGACATCACCGCTATCGCCTTCAAGAGCACGCTGGACACCCGCGACTTCGCGCTCGATCCCTGGAAGGGGATGTACACGTCGCTGTCCCTGGAGCCCGGCTTTTCGAGCATTGACGGCGGTTCGTCCGGCGGCTTCATGAAGATAGAGGCCGACATCAGGCGCTACATCGGCCTCGGCAAGCCGCGCGAGAGCTTAAAGGACAAGCGGCGCAGCATCGCGCTGCGCCTGCAGATGGCGGCCTCGACGGGAACCCTGCCCTTCTGGGAGCAGTTCTTCCTCGGGGGCGCGGAGAGGCTGCGCGGATATCAGGAAGACCGCTTCTGGGGCAACAGAATGCTGCTTGGGAGCATCGAATACCGTGTGCCGCTGGGAAACAGCCTGACGGGAGTGTTGTTCGCGGACTACGGTGACGCCTGGGGTAACGACTACGCGAACATCGCGGGGCTTCCGAAGCAGACAACCTCGTTCAAGGGGCACCTGGGGTACGGGCTGGGAGTGCGGGTCGTAACGCCTCTCGGGCACCTCAGGTTTGACTACGGTTTCGGGGACGATGGGTCCAGAACACACTTCAGCATCGGGCAGGCATTCTAGGAATGCGGCTCGTGGATTCCCAAGGGAGATAGTTACTTGAAGCAGATTACACGCAGGAACATCGCATGCCTGGCTGCCCTGGCGGCAGTACTGATCCTGTCTTGCCCGGCGGGCGCGCAAGCGCCCGCGGCGGCCGGAGCGCAGGCAACCATAGCGATGGTGGATATCCAGAAAGCCGCCGCCGACTACAAAGGCATGAAAGCAGCGAACGACGAGATCAACAAGCTGGTCAACGACCTGAAGACCGACATCGAGACCCGCGCCACCCACAAGCTCATGACCGAGGCCGAGCTAACCGAACTCGTGACCCTCAAGAAGAAAAGTTCCCGGACGGACCCCGAGAACAAACGGGTGGATGAACTGGAGAAGATCGGCAAAACCCGCGATGAAGAGCTTAACACGCTGAGCCAAAAGGCCGAGCCGACGGACGCGGAGCGGGCGCGGCTGCGCGAACTGAAGGATATCTCCAACAAGAACACCGCCACGCTGGCCACCCTCAACGACGATTACGGCCAGCAGGTTGAAAAGCGGCGCAACGAGCTGCAGGAGAAGGTCAACGCCGACCTCCTCGCGGCTGTCGCCAAGGTTGCCACGCAGAAAGGGCTGGCGACGGTGATTGACAAGATCGCCGTGCTCTACGGCGGACTCGACATTACCGACGACGTCATCAAGGCTCTGAACGAAGGCTGACGAGACAGCATGCAGCCGCGATGGTCCCCATGGCCGGTGTCCGCGGGATTGGTGGCGTATGGGGCCGCGCTTGCCGTGTGCGCGGGATGCGCGCGGAAGACCCCTGAGACGCCGCCCGCGAAGAGTTTTGTTCCGGCGGCGAAACTTGAGCCGGTCCGGAGCGCTCACATTTTTGCAGGTGAGGCGCGGGCGTTGAAGCAGGGACGCTTCTCTGATGGGGCTGCGGAAGTTACTGTTCCGCGTCCGTTGACTCCCACCGAGATCGAGTCGCCGGGAGTGCTGGAGCCACCCGACATCGCGCACATCCGGGATGGCCTGAGCGGCCGCATCAGCGCGGGGTTGAAGCAGTATGCGGCGGGCGTGAAGCAGCGGGAGCTGCGTTCGGCGGAGATAGCGATCCGTCAGGAGCGTGACCGCCGGAACGGCGAACTGGAAGCCCGCCTGGCCGAACTGAACGAGCGCCTTGCCGCCGAGACGATGGATGCGCGGCGCAAGGGCGCGGCCGAGCGTGCCGGCCTGCGGTTCGACATCACCGTGCTGAAGGCTCAGAGCGGGGCGGCGCCGGGCAGTACGGATGAGACTGTGCGGCAGATTGCCGGGAAAGAGCACCGGCTCGCCGAGATTGACAAACGCGTCGAGGCCGAGATCGGGCAGATTGAGGCGCGCCAGCGCGAGAGTGAGCGCGCCGCGCGGGCGGCGTGGGGCTCCGAAATGGACGAGTTCGCCGCGCGGCAGCGCGCACAGGCTCTAGAAAGAGCCGAACATCGGGAACAGGCAAGAACCGCCCTGCTCGGAGAGTCCGTCGAATCGTTTGTGGCAGACCTGTCGGGTGATGTGACTAGAAGGCCATCCGCCACGCACTCGCCGGGCCCGGCATCGGCGGCGGCGGCACGTGAGGAGTCGCTGAAGAGGCGGTTCGCGCGAACGGTGGATAGAATAGACTCCCGGATACGGCAGGATGCGGTGACAGCTTCGTCGCTTGCGCGGGCAAGCCAGCCGCGAAAAGGCGCGCGGGACGCAGGCAGCGCGGTCACCGCGAGAGCCGCGTCCTACGTGGGCGGCGGCAAGTACTGAGAAAATGGCATCTGGATGA
>JBPOJE010000070.1:0-6865 GCA_052033935.1 Armatimonadota bacterium
GGGGTTGTGTGGAGCAACGTGGCTCTCTCAAGCGTTCTTGCTCGCTGTGGGACAGCACCTGGCAGGGCCAGGGCGCGAGCCGCGCCCGCGCAGCTTCTTCTGCCCGGCCTGGGCCTGGGCAGCAAAATGCGGGAAGGGTATTCTCCAGAACAGCCATTGCTGAGCGTGGAAACAGGCCAAAACGGGCCGTTTTTCCAATTTGTGGGACGGTAGTGGATCAAGCTCAGAATGACGTGCCCTTGGTCCGCAATCCAACACCCCCCGCACCCTCCGGGGATTGCTTCGCTTCACTCGTAATGACGGGGCACGGACACGTGTTTACGTCGTCCTGAACTTGATTCAGCGCCCGCCGGACGCTACCCCAGTTGCACAGGCATCTGCCCGGTTGGCGGCGTGACGCCCAAGATCACCTCAGCGGCCGCCTGGAGAGACTC
The DNA here is from genome assembly GCA_052033935.1 of Armatimonadota bacterium. Classification (GTDB taxonomy): domain Bacteria; phylum Armatimonadota; class UBA5829; order DSUL01; family DSUL01; genus JAGVUD01. The sequence continues at coordinate 435 of JBPOJE010000070.1, forward strand.
CTCGCGATAGCCGAAACTGCACAGGTACGTCTCTACCTCGGGGAACCGCCGGATGTCGTAGGGCTCCCGGATCGCCAGCACCACGAGCGGCACTCCCAGCGAGTTCAGGTGCTTCACCATGCGCGCCTGACCCTCCTGGTCGGTGCCCGCCGTCCACGGCTCGTTGGGGCAGGTGGCGGCGATAATGAGACTCACGTCTCCGGATGGCTCGATGGCGGGTGTCGAGGTGTCCACGGCAATCGAATCGGTGTTCGGATGAATGCGGCGGACGGCTTCGGTCAGTTCGGGCAGGGCTCTGTGCGTGCTGACCACCAGCACCTTGCTGCCTGGCTCGACCCGCGCGGGAAGAATGCCCCGCTCGTTCTTGATAACCGTGACCGCTTTTCGGGCGATCTCGAGCGCGAGGGCCCTGTACTCGGGCGCACCTGCCACGGATGCCGTCTTCGCGGGATCGGCGAGTTTCGCGGACTCGAGCAGTCCGAAGCGCTCCTTCAACTCCAGCACGCGGCGGACGGACTCGTCCACGCGCTCCATAGGAAGCTCGCCGCTTTCTACGGCGGCGGAGATGAGCGCATGCGCTTCCTGCTGGCGGCTGAGCGTATGGCAGATAAGCGGGCAGTCTGCTCCGGCCTTCAGCGCCGCAAGAGCAGCCTTCGCCGTGCCCCATTTGACCGCCACGCCGTCCATCTCCAGACAGTCGGTGACAACCAGCCCCTGCCAGCCCATCTTCTCGCGTAGCAACCCCGTTAGAACCTTCGGCGACATGGTCGCCGGAAGTTCGGGATCGAGGGCGGGGAAGATGATGTGAGTCGTCATAATCGAGGCGGCCCCGGCCTCGATTGCGGCCAGGAACGGGACAAGTTCCATCGCCTCCAGGCGCTCCATCGGGAAGTCCACAACGGGCAGCGCAAGGTGGGAGTCAACGGACGTATCGCCGTGCCCCGGGAAGTGCTTGACTGATGTGGGCACTCCGCCATCGTGGAACCCACGGATGGCGGCCTGCGCGAAGCGGCTGACGATTTCCGGGTTATCACCGTACGAGCGCGTGCCGATGATCGGGTTCAGCGGATTGTTGTTGACGTCCACGCAGGGCGCGAAGTCGAAGTTGATTCCGGAGGCAAGAAGCTGCTCGGCGGTGGCGCGCGCCGCTCTGTAGGCATACTCCGGGTCACCGGTCGCACCGAGCGCCATGTTGCTCGGAAACACGACATAAGAAGGCGCCCGCAGGCGGGCGACCATGCCGCCCTCCTGGTCAGCGACGATGAAGACGGGTATCTTCGAGCGCTCCTGCAGCTCGTTCATCGTGCGCGCCGTCTGCTCGGGCGTGCCGATATTGCGCCCCAGCAGGACAACCCCGCCAACCTCGAAATCTTCCACAAGCAGCCGGGCGTGCTCGGAGACAGTGACATTGTCTTCGTCCGTCTCACCCTGCCAGCCCACAATCAGGAGCTGCCCGATTTTCTGGCGTGTGGTCAGGCGGCTGGTAAGCTCATCTATTCTTGAAGACATCTGCTGCTCCTGTTCTATGTGTTCACTCGTTCGCGAGGCGCGCTGAGGCGCCGTTGGCTTTCATATCCACGAATCTGGCATCCTGCTCCGTGGCGGCATCCCAGGTGATGACCGCCGTGCCGGCGCCGTCCGGGCCACATCGCACCGTTGCCGGATCGGCCGTGCCACCCGTGACGGTGATAGTAACATCCGCATTTGCGCTCACATTGCCCAGGCGATCCTTGACGGTGAAGGTGAACTTGCGCGACGGCGAACCGGCCGGCGTGGAAGCATCCCAGGCCGCGCTGATGGATCCGGGAGTTCCCGCGGCCACGGTCACATTCGTGTCGGCCGTGGACGTTCCGATTCGCGCGGCTACCGCGTGCGATCCCTTGCGCAGCGCCCGAAAGACTCCGTTCTGCTCCACGAACCCTCCGCCGTTGCGCGTGCCCCAGATGGCATTCGACGAAGCGACAGCCTCACCGCCTGTCGCGGACACCGTGAACTGCGTGGACGTTCCCGCCCCAACCGACGGGTTGGCGGGCTCGATTGTAAAGGTGGGCGAGGCAACGGTAGATTCGGGAGCGTACACGAGAAGGCCGCTCGCAACCGTGCGCTGCTGGCCGTCGGACGGGCTGTTGATGACGACATCTCCCACGACGAGCGTGCTGGAGCCGCCCCCGTCCAGGTTGATCGCACCGGTGCAGCCCTGGCTCTGCATCACGGCGGCAAGCTCAAGCAAAGACGCGCCCCGGCTGGTGATCTGCCGCCCGTCCACAACGGCGATCAGAACGTATCCGTTTTGTGTGATTCCGACGGCAGTTCGCGGGTGGCGGACGGTTCGAAAGCTGTTCGAAAACCCATCGCCGGCGTCCTTCTCGGTGACAGCCCCATCCTTGATGAGCCACGACCCGCCGCCGCACGCGTCGCGGACGCCGATCCATGAGCGCTGGTCGTCATCCTGCAGGATGAGCTTGACTTTGATGGCGCCATCCTCGGCCCCCGCAACGGCATCGGTCAGTTCGCGCATGCGCGGCCCCTCGGCGACGAGCACGACATCTTCGCGCCCGATGGGCGTGTTCTGAGCGGGGGAGACGACTTTCTGGACTTTGGCGGCGACGGCCCCTTTCTCAGTAAGGCCGCCCCAGTCGCATTCGAGGACAACTTCAACGCTGTTCTCGCGGGCACCGGTGGAAGTGCCCCACGACCGCTCATATACAACGAGTTCGCCGGCGGCTAGCGGGCGGTCCACGCCGTTAGCCTTGATAATCCGACCGTTCGGAAACTCGAACGTCAGCGCCATACGAACACACCCGAGCATGGCGCAGTTGTTGGCGAAAAAGCCCACGGAGGGGCGGCCCACCCATGGTTCGCTCACGAGCCTGCCGTCAACCACGGTCAGCCCGAGCGGATCGGATGTCCACGGGAAGAAATCGCCGTTCGCCCCGGCCACCGCACGCGTGCGGGCGACAGCGGAGCCGACCGTCTCACGGCGCTTCGAGTTGATGAAGTTGTTCGCGACAAAAGCGCCCACGCGGACGCCGGGCTGGCGCGGGTCCACCTTGATGCCCGTGAACACGAGCGGGGTGGACGGGTCAACGCGCTCGAGCAGGACGACTCCCGGCGCGACGGGCTTTTCGTAAGCGCGAACCGCCGGGCCCGTCTGAGCGCTCGCCGCGATTGCGGTCAGACAGAAGGCCAGAATAAGCAGACTGAGGTGAGAGGTGCGAATAATCACTGCTGTATCAACTCCACATTCGCGCGAGGCGCGGTAACGCGCTCCCCACCCGCAATCTCGGCGACAAGCACCCTCACCATCGCCCCAGAAGGCGCCGCCTGCAGTTCGGTGGGAAGCTCGACCACGCGGCCAATCCGGCCGAACCAGGGGTCACGAATAAGCCGCACGGCGCTTCCGATCTCGAGCGCCCCGGAAGCATCCGCCTGAAGGGTTGCTCCTAACGAGACACCCGGAACAATGACCTCCGGCCGGATGACACCGGCCCTGATCTGCGTCGCGCCGTTGACCGATGCTTTCTGCCCTTCGAGACTGCTCAGCAACTCCCATGTTCGCGCGGCCATCTGGAGACCGCCAAAACCCTCCGTCAGGATCACCGTCGTCACGACCGGCTCCTGCCCGGTAATCGCAACGCCGATGTCGTGCCCGAGATACGAGACGATATCGGAGTCCACCACCCCGCCCACGACCAGCGCGGCCGCGCCACGCGATGCGGCGGCCTGCAGGGCCGGCAGGTCGGCGCACGCGCCGCCGATGAGCACCTGCCCCTCGACATCCTCGGGGATTTCGTCCGCGCTCAACGTCTGCGACGGGTCAGTCGCGACCATCCGCACCGGCCCGTGCCTCTCGCCCCCGATGCCAAAGATGCCCTGCACGAAGGCTCCCTCGGTCTCAACCACCGCACCCTCACGCGGGATGACCTCCGTAACGGTTCCATGGATGTACGCGGTGATCTCGACCGGCGAGGGCGCCTCGCGGATGCCGATGTTCCCCGAGATCGGGTTGATCAACTCGACCTGCCCCGATACAGGCGCGCGGCACTCGTTCTTGAACAGACCGAAGAAACTCGTGCTGCGACAGAGGATGTCGCCCTTCTGCACCGTGTCGCCTTCCTTGACCTGCAGATGCTTGCCGAGGTCACCCGGCTCGACGCCGAGCAGTTCGGCGGCGCGCACGGTGCGCATGATGCCGGGGAGTTCGGCACGCGCCAGAACCTCGTCCGGCTCCACAGCGCGGCCGGACTCGACAAGCACTTCTCCCGTCAGGGGAAGACGCCTGAGCTTGCGTATGTGCGCCGAGCGGCTGACTTTCAGACCGGGGCTATAAGCTGTTGCCATTCATATCTCCGTATGGGAAGGGACACCAGGACATCACTCGGCCGGCAACCCAAAAGCATCGTAGGCCCGGCGCATTGCCGCCACCCGCTCGGCCATATCCTTGAGGGGCCGGCCGCGGCCGTCTATAATGAAGCCCACAACCCCGCCCTTAACGGTCGCGCTGAGGGAGCGCCCCTTGCCCGCGCCAACATTTAGCCCGCGCCCGGGCACGATCTCGACATTCAGATTCTCGCCGGGGGCGAGTGGCCGCACGACGATCTCGCCCGCCTTCACCTCGATCGTCTCGCCGCCGAAGCTCACCGTGCACGCTATCGCTCCGGGCTTCACCGTGCCAGATGGCGCTATTACCGTCCCCAGCCGGATGAGGCAGTCGCGGTCGAACACGGCCGCCGCGGCCTCGGGCTGAACGGTGGAGAGCACGCCAAGCTGCGGCATCATGAAAATCGAGTCCACGGCAAGCTGCGTGACGCCTTCCGGCTGGTAGGCATCAATGAGCATCAGGGCGGCCTCGCCCCTGCGGGGAGCGTGAGACAGGCAGCCTCCGCTTCCGATGATGAGGTCGCAGCCCATCATATCCACCAGAGTTTCGCCTGTTGCCTTCTGCGAGAGCATCTCGCCCACGTTGCGCTGCTGCTGCACGCCCTTGAGGCCGCGCGCGAGCATCTTGTGATGATCGAACGCAAGTCTGAGCGCCTCGCGGGCGACAGCCTGCTCGACACGCAGGTCGCGAAGCGTTTCGGGGATGGTGGTCGGGCGGATCATCTTATTGCGCAGGCCGTTTCGCGTCTGCCAGTTGTCCACCTCGAATGGCAGCCAGCGCACGATGTTTTCGATCCCGGCCTCGGCGAGCACGTTGCAGATGGAGTAACTCATGCCCAGGTTCGCGCTGACCGTGCGGTTGAACACCCCGCCGAAAACCGAGAACACGTCCGTCGTCGCGCCGCCGATATCCACAGCCACCACCTGAATCCCCTGCTGTTCGGCGGCGGTCTGCACCATTTTTCCGACGGCGTTGGGGGTGGACATGATGCCAGCATCGGTCCAGCCGGAAAGCTTTCCGTAACCGGGCGCCTGCTGCATTACATGCTCCAAAAACAGCTCGTGAATGGCTTCGCGCGCGGGCAGAAGGTTTTCGCGGTCCAGTTCCGGCCGCAGGTTGTCGGTGATGCGCAGGTCCACGCGGCCGTCGAGCAGATTGCCGACCGGCTCGCGGGCATCAGTGTTGCCAGCGAAAATGACGGGAAGGCGCATATCGCCGCCCAGCCTCGGCCGGGGGTCCGCCGCAACAAGCATCTCGGCGATATCCACCAGATGTGAGACGGTGCCGCCGTCCGTTCCGCCAGACACGAGTACCATGTCCGGCCGCAGGTTGCGAATGCGCTCGATCTTCTGCCAGTCCTTGCGCCCATCGTCCACAGCGACGACGTCCATGATAATCGCGCCCGCGCCGAGCGCCGCGCGCGCCGCGCTCTCCGCGCTCATGCTCTTGACGACGCCAGCGACCGTCATCTGAAGCCCGCCCCCGGCGCTGGATGTGGACAGGTAAAGGTCAACGCCGCGCGCGCCTTCGGCGGGATGCAGCAGGCCCCCCTCCGCCAGCAGTTCGAGTCCCGCAAGCTCTTCGACCTCGCGCACGGCGTTTGTGACGCCGACCGTGACATCGTCGTAGGGAGCTTCGACGGTAGTAGGGGCTTCGCCCCGGCACACGAGCCGCCACTCCCCGTCACGTTTCTCGATGAGTATGGCTTTGGTGGTGGTGCTGCCGCAGTCTGTCGCAAGAATTCGGGTTGGTTCGCTCACACAGGCTCCTTGCCGGACGTTGGTCCCGGCGCCGGCCTGCCTCTGACTGGCCGGGCGTCATATTATAGCAGCTTACGGAATGGCGTTCAACCGCTCGAATTGCCTCCCGAGTAATCGTACTGAAAACGAGTCGCTGCCTCGGATAGGAATCGTACCGAGAAGTCGAACTGCTCCGGCAAACACAGGAGTATTCGGTTGGATCAACACGGTAAGGCAGAACTCATCAGGGCACTTCGAAGGGAGTATGCGCGGGCCAGCAAGCGCAAGAAGAGCAGGATCATAGACCAACT
>JBPOJE010000022.1:0-35390 GCA_052033935.1 Armatimonadota bacterium
CGTTCTTCGATTGTCCGGAGCAGCACCGGGAGTATGTGAGGACCAGCAACCCAATTGAGCGTGCGTTTCGAGAACTGCGGCGTCAGACGTTCGGCTGCGGTGCATTTGCGAACCGTGAGGCGTGCAAAAGGAAGTACCCTGCGGGAAGCCTTCGATTGACGCGCCTTCCGGCCGATGGTATACTTCGCCTGACGCTGCACAATCCGCCCCGGAAGGAGTCCGGGCGGCCTGCGTCGTGTCCATCCCCGGGGGCTAACCATGGTCAAATACAGCCAACTCCGTCACCTTGCGGCGCTCACTGCGCTGATTACGCTCCTTTTTGCCCTGTCGTCTGCCCGAGCCCTCGATGATCCCACTGCTGAGGGCCCCGCTTCGATGCTCTCCATGAAAGGGTCCGAGCCCGCAAAGACTCCGGCTCGGCCCGCTGCCGGGGGCATGAAGCAGACCATGGCGGCGCAGGAGCTGGAGAAGACCGGCACAACAGAAGAGACGCCCGTTGACGACGCCAAAGCCGTTCGGCCAGAAGTCGGCGGGGGCATAAAGCCGTTTGGCTACGATTTCTTCGACCGCTCCACGAAAGGCTTCGAGCCCATCCCCGAAAACCCCGCCCCCGCCGAGTATCCGCTCGGCTCGGGCGATAAGCTCCGGGTTATCTTCACGAGTCCCGCCGGAGACGAGACCGATCTGGAGTTGCAGGTGGACCAATCGGGCCGGGTGCGGATTCCGAACGTGGGATTCGTGCGGGTGTCCGGAATGCCGATCGCCTCCGCCGAGCGCGCCATCGCCCGTGCCGCCGCCGCGAAATTCCCCTCGCTGAAGGCGCAGGCGAGCGTCATGTCCATCCGACCCATTCAGGTGTTTCTCGTCGGCGAGGTCAACAAGCCCGGCGCGTACGTTCTGCCGGGGCTTTCCACGCTGCTCAATGCGCTCTATGCCGCGGGCGGCCCGAACCTGACCGGGTCGCTGCGCACCATCACCGTGGAGCGCAACAAGAAGAAAATCACGGAAGTTGATCTCTACGATCTGTTGCTGTACGGCAAGCGCGAACGGGACATCACGCTCAACAGCGGCGACTCGATATTCGTGCCCGCGGCCGGGCCGACGGTGACGATCCAGGGCGAGGTGCGGCGCCCAGCAATCTACGAGCTGCTCGGGGCGGCAGACGTGCGCAAGGCCATCGCCATGGCGGGCGGAGTCACGGGCAGGGCGTCGCTCGATACCGTGCGTGTTGAGCGTGTTGTGGGGGCTTCCCGGAAGTTCCTGATGGATCTCGCTCTTGCGTCTCCAGACGCCTCCGACTGGAACTTTGTGCTGCAGAACGGAGATGACATCAAGGTACGGCCAGTTACGGACGACGCCGTGAACCGCGTTCAGATTGAAGGACCCGTGCAGAGGCCGGGGGACTACGAACTGTCCGGGGGCCTCACCGTATCCGGGCTGGTGAAGAGGGCTGAAGGGTTCTCGATCCAGGAGCAGGTCTATCTGGACCGCGCGACGATTCACCGCGCCCGGCCGGACGGCGGGACCGATCTGCTCAGCGTCAACCTGGGGCAGGCGATGAGCGGCGAGAATGGACAGGACGTGCAACTCAAGGCCAGAGACCGGGTGATCATCTACACGCTGGACGAAGCGGCGTTCCTGACGCGCACGGTCACCATTTCCGGCGAAGTGAGCCGCCCCGGCATGTATGACCGCAAAGACGGAATGTGCCTGCGCGACCTGATTGTCGCGGCGGGCGGCGCGCGGCCCGAGGCGTACGCCAGCATCGAGATTGCGCGCATGCAGGAGGATGGCACAAGCACGCAGGTTCTGACCGCAAACCTCGACAGGGCAATGGCAGGCGGCGAGAAGGACAATCTGCTGCTTGCCGATCGCGACCATGTGTCGGTGCGCAACGTCCGGGACGCACGGCGCGCGGCTGATGTCGTTGAGATGAAGGGCGAGGTCAAGTACCCCGGGTTCTATCCTCTTCTGAGCAAGGACGAGCGGCTGTCGAGCGTAATCGCGCGCGCGGGCGGGCTTACGGAAGCGGCGTTCCCGGAAGGGACCATTTTCAATCGCCAGACGCTGATACTTCTTGCCGAGCCTCAGGTGCAGACCGCGGCGGAGATTCAGCACAGCCTGAAGGCGTTGACTGATCAGGTGCGCGAGCTTGAAATGGCGAAATACGGGGTTACGGCCAAGAGCCAGCCCGTTGTCACCACCGGCACGGGCGCCGCTGCGGCGGCGGCCGGAGTCGCCAAGGCAGCGACCGCCGCGGCAGATCCGAAAGCGCCGCTGCCCGAATCCGCATCACAGACGCACCGCGCCGTAGAGGATGTCACGAAGACAAGCCGCCTGCCAGTGGACCTAAGCGCGGGCCTCAAGACGCCGGGCGGCGAGGAAGACGTGATTCTGCAGAACGGCGACACAGTCCAGATTCCTCGCAAGCCGGTGGTCGTGTCCGTGGCCGGAGCCGTCGTGAACCCGTCGGTGGTTGCCTATCGCCCCGGACTAGGCATCGAGGACTACGTGCATAAGGTGGGCGGGTACGCGCGTGATGCCGACAGAAAGAACACGGTTGTGGTGCGGGCGAACGGCTATGTTGCGCGGCAGTCTGAGGCAAAGACCGTCAACCTCGGCGACATCATCATCGTCCCAGCTCGTGTCATGACTGCCTCGAAGAGCCGTTTTGAGGTAATATCAGACTTCGCGCGGGTTGTGGCCAATCTTGCCGTTGCCGTTGCAGTAACCCGCAATTAGAATAGACGCCTGACTTTGGAGCCCCGGCCGCTTCGGTCCGGGCTATCACACACTGACCGCGCACGCGGCCGCCCCCATCAGCACAGGAACGGCTTTGTGTTGCCGGTATTGAGGCTAGGTATGCAGATCCGGCTGACGAAATCCGCTGTTGAGAAGATTAACGAAGAACTCGAGGGGCTCGAGAAGAAAGAGCGCCCGCGCGTTGCCGAACGCATCAAGCAAGCGCGCTCGTACGGTGACCTGAGCGAGAACTACGAGTATCACGCCGCCAAGGAAGAGCAGGGGCTGCTCGAAGCCAGAATCCGGGAACTTCGGGCGGTGCTCAGCCGCGCCACCATTGTGACGGAGGCCGGCAACTCGCATGAGGTGGGGCTTGGCAGCCGGGTTACCATTTACAACGGGGCCAGGGACGAGGAGAGCGTTTATACCATCGTCACAATGCTCGAAGCCGACCCGGTCAACGGCCGCATCAGCGACCAATCCCCGATCGGTGGAGCGCTGATGGGGAGGAAAGCCGGTGACGAGGTCGAGTACCAGGCGCCTTCCGGCTCGCAGAAGCTGGAGATCCGCAAGGTCGAAGCCGGGGACGTCTAGCCCTCCGCGCGCCGCGCCGGGTAGCGTTTGACGCACCCGCGCGCATAATCCTATAATCCTGAGGCGCTGGCCCCCGCGGGGGCAACCTTACCAGGCGCCCACACGGGAGTCAGGATTCCATACCATGAAGATAGCCATTGTCGGCGGCGGCGGACGTGTCGGCTCGAACGCGGCGCTCTGCCTGCAGTTTGGCGCTGTCGCGCGCGAGATTGTGCTTGTTGACATCGCCGAGGACCTCGCGGCGGGAGAGGCACTCGACCTCCGGCACGGAAGCTCGCTGGCGGGGGCGCAGGTGTTCACATCCGGCAGCTACGGCGCCATCGAAGGCGCGGACGTGCTCATCATAACGGCGGGTCTGCGCCGCAAGCCCGATGAAAGCCGCCTCGACCTCATCAACCGCAATGTGGGGCTGTTTCGCGATATCCTGGGCGAATGCTCGCGCGTGCCCCTGGCCAGCGGTGCGGTGTTGCTCATCGTCTCGAACCCGGTGGACGTGCTGACCTACCTTGCCGTCAAAGAGTTCAACCTGCCGCCCGAGCGCATCATCGGCCTCGGAACCCTTCTGGACACGACGCGCTTCCGCTCGCTCGTTGCCGCGCATCTCGGTGTGGACCCGCTTTCGGTGAGCACGCTGATGCTGGGCGAGCACGGCGACAGCATGGTGCCGGTCTGGTCGTCGGCGACGGTAGGCGGAGTGCCCATCGCCAGCCACCTGCGCGGTTCCAAAGAAGAACTCGCCGCGGTCACCGATCTGACCCGCAAGAGCGGCGCGGAGGTGATCCGCCTGAAGGGAGGGGCGGGATACGCGGTCGGCTGGGCGATTCGCGAGCTTGCCCAAGCTGTCGTGCGTGACTCGCGCGCGGTCCTGCCCGTCTCGACGCTTATGAACGGACAGCTCGGCATCAGCGATGTCTGCTTCTCGCTTCCCACGGCCGTTGGGCGCGCGGGGGTTCTGGAGATTATTGAGCCTGTGCTGAGCGCCGATGAGACGGCGAAACTGCAGGAGAGCGCCCGCGTGCTCAGACAGACGATTGACCAGGTGCTCACTGCGTGATTTCTGACATGACTCCGAAAGAAGCCGCGATTGCGGCCTTCGATCTGCGCGAACTCGTTGGACTGGTCCCGCACTTCGAGCTGCAGTTTCAACTCGCGCACGACCTGCTCGGAGAGAGTCATGTCAGCGACCAGGAACTCGACGCGGCTTCCGGCGCCGAGCGGGACCGGCTGATCCACCAGAACGCCGAACTCTACGTCCGCGAAGCCGGACGGCTGGACTACTGCATTGTGCCCATCAACATGGGGCCGGGGCGAGCGGATGCGTTTGCCGAGACCATCCGGCTGGTGCACGAGATGATCGGCGATGAACGCCTCATTGCCGTGATGGTTGACCCGACGATGAGCATCCCGAACGGCGCGAATATGATGGACCTGGTCACCAGTCTCGCCGAGCGCCCGGACGAGATCAAAGGCCGGGCTGCGGCAGGGCGTCCTCACCGATCTGGAACGCGTCAAGCCGCTGCGGGACGCCGGGGCGTCTGTCGCGCTCATGTGCGCGGACTACTGTTTCAACGACGGGCCATTTCTTTCGCCCGCCATGTTTCGCGAGTTCGTGACGCCGTATCTTGCGGAAGCCATCGAAGGGCTGCGTGAGCAGGGCTTCTACACGGTCAAGCACACGGACGGCGACATCATGCCGATCCTCGACCAGCTTGTTGAGTGCCGCCCGCACGCCATCCATTCGCTCGACCCCATGGCTGGCGTGGACTTGAAGCGCATCAAGCGTGAGATCGGCGGCAGGGTTGCGCTTTGCGGCAACGTGAACTGCGCCCTTATGCAGACGGGGCCCATCGAGGCGATTCGTGCCGATTCGGTGCGCGCCCTGCGCGACGGGATGCCGGGCGGAGGCTTCTTCTACTGTTCGAGCAACACGCCGTTCGCGGAGATGCCCATCGAGAACTACCTGGCCATCCTCGATGTCCGGGCGGAATTCGGGCGGTACCCGATTGAGCCGGACAGGTGGGCGCGCGCCGGGGTAAAGTATCCAGAACAAGGAGATGTGAATTGATCAGACAGGAAGAGCAGATGGAGAACGGCCGCAGGATTCTGTTTTATTCGTTCGACGACGAGGATGGCGAAGCGGCGGACGGCGGCGAAACGGACGGCGAGGAAGACGAATGAGCGAGCTTCGATGGCATCCCATCCTTGGCCAGTGGGTCGTCACCGCGACGCACCGCATGAACCGCACATTCCTGCCGCCCGAGGATTTTTGCCCGCTGTGCCCCACGCGCCCCGGGGGATTTCCCACCGAGGTGCCGCGCGAGGATTACGACATCGTCGTATTCGAGAACCGTTTCCCGTCGCTGCGGCGCGATCCTGACGTGCCAGCGGTCGAGGGCGAGGAGTTCTCTCCGGTGCGTCCGGCGCAGGGCGTGTGCGAGGTAGTGCTCTACTCTCCCGAACACAACTCCACGCTTGCCGAAGCGCCGGTGCGGCAGATAGAGAAGCTGGTTCGAGTGTGGCAGGACAGGTTCCTCGAACTCGGCGCGCTCGACTTTATCGAGTACGTGCACATCTTCGAGAACAAGGGCAAGGAGAACGGCGTCACCCTAACGCATCCGCACGGGCAAATCTACGCGTACCCGTTCGTTCCTCCGCGCATGCGCACACGCCGGGAGAGCTTCAGCAACTGGCTGCGTGACAACGGGTCGTGCCTGCTGTGCGACATCCTTGCGCGCGAACTGGAGGAAGAGACGCGGCTTGTGGCCGCGAACGATCAGTTCGTGGCGTTCGTGCCCTTCTACGCGCGGTATCCTTACGAGGTGCACATCCTTCCGCGCGACCATGCCGTGCGCCTCGGCGAGTTTACGCGGGAGACTGCGGGATCGCTGGCGAGCATACTGAAGACGGTGATGGTGAAATACGACGGGCTGTGGGGGTTCTCGATGCCCTACATCATGAACCTGTTCCCCGAGCCCTCGGACGGCCGGAGCGATCCGGGCTGGCACTTCCACATCGAGTTCACGCCTCCCTACCGGTCGCCGCAGAAGCTGAAGTATCTGGCCGGGGCCGAGAGCGGGGCGGACGCATTCATCAACGATGCCCTTCCCGAGAACACTGCGGCCGAGTTGCGGGCCGTGGACGCTGAGCTGGAGTAGGCCGGATATGCACACTCTAGCGCGAGCCGCCGCGTTCACCGCGCTGATAAACGCGATTCTTGCGCTTGCGATTGCGCTGCAAAGCGGCGTGCAAGCTCCCTGGCTACTGCTGATCAACGCCGTGGTGGGCGTGGCTGTTGGCGTCTTTGCGGCGGTTGTTATCGGTTGGGCCATTCGCGGGCTTCACGGCATCGGCTGCATCGGCGCCATCGCGGTGACGATAGGACTGCTCGTGCTTGCAGCCTGGCTGGCCGCATCCGGCGACCGGATCGCGGAGGCCGCGGTGGTCGCGCTCGTCCTGCCGCTGTGGGTGTGTGCGGCCGCGGTGACGGCGCTGCTTGTGAAACCGGTGCACCCGGACCGGTAGCCTATCGGGCGGGGGCGCGGGATAGGGCCCTCGGCTACCATAACGCTGCGAACGAGGGATGGGGAGCGGCATCGCGATACCAATGCAAAACACGATTTCCCCGGCCGTTTCGTGAATCTTGTAAACCCGCATAATCGAGCAGCTCGACAGGTTGGCGGAGGAGTACGGGTTCATGACCATTGACGCCTCGCGCTCCGTGCCGGAGGTATTCGCCGGCGTCAAGACAGAGCTCGCCCGCATTATCTGATGTCTACTCCCCTCCGCACCGCCGCCTACGACATCGGATCGAACTCGATTCTGCTGCTTGTCGCGGATGTGCATCCGGACGGGACGGTTGTTCCGCTACTCGACGAGATTCGCATCACGCGTCTGGGCAAGGGGGTTGACGCAAGCGGCGGCCTGTCTTCCGGAGCAGCAGAGAGAAGCCTGGAGGCATTGAAGGAACTCTCGCTTCTGTGCCACGGCCTGCGGCCTGCGTTGACTGCCGCCGCGGGCACGAGCGCGCTGCGCAGCGCCTCCAATGCTCAGGGCTTTCTGCAGCGCGCCTCGGACATTCTCGGAACTCCCGTGCAGGTCATATCGGGGCAGGAGGAAGCCGCGCTGTCATGGGCGGCTGTTGCCTCTGATCCGGCGATACGGCTGCGCGCTCGAGCGATAGCCGTGGATGTTGGCGGGGGCAGCACGGAAGTGGTGACGCACAGGGATGGAGTCTTGACGCCGATGAGCGTCGAAATGGGCGTGGTGCGCCTCACCGAGCGCTCGGCCCCGGGTGACCCGTGGACAGGCGAAGATACCGCCTCGGCGGCGGGAACCGCGTCGGAGGTATTCGGCGGCGCGCTCGGGGATGTGAAGGCCGAGCAACTCATCGGGACCGGCGGGACAATCGTCAACCTCACCTGCGTGCAGCTTGGAGCCCGCGACCTTGCCCGCGTTAACGGATCTGTTCTGACAGCCGGGCAGGTCTTGAGTCTCGCCCGGCAACTCGCGGCGCAGACGCTCTCGGAACGGAGGCAGACGCCGGGGATCGAGCAGGAGCGGGCCGACGTCATCGTGGCGGGCGCCATCATCTATCAGACGCTTCTCGAGACGCTGGGGCTGCCGTCCGTAACGGTCAGCACGCGGGGCCTGCGCTACGGCGTGGCCTTGAAAGCGGCGGGGGGTCAATGGACCTGAATACCCTGGCCGCCCGCGAGTGTCCCGGCTGGAGCTTGCGCGGGAGCAGGACAAAGAAAAAGGGCGGGCAGGGAAAGGAGAATACAAAGCCTGCCCGCGGGGCCGCACAACCAGTTCCACCACAGATCCGGGACAAATCGCGGCGGAACCGACCTGTTGGCCGGCCGCCAACTCATCGCTGACGGCCGTTCGCACGGTTCTGGCTATTATGCACACCACTCATGCCGGTGTCAATACTTTCGACACAGTTTTTGCGGGTTTCGGTTCCCTGGGACGAGCCTTCGTGCCCGGCGGGACTCGCGTCTTACGGGCGCCGGGAACCCCCTTGGAGATTGTGCTTCCATGCGTGAAGGCCTTCGGCTGCAGCGTCAAGCGCGCGAAGGATTAGCCCGCGCGGGCATCTCGTTGCCTGGCAGGGGAATGGCGGCAAGTTCGCGAATACTCCCACGGAACACCTGCCGCTTCAAAGGCAGGTGCGGATCAGGAGCAAAAGACTTGGAGAACGAACAGACACCAAAGAAGGCCCCGGAGAACAGGGAGCGGGTCGCGGCACTCCTAACCGTCGCGTGGGCCAATGTTTCGGATAACCAGGGAGCCCTCGCCAAAGCGGTTGTCTTTGCGACGTACCGGGACTTTCTGGAGCGGCTCGATCGGCTGGATCAGGGCCTGGAAGACCTGGACGAACGCGTGATCTAGAAGCACTCGTCCACCAGCTTCTAGTCGCCGTCCTCGGATATGCTCTTGAGGATTCTGTCGGCGCGCCGCATCGTACCGATGGACGAGCGCCGCCGCTGCACGGCCTGCTCAATCTTGAGCACCAGCAGATCATACACGTCCACGCCGGGGATGTTCTTCTCGACGTAGTCGAAAGCCCCGAGCTTCATGCACTCGACGGCGTTCGCCACGTTTCCGTACGCTGTCAGCACTATCACTTCGGTGAAGATGTCGCGGCTGACGGCGGCCTTCAGTACTTTCGCGCCCGACTCCTCGCCGTCCATCACCATGTCCGTGACCACCACGTCGTAGGGCGGGTCCGCTGCGTTGATCTTCTCTTCTGCCTGAGACTCATTTTCGGCCTCGTCTGCCTCGAACCCCTCGCGCTCAATGCGCCTCCGCACCGCGGTGCGAACGGCGTCCTCGTCGTCAACAACTAGAATTCTGTACACGTATCAGTTCTCCTGGCTCTCTTCAGTTTCGGGCGCGGCAGGCAGCACAATCTCAAATCTGGCTCCTTCTCCATGCACGCCAGTCTCGCGGATCGTTCCATTATGCGCGTCCACGATGCCCTTCACAATCGAAAGGCCCAGCCCCATGCCCTTCGAGCGGGTCGAGAAAAACGGGCGGAAGATAGACTTCTTGTTCTCCTGCGGGATTCCGGGGCCATGATCCTCGAACAGCACCCGCACTCTGTCCGGCTGCAGCCCCTGCTCCGTGCGCACCCGCACGAAGCCATGGTCCGGCTGGAAGTTGAAGCTGTTCTCGACAAGCTCCGAGAAGCAGCGGCGCAGCTTGGTGGCGTCCGCCTCCACCGGCGGGAGGCCGGACGCAAGCTCCATATCGAGTTTCACGTCCGTGTTCCTCGGGAATGCTTCGCGCACGGCGTCGCTCACCAGCTCGTTGATCGAAACGGGCTGCGTCGTCAGGCGAGTCGCCACCACGAATTCGCGGAACTCGGAGAGTATCTCTTCGAGCCGGAACACGCCTCTCTCCAGGCTGTTGATGAGAGGGCTCATCGCATCGCGCGCGCAGCCCTGCGCCATTACGTGCCGCAACTCGTTCAGGTCTCCCTTGATGGCGAAAACCCGGTTGCCGATCATATGCGCCGAGCGCGCCGACATTTCGCCCCAGGCGGCCATCCGCTCCACTTTCATAATGCGCTTCACCAGCTCCGCGCTGTCAATGATCGCCCCGAGCATGCTCGCCATCGCGGTGACGAACTCCTCGTCCTCCTCGGTAAAGTTGTTCGGCACCCAAGCGTACTCGCTGCGCCTGCGCAGAACCCTCAGCACGCCCAGCACCCGCTCGTACCCGACAATCGGCGCGGCGATCAGCCCACCCACCTTGTCCGGCGGCAGTTCCTCGTGAAGGCCCTTCCACCGCGGGTCGCCGCGCGGGTCGCTCGTGCGCACCGGCAGGCCCTGCTCCGCCACCCATCCGGTAATCCCTTCGCCGGGAGCGTAGTGCGCCTCCCTGATGCGCTTGCCAAGCTCACCCAGCGACGCTTCCAGCACGAGCGCGGTATGGTCCTTGTTGAACAGAAAGACGGAGCAGTCCTGTAAGCTGATCGCCTCCGACACAAGGCGGATGACCTTCTGCAGAAGCGCCGTCGTCCGCGCGAACCGCCCGATCTCGCGTCCGAACGAGACGAGCGCCGCCTGACGTTTGGCCTGCAGATCCTCGTTCAGGCGAAGGGCGGTCAGGTCGGCGATGACGCACAGAAACGCCTCGTGCTCTTCGCCGAACGCCTCGGGCTTCGAACTCTCTACGTTGATGACGCCCTGCGTACGCCCGTGACGGTCGCAGATGGGCACCGCAATCTCGCTCACAACATCGCTGAAGTGGCTGATGTAGTAGGGGTCGTCCTGAACGTTACCCGTGCGGTACGGCTTGCCTGTCACCGCCACATGGCCGGTGATTCCCCGGCCGGACTCCTGCGATACCTTCAGCCTCAGGCGGGTGTTCGGCTCGTTCCAGCCCTTTCCCGCCGTGTAGCGGACCGCGAGTTCGCCGTGTTCGTAGTCCACCATCGCGATGAACGCCCGCTCGGCACCCATGGACCCCATGGTCGTCAGCAGGATCGCGTCCATGATGTTGTCGAGGTCGCGGTCGCCCGATATGAGAAGGCCCGATATGCGGTTGAAGATGGCGAGGCCCTCAGGCCTGCAAGCAAACTCAATCAATGCGGGGTCCCCCGATTACGAGAACCAGCGTGATGTCCGTCTCCTTTGACTCGCGCTTCGCCGAGAGCATCACCGTGCGGGTCTTTCCGGTTGCGTGGTCGGTCTTTGCGACAAGAGACGTGCGCTTGCCCGCGACACTCACCGTGACCGGCTTCGAGCCGATCCGCTTCTGATACCAGTCTCTCACATCCTCGAACGGCGCGGCGGCCTCCAGCCGGGCGCTGTAGGTCTGGTCGCCGCGCTTCTTGCTGATGGCGTGGTACTGCGAGCCCTCGACGACGCGCGCTCCGGGATAGAGCGGGAGATCGAGCTTCTTCATGACCTCGCCCGGCTGTATCTCGACGATCTCGTCCGTTCCGCTGGCCGACACGCGCGCGCCCCCGTGCTCCTTCTCGATGGTGATGTTTCCACCCGGCGTTTCCACCGTCTTCTTTTCGGCCGGTACACATCCGCACACAATGAGCAGCGCCGCGGCAGCAGGCAGCCACCTCACAGCGTCAGGGCTTCGCTTTCGGCACCATGCCCGTCCCCGGGCCGCCCGGACCTGGTCCGCCCGGTCTCGGCCTACCCGTTGGCGGGCCGGGCGGAACCTTTATCCGGACAAGCTGAATCACCGTGTCGTCCTGCACCTTGCCCATCATGATTCGGTACAGGGTGCGCTCCTTTTCGTGTTCGTACATCAGAGCGAAGGCATCGCCCTTCTCGGCCTTCTCCTCGTGCAGCCTCTCGCCTTTCAAGTGGCCCTTGTACCAGTCGAACACCTTCTTCGGGCTGTCGGCGGAGACCAGTTCCACCCCGATCTGCTTGTAGTCCGGCACCTTGTCGCGGGTCACGATGACGCCGTTCTTCAACTGCCCGTCCGGGTAGAGCGGCATGCCGATCTGCGCGGACGCCTTGTCCTTGTCGCGCACCACCTTCATGTCCTCCGGCGGGCCGGGTGGCCGGCCCTTGTTCGCCTTCAGCCTAGCTGCATCCTCTTGGGGCATGGTGAGTTGGGCCATGGCAATGCGTACGCCCTTGTCGAACTTCGCGACGTTGACAATCCGCACATCGCCGGCCTTCTCGTTGATGCTGCGGAATGCGGCCATCCTGTTTCTGGCATCCTTGTCAACCGGCGCTTCCTCAGCCTTGAAGTTCTTGCGGTACCACTTCACGACGTCCTCGAACTTCGCCGCCGTCGAGTACTCCTTCATGCCGGGCCCGGGACCCTTGCCATCCTTACCCGCCACGGGTTTTGCTCCGGGATACACGGGGATGTCCACTTTGGCGGCGGGTTTGGCCACCGGGGCTCCGGGGGGCGCGCCCGCGGGACGCTCAGGACCGCCGGGCTTCTTCGCCTTGCCCGCTTTGGCGCCGGGTGCGACGGGCTTTGCCTTAGCTTCAGCGGGAGTCCCGGGCTTCTTCGGGTCAGCGGCCTGCTTCTGGCCGCCGACCGGAGCGTCTTTGGGGGCAACGGCGCTGTCCGGAGCCGTGACACCGCTCTGCGGCCCCTTCGGCGCCGCCTTCTGACCACCGCAGCCAGCGGCCATCAGCAGCGCAAGCGCTATCACCGGCCAGATTCCAACAAACCTCTTCATGTGTTATTGCGTCCCTTTCACGCTGGCAGCGCCTGCCTACGGCGCCTGGTCATGATAGCAGAGTCCGTCCTCTTTAGCTTCCAGATTGCAGGCTTCGCGTGCAGCCGTCTGGTTTGACAAAGAGCCTAACACACTTTAGAGTGTAAACGGAGCAAGGATCAGCATATGCCTTCAGAATATCTGTCCGTTGCCGTCTTTGCCATCGCTGGCACAGGATTCGCCGTCGCCGCGCTCATCATGTCCCGGCTGGTCCGGAAAGACCGTGCCAACGCCGGGAAGCTCTCGGCCGGCGAGGCGTGGCCGAGGCTTCGCGCGGGCTTCTACATTTATGCCCTCATTTTCGTCATTTTCGCAGTGGCAACAGTATTCATGTTTCCCGCGTTTATGAAGCTGCAAGCGCTCGACCGGATGGGCATGGGGCTGGTGGCGCTTTTCGACATACTGCTGTTCCTTCTGATTCTGCTGACGGGGTTTGTGTACGCTTGGAAGAAAGGTGTATTGAAATGGGAGTGATCAGGCTGGGCTCCGAAGGCGCCATAGTCACAACCCGCATCGAGCACCTTCTGAACGCCGCCCGCAGCGCATCCGTCCGGCAGGATCAGGGCAAGCGCGACGGTGGAGACCGGGCGCTGGGGCTGGATTACCTTGCTTCGCTTACCGCCGTGGACTTGAAGGACAACGGCTCCGGTGCGCCGCAAGTGACGCACGCCGTCGTTCTAGAACCTTGCCGTGCTCATAAGCGCGCTCCCCGGGTGGAAGATTGCCGATTCGGTTGCTATCATCGGTAGCATGGATGTAGTGCTCGACAGATAGGATGCGCTTCCAATGAAGAAACCTGCCCCGACAATGGAAACGGTGTTGCCCGAAAACCGCACCCTTCGCTTCGCCCTGACGCTTGCTTTCATAATCGCAGGGATGGTGACAGGGAACATCTTGGCGCAGCCGTACAACAGGCTGCTGGTTGTTCAACCCGGCTGGCTCAAGGACCATTTGGCGGGCCCTCCGCCGTCGGCGGCCGGGCGGGCCTGGGCAATCATCGCCTTCATCGTTGTCGGCGGGCTGATCGGCTTTCTGCTGAGTTCGTTTGCCTACCGCAGTATCCAGCGGGCAAGGCGCGAAATCGAGGAGATGAGCGCCCGCGAGAAGGCCGCCCTGTTCCTGGGGCTTCTGGTCGGCCTCGTTCTGACGCTTCTTATCACCGTCAACTTCCGTATGCCGGTGTGGGTGACGGTTATCGTGGCGCTGCTGCTCTGCTATCTGGCGATTGCGGCAACGATGAGCGTCAAGGAGCAACTTCGCTTCTATGCCCCGGTGATCCCGGCCGAGCCGCAGGAGCCCGAAGCCCCCCGCCAGCAGCCCAAGATTCTCGATACGAATGTGATCATAGACGGGCGCATCCTCGATGTTTGCCGCACGGGGTTTCTGGAAGGCGCGGTGCTGATTCCCCGGTTCATTCTGGACGAACTGCAGCACATCGCGGACGCAGAGGATCCGCTCCGGCGGGCACGCGGGCGCAGGGGCCTGGACATCCTGAATCGGATGCGTAAAGACCTCGGGATCAAGGTCACGACCTACGACCCAGTTGGGTATCCGCTGCCTGCGGAGGTGGACTCGAAGCTGGTGGCCGTCGCGCAGCATCTGGATGCCGCCATCGTCACCAACGATTTCAACCTGAACAAGGTCGCCGAACTGCAGGGCGTCACCGTGCTGAATGTGAACGAACTGGTGAGCGCCGTGAAGCCTGTGCTGTTGCCCGGCGAGAACCTGACTGTCCTTGTGATCAAGGAGGGCAACCAGCCTCATCAGGGCGTAGCGTACCTCGACGACGGGACGATGGTTGTCGTCGAGAATGGCGAGAGCTACATCGGAAGCCAGGTCGAAGTAGAGGTCGCGAGCGTCCTGCAGACTGTGGCCGGCAAGATGATCTTCGCGACAATCAAGGGCGACAGAGCGCCACAGTCCGATCCTCAGGCGGGCGGCACATCCCGTGGGGCTGCCTCACCCCGTTCGCGCAGGCGATAGGAATATGGGGAGCTTGGCCACGTTGAAGGACAACTCGGTTGCAGCGATTATTGTGGCCGCGGGTTCGTCCACCCGATTCGGCGCGCCCGGCAAGGTGTTCGAGCTGCTTTTGGGACATCCCGTTCTGGAGTGGTCTCTCGCAGCGCACGATGCCTGCTCGTTTGTCGGAACCATCGTTGTCGTCGGGCAGCCGTCTGACGAAGCCCGCGTGCGGGAGGCCTGCGGGCGGACCCTGTCGCGCGCGCGGTGGCGCTTTGTGCCGGGCGGAAGCGAGCGTCAGGAGTCGGTGGCCAATGGCCTGGCCGCCGCCGGGACGGAAGCAGAGCTGATATCCATTCACGACGCCGCGCGGCCGGGTGTCACCGCCGAAATCATTGCCGCAGTCGCCGGCAAAGCATGGGACGAAGGCGCGGCGGTCGCGGCAGTGCGCGCGAAGGACACGATCAAGGAATGCGATGAGCGGGGAGAAGTGCTGCGCACGCTCGACCGGTCGCGGCTGTGGCAGATTGCCACGCCCCAAACGTTCCGCGTGGAGCTTATCTGCGAAGCGCATGCGGCCGCGGCACGCGACGGCATCGCGGCGACCGACGACGCGGCGCTTGTCGAATGGCTGGGCCGGGCGGTGGTTGTGGTGGAGGCGGAGGAGACGATAGCGAAGATAACGACGCGAAGCGACATGGCGGCCCTTTCCGGGATGCTCGGCGGCCAGCGTGTGCGGGTGGGGTTCGGGTACGACATTCACGCCACCAGCCCGAAGCGTAAGCTGTTCCTCGGGGGGGTGGAGTTCCCAGAAGGGCCGGGGCTGGCCGGGCATTCGGATGCGGATGTCATCTGCCACGCGGCGGCGGATGCGCTGCTGGGAGCGGCCGGCCTGGGAGATATCGGCCGCCACTTCCCCAACACGGACGAGCGCTACGCGGGCGTCTCCAGCCTTGTTCTGCTCGAAGAAACCGCCCGGATTCTGGGCGAGACTGGTTTCCGGATCGTGAACGTTGACGTGACGCTGATCGCCGAGCGGCCGAAGATCGCGGGGCACGTTGACGAGATGCGTGCGCGGATGGGCGCGGCGCTCGCGATCAGTCCGGACCGCCTGAGCGTCAAGGCGGCCACCGCCGAAAAGCAGGGTCCTGCCGGCCGCGGGGAGTGCATGGAGGCGCACGCCGTCGCGCTCGTGTCATTGTGACGCCGGACAGGGAGTTGAGCGCACGGCGGCCGTTCGATTATCCGCGTCTATGCGCGGAGCGCCAGATTCGCCCAAGGCGTGACTGGCACCGGTTCTGGCTCGTTCACTGTCACTCCCGGCGCGAAGCTCGTCTGGCGTGAATCGCGTGTGAGGGAAATGGGCGGTACAAGATTTGAACTTGTGACCTCCTCGGTGTCAACGAGGCGCTCTCCCCCTGAGCTAACCGCCCATAACGCGACCGTGCGATTATATCATCGGCACGAAAGGCACCGCAAGCCGTAAGGCGCTTCTAGTCCCATTCCGCTGTCAGAACTTCGGGCATTTCGACCAGATCGCCCGTGAGGCCAGAGAGGTCCACGCCGAGCGTGCCCCGGACTTTGAGCACAAATGCGCTCGCCGTGCCGCCCGCATCCGACGTAAGATTCACCCTCAGAATCACGAGGCCACGCTTCTCGAGCACTCCGGCGATGGACTGCATCATCCCTCTCGGGTTGCTGACCGTCACGCGCAACTCCCGCTCAATGCGGCGGCCTTCGAGCCAGCTCTCAAGCTCCCGCACGAGTGTCAAAGTCGCTACAACGACCACTGTCGCGGCGGTGGCGGCCAGCAGCAGCCTTCCGCCCACCCCTATCGCCAGCCCTACGCCCGCCACGGCCCAGAGGCTGGCGGCGGTGGTGAGCCCGCGCACCGCGCTGCCCTGACGCATAATGGTGCCCGCCCCCAGGAAGCCGATCCCGCTCACGATCTGGGCGGCAATGCGGCTTCGCTGCTCAACCGCATGCCCCTCCGCGATACCAATGGATGCCAGCGTAAACAGCGTGGAGCCCACGCCCACCAAAATGTGCGTGCGCAGCCCCGCCTGGTGGCCGTACATCTCGCGTTCGAATCCGACGAGACTCGAGAACACCGCGGACAGGATCAACTGCCACGAAGAGTGGAGGAGATAAGGGAAATCCACGGCTGCCCCTACATCCCCGGCCTGACTGCGTCCGCTGCGCCGCTCAGCTCAGCAAGCAGCGCGTCCTTGAGCGCGGCGGCCTCGGCGGCGGCGTGCGCAAGCGCGACTTCCTTCTTCTCCTGCCTCCCCCGGACCCTCATCTCAACCTTGCCCTCTTTCGCGCTGCGCCCCACAACGATCTGGATGGGTATCCCGATCAGATCGGCGTCCTTGAACTTGACCCCGGCGCGCTCGGCGCGATCGTCGTACAGAACGCTCACGCCCGCCGCCTCCAGCTCGTCGCAGAGTTTCTCGGCAAGCGCGCCGTCCTCTGCCACGTTCAAGCAGAGTAGCACTACTTCGTACGGCGCGACCGAAATGGGCCAGAGCAAGCCGTCGGCATCCGCCATCTGCTCGGCCATTGCCGCCACGGCCCGCGTCACCCCGAACCCGTACGTGCCCATGATTGTCGTCTGCCCGGTGCCGTTTGCGTCAAGGTACGTCGCGCCCATCGCGGCGCTGTACTTCGTGCCCAGCTTGAAGATGTGTCCGGCTTCCACTCCGTTCTTCGCAACGAGCGTGCCCGGGCAGCGCGGGCAACAGTCGCCGCCAGTCGCGACGCGCAGGTCGGCCCACTGGTCCACGCTGAAATCGCGCCCCTCGTTGATGTTCAGAATGTGCGCATCGGCCTCGTTCGCCCCACTGATCCAGTTTCCGCCGTTTCTGAGCTCGCCGTCCGCGATGATCTTCGCGCCTTTCAGGCCCTGCGGCCCCGCGAAGCCCACCGGCGCCCCGGTCAGTTTCTCGATGGTCTCTGGCGAAGCGAGCGCCACCTCCGCGCCTCCGAGCACCCGCGCTAGTTTGGCCTCGTTCAGGTCGCGGTCGCCCCGCACCAGCCCCACAACCACCTCGCCGCCGCTGGTTTCGTAGATGAGCGTCTTGATCATCTTCTCGGCCGGCACTTCCAGAAAACCTGTCACCTCGTCAATGGTGCGCAATCCCGGAGTCTGGACGAGCTTCACGGGGTCGGGTTCGAAGGCGTCGCCACCCGCACTCTGTCCGATCTCGCACCGCTCAGCGTTCGCAGCGTAAGTGCAGGAATTGCAGAGCAGAATCGTATCCTCGCCCGAGTCAACCACGATCATGTATTCGTGACTGACCGATCCGCCGATGCTTCCTGATTCGGCCTCGACGACCTGGAAGTCGAGGCCGAGGCGCTTCAGTATGCGCCCGTAGCAGACGTACATCTGGCGATAGGTTTCGTCGAGGCTCTCCTGGCTTGTGTGGAAGCTGTAGCAATCGTGCATCAGGAACTCGCGCCCGCGGATAACCCCGCCCCTCGGCCGCGGCTCGTCGCGGAACTTGGTCTGAATCTGGTAAAGCATCAGGGGGAGCTGGCGGTAGCTGCGCACCTCACTGCGCACGATGTCAGTGATGACCTCTTCGTGCGTCATTCCGAGCACGAGGTCCCGTTCGTTGCGGTCCTTGACCCAGAAGATGACGTCCACGGCCGAGCGCCCGGTCTCGTCCCAGAGTTCTCTTGGGTGCAGTGCGGGCAGCAGAAGCTCCTGCCCACCGGCGCGGTTGTTCTCCTCGCGCACGATGGCGGCAACCTTCTGCACAACCTGATGCCCCAGAGGCAACCAAGAGTAAACGCCGCTTGCGAGCTTTCGCATGAAGCCGGCGCGGAGCAGCAGGCGGTGGCTGATGAGCTCCGCCTCGGCGGGGACTTCCCGCAGGGTCGGAATAAATGCGCGCGAGTATTTCAAACGTCTCCTCCAAACGGCAGCAAATGATGGCTGCCTAGAGCATAGCGGATAGGCTCGAAAGACGGCAAACAGCGTCAATCGGCCCCGGACAAAAAAAGACCCGCCGGTAAGACCGGCGGGGCATCAAAAAACTTGACAGAAGGAGTAAAAAGATATTTGGTTTCCAACCACAGTGAGTGCAAGATTCGTGCCAAAACGGCAATCCGGGCAAAAAAAGCCAGTTTATTTTGATCCGGGGCCGGGAATCTGTCCCCGAGCGGCCTCGAGTATAACCGGCGTGCAGGAACCAACCTGTGCAGCGGGGAAACCTGCACAGGGGCATTTCCGTCATAAGCGCTGAGGTTGAGTGTGTCCGAAGGGCTGTCTGTCGCGATCATAACCAAGAACGAAGAAAGGCATCTGGCACGCGCGCTCGACAGCGTGGAATTCGCGGATGAAGTCATCGTCGTAGATAGCGGCTCCACCGACAGTACGCTGCACATCGCCCGGAGCCGCGGGTGCCGAATTATCGAGCGTGACTGGACTGGATTCGCGCCGCAGAAGAACTTTGCGCTCAAGCAGGCGTCGCGCGAGTGGGTACTGTCGCTCGACGCCGACGAGGCGCTGACCACGAAACTTGCACGGGAAGTGCGGCAGGTCGTCTCCGGCGCGAGTAGCGGGTGCGATGCCTACAGCGTTCCTCGCCTGAGCCTGTTCATAGACCGGTGGATGCGGCACGGAGGCTGGTATCCGGATAGGCAGATAAGGCTCATCCGTAGCGGTGCGGCCCAGTTCACAGATCGAAGAGTGCACGAATGCATCGTCACCGACCGGCCAGTCGCCAAACTGAGCGGCGACCTCCTGCATTACAGCTACGCGTCTGTGGAGGATTATATCGCCCGGATGAACTCGTACTCCACCCTGGCCGCCGAAGAGGCCCTGGCGCGAGACAGGTGCGTGTCGTCGCTCAACCTCGCGACGGCTCTGCCAAGGAAGTTCTTGGAGGTCTACGTCTACAAGCAGGGATTCCTGGACGGCAGGCACGGGCTCGTGGCGGCCTGGCTGTCTGCGTACGGCGTGTTCCTGCGCTACGCCAAGATCAAGTGGCCAGAGCCACCGGCCTGATGTGCGCGGGCGCGAGGTAGCCGGGGTGCGGTGGCCGGGACTGGGAGCGCTGACTCCCCGGGCTCACGCGGGGGAGGTGGGAAGCGGCCAGACTCAAGAAGGTAACAAACATGCTATTCAGGAGAACAACATTCTTGGTCCTGTTCGCGACGGCCGCGGCAGCGTATCTTACGCCGGGCCCGATGGCGGCCGATCTGGAGTCGGACGTGCGCGCGGAAATCCGCGCCGCGACAAGCGGGTTCCGGGACTTCACGATAGGCGCGAAGATCGCATACGCCAACCAGAAGGAGCTGGCGGTCATCGGGAAGGACTACGGCAATTCCTACCAGTTCAAGAACTCCACCATTATCTTCAAGATGCCCGACAAGGTGAAGGTGACCTCTACCGCGGGCGTGGTGAAGGTCAGCTACATAATCACCGGCAATATGAAGCGCATCCGCGCGGGGCTGCTCAAGAAGACGGAAGACATCTCGAACGAACCGCACAAGAAGCAGACGCCGCTTGACGTGGGCATGGTCACGGAGGCGATCTGGAAGCAGTTCCGGGTGGACAACGTCAAGATGCAAGGCACAGCCGCAAACCCGACGTACGTTCTGACGCTGTCGCTGCCGAACAGCCCTCAGAAAAAGCAGTATATCTGGGTGGACGGCAAGGACTGGCGGCTGCTGAAGCGCGAGAAGCACGAAGCGGACGGCTCCCTGAAATCGCGGTACGTCTATTCGAAGCACAAGAGTTACAAGGGCGTCGTATGGGCGCCCACCGAGCAGCGAGTCTATAACAAGAATGGAAAGCTGGCGGGAACGACGGTGTACAGCAACATAAAGGTGAACACAGGTGTCGCCGACGGAGTGTTTCAATGAGCGGACGGCTAACGGGTTTTGCAGTAGCGGCCATCATTCTGGCGGCTGGCATCTTCGGCGCCCCGGCGCCCTCTGGCGGAAACGGTTCGTGCAACGAGTTGCTGACCCTGGTCCGCAAGCAGACGGCGGCATTCAAAGACCTGAGGCTGGACGTGGAGATCACGCAACAGAATCAGAAAGAACTCGCGACGATCTCGGACGATTTCGGGAAGGCGTACGAGTTCAAGCGGTCGAAGCTGGTGTTCAGGTCGCCGGACAGCTTCAAGGTCTCGGCGAAGGCTGGCGTCGTGAACGTGAGCTATATAGTGTCGGGCAACACGAAGATCGTGCGGGCGGGCTTTATCAACAAGAAGACCGATATATCGAAAACACCCCACAAGAAGCAGATCGCCATTGACGCCGGGATTCTGGACGAAATCTTCTTCAAGCATTACACCGTCCGGGACTGCCGCAAGGAGACCCTGGACGGCAGGAGCGTTTACAAGATCACGGCGGTGCGCCCAAACGCTCCGGACAAGCCGGAGCACACCTGGGTGGACGCGGGCGACCTGCGGCTTCTAAAGCGCGAGAAGCACGAGGCGGATGGATCGCTGAAGGCGCGGCATGTGTACACCAAACACACGCTTGTTGGGAAAATCAGGGTGCCGGGTGAGATGCGGGTTTACGGACGTAACGAGAAACTCGCGGGCACGTCTGTTTACACGAACGCCCGGGTGAACACCGGCGTAGAGGACAAGGAGTTCAGGTAGTACCACGTAATGGGCAGCCGTTATACGGAAGAGGATCTGTCGGGACTGCGGCGCACGTCGGTGGAGGGACGGGAGAGCAAGGTACACATCCGGGACTTTGCGCGGCCTGTCGGGCCGGGTGCCACGGTGAGGGACCTGGTCGCCAGCTTCCCCCACATCCTGAGCGGGGATGATTTCCGTCTGGCTGTTGACGCTCTGGCGGAGGCCGCGCGGAAGAAGCGCGCCGTCGTGCTGTGCATGGGCGCCCACGTCATCAAGACGGGGATGGCGCCGGTGCTCATTGATCTGATGAAGCGCGGCATCGTGACCGCCGTGGCGACGAACGGCGCGGGGGCGATTCACGATTCGGAGATTGCGCTGTTCGGACACACGAGCGAGCACGTGGAGCGCGGGATCGGCCGCGGCGTGTTCGGGATGATGAAGGAGACGGCGGACTTCATTAACCAGGCGGCTATTGAAGGGAGCAGGCTGAAGCTGGGCTTTGGCGAGTCGGTGGGGCGCGCGCTTCTTGCGGCGGACTGCCCGAACCGCCAGATGTCGCTGTTCGCCAGCGCGTACGAACTGGGCGTGCAGGTGACGGTTCACGTGGGAGTGGGAACGGACATTGTTCATATGCATCCCACCGCGGACGGAAGCGCGATCGGCGACTGCTCGCTGAGGGACTTCCGGATTCTGATTCACGCCATGCGCGGGCTGGGTGGCGGTGGAGTTCTGCTCAACTTCGGGTCGGCGGTGATTATGCCGGAGGTGGTGCTGAAGGCGCTGACGGTGTTGCGCAACCTAGACGTATCGCTGGAAGGTTTCACGAGCGTCAACCTCGACTTTCTGCAGCATTACAGATCCACTCAGCAGATCGTGAGCCGCGTGAAAGAGGTCGGCGGAAAGGGCTGTAGCCTGACGGGGCATCACGAGATAATGATCCCTCTGCTTGCTGCCGCCGCCGTGGACGCTTTGGGAGGATGATTTGATCTCTGAGCTTGAGGGGCTGCTTGGGTCGCTTGCCGGGCAGCATGTCCTGGTTGTCGGCGATGTAATGCTGGACGAGTACCTGTTCGGCGGAGGCAGGCGCGTGTCGCCGGAGGCACCGGTGCTTGTGGTGGACGTGGACCGGATCACCTGGGCACCGGGCGGGGCGGCAAACGTGGCGGCGAATGTGCGGGCACTCGGGGGCGAGGTCAGCATCGTCGGACTCATCGGGCGTGACGACGCGGGGCGCAGGCTGCGGGAGCAGCTCGACAGCATGGGCGTGGAAACGGGCGGCCTCATCGAAGACCCGTCACGCGAGACGACACTGAAGACGCGGATCATTGCCGGGCATCAGCAGGTTGTGCGCGTGGACCGCGAGAAACGCGACCGGCCGGACGCTAATGTGGCGAAGCTGCTTTCGGCGGCCATCACTGAGAGGCTGGCGGACGCGGGCGCTGCCGTGATTTCGGACTACGACAAGGGCATCATCGGCCAGTTGACGCTGGATGTCGTGAACACGGCGAAATCGCAGGGGCGCAAGGTGGCGTCCAACCCCAAACCAAGGAATCTGCGCTGGTTTCACGGCGTAAACCTCATGACGCTGAATCACCCCGAGGCGGAAGCGGCGAGCGGCGAGACGATTGATGACGAGGCGTCGCTGACCCGCGCGGGCGAGAAGATTCTGGAGCGCACGGGCGCGGAGTGGGTGGTGATTACGCTCGGAGCGCAGGGGATGAGCGTGTTCGGCGCGAACGGGTGCCCTCCGGAGCATATCCCCGTGCTTCCGGTGGAGGTCTTCGACGTGGCCGGCGCGGGCGACACGGTTGTCAGCACGCTGACGCTGGCGCTGGCAGCGGGGGCGGATGTGATATCGGCGGCGCGTCTGGCGAACTTCGCGGGTGCGAGCGTCGTGCGCAAAATCGGGGTGGCGCAGGCTGTGCCGACAGAGATTGCGCATCTGATCCGGGAGTCGGACAACCCGCAGCCGTGAGCGATTCGGCGGACAGGATTCTGGGCCGGGAAGCGCTGCGCGAACTCTGCGCGCGGTGGCGGGCGCAAGGGAAAACGATCGTCTTCACGAACGGCTGCTTCGACATTCTTCATGTGGGACACGCCCGGTATCTGGAGCAGGCGCGGGCGTTGGGAGATCATCTGGTCGTGGGGGTGAACTCGGACCGATCGACGCGGGCGCTCAAGGGACCCGAGCGCCCGTTTGTGCCGGAAGCCGAGCGCGCGGAGCTGGTTGCCAGCCTGCGCGCCGTTGACGCCGTCAGCCTCTTCGACGAGGAGCTTCCGAACGAGCTGATCCGCGCCGTGCGCCCGAACATCCACACCAAGGGCGGCGATTATCACGAGGAGGACCTTCCGGAAGCGAAGGTGGTGCGTGAATACGGCGGCAAGGTGCGCGTGCTGGCGCTCGTGCCCGATCATTCCACCACGCGGTTTGTTGAGATGATGCGGCGGAAATGATGACAGATGACAGACAGGTTAGCGCAACAGACCGGCTGATTGTCGCGCTCGATGTTGACACCCCGGAGCAAGCCAGGGAAATCGTCCGGGAGCTGGACGGCGTGGTTTCGTTCTTCAAGGTGGGGTATCAACTCTTCGTGGCGACCGGGCAGGGATTTGTGCGGGAGCTTGCCGAGGCGGGAAAGAGCATCTTCTTCGATCTCAAGATCAACGACGTCGCTGAAACGGTGAAGCTTGCCGTCGGCAATCTGCCCGGCCGGGAAGAGGTCAGGTTTCTGACGCTTCAGGGCCCCGCGGCGACCGTGCGGGCGGCAGTGGAGGGGCGGGGAGGCAGGCGCGGTCCGAAGTTTCTGCATGTGCCGCTACTGTCCAGCATCGGTGAGGCTGACCTGAGGGAGATGAGTCTGATCGGCGAGGGTTCAGGCCTGAGCGCAGTGCAGGACTACATCATCGCGCAGGCGGGACCCGCGCTCGACGCCGGGGCGGACGGGGTCATTGCATCAGGTGCTGCCATCGGCCTACTGCGGAGCGCGTTTCCGGGCCGTGATTGCTGCATTGTGAGCCCGGGCATACGGCCGGCCGGAACGGCAAAGAACGAGCACAAACGCTCGGCCACCCCCGCTGACGCCATCGCCGCCGGGGCGGACTACCTCGTTGTCGGACGGCCGATCCGCGATGCGAAGGACAGGGCCCAGGCGGCCCAGAGCATCATCGAGGAGATTGCTACCGCACTCGCGCCGGACGTGTGACGAGGACAGGCTCAGATTAGCTTCCGTAAGCTTGTTCCGGCAGGTCCGCTGCAATCACGCTGACAACCTTCGTGGCAAGCCGAAGCGCAGCGGCGGCCTCATCAGACGAAGGAGCCACGCTGGCAGGCTGAGGGTATCTGTACTTCGTTGCATACGGCGACAGCGCGGCAGCTTCGCGGGGGACGGCTTCCAGAGCGGGATCAACCTCCGCCTCCGAGTTCAACCAGGCTGTGTGTCTTGCGGAATGGCTCGTCGTGCCACGATAGATAGCCCTTCAGGACCTTCTCGACAGCTTGCTGGCAATGAAACAGGGAGTCCTCAAGGAGCGGGGGACTGGCGTCCAGGTCCACCCGCGCGGCGCGCAGGTCAAGATGCGCGCTGCGCAACCAGGCGGCCGTTTCCTCCACACGCACGGCGTCAGGCTGCATAGAGTAGCCTGCCTTCTCTGATTACGGCCGCCGGCAGTGATGCCTTGAGGTAGAGCCGGCTGTCGAACTCGCGGCGCGGCCATATCTGCACATCCGCTGCCGCCTTCAGCCCCCACAAGACGTCGTACGCCCTGCGCGAACTGAGGATTTCGGGCGCGGCGTCATCACCCACGATCAAGAGGATGTCACACTGTCCGGCCCTGCATCTCCGCGCGCTGCCGAGCCGAACAGATAGACACGCTGAGGGCTGTAGGCCCGGACGAGCCTGTCCGTTATCTCGCGCAGGAGCTCATCCTGCAGACTTGTCTGGCCGACATTCATAGACACAACACCAGATGTGCACGGTGTGCATGGCAGTCGGCCTGTCTGTCAGGCAGCCTGCCGGGGGGCGGTAGCTGCGCGCCCGGCCCGGCAGACGGACGATTACGTTTACTCCGAAGCCTTCTCCTCGCCGATTTCGCCCAGACGCGCCTTGATGGCCGCAAGCTGGTCTTTGAGAGCGGACAACTGAGACTTCAGAACGGTCTCTTCATCCGGGGCAGCAGCGAACGGCGGCACGAAGCCGGCGCATGCGCCCCTACCCCTCCGCATCGCCACCCCCCTTCCCCGGCCGCCTCCGCGGCCTCGCGCCATTCCGCGGCCCATTCCGGCTCCCGTGGGGCTGGTGAATCCCGGCACGGAGTAGCCGGCGCAGTATCCGAACCCGCGCCCGGTCATCGGCCCCTGGCCCAGCGGCCCGCTTCTATCTCCTCGTGGCATATTGCTTTCCTTTCCGCCGCCTCCAGTGGGGCGACCAGTCACAAGAACAACAAGATTGTCAGCCTTGCCTCACCGGGACGCTTCGCGGCTTCCAGCCTTCCACCCGCGTTGTTCACGGTCGCGTCTTCCGGCGGATTACTCAGGCGGGCTGCATAGATGTAAGTTACATCTATAGTATAGATTACACATATGGGCCTGTCAAGGGAATATCCGCGGAAAGACGCTTTTGTCACTGCGCTCTGTGACGGACAGCGTCCGGCGGGCCTCGTTTGTGTTATTCTGATTGCGCCAGACCCACCGCTCGCTTGAGCGAAAGGAGCACGCGTCCATGAACCCTACCAGAGCAGACCTGCTCGAGGCGCAGCGAAGCTTGCTGATCGTCGTTGACATACAGCCGCCGTTTCTGAAAGCGCTGTTCGAGCCCGAACGCGTCGTGACGAACTCGCGCAAGCTGATCGCCTGCGCCAAAATCTGCGGCGTGCCGGTTGTGGCCACGACGCAGAACGCCGAGAAGCTCGGAGCGATGGATGAAGCAATTGCGGAGCTGCTTCCGGGCGTAAACCCCGTGGACAAGATGTCGTTCAGTTGCATGGGATCGGACGAGTTCCGGCGCGTCCTCGGCGGCTTCGGGGACCGCACGCAGGCGGTGCTCTGCGGCCTGGAGACGCACATCTGCATCAACCAGACGACGCACGAACTGCTGGACGCTGGATTCACCGTGCATTTTCCCGCGGACGCGATCAGCTCGCGGAGCGAATTGGACTACACATTCGGGCTGGAGCGGCTGCGGCAGGCGGGGGCGGTCGTCTCGGTCACAGAAAGCGTCATCTACGAGTGGTTGCGGAGGGCCGGAACGCCGGAGTTCCGCGAAGCGCTCAAATGGGTGCGGTAGCGGGGGATTCAACAATGCGCGGCGGAAGGAGGAGTCTGGCGAGCAGGATCGGGACGGCGGCGGTGTCAGCCGGAGCGTTCACGGACTGGTTCGGACCGAACGCGGTTCACGTCTATCGCCTGCGGCGCGCGGGGGCGAACTAGTCTCCGTCTGTTGCTTCGGACAGATAGAGATGCGCGAGCCTGCGGGCGTTGCCGGCCATCCAAGCGCGGAACTCGGCGGGCTCCAGCACTTCGGCCCATCCGCCGTATGAGAGCACCCACCAGCCGAACTCCTCGAACCCCGCCAGCTCGGCGCTCATGACGACCGACCCATCCGCGAGCTTCTCTATCGTCTGCGACGGATGTCGGCGCGTCTCCTCGATGAGCGGCGCTACAGAGGCATCGAAGCGGACCTTGACCCGCACGGGATCACCCTGCCTGAACTCCCAGCTTCCTTCGTAGAACGAGTCCACGCTGAAGGAATCCGGGGTGGTGAAGGTGCGCCCTGCAGGGGAGGCACTCACGATGCGCAGCACCTTGCACTGTATGATCGCGCGGCGCTTGTGGCAGAATCCGATGACATACCAGTTGTGCTTGCGGAACACGAGGGCGTACGGGTCGAAGATGCGCTCCGTGGGTTTTCTCGACTCAAGCGACCGGTACGAAAGGCGCAGCGACTGCTGCTTGATTGCGGCATTCTCGATGAGCGGCAGCAGTTGCGGAACAATCGAGTTCGCGTCATAGCCCGAGATGCTTATCGCCACCTTCCCTGCAACATTCCTCGTGCGCTTGAGGGACGACTCGGACATCGCCGCCTCGATCTTGCGCTGCGCGCTGGAGAGGTGGCGGTTGAAGGGCTCGGTCTTGCGGATGGGAGCAGCGTTGAGCGCAAGCCTGAGCGCAAGGGCTTCTTCGTCCGTGAAGTTGATGGGCGAGAGGCGCGGCCGCCCCGCGATCTTGTATCCGTTCTCGTAGAACACGGGAACAGAGAGGTCGTACGACAGCGCCTGAAGGTAGCGATAGACCGTCCGCTCCGAGCGGTCGAGTTCACGGGCGATGTCGCTTGCATTCATTGTGGGATTGGTCTTCAGAAGGTCGAGAAGCTGCAGCAGAAGAACAGATTTGCTCATTGTAATCCCCCTCAGCTATCCGGAGGCGGCGGCGCCTCCTTCGTTCTCGAGGACATAACCCCCGAGCGCCTCGCAGAGCGGATCGAAGCCAACCGGTCCCAAGCCGTAACTCAGGTGGCGCCGCCACCCCTCCGCATGCTCGAACTTACCCGAAACCCGACCAGTCAACAGAGCGTGTTCCTCCATCGTGTGGATGTAGTTGTCAAACCCCTGCGTCTGGTCGAGCCATTCTTTCTGGCTCCGATGACATGACAACATGCTCCGTTTGTCCGCGATGGCAGAGCCGACATCAACGAAGAAATGCGGCGCGATAGGCTCCATCAGCGGCCCGCGCAGCCCGTGCGGCATCGAGTGGTACACAGCCACGTCCGAGTCCACGGCATCAACGGGCGGGATGCTCGCGTAGTTCGGCATGTTGCGGCAGAACGTTGCGGTCACCATCAGGCGCGCGGCGTTCTGGTGATCCTCCATGTAGTCCTGCGGCGACTGCAGAAGCACAATCTCCGGGTTGACTTCACGCACAACGGCGCAGAGCTTCCGCACCAGATGATCCTCGTAGTAGAGCATCAGGTCGTCCACAAGCGGGAAGTGAAAGTGCGCCCCGATGGACTCCGCGGCGGCTCGGGCTTCCGCTGTGCGGATCCGGACGGTCTCCTCGGGACCCATTGTCCACGACCCGCAGGAGCCGTTGGCGACATTCATGTAGTGCAGCTCGTATCCGGCGCGCCCGAGCAGAATGAGCGTGCCCGCCATCATGAACTCGACATCATCCGGATGCGCCGCGGCGGCGAAAGCGACTTTCGGCATGCCTGCTATCCTCTCTTCCCGTATGGGGGTACACCCCGGAGTAGTTACGCTGCCTCAGCAACACGCCCTGCCCTGGAGCAAGGAGCAGGGTCAGGGCAATCAGAATGACGGGCAGCGCAATGTTCATAGTGTCTGATCCTGGTGGCACGGGAACCGCGTTATTGCATGGTTGCGGCAAACGGGCACGCTTGTCCTGCCGTCTTGCTTCATTGCAGATACGTAGAATTCGTTGTTGGGTTCGTATCGCGGGGTAGTGTGCAATTCATCAGCGCAGGGCTTACCTCGCCAGGCGGGTTGGGGAGCAAAGCTTCCCCGGACAGAGAGTCCGGCAGCAGAGATGCCGGACATCGGGAGGAGCGAGCACGGGCTGTTCTACAACTTCGCAGACAGCCAGTCGAGCACGGCGCGGCGCATAGCAGCCGTCTCCATGTGCCCGCAGGGGTAGCGCAGCAGCTTCCAGTTTTCGGGCGCGCCCGCGCCGGCGTACACTTGCTGCAGGGCACGGTCCACTTTGTCCAGACCCTTCACCGGGGTGAGCCCGTCGTAGAGGCCGGCCAGCGACAGATGAGCGCGCGGGGCGATGAGCGCGTTGATGGACGCGGTGTCCCATCCCTCCTTCAAGAGGCGCGGGACGTAGTAGTAGATGCCATGGCAGTCCAGCCCGCCCGCCTCGATCAGGGCGTGGAAATCGGTCAGGCAGCAGAGGTCCACGCACACCTTCACCCGCTCATCAAGCGCCGCATGCCACCACGCCATCGTCGAACCCATGCTGAGGCCCACCGAGGCGATGCGCGCCGCGTCCACATCATCGCGCGAAACGAGATAATCCGTCGCCCGGACGGTGTCGAACACCATCATCCCCCAGAGCACCTGCCCGTTCCAAAGCATCTCCTTGAACAGGGCGCTTTCCGTGCGGCCGCGGCGCTCCCCGAAGTTCCAGGCATCAATGGCGAGCGTGTGGATGCTAAGAGGCGCGAGCGCCTCCGCATAGGGCGGACTCTGGAGCGGCGGGCGGTGGGCAATAGCCTCGTCCTTGCCCGTGACCGCATCGCCGCCGTGCGCGTGGTTGTACACGACAGCCGGCGCCGGCCCGCGCGCCGCCTTGCTCCGGCAGAAGTACGCAGGCACGGGCTCGATGCCGTTCAGCCCCAGAACGAGCTTCTGGAGGGTGTATAGCGGGAAGTCTTCCTCGGCGATAACCTCAGCCGTCACGGGCACACCACCGCCGGGCAGGTTGCCGAAAAGCGACCAGAGACGGCTGCGCAGTTGATTCTGGCTGGCGCTGTCAATCACGGATGGCCTCCAATCGTCTTCACTTCACGGGCTTGAGCAGAACAGCGAACCGGCGTGTGACTGCCCTCATTGATTACCTCCCAAAACAGGCGCGACTACGAGCAGATTATCACAACGCGGGCGGAATTCCTGCCGCAACACGTACGGCACGGGCGCGCGGCAACCTGTGCAGCCGCGCGCCCAATGCTACACTCGATTCTGATTGTCTAGTTCTTCAGCGAGGCGATGAGCGAGTCGCCGAGCGAAGTCTGGATGTCGCTTGTGACCACGACATCCACCATTTCGCCCACCCGGTGACCAGCACCAACAACAATGACCATGGTGTCGTCCGCCAGGTGGGCAATCCCCTCGCCCGGGCCAAGCCCCGAGCGCTCAACACAGACGCTCATCTCATCGCCGCGATGATACTTCTTCATATCAGCAAATCCTCCGAGATGCCGGCGCAGGCGCAGCTAGCCCACGCACGGCGTGTTCGAGATTCAGAAAACAGCAAGAGAAGCTTGCGAAAAACCTGGGTAAACGGGCAGAAGCGATCAGAAATCAGAGGGCGAACCGCGAGAGGATAGAACAGGCGGCCTGAAGGCCGCTCTCCATATAACACGAGTACTCGCAAATTGGGGCTGTAGGATATCAAATCGGTATGCCTCAAATGCCCGGCGCCACCCTCAGAGCCGGAGCCCTCCCCCACCCTGTTGGCCAATTATACCACTTCGGGCCTATGGGAAGTTCCTTTTGCGCACTTTTTGGGGGAATTCTTCGCGGGTGCTTCAGGACGACCGGCGCGCCCGGAACATCTGCACGAGCGCGCGCCCGATTCCCGAGAACGCTCGCCTTGAATACGCTCCGCCGCCCGAACCGGAATCCACCTTTTTCAGCCACTCGCGCGGCGGCATCAGCACAAAATCGAGGTACCTGCCCTTGTTCTCCCATCCGTCCATCATAATGAGACGCGAAAGGGTCATGGCGGCGTGTCCGCCCGAGTCCGCGAGCGCGAGCGCAGTCGCCCGGCGGCGCAGCCAGCCCGGCCGCCTCTTCTTCAGGGTTCGGACAATCTGCTCCGGCGCGGCAAAGCGCACCCGTCTCTTCGCCGCATCGAGAGCGGCAAGGAGTTCCTCAACAACATTCATTCGTACCGCGTGGTCCACGACAAGGTCCCAGCCTTCGCGGTCGAGACGGGCAAACGCCAGCGCGATATCGAGCAGGTGCGATGCCTCCTTCAGCCCGTGGTGCAAAACGGCGTGCAGCGCCAGATGAAGCGCACTGTCCACCGCGCCGAGCACGGGAACGGCGCGGCCGGCGATCTCCATGCGCTCCATCCCGTCCCACAGGACATCCTCTCCCGGCAGTGGCACGGTCCCGAGCAGATTCCGGTGCACCTCGAGCATCGCCACGCACGGCTCAAACTTGAACATCACGGCGTGAGTGATCCTGAGATACTCGGGGATCATGTCCTCCCGCAGACGCCATCCGGCATCAGCAAGGACGTCGAGGGACTTCCGGAAGAACTGCGGCCGGATGAGGATGTCAATGTCCGACATCGGGCGCGATCCGGGATCGGAGTAGAGGATGTCGGCGACGGACGGACCTTTCAGCAGGGCCCAGGGAATCTTCTCTTTCTCAAGAGCCACCCCGATCTGTGAAACGTCGAGGTGAACGAGCGCGCTGGCGGCGACGGAATGCCTCCACTGCCCTTCGAGCCGCGCCGCTGCGTCCCCGGGGATGACTGCCTGCAGCCCTTCGTCGCGGATGGCAGTCCAGATGGCCCCGGACAACCTGCGGGCGCGCGCTTCGGCGCACCACTGCTCCCAGCCGTCCACGCGCGATATAAGCGACGCCAGAGCGGCATCGCGGCCCCGCGTTGTGAGGAGCGCGGCGACCCACTCGTCCCACATTGACCGTTCGCGTTCCAAAGGCAGACTACGCATTCCGGCGCTCGGGCGCTATCGCCTCCACGGAATCCCGCTCCGCCGGTTCCGCGGCCGCCCGCCTCCGCGCGACAGACACGCGGCAGGCCCAGCGGCTGGGCCCCAGGTAGTCCCCGTCTTCCAGAGCGGCCAGCGCCGAGCACCGCCCGCAGTATGCCCGATGCTCGCAGTTGACGCACTCGCTCGCCAGATCGGCAACCCGCAGGCCGCGGTACCTCAGCATCAGGGGCGAGCGCCACCAGATATCGGCCAGCGAGTGCTCGCGGATGTTACCCGCCGAAACAGGGTTGGATAGGCAGGGCTGAACTGCGCCCACGGGAGATATGGAAAAAGTGCGCCGCGCCGCGCCGCACAGATCGCTGTCGAGACCGGAGGCATCCGAGGATTCGGGCAGAGCGCGGTAGGCGAGATGCGGTGTCCGGAACACCTCGACAAGCTCGTCATCATTCAGCCGGTACACGAGCGGCGAAACAGATCCGTCGTTTCCGGGGACGATATCCGTATCAAGCCGAAGCACCGCGCCCAGGTCATCCGCCAGCCGCTGCAGTTGCTCGATCTGCCGGAAGTTGCAGGACATGACGGGCGTCTTTGCGGTAACGCGCAGGCCACGGCCGCTCAGTGCGCGTATCACCCCGATGGTTTGCTCCCACGACCCCTGCATCCCGGTCACCCCGTCGTGTATCTCCGGGCAGGCCGCATAGACGCTGATATGAACATCAGACGGCCACAGATCGGCAAGACGCGCTATTGAAGCATCGTTGAGCAGCAGCCCGTTGGTAAGGAGTTTCAGCGCGAAGCCCTTCTGGCGCGCGCGGGCGATCAGATCAAAGACGTCGCTTCTGAGGAAGATCTCTCCGCCGGTGAACGAGAGCCAGAGCCCACCGAGGGCGGCCAGCTCGTCAATCGCCCGAAGCCATTCCTGCGTCTCAAGCTCGCCGCTGCCCTCATAGCACTGCAGGTAGCAGTGCGCACACCGCAGATTGCAGCGGTGGGTGAGTTCGAACATCGCCCCCACCGGGATGTTCTCACGTCCTGCCGACGACACGAAGGTTTCGTATGAACAGGCTTCCAAAGTTACAGTCAGTTACCCAAGAGCATCGGGCCGCGCCTGGCACAGCGCACGGCATCAGGCAACGGAACGCAGAGCCTCGCCGATCTCGTCCCACATTCGCAGCCCCAGCGCAAACCGCAGGCGAATCGCCCTGACTGTGGCGGCAATCTCCGCCGCAGTGTGCCAGACAGCAGCCAACTCCCCGCTCGTCAGTCCGGCCACCTGCACCTGCGGCCACATCAGCCGGAGCGCCTCGCCCGGCCCAATCGCCTCCGCCGAAGTATCGGCCGCCTTGACCG
The DNA here is from genome assembly GCA_052033935.1 of Armatimonadota bacterium. Taxonomy (GTDB): domain Bacteria; phylum Armatimonadota; class UBA5829; order DSUL01; family DSUL01; genus JAGVUD01. The sequence continues at coordinate 32,883 of JBPOJE010000022.1, forward strand.
GCACGACGAGCGCCGCGAGAGCGCAGGTCTCGTCCCGGCCGTCCCAGAAGGGCGTTCCATGCGCAACGGCCGCCGGAGCGCCCAGGCGCAATCCTATCAGTTCATCGCCGATCGCGCAAGCGGTGCCTGCCGATTGAGCCGCCGCTGCGATGGTGGACTTGCCCGCCCCACTGGGGCCGAACACAGCGTACGCGGCTCCATCCATCACGATTCCCGCCGCATGCAGCAGGAACGAGCCCGTACGCGCGCCCTCCAGCGTGAAGAGCACCCGAAGCAGGCTATCGAGAGGGTGCAAGGCAAGCGGGCACTGGAGTTCAGCGGCTTTTCGGGGGATGTCAACGGAAGCGAGGAACCAGCCGCCGTCCATGCCGAGCCGCTCGCCGTCCCGGCGGACAGGGACGGGCGTGCGGTCCACCTCCTCCATCCGCTGGAAAGAGGGCGGCAACGAACCGGCGATCCGGACGGTCACCGTCCACGCCCCCGGGCTCCGCAGATCAGGCGGCGTGCGCATGAACGGCGCGTAGGCTCTCTCCATAAGGCTTGGAAAGGGGCCGGCAGGGCAACTGACAGAAACGGCGAAGGACCCGAACCCCAGTTCCGTCACGCTTCCGGCCCACCCCCGGAACGGACGGCAAGAGGCCGGGCCCTCCGCCGTAATTCTCTGGTGGTCAGGTTCTTACTGAACCACGAACTGCATACTGGCAACCGGCTCAGTGCCACCGTCGAGATATGCCTCGACCTTCCAGGTACCCTTGAGGCGCTGAATCCAGGTGCCCGCCACGGGCAACTCACCCCAGACGGAGGTCTGATTCCTGCGGGCCTCGATAACCTGAACGCGGAGGTCCTGTCCGTTGACGCTGACGCTCTCCGGTTCGCCGCGCCGTGGTCTCTTGCCAGTGAAGGCGGTACTGACTGTCTGGTACAGCGCTCCCTCGGGGCTGATGAACTTCAACTGCTGCACGTGAACGCCAGGCTTGACGTTGGCGTAGTTGACCACGGCCTTGAGCGAGTAGATGTCGGTCGTCGCGAACGGATCTGCGGTCTGCAGCTTGCCGTTCTCGCCGGCGATAACACCCATAACGTAGATTGACTTCGCATCCGCGCCCGCGGTATCGGCGAGCACGGACCCCGCCATGGCCAGAAGCAGACCCGCGGCGCAGAGCGCCAAGAACTTGTTCTGCACTTTCATCATAGTCACTTCTCCAGTCGTATTGAAACTCCCGGTAAGGGCGCGGCTGCAACAACCTTCTGCACGGCCACGCCGATGATTCTGTTGAGCCCTGCTAAGAGTTAAGAAAGAATGCGTATCAAGACTTAAGGGACCCGCAGATCACCCGGGCGGACCGTCATGGGTCCGGCGGCGGCGCTCCGCAGTCGAGGCCCTCTACGTCACGGGCCTCGAGTCGCACACAGTGCTCTGGAGCGGCTGCTTCGCACAGCTTGGCGCCTGAGCCTGCGTGACGGACTGGAAGCTGTCTTCCCAGACAATGGACGGCTTCTCGTATTCCTTTTCCAGTTTGTCCATCTGGCGATCGGTGTCAGCCATATGGGGATCTCCTTTCCAAGTGACAGCCATTGCCCCACCGTCTAGCAGGAAAGCAGTGCAACGGCAAATCATCTCCAGCGTAGTCTGAAAAGACCCGCTGATTAACGCGGCGCCGCCACCGGAGTATCCGGACGCCTTCAAGCACACAACACCGGCTAACTATATTATCTCAGATACTTGCGTCCTGTGCAACCCCTTTTTCGCGCAATCCACGCTTTCTGGTGAAAAAGCAGACGATCCGCAGCGCCATAACGCAGGCCCGCAGGGCAATCCGCAGCAATACGGCAGCCGCGGACAACACACCGCGCCCGGTTTCGCGAGCGCTGAACTCGGCCTCCCCGGCCGCGCCAGAGACGGCGGCAGTGGTTCGGCTGACAGCGCGCACCCGGCTATGCTCAAGGTCTATCTGGCCGCCTTTGCGCCTGCCGACGGCACGGACTCTACCGATCACGGCCGCCAGTTCGACAGGCGGGTCGGGCAGGCGGTTGGCGTCGCCCTTCAGCCGCACCGCAGATCCGTACCGCCCGATCACGCGGTGTGTCACCAGCGCATCGCCCGTGCACACAAGCAGCAGATCGCCCAGCGCGATGTCCGCGTCACCCACCGCGCGCACGAAGACCGTGTCGCCGCAACAGACCAGCGGCGACATGCTCCCCGACACGACCCGGGCCGAGCACTCGCCCTGGATGGCAAGGCACTGGCGGAGAAGATCGCCGGCGACAACCGCCGGCACCTGCCTCGCGGGCTCCCCGGAGGGGCCCACGAGGCAGATACCCGATGCATCTCCACCAGTGCCGGTCATTGCGTCAGATGCCCGAAGCCTACTGCAGCAGGCTCACATCGGCGGCGTCACGCGCCAGGATCACCGGCACGGTCTTCCCGCCAATCGTCTCCAACTCCACGACGCCCGTAACCTTCACCAGGCTTCCAACGGCCGGTTCGGCGTTCGCGCCAATCCGCAC
>JBPOJE010000007.1:0-77304 GCA_052033935.1 Armatimonadota bacterium
GTTGGTCGGGCAGCGACATCTGGGAACTGAGGAGAAGGAAGGCGAGGAAACAGCAGCCCGAGCAGGCTGCTTAGCCATTCAGCAGACAAGAGCCGAATCCAATTTACACACTTCACAAGGAAGTACCGCGCATCAGTGTGGTGCACACGGCGCGGCCGGGTTCGCGTATAATAGCAGGCGCTATGGTTCGAGTCTCTTGCTCCGCCGGAATGGTTTGCGTACGCCTCTCGTGACTGCCCTGCCGCGAGCAAGGCGCGAGGCCGCCATCTCCGAAGACATCCTGACCGGGCGCCTCTCCAGCACCGTGTGGGCCCTGACCTGGCCCGCCGCTGTCGCGCTCTTCCTTCAGACGCTCACAAATCTAGTGGACAGATTCTTCGTGGCGTATCTTGGGGGAACGCAGGTTGCGGCGCTGGGTCTGGCGCAGAACCTCTCTAACCTTGTGCTGGGAACGGTCGTGGCCATTTCCGCCGCGACAACCGCCATGGTGGCCCGGTTCCGGGGTGCGGGAAACGAGCATGACGCGGTGGAGGCTACCAGGCAATCGCTCTATTTCTGCGTGTTCGCGTCCCTTGTCGTGATGGCGATAGTGTACCCGGCGGCACAGCCGTTGCTGACGCTGATGGCGGGGCAATCGGAGGCGGTTGTTGACCCGGCGACGACGTACCTGCTGATCACAATGCTCGGGCTCATGCCGCTCTTTGGAATGACTATCATCATTGCCGCCGTGCGCGGTACTGGCGACATGATCACCCCCGTGAAACTGACGCTTGCGAGCGCCCTGCTCACGGCGGTGCTGGACTGGGTGTTGATCTTCGGGCGCCTGGGCCTGCCGGCGCTCGGGTTGAAGGGAGCAGCGATAGCCGTTGTGTCGGCCCGCTGCGTGGCGTGTGCGCTGGGGCTCTACCTGCTGTATGGCTCCTCTCTCAGGGATGCGCTCGCTCTGGCACCCATGAAGCTCTCGTGGCTTCGGCGGATTGTTACGCTCGGGCTTCCGGCCGGGCTGCAGGCAGTTCTGAGATCGGGCGCGGGCATGGTGTACTTCTCTCTTTTGGGACGGCTTGCGCACAGTGAGCCCGCCATGGCCGCGCTGACCATTGGTCTGGGGATCGAGGCGATTGCGTTTATGCCGGGCTTTGCCTTCAGCGCCGCCGCGGCCGCCGTCGTCGGGCAGAACCTCGGCGCCGGATCGCCCGCAAGGGCATCCGAGGCCGGATGGACCTGCGCCCGGCAGGCCGCCATCGTAATGACGGTGATGGCCGTGATCTTCTTCGTTCTGGCGGGGCAGATCGTCAGCCTCTTCACCCGCGATCCCCTGATACATCGCCTGACCGTGGGGTATCTGAGGATCAATGCTCTGTCCGAACCGTTCATTGGACTGAACATGACGTTGAGTGGTGCGCTTCAGGGGGCCGGGGACACCCGCTCGCCGGCGATTGTGACCCTGGTGACTATGTGGCTGTTCCGGCTGCCTCTCACGTATCTTGTTGCTGTGCATATGGGATACGGGGTCACCGCTGCGTGGTGGACCATGTGCATCAGCATGGTAATGTCAGGAGCCGCTTCGAGCATTATCTGGGCGGCCGGCCGCTGGAGGACTATTCAGATATGAGGCTTGCTGTATTGGCGCTGGCAGTGTTCCTGTGCGGCCAGCCCGCGGTGATTCCGGACGAGGCGCACGTGTGTAAGCCCGAGGCGTCACCTCTTGCGGACTATGTCATCACCGCGCCCAGCATCGAGCATATATCAAAGAATCAGGTCGTTGCCAGCGGAGGCGTCACCATAGCCTCGCGTGAATGGACCCTGAGGGCGGATGATGTCCGCGGAGATATAGATACGCAAAGTTGGACCGCAACGGGCAATGTGCGCTTCGAGAGACCCGGGTCGGAGCTCTTTGCGGAGTCTGCTGTGTATGATGCGCGCGAAGGCTTTGGCGAGCTCACTCAGGCGTCCGGACGATATGAAGCGTTTAGGTTCCGGGGAAGCGTGCTCACCCTGAGTCCCGAACGGATAATCCGGTTCGGCGACGCTTTTGGAAGCACGTGCACCCTTGATCGGCCGCACTGGTCCATAAGCGCGCGGAGCCTTGAGGTGTTTGGCGCTGAGACGGGCTCGCCCGGCGCGCGGGGCCTGCGGGTTGGTGGTGTCACGATCGAGAGCAAGTATGCCGTGGCGAGAGATCTGCGCGTGAAGGTCGGCAATACAACCATCTTCGGTCTCCCCAAGTACCGCTTCCGGCTTGACCGCCGCGCAGCTTCATTGCTGCCGACACCAGGATTCGACAAGCGCGATGGTTTTTACCTTAAGTACCGCCATCCCGTGCAGCTTTCCTGGGCCTCGGCTGCGTCCGTCTCCGGGTGCCTGACCCAGAGGAACGGAGTGCTCTGGGGCCTTGATCTGGAGCGATCGCTGGATGGCGGCCCAACGGTGGAAGAAGTCCGCGAGCCCCGGCCAGAGGTCACGAACGATTTGACGTCGCTTACGCTGCTGACCACCCGGCCCGATCGGCGATCGCTGCTTCCTGATGCCGATGAGACGGAAGTGAGCACCGCGGGAGTTCCAGAGCGCTCCTCGCACCTGTTCCTTCGTCTGGCGCATAAGCAGCGCGTGTTCGACCCGGATATCGAATACCTGCATGTTGACAGGCTCCCCGAGTTTGGCGTGCGACTGTCGGGCCTGCGGATTGGCCGCCTTGGCACACCGGGGAATCCGTTCGTCATAGACACACAGGCAAGTATGGGGCGCTTCCGCGAGCGTCCGGACAAGGCATGGCATTCGCGTTTCGATGCCCGGGCGGTCGCGCGGCTGAATACCAACATCGGAACGCATTGGCTGGTCGAACCGGCCCTGTTCGCGCGCTTCTCCGCCTACTCGGGCGGAGACACTCAGCAGATTCTTGCCGGAAGCCTGGCCATCGGACGGGAGATATCGAAGAATTACTTCGCGTCCCTCACGTATGTGCGGCACATGTCGAGCGGGCGTTCACCCTTCGAGTTCGATGATCTCGACGTAAAGGCGAAGCTCGCGACGCGGCTGGAAGCAGATATGGGCAAGACGCGTGGGTCGCTTACGCTGGACTTCGACCTGGAGCGCGGTGGGGTGTATGACTGGACGCTGAGCGTGGCTCACGTGTTTCACTGCATCGAGCCGCGCATCAACTACCAGAATCGGTACCGCGACTTCAGCGTCGGGTTCGCGTTCGTTGTTCCCCGGTAGGCACTGGCCTCAGAAAAGGTCGGCATCTCCCTCAACGTGAAAGGCCGGGGCCGACAGGTCGTGAATCATGTTCCACAGCAGAATGCTGGCCGCTGGCACTCTGCCAGCCTCGCGTCCGGCCGGGAACATACACAGGATGACGCGCGAGTTCTCCGATCCCGCGCGCATCACCACAGCCGCGGGGCTGCCCGCCCACCCCACGAACAGGCCGCTCTGAACATCATCCCAGTCAACCGAGTCCCCCACCCCTTCGATGACGCAGGAGGGGATCATCTCTTCAAATGCCCAGTCGAGCATGCGGGAGCGTGAGGGTATTCCCAGAAACATGGAGCGTTCCGCGAGCCAGGTGAAGGCCGTTGCCCAGTCGCCCCACCGCCCTTTCTCTTTCCTGCTCTTGATCGAGAGCTTCGGACCGACAGGGCCGGCGCAGGACTCGTCCTCGGCGAGGACCAGTACCCGCCCGCCTTCAGCCGACCAGCTAGCGATCCGGGACGTCCACTTTCCCGTGATTGCGATGTCAGCCGTGCTGAGAATCTCTGAAACGCTGGCACCGCGCTCCTTGAGCCACGCTCCCAGGGCATCGCGTGACACGAGCGAGTCGTCGAGATAGAAACTCTGGGCGCTCCGTCCCCCGTCCGCTGCCGGGAAAAGATACACGTCCTCGTAGTTGCTCGCAAGCTCCCTGCCTTCGCTGAACCAGCGTATCAGAAGCCGGCTCGATCGGCTGGTATTCACTTCCGGCACTGTGAACGCGATGGCACCGGAGTCAAAAGCGTCCGGTGAGGCGACACTGGCGTCGAGGCTTACCGCCCCTCTTACTTCGGGGAAGCCGTCGAGCTGCCACTCGATTGTGCTGCCGCCTTCGACCTGGTCCCCGAAGTTAGACACCCACAATCGCCCGCTAATATACTCGCCGCTGCGCCCGGAATGGCTCTCAAGGCGAGTGAATACGCATCTGTCCTTCTGAACCAGCGCCGCGGCCCTGCCGCTCGCCTTGACGTTTCTGCAGAAGTCGAGCAGCCCGTTCGCCTCCCACTGGAGGTCCGTCAGTTCCGTCCAGCAGTAGCCGGCGATCTGGGGATACTTGCGAATTTCCTCGATCTGCCATTTGAACGCCAGCAGTTGCGACTGTTGTGTTGCCCGAGCGAATCGGCCGAAGTCCCCGAATACGAGGCCCAGCCCGAGATCATTGAAGCGCTCCTCAACCCCGGCGGGCTGCAGATGGCCGCTGCGCGACCCAAACCACCACGGCAGTTCGTCCTCGTAGCATTCACGTAGAAGCGGCACGCTGGGGAGACCCCAGTTGCCGAACTCGGAGACCATCAGAGGCTCTTCTCCGGTCCTCAGAGCGTCGCCGTACCCCGAGAAACTCCACGCTGGACGGTCGGCAAAATCCTTCACCCACTCGGCCCACTCCTGTGCGTGATCGGGGATGTTCTTGTAGCAGTGGAAGTCGTCAATGTCCGTCTTGATGTGGAAATTCCCGTGGCACGCGCTGTTGTCCACGATCAGTCGGCCGGGTGCGATGTTCCTTGCATAGTCGTAGAACGATACGAGCCACTTCCTCTGGTCAACGTTCTTCAGGTCTATGCCCCAGCTCTCGTTGAAGAGGCTGATGATTATCAGGCTCGGATGGTTGTAATCGCGGGTGACGGCATCGCGCAGGGTGTCGGCCATCCTCGCGCGCGACTTTGGCGTCAGCTTTGCCGGGTTCGGCAGATCGTACCAGACAAGGAGTCCCATTTCGTCGGCAAGGTGTAGATACAGAGGGTCGGGTATCTTGATGTGACAGCGCAGCAGGTTGATGCCCAGGCGCTTCGCCTTGTCGAACTGGTTCCGCAGGTACTCCTCCGACGGAACCGTGTAGTGAGTGTGCGGGTAGAAGTCCTGGTCGAGCACCCCGGCCAAGAATATGGGCTTGCCATTGAGCAGTATCTTTCCGTCGCGGGTTTCGATGGAACGCATGCCGAACCGCTCGGCATGATCGTCCACCACCGATCCCCCTTCAGTGACGAGCGACGTGTTGATCGTGTAGAGCTTCGGGTTGTCCGGGGTCCACAACTCCGGGGTCCGGATCGGCACGGTGAACCTGTACTGGAGTGCTGACGACAGCGCGACCTTCACCTCAGCCACTGGAGCGCCCCCGGGAGCACAGACCGACGCATGCAGTGTCCCGGAGGCACCCGGCGGCACCTGCGAGAGAGACACCTCCACAACGGCCGTGTTGCGGCTCAGATCGGGGGTTACTTTGAGCGACTTGACGTGTGTCGCGGCGCGCTGCTCCAGATACACCGGCTGCCACGGCCCACTGACATTGCCGTACCACGACTGTTTACCGTGCGGTATCTCGTCGAACGGGTAGCCCTCGGCGGAAGCGTTCGGACCGGAATCAGTCACGTTCAGCGTTATCACTGCTGTTTCGCCAGGCGTGACGTAGTCGTGCAAATCAAAGGCAAACGGAGTGTATCCACCTTCGTGAAACCCGGCGTAGCGGTCGTTCACAACAACCCGCGCCGCGTAGTCCACCGCGCCAAACACAATCCACGTATGCTGCCTCCAGTCCGCGGGAATTCTCACCGCCTTCTTGTAAACCGCCGAACCCGTGTAGTCGCGAAGGTCCGGGAAGCTCACCTGCCAGCTCGCGGGAATGTGGGCGGTCCTCCAGGCGACCTCTCCCTCTTTCTGAAACCGCCACGGCCCGTTCAGGGGCAGCCGGGGCCTGGGGCTGATGCTGACAACGCGGCTTGACTCGCGCACACCGGCAAGCGGCAGCGTCCCCGGTACCCGCGGCGCAGCAGATGCTCCGTAAGAGCAAGCTGCGGTCAGAATCAGTGTGATAGCGGAGCGAGAGAGTCCCTTGGTCATATTAACTGGTTGGCAGATGCAAGAAGGACGCGGCAAGAAGTGCGATTGTAAGCAGTATTATGAGAACCACCATAGCCCAGCACACGATGTTGTACACCGGTGAGTTGGTGTGGCTGCCCATGATCTCGCGGTTGTTGACGAGCTTGAGCATAAAAATCAGAACCACAGGCAGCAGAATCCCGTTCACGTCCTGAGAGAGAATCATGGCTGAGATGAGATGCAGGTCGGGCAGGAGCACCACCGCCGCGCCAACGACCAGCGTGAACGTGAATATGCCGTAGAACAGCGGCGCTTCGCGCCAGCTTCTTGACAGGCCCATCTCCCACCCGAAAGACTCGCAGTAGGTGTAAGCAGTAGTGAGCGGCAGCACCGCGGACGCGAGCAGAGACGCGTTGAACAGGCCAATGGCGAACAGCACTTTGGCGTTTGGCCCGGCAAAGGGCTCTAGCGCTTTGGCGGCTTGTTCGGCGGAGTCAATGCGTATTCCGTTGGAATAGAGCGTGGCGGCTGTGGCGACAATGATGAAGAACGCAACGAAATCGGTCAGGAACGCGCCGAAGAAGACATCGGCCTTCTGATAGCGGTACTGTCTGATCTTGATACCCTTGTCCACCACCGTGGACTGCAGGAAAAACTGCATCCAGGGAGTCACGGTAGTCCCGATGGTCGCAATAACGAGCAGGATGTAGTCCGGTGACTTGTGGAACACGGGGGTCACCGCGGCGCGCGCGACCTCGCCCCAGTCCGGGCCCGCCATGAAGCCGGCAATGATGTATGTCACGAATATGAGCGTCGCGGCTAGGAACACCCGCTCAACGGCGCGGAAGTTGAAGCGGGTTACGAGAAGCCACACGATCAGCGCCGAGATGGTCACCGAAATAGCCTTGTGCACTCCGAACATCTGCAGGCTCGCGGCGATCCCCGCGAACTCCGCCACCGTGGTTGCGATGTTCGCGACAAGCATAATGACAAGCGCAAACAGAGTCCAGCGTACGCCGAACTCCTCGCGTATAAGCTCGCCAAGCCCCTTCTGGGTGACGGCCCCCATCCGCGCGCACATCTCCTGGACCATGGCCAGAACAACCGTGATAGGAATCAGCAACCACACGAGTGCGTAGCCGAAGTGCGCCCCGCAAATGCTGTACGTCGTGATGCCGCCAGCGTCGTTGTCGGCTGCCGATGTGATGAGGCCAGGCCCCATTACAGCCAGATACGCGAAGAGCGTCTTGCGGAACGGAGCTATTTTGGCAGTCTTGCTCACTTGTACTCGCCACGCGGACCCCGCCTCCATTCAGCGGGCAGAATCTGTTCGAGGGCATCGTCCACGGTCACAATGCCTAGAAGCCGCTGCTCGGCATCAACCACCGGCAGGGCAAGCAGGTTGTAGCGTTCGATGAGCCGGGTGACCTCCTCGATCTCGGCGTCCTCTCGGACCTGTATCACCTCGGTGGTAACGAAATCGGAGACCGGGCTGTCTGGCGGCGCCACAATCAGGTCTCTCAGCGACAGCACGCCGGTGAGCCGCTCGTCCTCGTCAATCACATAGATGTAGTAGATGCTCTCAGCTTCGGGGGCGATCTCACGAAGATGATTGATCACCTGCTGGGCGGGCATGTCCGCGCCAATGGCGATGAACTCGTTAGTCATAAGTCCGCCAGCGGTCCAGTCTTCGTAGGCCAGCAGCTCCTTAACCTCTTCGGCGTCATCCTGATCCATTTTGCTGAGGAATTCTTCGCTGAGCTCGGCAGGAAGGTCTCCCAGCAGGTCCGCCGCCTCGTCCGGTTCCATCTCCTCGAGGATGTCCGTCGCGACTTCGTCTTCAAGGTTGGTCAGCACCTGCACCCGCACGTCGAGGTCGGCTTCTTGAAGAGCATCGGCAGCCGTTTCGGCATCTAGGCTTTCGACGACTTCCTTGCGCTCGGCGGGGTCGAGTTCGTTGATGATGTTGCCGATGTCCGCGGGATGGAGCTTGGCGAGCCGCTCAATTGGGACCTTGAGGCGAATCCTGCCTCCCGCGCGTTCGTACGGCTCTACGTCGTCCCACGAGATCAATCCAGGCGATCGCCTGATCCGGAACAGCTTCAGGATTCGGGATATCAGGCCGCCGGTGCCTAGCCTGCGCATCAGGCCTCGCCAGCCGACATCAACCCCAACAGCCCGTACACCCCGCGTGGAGTTCGCAAGCCTGATATCATTCACGCGAACGACGCGGTAGTCGTGCACATCAACAAGCTGCTTGTCGAGAACGTCCTTGCGAAGCAGGAGGTCCTCTTCGCCGATCTCATACCGCCCCGCGTCCTTGTGTGCGACCTTCAGAACAAGATTGGGGCAGAAGGCGGCGACGTCAGAGGCAGGGATCGTGATCTGTCCGTGTCTGGTGTTCAGCACAACCGCCGACACGAGAGGCATCTTTTCACCGGGCGAAACAACAAGGTCGCGAACCTTGCCAAAGCGCTCGTTCTGGGAGTCAAAAGCCGCTCTGCCGAGTATCTCTGAGACGAACATTCCCGCCAGCCTGTCCGGCCCTCAGGAGCCCTGTTGCCCGGTCCGGATTCGCAGAGCCTCTGCGGTGACCTGCGCTGCCTGCTCGTTCGTAAACTCGTCCATGCGGATGACCATGTCGTAGAAAATCGGATCGCTCCAATCGCGCCCCCAGATACGGCGGCTGAAGTCAGCCCGGGCGCTGTCGGAGGCGTCTATGGCGCGCATGGCCTCGTTCCGGTTTTGGCCCTCGAACTGGATCATGTTGTCAATGCGCAGTTCGCGGCTGGCCACAATCCGGACGTTCAGGGCGTGGGGCAGAACAAAGTTCGCGCCGCGGCCGAGGATGATCGCGTTGCCAAGACGGGCAATCTGCAGTATGGTGCACGTAAGGTGGCGCTTATACTGAAACCCGCCGATGCGGGGTTCTCCCACAAGGTGACGCACCAGGATGTCAATCTCGGATACGGCTCGTTCGTCGAAGCTCTTGACCAGGCGCTCGGCGACGCTCGCGTCTTTTGCCATCTGCTCGACGAGTTCGGCATCCCAGATGCTGAATTCCAGCCTGTCCGCCAGTTTCTCGGCCACCCGCCTGCCGCCGCTTCCAAGCTGGCGCGAGATTGTCACGACAGGCCAGCGTTCCTTGGGCACCGGCCGGGTCTCTTCATCACTGACAACCTGTGACAACTCTGATCGCCGAATCTGGGCGTCCACGAGGTCGGTTATGTGCTCGGACATTGCACTATCTCCTTGTCCAACATGCGTCCAGCAGCGCCGGGTCCTGGCCCGAGGCGAACCGGGGGGGCATCAGGGCTACGGCACGTTCGCAGTGCGCCAGCGCGCCGCGCATTGCCGTCAAGCCCTCGTAATACTCTTTGTATGCGAATGCGGAGACCTCTCCGCGAAACAGTCCGTGCTCCATCATCGCGTTGTGCCAGCGGCCGTAGCCGGAGCTGACATCAACAAGGATGTCGCTCTTGAATCCTGTCATATCCTCCCAGTTCTCCGCATAGAACATCTGGTGAATACTGTGAGCGGAATGCTCCCGCTTGACTGTGGCATCCGCGGCGTATGTGGCCGCCTCGACAGTCAGAAGATGGGTCTTGTAATGGTCGGGATGGAAGCTGCCCCGCCAGTGCGTGAAGACGATGTCGGGCCTCAGTTCGCGGAACAGATCTGCAAGCTGCCATTTGACGGCCTCGGTAAGCGGAAGCTCCGCATCCTTGTAGGGCATGAAGATGACCTCCGCGCCGAGTGCCGCCGCCGAGCGCCGCGCTTCGTCGAGCTTGATCCGCTCGTACTCCGCATAGGGCATGGCCGGATGTCCCTTTTCACCGGGAGTGGCGTGGATGATGGTTGCGCGGTGGCCAGCAGAAGTGTAGGAGGCGAGAATGGCCCCTGCCATGACTTCAGCGTCGTGAATGTGCGCGCCAACCGCGACGAAGTGGAGCTGCTCCGATTTCTGAGTCATGGATGTTTACCCTGGAGGCCTCCTTCGGCGGGAAGTGCTGACAGGGTCTTATATCACGCCTCCCCTCGCCTGTCAATCTATTTGGAGCGTGACGGCTTGCCAGAAACCGGCCTGTTGTCGTAGCATAAAGCAGGGTAGATTGGACACCCGACGAGGAGGATGTCAGACACTTGATTCTGCGCGCTTATGTCTTGTTCGCGATCCTGCTGGCGCTGCCCGGCGCGGCTTTGCTGGCCGCGCCGCCGGACTCCCCTGCCGCCAGTCCAGTGATACAAATTGATGCCACAGCCAACACCGTCCGGGTTGATTCGCCGCTGCAAACCGTCGGAATTCTCAGATGGCGCGGAGATATGCTGAGGGTTCGCATTCGCAGCAACGCCTTTCAGCCGGTTACGGCTAAAGTCAGGATTTCGGCGCTGAAGCCGGGCAGCTACGATCTGTATGTCGCAGGCGCGTTTGCGGGCAGCTTCACGGCTGAAGCGCTCGCGGTGGGAGTGCCCGTCAAATTCAGCGGCGGGCTGCTGAAGCCGGCGGCGCGCAAGACGCTGGAGGCGTACGAATCGCGCTTGGACGGGGTGGCGGACAAAATGGCCGCTGACAAGTCTGCCTGGCCACTGTGGGGCGAGTACGCGGCTGAGATGGACTGGATCAGGGGCATCCTGACGGAGGACCGCGGTGAGCGCTCCGCTTTCATTTCGGTCATCGAAAAGGACCGCCCCACCCAATCTGGCACGTCTAGTTTTTATCTCTCGCCCGAGGATCTCGCGGGAAGGACTGCGGCGCTGCTCGCCGATCTGGAGCGCGTCCGAAAGCTGGCGGTGCAGAAGAAGCTCGGCGCGGACAGAGAGGCGCACCACCTGGGCTGGCTCATTCCGCTTACGGTGAAGCTGGATCAGTCGGCAGCTGTCGCGGAGGGTAAGGTAACGGTCAGAGTCGAGAACTGCTTCGATCGGCCTGTCAAGGGCGCAGTCAAAATCGCCGGTGCAAGCACACAGCCGCCCACGTGCGAGTTCTCGTTGGAGCCGGGCAAATCGAAGGTCTGCACGTTCCAAGCATCTGGTATTGCCGTCGGCAGGCCGGTGTCCGCCGTTATCACCGGGACAGCCGGGCAGTATCGCTTCCGGCAGGAGATCGCTCCGCCAGCGCCTGCCGTCTCAAAGGAGCCGGCGGCAAGCAACACACATCAGTGATCTGAGCGGCAGTGGGGGGTGCTGCTCTGGCGGAACAATCCGCGCGTGGCGGCTGTTGGATGTGGAGGTCGTGGCAGCGATTGGTGGTCAGCGGGGAATCCGGCCGTTCGCGCGACCTGCCAAGGGGTCTATGACAGTTCTCGTCCGGCACCGGTGCGGTTCAGCGCGGTGCACAGGTATGAAAGACTCAGGGGGCCGGCCTGCGGCTTCAGCGTACGGCCCGCGAAGAGAACCGCAGGGTGTTTTCGGGAAGTGTAACAATCCCAACTTCCACGGGCACAACTACGGGCTCGATGTCACGCTGTGCGTGCCGGTGGATCCCCGGACGGGTATGGTCTACAACCTCGATAAGGTGGACAGCATCGTCTCGCGTGTGGTGCTTGATAAACTGGACCATCGGAACCTGAGTATTGACGTGGACGAGTTCCGGGGCGTCAATCCGACGGCGGAGAATATCGCGGCACTAATCTGGTCGTTGCTGCTGCCCGAACTGGGCGGCATCCTGGACCGGATCGGCCTGCACGAGACAGAGAGAAACTACTTTGAGTACAGAGGAGAAGGTTGAGGCCCTGCGGGGGCCATTCGAAGCGATAATCCGCGCTCTGGGTGAGGATCCCTCGCGTGAGGGTCTTGTCAAGACACCGCACCGGGCTGCCACAGCGTTCAGCTTTCTGACGAGCGGCTACAGTCTCACAGTGGAAGACGTGCTCAACCAGGCCGTCTTTCCGGAAGACTACGGCAACATGGTGATCGTCAAGGACATCGAGTTCTATAGCCTGTGCGAGCATCACCTGTTGCCGTTCTTCGGCAAGGCTCACGTTGCCTATATCCCGGACGGCAAGATAGTGGGCGTGAGCAAGATTGCCCGGCTGGTTGATATGTTCGCCCGCAGGCTTCAAGTGCAGGAACGGCTCACCAAACAGGTGGCCGATGCGCTGAAACAGGCCATCAATCCGGCTGGCATCGCGGTCGTGATGGAGGCACAGCATCTCTGCATGATGACGCGCGGTGTACAGAAGCAGGGTTCGTCCATGGTCACCAGTTCCCTCTCGGGCGAGTTCCACGAAGACGAGAAGACGCGCATGGAACTGTTCGAACTGTTGCAGGTGGCACGGAGTGGCTGAAGCGTGATGAAGCCGGGAGAGATATCGGGACGGGTCGCGCTTGTGACTGGTCGCACGGTTCGGCAACAACAAGTTCCAAGCACGGGGCGCTCGGCCTCACGCGAGCCCTGAGCGCCGAGTACCGCTCGCGGGGGATCCGCATATCCGCGGTTCTGTCTGGAGCGACGGATATATCGCTGTGGGATTATGCCGGTTCGAATCTGGACAGGAA
Organism: Armatimonadota bacterium; assembly: GCA_052033935.1. Classification (GTDB taxonomy): domain Bacteria; phylum Armatimonadota; class UBA5829; order DSUL01; family DSUL01; genus JAGVUD01. Next base: position 12,559 of record JBPOJE010000007.1, read on the forward strand.
CCGCATGATGAAGCCTGCGGATGTCGCGGAGGCCGTTCTGTGGGCGCTCAAGCGGCCTGCGTCGGCGCATGTGGACGAAATACGCATCATGCCGCCGGACGGAGTAGTGTAGGCGGGTGCTTTGCGGTTTTCGACTGCGGGCAGTAGTATAACTGAAGGAGAAGATCACGATGGCACTCATTTCACTGGCAGACAGCTTCACCGGGAAACTCGCAGCTATCGTGGGACCCGAAAACGTCGCGGGGACTGCAGCAGAGCGTCTCGTGTACGAGGTTGACGCTTTTACGATGGAGAAGCAACCTCCTGCCGCTGTTGTGCATCCTGCTTCCACCGGCGAGGTGCAGCAGATCGTGCATCTGGCGAACCGCGAAGGTGTTCCGTTCGTGGCGCGTGGCGCGGGTACCGGCCTTTCGGGCGGTGCTCTGGCGTACGAGGGCGGCATCGTTGTGTCCCTCACAAGGATGCGCCGCATTCTCGACATTGACATCCGTAACAGACGAGCGACCGCCGAAGCCGGCGTCATAAACCTGCGTCTGACTCAGCAGGCCGCGGGCAGGCACTTCCACTATGCTCCCGACCCGTCTTCGCAAATGTCGTGCACGCTGGGGGGCAACGTCGCGGAGAACGCCGGTGGGCCGCACACGCTCAAGTACGGTGTTACCACCAACCACCTTCTGGGACTGAAGATGGTGCTCGGTAATGGCAAGATTCTGGACGTCCCCGGTGACACTGACGAGCCCCCCGGGTACGATCTGCTCGGCATCATCGCGGGCTCCGAAGGGACCTTCGGCATAGTCACCGAGGTGACGGTTAAGCTTACAAGGCTCCCTGAAGCAACGCGGACTGCCCTGGTTGTGTTTTCGTCTGTCGCCGATGCGACCAGGTGCGTCTCCGATATCATCGCGGCCGGAGTTGTCCCAGCGGCGCTTGAGTTGATGGATGCCACGGTCATCAAGTCCGTCGAGGCGGCGTTTCATTTTGGCTTCCCGCTCGACGCGGGCGCGGTGCTGATCATCGAGATTGATGGCGTCGCCGCGGGGTTGGATAAACTCGGTGGGGATGTGGAGGTAATCTGCAAACGGAACAACGCGCGGGATGTGCGCGTGGCGAAGGATGAGAACGAGCGCGAGCGGCTGTGGATGTGCAGAAAGAAGGCCGTGGGCACACTGGGACGCATCGCACCCAGCCACTGCACCATGGACGGTGTGATTCCACGAAGCAAGCTGCCGGATGTTCTCGAACTGATTGCTGCGATTGCCGAGCGCCACAATCTGCTTATCGCGAACTTGTTCCACGCTGGCGATGGCAGCCTGCATCCGCTGATTCTCTTCGATGAGAGTGATCCAGAGGAGGTGGGGCGCGTGCGTAAGGCTGGCGGCGAGGTCCTGAAGGCCTGTGTTGATGTGGGCGGAACGATCACCGGCGAGCACGGCGTGGGTGTGGAAAAGCTCGATTACATGAGGTTTGTCTTCTCAGAAAACGACATCGAGACGATGGCAAGGATCCGGGATGTGTTCAATCCCTCCCGGCTTTGCAATCCGGGCAAGGTGGTACCCCCGGTGCCAGTCTCGCCCGAACAAGCCGGGAGTGTGAATTGACAGCGGGCCGCCATTTCGCCCAGCTTCAAGGCATGCTCGGCCTGGGTAATGTCCTGGGGCCAGAAGCGGCCGCCGGGTTCCGAGTGTCGGGCTGCACGCCTGCGGTTGGGGTAGCGCTGCCGGGGTCTGTTGAGGAAGTTCAGGCAGTCATTCGCTTCTGTGCTGAACAGCGGCTGAGCGTGATTCCGTCCGGCGCTGGTGCGATGCTGAGCCACGGCGGCCTCCCTGATTCGTATGACGTGGCGCTTTCCACCAGACGCCTGACTGCGGTAACAGACTATCAGCCGGAGAACCTTGTTTTCGCCTCCGAGCCGGGTGTGACGGGATCGGCCGTCGCGTCGCTTCTCAAGGAACACCGGCAGCTCCTGACGCTGGATCCACCACTGTTCGCGAAGAGCACCATGGGTGGGATCGCGGCCGCAAGGGCCAGCGGCCCGGCCAGATTTCAGTACGGCACCCCTCGCGACCTCGTCATCGGAATCACGGTGGTGGATGCTGCTGGCGAGCTCGTGAAGGCAGGCGGCAAGGTGGTTAAGAGCGTGTCGGGTTACGACCTCTGCAAGCTCTACACGGGCAGCATGGGCACGCTCGGCGTGATCGTCGAAGTTATCTACCGCCTATCGCCGCTGCCCGAGCAGTCGTGCGCCGTGGTTTTCGGCTTGGACGAGTGGCGGCAGGCCGACGAGATTACGGCTCGGCTTCTCGACTCGGTGCTGCAGCCCCGCTGCATCGAGGTCCTCAATGCGCCCGCTGTCGTCAGACTGGCGCACGGCGCGGGGCGCCAGTGCCCGGTTACGCTGGTTGCCGGATTCGACGGCTCGGCGGAGCAGCTTGAGTTTCAGCGGAAGCAGGCATCTGAGATCGGGGGAAAGTGCGGAGCCCGTGAGATTAGCGAAATGGGCCTGGAGTGGAATGGCGCGGAGCACCAACGCCTGTGCAGCCTCGACGCGCTCGGGACGAACGATAACCTCTTTGTTATCAGAGGCCTCTCCTCGGATATCCCTGTCATCTGTGAGCGGCTCAAAGCGCTGTTCCGTGAGAAGGGGGTCAGGCCGCTTGTCATCGCGAGCGCTGGGAACGGCATCATCCGTGCGTTGTGTGAGGAGTGCGAGCCGGAGTTGTGCCGAGATGTGATGCTCGCCGTGCGCGAGGCGATCTCCGCCTGCCGGGGCGTCACCCTGAACTGGTTCCCGCCGTGCGAAGCTTCGCATGAGGAGGTGTGGGGAGACTCCATCCCCGGGATTGATGTGATGCGGGGGATCAAGTCAACGCTCGACCCGAACGGCATCTTCGCTTCGGGAAGATATGCCGGAGGGATATGAACACACCGAATACAAAGCCAGGGCAGCCGTGCGAGCAGTCCGATTCTATTGCTCTTGCCAGGCTGACCGATCAGATCGTCGAGTGCATCCATTGCGGTCTCTGCCTCGAGTCCTGCCCTACTTATGTAGAACTCCTGCGCGAAGAGGACTCGCCCCGTGGGCGGATCTACTTTATGCGCGCTGTCGCCGAAGGCAAGGTCCAGATTGACGAGTCAGTCCGCCGCCACCTGGACGTATGCCTGGGATGCCGGGCGTGCGAGACGGCGTGCCCTTCCAGCGTGGAATACGGGTATATGCTTGAGCATGCGAGGACGCATATCGAGAAGACAGGCAAGCGTCCGTTTCTGGTGCGTCTGGGCAGACGGATGCTTCTCGAGATGTTCACGCACTCCGGCCTGTTGGCCCCTGCCCTTTTCTTCGCTACCCTGCCCTACCGCCTGCTGGGCAAGAAGCCGAAGGCGCCCGGGGGCATTGTGAGCGCAATCGTTGGCGCCTCGGGCAAGGGCGGCGACCTGTGTCTCGGCAGCTACCCCGGCCTGCGTCCCGTGCGTCTGCCGCAATATATCCCTGCCCCGGGGCGAAAGAAGATGCGCGTGGGTGTTGTCGAGGGCTGCGTGATGCCTGTTCTCTTCAGCGAAGTCAACAGGGCGACGGTGCGGGTTCTCTCGGCGCTCGGGTGTGAGGTAGTTGTTCCGCGTGCTCAGGGCTGTTGCGGCGCTCTGCATGTGCACAACGGTCACACCGAGGCGGCGGCGCGCATGGCGCTGCGCAACATCAAGGCGTTCGAAGAAGCCGGGTGCGACGTTGTCGCCATCAACTCGGCCGGATGCGGCTCCACGATCAAAGAGTACGCCAACCTCTTTCCCGACGGTTCACCGGAGAAAGAGCTGGCAGAGAAGTTCACCGGCAAAGTGAAGGATGTCTCGCAGATCATTCCCGAGTTGCTCAGGGATCATCCCATGCGCTCGCTCGACATAACCGTCACCTACCACGACGCCTGCCATCTGGCGCATGGACAGGACATACGTGACGAGCCGCGCGAGATGCTGGGCCTGATTCCCGGCCTCACGCTGGTACCTCTTCCGGAATCGGATCACTGCTGTGGAAGCGCCGGCGTTTATAGCTTCACGGAGCCGGATATGGCCACGCGGCTTCAGATGCGAAAGGTCAAGAACATCGAGTCAACGGGCGCGGACGTGGTCGCGGCGGGCAACCCAGGGTGTCAGATGTGGATACGCTCCGGCCTTCTCTCTGTTGGCAGCACAATACAGTCGCTTCACCCCATCGAAATCGTAGACATGGCACTTCGGGACGGTGACTGAACTCTGTCAGCAGTGCCACCACCCGGGCAGCAGCCGGGCAGCCTGCGCCGCAATCCAGTTGCGCACAGCGACTTTCGTTCCGCGCATGCCTCCGTAGCGCTTGTAGATGTGGGCGCAGTGTTCCATCAGTTCAGGATCGCCGGTCTCCATCTGGCGCATGCGGGCGGCATCCATCGGCTGGAGGTGTACCGCCGCTTCCACATTCGCCTCTAGGTCCCGGATGCTCCGGCACGAGACGATCGCCACGGAAACGGGCTGTGACAGCGCCCAATGCAGCAGATGCGAGGGGGCCTGTCCTTTGTGCGTCAGATAGCTCGCGCCCATCACCTTCATTGCCACGACGCTTGCTCCGGTCTCCCGCGCAGCCGGTAGTGTGCTATCGAGAAAGCTGTCGCCCACCCCATCGGCGGGGTTCACGGGCATCAGCACAGAGTCGAAAGGATACCTGCGAAGCATCTCGGCCAGCACCGATGGGCTGTAGTGTCCGGTGATCCCCACCCGGCGCACGAGTCCCTCCTCTCGCGCTTTTTCGAGCATTCGCATCACGCCGCCTCCGCCGAAGGCGGTTCCGATCTCGCTGCGGTGGAAGAGGCAGTGAAGCTGGAACAGGTCCACATAGTCCGTCCCGAGTAGCTTCAGTGAGCGTTCGAGGCTGCGTCTGGCGCTGCTGCCGCGCCGGTAGCCGGTCTTGGTGGCGATGAACGCCTCGGATCGCCGCCCGTTGATGGCGATGCCGATCCGGCGTTCGCTCGGCCCGTAGAGCGGCGCGGTGTCAATATATCGGATTCCCAGGTCAAGCGCCCGCTGTATCATCTCCACGGGCACGTCGTCGTCCGGGCCGCTCTGAATAAGGCTCTGGCCCCCCAGCCCCAGAACGGGCAGCTCGATCCCGTCGCGGCCGAAAGGGCGGGTGGGAATCGGTCGCGGCACGGACGGGAATGGTGTATCCTGCGTTTCGGAGTAGCGTGTCGTTGTCATCGCAGATCAGTTTATCAGCATTAGCCGAAATCGCGCCCCTCGCGCCTGCCGTGCGCATCCAGGGAGATTGCTGCCAGTGAAGTCCCTCGTTTACGTCGCCAATCAACGTGTCGAGATTCATGAGAGACCCATGCCCGAGCCCGGCCCCGGAGAAGTGCTTCTGAAGGTGTCGGCGGCCGGTGTTTGCGGCTCGGATGTTGACGGGTTTCTGGGCCGAAGCCACAAGCGCATTCCCCCGTTTGTAATGGGGCACGAGTTTTCAGGAACGCTCGTACAGGATACGGACGACGGGGACCTGAAGGCCGGTCAGCGGGTATCCGTGCTGCCGCTTCGGGGCTGCGGAGCGTGCGGCTATTGCACGTCCGGACGCACGAACGTGTGCCTCGGCCGCGTTCTTATCGGGATGGACGTCCCCGTCTTGCGTCCCGGCCCGATACGGCGTCGCGGATTGAGGAAGCCATGGGCAAGGCGCCGCTGATCGTTGACTGTATCGGACGCGGGGAGACCCGGGCGCTCGGTATCTAGGCGGCTGCGCCCGGTGCTCTGATCATCTGGATCGGACAGTACGACGGCGAGATGGCGGGCGAAGCGCGCGACATCACAACAAAAGAGCTGACAATCAAGGGACCATACGGCTACACCGAGGACGATTTCGAGCGGTCTCTGATGATGATCGGCGATGAGCCGGAAACGTTCCGGCGTCTGGTGACGCTGGAGCCTTTGGCAATAGGCCAGCAGGTATTCGAGATGCTAGTTTCGAACCCGGGGGCCACCGTCAAGGTGGCGCTCGTTCCGTGGAAGCGATTTGCGAGGAGGGTCGGGCAGTGTCAGGGCAGAATCGCCCTTCGGTTGGTGGCGGACCGCCGCCACAATACTGGGAGAAGGATCAATCACCTCGATGCACAAAGGCTTCATTCTCTGGTTTACGGGACTCTCAGGCGCGGGCAAATCCACGCTTGGCGAAATGCTCGTGGACGAGTTCCGCTCGCGCGGATACCACGTTGAGCTTCTCGATGGCGACGTCGTGCGCGCGAATTTGTCGAAGGGGCTGGGCTTCAGCAAGGACGACCGTGATATCAACATCCGGCGAATCGGCTTTGTCGCCAATCTCCTCGCCCGAAACGGCGTCATCGCCATTACAGCGGCCATATCACCCTACCGCGAGATCAGAGACGAGATACGCAATGGAGCGGATGCTCCGTTCGTTGAAGCATTCGTCTCCTGTCCGATTGAAGTGCTCGTCGAGCGCGACACGAAGGGGCTGTACAAAAAAGCCATTGCCGGGGAGATCAAGAACTTTACCGGGATTTCCGATCCCTACGAGCCGCCTGTCAATCCCGAGATTGTGCTTGACACCGCGACGGAGAGCGCGGAGGAGTCGCGAGCGAGGATACTCGCCTTCCTTTCCGAGCAGTCTCTTATCGGCGGCTGACAGAACTCAGGAGAGAAAAGCCCGGCGATTCTCCGGGGACTTGAGTCCGCGTCTTCGGGACGGCTGTCTCTGCGGAAAGTTTGGGGCGTGAACCATTTCACGCCCCATCATCTCATCCCTTTCGCGCAGGGCCAGCCCTCATCGGGCGTGTCTAGTCCAACTGCTGGCCGCCGGTGACGTTGATCGCCTGACCGGTCATATAGCTCGCTTCATCGCTCGCAAGGAATACGGCGGCGTTCGCTATGTCGTCATAGTTGCAGCCGCGGCCAAGCGGCACCTGGCCTTCGTACTTGCGGCGAACCTCTTCTTTCGAAATCCCCTGCGTTATCGAGTACTGGTCGTACAGGCTGTCCTGCCAGAGCGGGGAATCGAGAAGATTGCCGGGGCAGATTGCGTTCACCCGCACCCCGAACTGCGCAAGCTCCAGCGCCAAGCTCTGGGTGAGCCCAATGCCGCCGAACTTGCTTGCAGCGTAAGCGCTGTTCCGGAAACTGCCCTTCTTGCCCGACTTCGAATTGATCTGCAGAATGACGCCGGAGCGCTGCTTCTGCATCTGCTTTGCGGCGGCCTTTGCGACAACGAAGTAGCCGAGGAGATTCACTTCCATCACCTTGCGCCACTTCGCTACATCGAAATCCTCCACCGCGCCCGCGATAAGGATACCGGCATTCGACACCACGATGTCGAGCGCGCCGAACTTTACGGCCGTCTCCAGGACAGCGCGCTCTATCTGCTGCTCGTTGGTCACATCCGCTTGAAACGCTATCGTGGACGATCCCGTCTCCGCCTGAATGCTGTGTGCCGCCGCGCTCACGCCGTCAAGATTCAGGTCAACCAGCGCGACGTTGGCACCCTCTTCGGCAAGCCGCCGCGCGAGCGCCTCGCCCAGTCCCTGAGCCGCCCCCGTCACGAGAGCTGTCTTGCCTTCCAGACGCCGCATTCCGCGGCTGGCAGTTTCGGGCGTGTCCAGGGAAGCCCCCGAGCGTTGAAGCATAACGCGGAAGAACTCCTCTTCTGCCTCAGCCGTCCAGAACATCCCATCCTTCAGCTTCGCATGCACTGTCGGCAGGACGTCATGCAGATCGGGGAGGGCGGTGAGAGGGAAATCCACGAATTGCGGGAAGATGACCGTCTTTCCGGGATAGAGCCCGTTCTTGACAGCCGCAATCCCCTCGCGCATAGCGTTCATTCCGCCTATTGCGGCAGCGGAGTTGGCGGTGCTCAGCTTGCCTTCCTCGGATAGGTGCAGCGTGTCCTCGAGGTCGGACAGACGCGACCCGCTCGACCCGATGTAACGCACATGCCTGCGGAACGAGTCGGACAGCGGAAGAAGCGCCTTAGTGCCGCGAGGAACTCCCGCGAAGATGTTCATAACGCCGTAGTCAGCCACATGCCGCGCCGCATCGGCGATAAGCGCCGCAACGGGTACGAGCGTAACGACGTCGTCGAACCCGGTGCCCTCGGTAAATTCGGCGATCAAACTGTCCATCTCTGCAGGCTGCAGCTTCGTTGGGTTCACGAAGTGGATATCTATGTTCTTGCTGGCCGCGGTACGCTCGACGCACAGACGGAGCATCTCCATGCGCGAATCATCCACGTCCGTGCACAGGATCTTCGCGGGGGCTTCATCTAGCTCAACGGCTCTCTGGACGTGCATCTGCCCCATTGGGCCAGCCGCTCCGATGAACCACGCTGTTCCGCCCGCCAGAAGCTCCGATCTGCGCGACTGTTGATACCCGAGAGTAATGTCCGGGCCGGCCGAACCGATAAGCGATAGATTGTCGTAGTGTATCCGCCCGATGTCTATCTCGACGTTCTCACCGATATCATCGGAGGCCACGATGTTGATGGCGCCCGCCCTGCCGAGCATACGAGCCAAGTCGCGCGCTTCCTCCGCGCTCGGTGTCCCGAGCACGATAATGTCGTCGAAGCCGTCGCCGCCGGTCAGATCGTCAAGCAGCAGGCGGAACTCCTTTGCCGGGACGCCGTCCCTGACCTGCAGGTCAAGGCCCAGATCCTGCGCCGCGTCGCTTAGAGACTCGAAGAGCTTGCCTTTCACATTGGTCGTGACGATGCGCGACGGACATGCCCCGGGACTCAGAGCCTGCGCCAGCGTGAGGGTGTCGGTGGCGGTGGCGGTGTTGTAGAACCACGCCACTCCGCCAGGCTTGAGGCCCTTGCGCTGCTCGATGCGGTAGGCGGCGACAACGCATGCCCACGGCTCGGCAAGCGCCGCCTGAACGTAGCCTGTCTCATCGTGCATCGGGAGCAGGTAGCTCCCCTCGTCGCCGTTCAGCACCTCGGGGCCGACGATGCCGTACTGCTGCATCCCGCCCGGAAGCACGTATCCGTACGCCATGCTGACGCCGTTCTTGAAAACGTCCGCCTGAACGATGAATCTTTCGCCTTTGCGGTACTGGCCGGTGAGATTGGCCCCCACCTTCACGACTGTAACCGCAACTTCGTGCCCGGGGATGACCGGATCCTTGACCAGATCGCGTCCGGTGATGCGCGGGTGCTCGGGACCCTGGTTCGTGAGCTTCACGTCGCTGAAGCAGATGCCGACCGCGTCGGTACGGAGCAGAAGGTCATCCGGCCCTGGCTCGGGTAGGGGCTTCGAAACCGGCAGCCCATCTTTCCCGAAGTTCTCGAGCCCGGCCCCGTACATCTCCCAGACCAAGTTCTCCGCCGGAAGCGGAAGCTGCGCGTTCTTGTAAGTACTGAAAACGTCAGACATGGCTACTCCTGAATGTTCTCCTTTACGCCTCTCCTCGAATCTGCTTCATGCGGTACAACTCGTCGGGGCGAGAGTGTATCCGCAGCACATTCTGCTCAGATAGAAAGTGCGGGCCGCCGAAGGCCTGCGTGCCTGCCAGCACCCGCGCCGCCTTAACAGACATTGCCGTGATGCTCAAAACATCAGTTGGCGATGATCCCAGCGCGATCATTCCGTGGTTCTGCATCAGCACCACCCGAGGCGGCACCCCAACGCCATCCACGAACTCCCGAACGCGCTGATGGAGTTCGCGCGCGAGCGGAAGTCCGGGATCTACATACTCGACAACCACAGGTGCAATGCCGCACGATACGATCTCATCCGGGAACATGCGGCCTGAAACTGCTTCGCGCCAGTTGACCGAGCACAGAATCGAGTTGACCGCGGTCGGATGCGTGTGACCCACGTAGTTGACGCCGGGAAGCGAGAGCAGCGAAGCGTGAAGCACCGTCTCCACGCTCGGGCGCAAGGGGCTGGATGAATCAACCCGCGCCGCTTCGAGCGCTCTCTTGACGTCCTCGTCTCCGGCGTCCTCGTGGCCGAGAAGTGCAAGCACGCCCTCGAAGCTAACCTCCACGAATTGCCCCGCGTGTATGCCGCACAGGGAAGTCCCGCTTGCCTTCACGGCAAATGTGTCCTCGCCCAGGCGGGCTGAAGTGTTGCCTTCGCCCAGAATCACAAAATCGTTTTGGGGGTCACCCAGCTCGTTCGACATCGAAACCAGGCTGGCAAGTATGTCGTTCCGGTCCATAAACTCCTCCTGTCAGTTGTGCGCGGGCGGCCCCGCGGCTAAGGTCAGCAGCCGGAATGCGCCGGCAGTGCGCTGGTCAGAAACCCTCGGGAACCGGCCCGAGCCAGTTGGCCCAGATCTTCCAGCCTTGATCCGTTCTTGCAAAGAAGTCCACCCATTCGGTCGTACCCGTGCGCCCGTCCGGCTTCGTGACCACGGCCTCGGTACGGGCCAGCGCAGCGTTCTTGCCAAGCGCCTCGACCACGATAGACTTCGTTACCGTGGTGAAGTCCTCGTTTGCGTGTTCGGCAACGCTGTTCGTGAAGTCCTCTTCATTCATAATGTACACGCCAGCGCGGCTGCCCAAGTCTATGCAGTCAACCATCGGGAGCACTGTGAGTGCCTGCGCGGCCGCGGCATCGGCCTTGCGAAATGCGGCAGTGTAGGCCGCCGCGATGCGCTCGATCTCGGCTATATCTTCAGGGTTTAGTTTACTCATTTCCGCTCAGGCCGCGGCGAGCGCGGCCTCTCCATAAGAATGCGCGAAGCCTGTTCCAGTTGTACGGGAGTGTTCACGCCTGCGAGTTCGTCCGGCTCGCACGGGGCTGAACTCACGGTCAGGCGCTGCGCCACCGCCCGCTCGATGACTTCCGTAAGTACGAACTCGCGCCCGGCGGCGGCCGGGCGCTGGATGTTGTTCCACAGCCATGCGGCGTTGAAAGCGTAGAGCCCGCCGTTCACTTCGCGTATAGCCTTCTCCTGCGCGTTTGCTACCGACTCCTCGGCGATACTTACAATGTTGCCCGCGCTGTCTCGCACAATACGTCCGTAACCGGAGGGGTCGCTCAGGTGCGCCGTGACAAGTGTAACAGCGGCAGCGGATTCAAGGTGTGCTTTCATGACCCGGTGAACCGTGTCAACACGGAAAAGCGGGCTGTCTCCGCAGGCGACAAGCACGTGAGGCGATCCGGTCAGGAGCGGCCGCGCTGCCGCCGCTGCATCGCCTGTGCCCGTGGGACGGTCCTGCACGGCGTAGAGCACGCTGTCACCGAGCAGTTCTCTCACCGGGCTGCTGCCCGCCGGGACGACCACGCAAACAGGAGCGGCTCCGGCTTCACGCAGAGTCCACACCACCCTGCTCACCATTGGTATGCCGCCCACCTTGAGCATGACCTTCGGAATGTCGGCGCCCATGCGGCTGCCGCGGCCGGCGGCAAGCACGATGCCGCCGAAGTCCGCTCCAATATCCTCTGGGCTTCCATTCCGCACAAAGACGATTATGGCGAATCCGGCACCTGCTGGCCAACCCGTTTCACCTTAGACACGTTTGGAGCGTGTGGGATATACTTACAGTCAGTAGTCCCCGGGAACCGTCCGGGAGATTGCGGAGGAGTGTCAGCTTGGCAGACTACCGTTTCGATACTCTGGCTTTGCACGCGGGGCAGCACGCCGATGCTGCCACGAAGTCGCGAGCCGTTCCGATATACCAGACTTCCTCGTATGTTTTCGACAGCGCGGAGCATGCGCGCAAGTTGTTTTCGCTGGAGGAGCCCGGCAACATCTACACGCGCCTCACGAACCCGACCTCGGATGTGCTTGAGCAGCGTGTGGCGGCGCTCGAGGGCGGCGTCGGCGCTCTTGTCACGTCAAGCGGCCAGGCGGCCATCACGCTGGCGATTCTGAACATAGCTTCGGCCGGTGACGAGGTCGTCTCGTCCAATAGCCTGTACGGCGGCACCTACAACCTGCTTCACCACACCTTCCGGAAGCTAGGCGTCCAGGTCAAGTTCGTTGACGCGTCAGACTGCGAAAGCTTCCGGCGCGCCATCACCACCCAAACCCGGTGCCTCTACGTGGAGACCATCGGCAATCCCCGGCTGGATGTGCCGGATTTCGAGCAGCTTGCGGCGATTGCGCACGGTGCGGGCATCCCGCTAATCGTGGACAACACGCTGGCATCTCCCGCGCTCTGCCGCCCGATTGAATGGGGCGCGGACATCGTTGTTCATTCCCTCACGAAGTTCATCGGTGGGCACGGCACATCAATCGGTGGCATCATCGTTGACTCCGGCAAGTTCGACTGGGAGGCTAGCGGGTTGTTCCCCTGCCTCTCGGAGCCCGACCCGAGCTATCATGGGCTGGTCTATACACAGTCCGCTGGCGCGATGGCGTACATCAGCAAGGCGAGGGTGCAGTTGATGAGAGACCTCGGGAGCTGCCTCTCACCGTTCAACGCATTTCTGTTGCTGCAGGGAGCTGAAACGCTTCCCCTGAGGATGGGGCGCCACAGCCAGAATGCCGATTCAGTGGCGAAGTGGCTTGCCGGGAATCCGAATGTTGCCTGGGTCAGCTACCCCACCCTGCCGGACCATCCGTCACACCAGCTCGCGAAAAAGTACCTTGCGAATGGCAGCGGCGCGATCCTGGGTTTCGGCATCAAGGGCGGAATGTCCGCGGGGGTGAAGTTCATCGAGGCCTGCAAGTTGCTCTCGCATCTCGCAAACGTGGGAGACGCAAAGAGCCTTGTCATACACCCCGCCAGCACGACCCACCAGCAGTTGTCCGCGGAGGAGCGGGCGGCTGCCGGGGTCACGGACGACTTCATCCGCCTCTCGGTCGGCATTGAAGATGTCCGTGACATCATCGCGGACATCGAGCAGGCTCTGGAGGCCGCGAAGGGCAGCTAGACGCACGTCTGGCAGGCAGGCGCACTTCTGATGAACAGCGTGACGGAAAAGGAGACTGAGCGCACGGGCTACGGCCTGGTCGAGGCGCAGTCCTACACGTTTGCTGAGCCGCCGAACGAGTTCAGGCTTGCGAGCCAGGACACGCTCGGACCTATCACGCTCGTCTATGAAACCTACGGGCGCATCAACAGCGATCGCTCGAACGTCATCCTTGTTGAGCATGCCCTCACAGGCGACGCGCACGTGGCAGGACGCCACGATCCCTCAGACCCCAAGCCGGGGTGGTGGGACATGATGGTCGGTCCGGGCAAAGCTCTGGACACGGACAAGTACTTCGTTGTCTGCTCGAACTGCATCGGGGGATGCTCCGGCTCAACCGGGCCCGCTTCCATCAACCCCGCGACCGGCAGGGAGTACGGCCTCGATTTTCCTGTCATCACGATTGCCGATATGGTGGAGGCCGAGCGCCATCTGCTCGATCACCTGGGGATCGAGCAGGTTCTTTGCGCAATCGGTGGGTCCATGGGCGGCATGAGAGCCCTGCAGTTCGCGGTCAGCTATCCCGACAGGGTTCGGCTTGCCGTTCCGATAGCGACGACCAGCCGCCTGAGCGCGCAGGGGATCGCCTTCAACGAGGTCGCGCGGCAGGCGATATTCGCCGACCGGGCGTGGAATGGCGGGCAGTATTACGGGAAGGAGAACCCGTCGAGCGGGCTTGCAATCGCACGGATGATCGGCCATATCACTTATCTCTCAGAGAACACCATGCACAGGAAGTTCGGGCGCAAGCGTGTGGAGAACGGAGAGGATGCGAACGGGCCGGACTTTGAAGTGGAGAGCTATCTGCGTTATCAGGGCGACAAGTTCGTCCGGCGCTTCGACGCGAACTCGTACCTGTACATCACGAAGGCCATGGATTACTTCGACCTAACTCAGCCGAGCGGCAATCTCACAAGAGAGCTTGCGTGCGTGAAGGCGAAGTTCCTGGTCATCTCGTTCTCGTCCGACTGGCTGTTCCCGACCTATCAATCGAAGGAGATTGTCAAAGCCCTTCGGCGGAACGGCGCCTACGTGACCTTCGCAGAGCTTCAGACAGACTATGGCCACGATGCGTTTCTACTTGAGAGCAAGCAGCTCTCAAGCCTGATTACGAACTTCCTGACGTACGCCGTTGAGTGAACCCAGTCCCACTACTGCTCCCTCGCTGGCTTCTGATCTTCGCTTTATCGTGGATCTGGTGAAGCCGTGCAGCACAGTGCTCGACCTCGGCTGCGGGTCGGGCGATCTGCTGAAGGAACTTCAGGTCCGCAAGAAGGTGTTCCCGCAGGGCGTGGAAATCTCGGAGGAATGCATTCAGGACTGCGTTTCGAAAGGCCTCCCGGTGTTCCACGGGAACCTCGACGAGGGCCTGGCCGACTTCGACGACCAGGTGCTGGATTACGTGATCCTCGCCAATGTCATCCAGGTTCTCCGCCAGCCCGACATGCTGATACGTGAGGCTGCACGCGTCGGCAGGCAGGTGATTCTCAGCTTCCCGAACTTCGCATTTGTCTGTGCGCGGCTGCAGCTAGGGCTGAAGGGCCGGATGCCGCGCACGCACCGCCTGCCCTACGAATGGTACGATAGTCCGAACATCCACCTGACCACCATCAAAGACTTCGACGAGTTGTGCCGTTCACAGGGCTTCCGGGTCGTGGATCGCACATTCCTGAGGACGTCTGGCGCGACCTGCCGCCGTGTGCGTTTCATGCCGAATCTCCTCGCCGATCAGGCAATCTATGTCATATCGCGCGGATAAGAAGCGGCAGGCGGGTTTCGGAAAGCCGTGACTTGCGCTATAGTACTGTCCGGGCGTAGATGCCCGATGGAGGCAGATATGGCAGCAGAAGAGAAGCCGGGAAGGGGTCAGGAGAAACAGGATCCCGAAGGGGCCCCTCTGAACAGGGCTGAACGGAGGGCACGGGCGCGCCGCAAGAAGCCGGCGGATGCCGGAGAAGAGCGCCACGCGCCGACCATGAAGGAGATCTTCTCCCGCAAGCGCTCGCCGTTCTCCAACAGCTAGGCGACCGAAGGCATCAACTGAAGAGCGCTCGAACGTCGCTGTCTGTCAACGACTTGAAGAACCCGCTCTCGGTGGAAACGAGCCGGTCCACGAGAGCACGCTTGCGCTCCTGGAGTTTCAGCATCTTCTCCTCAACGGTATCGCGGGCAATCAGCTTGTGGACGAATACGGGCTTGTCCTGTCCGATTCTGTGGGTGCGGTCGCTTGCCTGCCGCTCCACTGCCGGGTTCCACCAGGGATCCAGATGGATCACGTAGTCCGCGACCGTTAGATTCAGCCCCACCCCACCCGCCTTCAGGCTGATCAGAAAGAACGGGATGTCCGCGTTGGCCTGGAACTCGTCTATTCGCTCCTGCCTGTTCTGCGTCTGCCCGTCCAGATACTGGTAGGGAATGCCCATCTGCTTCAGAGCCTTCCGGACCAGCCGCAGCATCTGCACAAACTGCGAGAACACCAGTGCTTTGTGCCCCGACGAGCGCAGCGTTTCCAGCGTCTCCAGCAGAACGCCCATTTTGGCAGATTCACCCTTGTAGCCTGACTCGACGAGTTGCGGATGAATGGATATCTGACGCAGGCGCAGCAGGCCCTCCAGTATCCGCATGCGGGCTCCACCCAGGCCCTTCTCTTCGATGAGGCCAAGCAGCATGCCACGGTAATGCTCGCGGTACTTGTCGTAGAGCTTGCGCTGCTGGGTGTCGAGGTCGCAGAAGACAACGCGCTCGGTCCGCGCTGGCAACTCGGGGGCTACCTGCTCCTTCGTCCTGCGCAGTATGAACGGGCGAACGAGGGATCGAAGGTACTCCGCCGTTGGCTCGTGGTTCCTGCGCTCGATGGGGACGGCAAACTCACGCCTGAAGTAGTCGAGCGATCCCAGCATGCCCGGGTTCAGAAAAGCGAATTGGCTCCACAACTCAACCGTCGAGTTCTCGACGGGAGTCCCTGTCAGCGATATTCTTTGTAGCCCCTGAAGGCGCCGTGCAGCGCGCGCCGTCAGGGACTGCGGGTTCTTGATCGCCTGCGACTCGTCCAGAATAATGCAACGGAAGACACAGGACTTCAGAATCTCAATGTCGCGGAGCATCACCCCATAGGTCGTCAGCACGAGATCGTAGCCGTCAAATGCGCGCAAGTCACGCAGACGATCGCTGTCGGTATGCTGAAGAACTCTGAGGCCGGGGGCAAAACGGGCGGCCTCGCGCTGCCAGTTTGTCAGAAGCGAGCGCCGCACCACCACCAGCGATGGCTGATGCTCTGGCTCAGCCTCACGCAGCGATTCGAGGAACGCCAGTGCCTGAATCGTCTTGCCGAGGCCCATATCATCGGCGAGACAGCCGCCGAACCTGTACTCGCGCAGGAAGTGCAGCCAGTCGTACCCATGCTTCTGATAGTGGCGCATCTCGCCGGTGAACCCGTCCGGGGGCTGCTTCGGCTCAATGGCGCTAAAACCGCGCAGCTTCGCCAGCCGCGACTGAAACTCCGCGTCGAGGCGGTCCTGGTCTTCCTCCTCGACGATATGATCGAGAATCAAGGCCTGCGCGTTGGTCAGTCGAAGCCCTTCGCCAGCCTCGGCCCCCGCGTCGAAAAGGTGGCGGTATTTTTCCAGCCATTCCCGGGGTATCTCTCCGATCGAGCCGTCCATGAGCTTTACGTAGCGCTCGCGCTTGCGAACTGCCGTGCGAAGCGCCTTGAGGCTCGCGGAGGTGTCGCCGAAAGATATCTCGGCGTGGAGGTCGAACCAGTCTATTCCGGAAGCAACGCTGAAGGAGATTGATGGGCGGGAGCGGTTGACGCGCACTGACTGCAGATTCTCCTCGCCATAGACCTCGTAGCCTGCCGCGGCAATACGCGGAATGTAGTGAATGAGGAACTCTGCAGGTGATACCGCCTGACGCAAGGCGAAATGGCCCGGGGGCTGGCCCCGTTTGAGGCCGTGACTCGAAAGCGCCTTCCAGGCCGCCTGCTCGTCCGCGCTGGAGCGATGCACGCGGCACACTCGTTTCTGGCTGTCTCGCCGGTACGACACGGCGGGATAGGCGGGGTCGAAGGCAAACTCCATGCCGTCGTAAGCAAAGCGAAGCTCCGCAGTAAATGTCTGCTGCACCTCGCTGATGTAGATGCGTCCGGCCAGCCGTGCGCGCACGTCGTGCCACTCCCACGTTCCTTCTCCGCAAACACGCACCCGCGCGGATATCGGCGCCAGATACTCCTCCACGAACGAATCCTGCTCCGATTCGGGAATGACCAGATCGTTCTGGCGCGAGAGCACAGTCAGCGTGGCCTCGTTGCAGTCCACCTGCGCGACCACGTTTCCCGCGCGCACCCAGATGGGCGAACTGCACAGGAACTCGATCTTCTCGCGCCGCAGAGAGACGGCGGTCCCATTAATCATGATGTGCGGCTCCAGCCTCAGCGCGCCATCTTCCTCACGAATCTCCAGCGCCATTTCCGCCATGCTTTCATTTACGCAAAGTCGCTGCTCAAAAGGAGATTCGAACGTGCCCCTGTAGAGGAGAGCGTTGGCCAGAAGAGGCAGTGTCGCCGTCAGGCTTCTGTCGGTGGTGACCCAGCGCCTTCGCTCGTCGAGCAGAATCCGCACTGCCGTGATATGCTCCGCGTTCGCAATGAGCCCCGCCAGGCTGCCCGCGGGCAGCGATAGAATCTGATGGGCGCCGCACTCGGCGCCACCACGCTCGATGAGGGCCGCGACCTGCTCGCAGTCGCCGCGATCTTCCCCGGCAAGCCCATCGCAAGCAATACCGTACGGCACGATATCAAAATCCGGAGGGTTGCTCTGAATGCTAAACGCAAGTGCTTGTGGACGCGCCTTGCCTCGTGGCGGAGAGGCTTTGATCGTCTCATCGAGAATATCGCGCCACGACGGTCTGCATGCCGCCTTGAAGTGGTCGTGAATCTCCAGAATGGCGGCCACTTTGTGCTTACACCATTCCTCCGGCCTTTCCTGGCTATGCGGGCAGGCACATGTGAAGGTCAGGAAATCGGCGCTCTCGCTGTGGAGTGTTACGGTGACTTCATAAACTCGGTCGTGACTGCCTTCAACTTCCACCACGGCGTAGTTCTGGTTGGCACGGAGAATCCTTGCCCTACCCTGTTGGTGGTACGCGCTTCCGCGGCGCACTATGGAGACGGGTGCGCTGCTCAGCAGGTAATAGACGTTCACGTTGACAAGCGAGCGGGAAGCCATCCCTTAATTATGCAACGAGTCGTGCGTGACTCGCCTCATTGTAGGCAAATCAACCTCCTTTGAAGGCAGTTGCAGTAGGGACAGTGCTGGGAGTTCTGATGCCCGCGATGACTCGCGGCTCTAGGCCCCGATGAAAGTTAACATGGGAAATCGCGACTGGCTTTCACGGTATCCCTCCGTGCATCCCGCGACACCGGCGCCATGAGGGTGTAGAATAGACTCAACGCTCCAGCGATACAGGAGGACCCAAAACACAGATATGAAACGGAGTGAGATTCGCCGGGCGCAGCAGCGCGCCCTTGAGTATTTCGACAAGGCGGGCATTGTCCTGACTGACGAGGAGAGGACGCGAATCGAGGTGGCGGACTTTGGTCTGGGCGACCTCGATATGCAGGGACTCGAGATACTGACCTACGTGAACACCGAGCGGTGCTGTGCCAAGGAACTCGTGCTGTTTCCCGGACAGACGTGTCCGGAGCACCTCCATCCCCCGGTCGCGGGCGAACCGGGCAAGGAAGAGACATTCCGCTGCCGCTGGGGTGAAGTGTTTCTGTATGTTGACGGCACGCCGAGTGAGGCCATCAGCGTGGATCCTCCCACGAAGTGGTGCCGGGTGAGGAAGGAGATCATCCTCAGGCCGGGCGGCCAGTACACGCTCGAGCCTGGCACTAAGCACTGGTTCAAGGCGGGTCCGGAAGGCGCGGTTGTTTCGGAGTTCTCCACTTGCAGCCGCGACGATTCCGACATCTTCACCGATCCGGGAGTCGTCCGGGAGCCGCTGATCGAGGAAGATTGAGGCAGCACGATAGCCGGAACATTGCCGGGATAGCACGCTGATGCGGACGCTGCTTGTGACCGGCGCCGCGGGGCGGATTGGAACAGCCTTCGTGCGCGCCAATGCCGGGCGCTACACGTTCAGGCTGACCGATCTGCGGAGGCCCGAGGGCGCGTCTCAGGGAGATTGGATTATCGGCGATCTGAGCGATCCGGAAGTAGCCCGGGCAGGGGTGGCAGGATGCGACAGCGTGCTTCATCTGGCAGCGAACGCTCAACCTATGGCCAGCTTTGATATACTTCTACCGGCGAATGTTATATCACCATATACAGTGATGCAGGCGGCGCTAGAAGCCGGGGTGCGCCGACTTGTGTTCGCTTCCAGCATCCAGACCGTGTACGGCTACCCTGCGATTCCGCCGCCCGGGCCGGATGCTGCACCGAGGCCGGTCAATCTCTACGGCGCAAGCAAGGCGTGGGGCGAAGCGCTCTGCTCCGCCTACAGTCATCAAGGCCTGTCCTGCTGCGTGGTCCGCATCGGCGCGGTGGTGCACGAGGGCGTCCGCAGGTGGTGCCCGAGCCCCGAACTGGCGAAGGAAATCGTTTACGAGGCCGATGCCGTTCAACTGCTTGGGCTCGCCCTCGACGCCGAAGACCGTCCGCCCTTCGAACTTTATTACGCTCTCAGCGAGCATCCGGACAACCGGGAGCATGTCGAAATTGCGCGCAGGCAACTCGGATACCGCCCGTGCGCGGTCGTCTGCCCACCCGAAGAGAGCCAGGGCAATCCGTGAGACGGCCTGTCGCCCTGTTCATGCGAACAGCCCCTCAGCAAGCAGGCATCCCCTCTTGCCTCAGCCGGGTTTGGAGTATAATCCAGCGAGCTTCAGCCCCCGCCGCCTGCGCGTTTCCCGGCGGGCATCAGGCTTGAGCCGCTTCACAATGCATAAACCGGTCACCCGGAGAACGAGTCCCTACAGGAGAAACCTCATGATACTTGCTGTGATTTCCGCTGTCGCCGCATCTTGCGCCGGCGATCCCGGTCCCGCGATTCAACTGGCTGGAAAGTGGCAGGTCCGTGTTATGCCGCAGGTGGTCAGTGCCGGCGGCAGGCGGGTGACGATTGATGAGCCTGTAACCCTTCGTGTTGACCCCGCGCCGAAAGTGCGTGTTCGCGATGAACGCTATGACAATCTGCCGCTGTTCAACGCGCAGGCTCCGGAATGGGCGAAGGGCTTTCGCATCTTCGGGGTGCGCAATGTGGAGATCACAGAGCCAGGGCTGCTGGATCCGGCCAGCCTGCGCGTGAAGTCAGGGCCAGGGAACGCACCCGCCTATGTGCTCGGCAAGGACTACCAGCTTGACGGCAAGTGGGGCCAGTTCGGACGGCTTGAGGGCGGCTCCATTCCGGAGGACGGCTCCGTCTGGCTGGACTACGACCACGGCATCGGCCGTATTGACAGCATCTTCGTGGATGCGTCTGGCAAGGTGACGCTGCGCAAGGGCAAACCTGTTGTCTCCATCCCCGTTCCGCCGGAGGCGAAGGCTGGCGAGAAACGGCTGGCGAACATCTGGGTAGAGGGGCGTCTTCCGGCCCTGAAGCAGGACAGCCTCTACCCTATCATTGAGGAGAGCTACCCCGTTCCAAAGCACGAAGGGCCCCCGCCGGCGGCCACGCTTCTGCCCAAAACGTGGGCGAAGCTGCAGAGCGGGCAGAAGGTGACTATCATCGCCTGGGGAGACAGTGTCACGGCCGGCGGCAACACCAGTGATGACGCTCACAGATATCAGCATCAGTTTCTGGATTTGCTGCGCAAGTGCTTCCCGAAGTCCGATATTCAGCTCACAACCGTTGCCTGGGGCGGCCGCACGTCAGACAACTTCCTGAACGAGCCGACGGGATCTCAATATAACTTCAAGGAGAAGGTGTTGGATCCGCACGTGGATCTGATCGTGATGGAGTTTGTCAACGACGCGTGGATGAAGCCGGAGGACGTACGGAAGAAGTACGCGTATCTCCAGGAGCGCTTCAAAGAAGTGGGCTCGGAGTGGGTCATCCTTACCCCGCACTTCGTGAAGCCGGACTGGATGGGCAAAGACACTCCGCGGCTCAACACCGACCCACGGCCCTACGTGGCAGGACTCCGGCAGTTCGCATGGGAAAACAAAGTGGCACTCGCCGATGCCTCGCTGCGCTGGGGCCACCTGCTGCAGCAAGGCATTCCCTACCCCACGCTGCTGGCGAACAGCATCAACCACCCGGACGATCGCGGGCACGAGCTGTTTGCTCTGTCGCTGATGGAGCTTTTCCAGTAGGCGGTACGGGTTCCGTCCGTTCCCAGTTTTGTGGTATAAAGAGCAGAGCCTTTAAGGAGGACATTTTGAGCAAAAAGTACCTATTCTCCAGCGAGTCCGTCACCGAGGGGCATCCCGACAAGCTCGCGGACCAGATTTCCGACTCCATAGTGGACGCCATGATCGAGGCCGACCCTATGTCTCGTGTGGCTTGCGAAACCCTGCTGACGACGGGGCTTGTTCTGGTTTCAGGCGAGGTGACAACCAAAGCTGTTGTTGACATTCCCAGTATTGTGCGGCGCGTGCTGCGCAAGGTCGGTTATACCGACGCGAAGATGGGCATTGACGGAGACACCTGCAGCGTCCTGACTGCCATACACGGGCAGTCTCCGGACATCGCCATGGGCGTGGATACCGGTGGAGCCGGCGATCAGGGCATGATGTTCGGGTATGCCTGCAACGAGACCCCCGAATTGATGCCGATGCCGATCATGCTGGCGCACAGGCTGTCGCGGCAGCTTGCCGAGGTGCGGCGTGCCGGCAGCGTGGACTACCTGCGTCCCGACGGCAAGTCGCAGGTCACGGTGCAGTACGAAGATGACAAGCCTGTGCGGATAGACAAGATCGTCGTCTCCGCCCAGCACCATCCGGAGGTGAGCCAGGAGACGATCAGGGCTGATGTCATCGAACAGGTGATCAAGCCGATCGTTCCGCCGGAGTATCTCGACAGCGGCACGCAGTACTTTGTGAATCCCACCGGATCGTTTGAGGTCGGCGGGCCGAACGGAGACACCGGCCTCACCGGCAGGAAGATCATCGTGGATACCTACGGAGGCACGGGTCGGCACGGCGGCGGTGCGTTCTCGGGCAAGGACCCGACGAAGGTGGACCGCTCGGCGGCATATATGATGCGATACATCGCCAAGAACGTGGTTGCCGCGGGGCTTGCGGACCGCTGTGAGATACAGGTCGCGTATGCCATCGGCGAAGCCCAGCCCATGAACGTCGTCGTTGACAGCTTCGGCACAGCGAAGATCTCTGAAGAGAATATCTCCGAGCTTGTCCTGAAGCATTTCGACCTGACGCCGAGAGGCATCATCAACCACCTGAACCTCCACAGGCCGATCTATGCGCAGGTGGCCAGCTACGGGCATTTCGGCCGCGATGACCTTGATCTCACCTGGGAGCGCAAAGACATGGCCGACACGCTTCGCAAGGAGGCCGGTCTGAGCGCCGCCCCGGGCGCGTAGATGTACGCCCGGGTCGCCGTACTGACGGATCGCGGTGCCCTGTCGCAAGAGTACACGTACGAGCTTCCGCTGGATATGGCGCATGCCGTGCCTGGAGCCTGCGTCGTCGTCCCGTTTCAGACGATGGTGCGCTTGGGTTACATCGTGGAGCTTCTTGAAACGGCCGATGTGTCGCGCACACGCGCGATCATCGGCCGTTATGCTTCCGGGGATGTTCCGCCGGACAGAGTCGCCCTCGCTAACTGGATGGCCGAACGCTGGTTCTCGTCTGTCGGCTCGTGCTTGCGAATGATGACCCCTCCAGCAATGCGCGGTCGCATCGTGCGCAGGGTCACACTGGTGGATGGCCCCGGTAAGGCGGAGCCCAGGTGCGCTCCCGGCGCCCTGGCTGTTCTGGCGGCGGTGCGCGCTGGTGGCAGCGTGACGATGGACAGCCTGATCAGGCTGTTCGGGCGTGCGTCCGCCCAGAATGCCGTTGCGCGTCTCCGCAGGGATGGCTGGCTTCGCGACGAGTTCGATGTCGCTGTCACTGGCGCGCCGAGACGCGAGATTCTCTACTCTGTTTCTTCCGCCGCTGAGGCCGGGCGCTGGCTCGAAGAGAACCAGAAACGCAAGCCACGACAGGCGGCTGTGCTGCGGGAACTGCTGGGTGCCGAAGCGCCGATGTCTGCGTCTGAGCTGTCGCGTACGGGGGCGAACCCTCGCCCCGCTCTCAAGAGCCTCGTCCTTGCAGGAGTGGTGGCGACGGCTGATTCCGAAACCGCGCGGCGGCCAAAGGAGTTGGCTGCGCCCCGCTTGTCGCATGGCCTGACCGCGGATCAGGCGCGGGCGCTTTCGGAGATGCGCGAGGCGATGGATGCCCGGCAGTGCCGCGAGTTTCTGCTGTTCGGGGTGACGGCAAGCGGAAAGACCGAGGTCTATCTCCGCGCAATCAGCCATGCGCTCAAGGCGGGCAGGCGCGCGCTCGTGCTGGTTCCTGAGATAGCACTGACCGTGCATGCCGTGGCTCAGTTCCGTGCCTGGTTCGGCGGACGGCTTGCGGTGCTGCACAGCAGGCTTTCGGCGGGTGAGCGGGCGGATGAATGGCGGCGGATTCAGTCCGGGGAGGCGTCTGTTGTGGCCGGGCCCCGTTCGGCGGTGTTTGCGCCAATCAGTAATCTCGGGCTGATCGTGATGGATGAGGAGCATGAGGGGGCCTTCAAGCAGGACTCGGACCCACGCTATCATGCCCGAGACATCTGCCGGCGGCTGTCGCAGGTTTTTTGTGCCCCGCTCGTTCTTGGCAGCGCCACTCCCGCGGTTGAGACGTACTATTGTGCCCAGACCGGGCGCTCGATGCTCGTCAATCTGCCGGAGCGCGTGGACTCCCGCCCGATGCCGGAAGTGCGCATCGTTGACATGAGGGAATATGCGAAGGCAGGCACACTCACGGTTCTCAGCGACCCGCTTCGCGACGAGCTGCGCTCGACTGTCGCGCGCAAAGCGCAGGCTATTCTCTTTCTAAACAGGCGGGCGTTCGGGACCTTCGTACTGTGCCGTGAGTGCGGCCATGTCGTGAACTGCCCGCACTGCGCGGTCAGCGGCAAGCTGCATCGCACAGACAACAGCATCCGCTGCCATCACTGCGCGTGGCGCATTCCCGCTCCGGCGGTATGCCCGGAGTGCGGAAGCGTGAAGATCGCCAGCTTCGGAGTAGGAACGCAGAGAGTGGAACAGGAATTGGCGGAGGTGATTCCCGGCGCCAGAATCCTGAGAATGGACCGCGACACCACGTCCGGGAAGGACTCGCTTGTCACTATTCTGGAAGCCTTCCGCTCACACGAAGCCGATGTCCTCATCGGCACCCAGATGGTCGCCAAGGGCCTCGACTTTCCGGGAGTGCTCCTGGTGGGTGTGGTGAACGCTGATACGGGCCTGCATATGCCGGACTTCCGCGCGGCGGAGCGGGGTTTCCAACTGCTGACGCAGGTCGCCGGACGGGCCGGAAGAGGGCAGAGGCCCGGGCGCGTCCTGCTGCAGACCTTCCAGCCGGAACACTACGCGATACAGGCGGCATCCGTGCACGACTTCAAGCGTTTCTACGAGGCGGAACTGCCTGCCCGCAAGGAACTCTCCTGGCCGCCCTTCGCTACGCTTGCCCGTATCCTCGTACAGTGCGCGGCCCTCCACGAATGCCAGCAGCTTGCCGAAGCAACGGCAGCATCTCTCAGGGCGCACGATTCTGAGGTGGAAGTCCTCGGGCCGTCTCCAGCCCCCATCGAGCGCCTTAAGGGGCGCTATCGGTGGCACCTGGTGCTGCGCGCCGCAAAGCGATCGGATATTCTCGCGCTGCTCGCGGCTACCGGCGCGAGGCAGTGGCGTCCGGAGATCACAGTTGATGTCGATCCCGTCAGCCTCATCTGATGGGTTGTTGCTGAAGAGGTACGATTGTGGCCACAATGACTGAGCAGAGATGATCAGACAGCGCGAGGTACTCGTATATGGTGACCGCCGCCTGAAAGAGCGTGCGGAAGAGGTGACGTATCCGGCTGAATGCGCGGAGCTGATAGCGCGCATGCGCCGCCTGATGGAGGAGTTCGGTGGCGCGGGGCTTGCGGCGATCCAGATCGGCGATCCGCGGCGCGTCATCGTCTGGAATGTCAGCGAGAGTTCGGGAGTCCTCATAAACCCGGTTCTGACGCCGGGCGGCGAGGAGGAAGCTGGGCCGGAAGGGTGCCTGAGTGTTCCGGGCATGGCAGGGAAGGTTGTGCGTCCGTCAAAGGTGACCGCCGAAGGATTGGACGAGAACGGCGCACGGGTGAAGTTTGAGGCGGAGGGAATGCTGGCAAGAGTGCTTCAACACGAGGTGGACCATCTCGATGGCGTGCTGTTTATTGACCGGGTTACACCCGGCACTCTGAAGCCCATGCCGCTAGACCTTATAGTGGGGATGTAGGAGCAGGCAAACATGCGAGTCGTGTTCATGGGCACGCCGGAGTTCGGGTCCACTATTCTCAATGCTCTTCTCAGCAGTTCCCACGATGTTTTGGGTGTCGTAACACGCCCCGACAGGCCTCGGGGCCGCGGGCGGCGAATGGAGTCTTCGCCTGTTGCCGTTCTGGCGGCCTCTCGCTCGCTTCCCCTCATTCAGCCGCGCTCCCGCAGCGACGGTGTGTTCCTCTCCCAGATGAAAGCGTGGGCGCCGGAGGCGGCCGTTGTTGCGGCGTTCGGGCTGCTTCTGCCGCAGGAGATTCTGGCGGTCGCGCCAAAGGGGAACATCAATGTGCACGCCAGCCTGCTGCCGAAGTATCGCGGTGCGGCGCCTGTGCAGGATGCCATTATCAGGGGAGAGTCAATCACGGGCGTTACGACGATGATGATGGACGAAGGTCTAGACACGGGTGACGTACTGCTTCGCCGCGAAACGCCTATCGGGGCGGCAATGACGGCGGGTGAACTCGAAGAGCAACTGGCGCGCATCGGGGCCGATCTGTTACTGGAGACGCTGGACGGGCTGGAGTCGGGAATGGTGCGTCCGGAGCCGCAGGATTCCGCCGCCGCAACCTACTCGATGGCCCTCCGGCCAAACGACGGCGACATTCTCTGGAACCAGACAGCGTTCGAAACCCATAACAGAATCAGGGGGTGTACGCCGCGGCCGGGCGCAAGGCTGTATTTCGGCGGGCAACCTGTTAGTATATGGAAGGCGAGAGTTGACGGCTGCGCTCAGGCGCAGTGCGCGGGCCTGGCGCCGGGAACAGTGCTCGAGTGCTCAAAGAGCGGCCTCCGGGTCGTTTGCGGGTCGCAGACTGTTTTGCAGGTTATCGAGGTGCAGCCCGCAGGACGTCAGCGGATGCCTGCGGCGGACTGGGCACGGGGAGCACATATGCAGGGCAGCCAGAGCCGGTTCGATACGGCGCGAGCAGGGTGAGGGGAGCGATAGCAGCGGAGAGGCGACAGAGTTGAGCCAAAACGAACCCACAGAATCGTATATCGAGCGCCTTCAAGAGCTCGAACGCACCGTCCAGGAGCTTCAGAGCAAGATCGCGCGGCTCGACCGGGAGAAGGCGATCTTTTCGGCAAAGAGCCGCCTGTATGCGGATGAGCTAAACCGCTCGCACCGGCGCGAGATCGCGCAGGAGAGCCTCGTTGCTGAGCTTGTCGAGCGGCAGCACGAGCTGAATGTGATGCTGAACCGATCGAATGTGATGCTGTCACGCGCTCACGAGGCGACGGCGATGCTGTCTGTCGAATTCGGCGAGCTTGCCCGCGCCCTGCCGGAGCCACTCGCGCTGGACGCCGAAGCTCCGGAGATAGGGCAGATTGAAGACAGGCTCCAGCGCATCAACAGCCTTTTCAAGAAGACGGGAAGTCTGTCGGCGGAGATCGCCGAAACGTTGCACAGGAATGCTGCCTCCGCGGATGTCGCGGAAAGTCCACCCGTTGCTTCGCCGCAGGCTAAGGAAGCCGCTGCGCCGCGTGCCGAAGGCGGGGAGAAGCCTGCCGCGGCGAGACGTGCTCCGGCCGATGCCGAGCCTGAGAGCCCTGCCCGACCGATGTCACCGCCGGAGCCGGAGGCCCCGGCCGAAGCTCGTGTGGAAGTGACGGCAGAGCTTGCGGCGACCGCGCCGTCGAAATCGGAGACCTCCACTGAAGAGGTTACTGCCTCCGTCGAGGCAGTTCAGAAGGAGATTCCGCTGCGTGAGGAGCCTGAGCCGGAGAAGCCGGATGCGGCTGCCGGGGCGGACATCAGCCAGTCCGCGGAAGCGCCCGCGCCCGAACCCCGTCCTGATCCCTCCCCCGCCGCCGAGTCGTCACGCGATGATGGTCAGCGCGATGCCGGAGTCGAAGAGCAGACAGTGGGGCCTGCGAAGGCCGTTGTGCCCGAGCCTGTTTCATTGGAGCAGGCAGAGGCCACGATTGCCGTGACTTCGAAGGCGGGTGATGTGGTTGAAGGCGGGAGACGCACCACGGAACTGTTCAACAGGCCGCGCGCAACTCCCGTGCCGTCCCTCGACGATCTGAGGATTGACGAGGATATCAGCCAGGACGTCCTGGATTCGATGATCAAGGAACTGGAGGAGGCCGAGAATCTGCCCCCCGATCAGCCGGTTTCGCTTATCGGCCGCATCCGGCACAGGATCTTCCGCTGAGAGCGCCCGGCGCGAAGCTGATTACCACCATCTCCAGTAGATAGCCAGTGCGGCGAACGCGAGGACGAGCAGGGTTGCCACAGCCCTGCGGATGGCAGTCCGGCGGCGGGCGCGGAGTTCGTCCGGCATCCAGTAGTCGGAATCGTACTCGTTGATTTCGTTGACGCCGTAGATGTCTTCCTCGTCCGGAAGCGGCTCGTCGCTGTGCTGAATGTTCACCCGGTACCTCTGATGTGCCTCGGCCTCTGTGGTATATTGTCGCAGAGATGATCTACGACGCCTTCACGCTGGCGGCCTGCGCCGCAGAAATGCGCGCCGCGTTGTCCGGGCTTATTGTACACCAAGTTCGCCAGCCTGATACACTCTCCATCTGTCTCGTCTGCCGCACAAGGAACCGCGAAGCACGGGCGCTCCTGAGCGCCGACGCCCGCTTCGCCCGCGCTCACCTTACGGTCTCACGCCCTTCGAGCCCCCCCACCCCTCCGGGTTTCTGCCAGCTTCTCCGCAAGCACCTCAAGGGCACGCGGGTGGAGGATGTGCGGCAGATTGGACTCGACCGCATCCTGCGCATTGACTTTTGGCCGCACGAGGGCGAAGGCATAGCCCTGATCCACGAGATAATGGGCCGTCACTCAAACATCATTCTGCTGAACGAAGGCGGCAGGGTTCTGGGAGCCGCCAAGGTGGTTGGCCGGAGTATCAGCCGCACGCGTCAGGTGTTGCCGGGGCAGCCGTATCAGCCGCCCCCCGCGCCAAAGCTTGACCCCCGTGAAGTGACCGCGGAGCAGTTCCTGTCACTGCGCCTAGAAGACGCTGACGCCGATGCAGCGAGATGGCTTGCGGCCACGTTCGCAGGCATCAGTCCCATTCTGGGTGCCGAAATCGTGAGCCGGGCGGATTCACAGCGTCCGCAGGCTTTGTACGAGAGCCTGTGCCGGCTTCTCGGCATTTGGGAACGCGGGGAGTTTCACCCCGTCTTGTTGAGTTGGCCCGAGAGGCGCTGCGAGGAGGTGTACCCGCTGCCGCTGCAGCATTTGCCCGCCTCCATCCAGCATCCCCGACCGGCTGTGTCCGAGGCGCTTGACGCTACCGTGCGCGCCGAGATCTCCCTCGGAGAGATCGAGAGCCTGAGGGCTGAGCTTCTGAAGTTCGTGAGTCGCGGCCTTGACAAGCTCAACCGCGAATCAGGCGAACTGCTTGATGTGCTCGCCCATCCCGCCCGCGCGGACGATCTCCGCAAGACCGGTCAGATTCTCTCAGCGAACTTCCGTGACATACCAGCGGGTGCGTCGAGCGTTACTCTTCCCGATCTGTTCGATCCGGACATGAAGCCGGTTACAATTTCCCTTGCCCCCGAGCTCTCGCCGCGGGACAACGTTGAGCGCACTTTCCGCCTTGCGCGCAAGGCCGAAGACCGCATCATGGCTGCGCGCAGGCGTCTTCCGGAGATTGCCGCGAGCATTGAGCGCCTTGAGCAGGCATCCGCGGTGGCGGCAAACGTGCAGTCGGCCGGTGATCTGAAAGCCCTGCGGTCGGCACTCCAGACGGCGCGGCTTATCAGTCCGGCTTCCTCCGGAGCGGCGCCGCCCGAGGAGCGGTCCTTCGGCGGACGTCGGATCCGCACGTTTACGTCCCGGGACGGCCTGCAGATTCTGATGGGGGAGAACGCCGAGGCAAACGACTACCTGACGGCTCGCGTGGCTGGCGCCAACGACGTATGGCTTCATGCGCGGGGGGTGAAGGGGGCGCACGTGGTTATCCGGACGGCGGGTGTAAAGAACGTCCCGCCGGGGACCTTGCGAGAGGCGGCGCGCATCGCCGCCGACAACTCAGACGCGAAGCACTCGTCCTATGTGCCTGTGGACTGGACTCTGAGGAAGTTCGTGAGGAAGCCGAAAAAATCCGCACCCGGACTGGCGGCTTACACTCACGAAAAGACAATTCACGTTACTCGCTGAGTGACCGCCCCGCCTTCGGGCGTTCTTTTGGGAATTCGACTTCCAGCACCACGTCGCGGATGCCCGGCCGGGAGCGGAGAATACGGTGGATGATGAGCATCTCTGCTTCGAGATCGCACTCCCGGCCCAGCAACGGCTTTACCTGCCCTCGCAGATAGACGACACCGTGCATTGCGTTCACCTGAAGAGAGGTGACGTCTATGTGACGCCGGACAATTTCCCTCCGAACCATCTTTGTGGTCGCAGCATCCTCAGCAGGCATGTCGGTTCCCCTCACCCCTATTCTACCTTGTATCCGTCATGTATCCGTGAAGGTATGACCCATCACGGACACAGAGCCTTGTACCCTCAGTTTCGCTTGCTGTAATCGGGACAATCTATCGCATTTGGGCGCTGGGGGCGGTGGCAGGCGTCGTTATAGTCGAACCTGCAGCCATCGTAGAGATACCTCGGCATCCCCAGCCGCGCCCTGAACACTCGCCACATTCTGAGCAGTCTTCTTCGAATCTTCAGACTGTTCCTGCTTTCCCGGAGTTTCAATAGTAGCGCCTGGCACCGCCCTGCCGCTTGTGTTGAAGGCCAAGCTCCCTGAGACGCAGGCGCATCGCGGTCATGGAAACCCCGAAGCGGGCAGATAGGACTCGCGACTTGTCGTGATCCTGAGGATGCCGCAACTCGGCCGCCTGCCTTCGCAGTTCCTGTTCGGGCATCATCACGTACACCGCAAACTGCATAGCCAGCTGTTCTTCGGCGACGGGCGCAAGCCTGGTCGGGAACCGCGGGTTGGATCTCAGAATCTCAAACAGCTCATGCCACAAAACCAGCCCCAGGAGACCGGCGTGGTGGCGCGAATGGGAAATGCGGTAGAGATTGCCATAGCGAATCCATACCGCCCGCACCCCTCGGGGCAAGATCGTCAGTCTCCATCTTTATGCCGAAGAGCGGCAGATACAGGCGTGGATCCCGCGGGAATTCCGACAGGCCGAACGTCTCGCAGAAACGCTCCGCAAACCTCTCGATGTTTGATGCCCCGACGCACGCATACTTCGATACGAACCGCCCGAACAGCGTATCGAGTTCGTCAGCATTGCTTGCGAGTGGCCGCTGCATGGTTCAGGGACGTCCCTGCCCGGAACGTGCTAGAGGAGGTCCTCCGGCAGAATGCGAAGGCCCTCCGCACGCTCGTATAGCCGCACGATCAAGAGCTTGGCTTCCGCGGGCAGGCCTCCCATAGCATCGGATCCCGCCCGGAACGAGGGATCTCGCATGACGTAATCGAACGCCCGCTCGATGCGAGATTCGCGGGACTCGGCGTCTGTTCCGCTGATAGCCGGTGCAGGCAAAAGGTCTGCCTTGACGAGAAGCTCATCAACGCGAACGTGGTACACTCTGGCGAGCCTAGACAGCACTTTGGCGGACGCGTTGCGCTGTCCGTACTCTATCTGGTAGAGATAAGGCGCGGATATGCCGGCCTCCCGGGCTGCTTGCGCGACACTCAGGCCCGCCTTCTCTCTCTCCGATTTGAGATAGTCCGATATACCGCTCATCGCTGTTCGCTTGCCAAATGCCTTCGAGCTTTATACAATGGCATAGTATATCGGGCGAACAGGTGTTTGTCAATGTCCGGCGCGGATTTGACATCGGACCTCGGCGCCGACTATAAGTCTGTGGAGAGACACCATGGACAGGACATCAAGGCTTTTCGACACACCTTCCGGGGTGCGTTCTGCCGCCGCTGTTGCGGCAGGAGCGCTCTTCATCGCTCTGACCTCGCAGTTGGGCGTGCCGCTCGGGTTCACTCCGGTTCCGGTTACACTGCAGGTTTTCGGCGTTCTGGCGGCGGGTCTGGCGCTGGGGCCGCGAAAGGGCGCGGCGTCAGCCGCCCTCTACCTCGCTCTTGCGGTTGCCGGAGCGCCGTTCTGGGCAGGGGGACAGGGCGGCGCTGCGTACTTCCTCGCCTCTTCCGGGCCGGTCGTGGCTCCCACCCTCGGGTATCTGCTGGCTTTCCCCCCGGCAGCGTTTGTGACGGGTTGGCTGTCACAGCGCGTGGGGTGCGGGCAGGCGTTCGGCGCTGTTGCCGCGGCTCTCGCGGGGGCGGCGGTTATTCATGCAGGAGGCATTGCCTGGATCTGGGCACAGTACACCGCTGTCGCTGGTGTTTGGGCCGGGCTTGGCCTATCGCTGGCGCAGGGATCGCTGCCGTTCGTTCTGGCCGATATCGCCAAAGCGATGGCAGCCGCGGCGCTATTCATCCCGTGCGGAAGGCGTTTTCCGGCGGGGCGGTGACCTCCGCGCGCTGACCCTCGTGCCGAGCGGCTTGTGCAAGCCAGCGTGTTCCATCCAGAGGGCAGCGAGGCCGGCCGCAATCATCAGAAGTCCGATCAGCCCTGCTGCACGTCCGGACACCCATCGCGCTGCCGACGGGATAGCAGGGACGATAACAAGTTGCCAGGCAACGAACACCACTCCCAACGCGCAGAGCGTCACGGATGGCTGCACTGGCAGGCTGCGGGGGAGTGTGAAGGATAATGGGCGTCGTCTCCGGCTCCGTGCGGGAGAGCATGAACGCGCTCGCGCCGCGACCGTTTTTGACTTTCGCCTGACGGGTCGGCGTCTGACTGTCATTTCGGCTCGTTGGTGGACTGGGGCCACCCACCCTCTCCGACAAGCGGCACGAATACGCAGGCTCCCCGGCGCTCTTGCCGGATCTCGTCTCCCGCGCGGGTTAGCACAGTCAGAATCTGTTCAGAAAGAGACCCCACAGGCACGACCATGATGCCGCCATCGCGAAGCTGGGCTATGAGCCTCGCCGGTGGTGCGGGCGCGGCGCACGAGACAATGATGCGGCTATAAGGGGCTTCCGGCTCATACCCGCGCGATCCGTCTCCCTCGATCACCTTAACCCTGTCGTAGCCCAGGGCCGCAAGCCGCTCTGACGCCTCTATCGCCAGTTCAGAAATCCGTTCGATGGTAATCACCCTACCCGCCAACTCGGACAACAGAGCGGCCTTATACCCCGAACCGGCCCCAACCTCCAGCACGGTATCTTCCGGGCCTGCACGGAGCGCTTCGAGCATTAGTCCTATCATCAGGGGCTGCGATATCGTCTGGCAGCGGCCTATGGCCAGAGCCCGGTTTTCGTAAGCGCGCGAGGTATCCTCTGGGAGCACAAACGCCTGCCGCGGAACCGCTCGAAGGGCAGCGATAATGCGCGGATCGGTTACGCCCCGGGGAAGAAGCTCTGTGCGAATGAGATTCTCAACGGCGGAATCAGCCTGTGCTGTCATGGTGTCACGCCTCACATGTGCCTCTCGCAGGCCCACTGGCGCAGGAACTCGACGACATCCTGCATCTCCCGCGGTGGTTCGCATTCAAACGACATTGCCTCCCCGGTGACGGGGTGCCGGAACCTGAGCGACCATGCGTGAAGCGCCTGCCCCTGCAGACGTTCGAGCAGGGCGGCGAGCTCAGTCTGGCCCTGCCGGGGGAATCCCCTGCGAACAAGGGCGCGCTCACCGTAAACGGTGTCCCCCATGAGTGGATGGCCCGCGTAGGCGCAGTGAACCCGAATCTGGTGCGTGCGGCCCGTCTTCAGCTTCGCCTCGATCAATGCCGCCTCCGCGAAGCGCTCGTGGACAGTCAGCTCCGTGATCGCCTGCCGCTTGGTATGCGTGCTTGCTTCCGGCAGCACCGCCATGCGCTCAGGGCACCTGGGGTCGCGCCCGATGTGCGCATCAACGACTGCCTCGTTGAATGCAGGATTGCCCCACGCCAGGGCCAGGTACCAGCGCTCGACTTCGCGGCTGGCAATCATCTGCCCGAGAGCAGTCATTGTGGCGGCGTCGAGCGCGACAATCATCAGCCCGGAGGTGTCCTTGTCCAGACGGTGAACAATGCCCGGACGCTCGGGAGACGACCCACCGGGCAGCGTCCCGAATCTGGCAGCGAGCGCGTTCACCAGTGTGCCTGAGCGGCGTCCGGCGCCGGGATGCACGGCGAGTCCGCGGGGCTTGTTGATCACCGCCAAGCAGGCGTCGTGGTGAAGGACTGTGAAGGGGATATCCTCGGCCTCAATGCTCCACGTGGACTCGCTGGCAATGTCGCCCGTGATGCGGTCATTCGTGTGCAGAAGGGTGCGAGGGGCCGCTTCGTTTCCGTTCAGCCGCACATGTCCTGCCGCGATAGCTTTCTGCACGCGCGCGCGAGAGACATCTGAAAGAACGCTCGCTAGGAACACGTCCAGCCTCGTGTTCGCGGCTTCCTCGCCCACGGTTATGTCAAACGGTCCCGGCATGCCTAGCCTCCTGCCGATACGACAACGCTATCACAATGCCCCCGGCGATGACCAGCAGCGCGCTCACCGCCTGTGCCTGCGTGAACCCGTTCCAGATAACCTCGGCCGTGACTCCCTGCCGAAAGATCTCCATGATGAATCTCTCGACGCCCGACAGCAGAAGCCAGGCACCGAACAAACTTCCGGGCGCGAGCCGGAGCTTCTCGATCCTGATGAGAACGAGAAAGATGAGGAGGTTTGCGGCGGAGGAGTAGAGTTGGACAGGATGGGAAGGCACAGTTATGTCCGGCCCTCCGTCTGTGCGGAAGCGCATCGCCCATGGCATGTCCGACGGATGCCCGTAGCAGCATCCGTTCAGGAAGCACCCGATGCGGGCAATCGCGTAGCCGAGCGCCAGCGATGGCGCGGCAAGGTCAGCGAAAAGTCCCGGACGCGTCTTCGTGCGAAGCGTGTAGAGGTAGCCTGCCAGTATCCCCGCAGCCAGACCGCCGTGGTACGTCAGGCCGCCGTCCCAAAGCGCCACGATGGCCAGCGGGTCGGCTGCGAAGTCCGCATGGTTGAGAGCTACGTAGGTAAGCCGTGCCCCAATCAGTCCGCACAGCACGAGCAGTATGCCCGCGTCCTGCACCTGCAGCGAAGTCAGCCCCGCGCGGCCGCTATTGATGGATGCCCGCCATATCGCGGCCGCGCAGCCGATTGCCAGCAGTACACCGTAGCTGTGGAGGCGTAGTGGCCCCCACTCAAAGAGAATCGGGTGCATGGGTCTCCGGCTCACCTTTCATCCGGTTTCGTATGACGCCGAAATACAGGATGCCCACGGTGCCTACAGTGATTGCGCAGTCCGCAAGGTTGAAGATCGGCCAGTTGGGGATGCGGATGAAGTCCACGACCGCGCCCCCTCGAAAGAGACGGTCTATCAGATTGCCGCCTGCGCCGCCCAGAATGAGCGACAGCGACAGTAGTAGACCCGGGTCGTCTTCGTGCCGGGCGATCTTGTAGCCTGCATAGATCAGCACGATTGACATGACGCCCAGAAGCGGGCCCAGAGACTGGAACAGCCCGAAAGCCGCCCCGGTGTTTCTGATAACGTGGAACCAGAGAAGGTTCGGGATGATAGTGACCTCTCGGCCGTCGAGACCGAGCAGGCGAAGCACCGCCGCCTTTGTGCACTGGTCGGCCACGGCAACACCAATCGAGATCAGAGTGAGCGATGGACGACTCAGATTCCGTCCTCCATAGTCTGGCGCTTCAAATCAGCAACGACGCGAGCACATCGTGCGCACAGTGTGGGGTGCTCCGGGCTTGAGCCAACATCCTCCCGTATCAGCCAACACCGTTCACATTTTACCCCCGGCGCGGGGGCAATGGTTATCTCGAGCGCGCCGTCTGGTGCCGGAACGACCTCTACGCTTGAGACAATGAAATAGGATGGCAGGACCGAGAGATTCTCCCGAAGGAAATCGAAATCGCCCTCCGGCGCCGCGAGTGTCACCGCCGCTTCCACGGGTTTGCCGATGGTCCCCGCCTGCCGCTCGTCTTCGATGCGCCGGTACACCTGCTCGCGGATGGCTCCCAGCCGCTGGAACTTCTCGTCAAGCGCTGAATCGCGCATGCGCTCGTCCGCCTCAGGGAATGCCGCAAGGTGGACGCTGCTGGCTGTCTCCGCCATGCCTGCCGCCTGCCAGACTTCCTCGCACGTGTGGGGCAGAATCGGGGCCAGGATACGCACAAGCGCGTCCAGCAGACGGAACATGGCAGCCTGCGCCGAACGCCTCGCCGGTGATTCCACTACCTCGGCATACAGCCGGTCCTTGACTACGTCCAGATAAAGAGAACTCAGGTTTATCGCGCAGAAGTTGTGGACCTCGTGAACGACCCGATGGAACTCGAACGACCCGTACGCGTCGCGGCTTGCGGCAATGACGTTCTGAAGGCGGTGCAGGATCCAGCGATCTAGATCGGCCATGTCGGCAACGGGCGGCTCGGATGCCGGGTCGTAGCCGGACAGGTTCGCCAGCAGGAACCGGAATGTGTTACGGATTCTGCGGTACGAGTCGGTAGCCCGCTGAAGCACCTCATCCCCCAGCCTTGCATCCGACATAACATTGAACGATGCCGCCGCCAGGCGCATGACGTCCGCGCCGTATTCGTTGATGACATCTATCGTGTTGATCACGTTGCCGACCGTCTTGTGCATGGCGCGCCCTTCGGCGTCCACCATGAAGCCGTTTGCGACAACCTTGCGAAACGGCGCCGCGCCTTTGGTTGCGACGCCTATCATCAGCGACTTGTTGAACCAACCACGATACTGATCGTACCCCTCAAGATACACGTCGGCCGGATAGGAGAGTTCGGGCCACTCCTTGCCCTCGAGCACTCCCCTGCAGGTGGAGCCGCTGTCGAACCAGACATCGAGGACATCGGATTCCTTGTCAAAGCGCGCGGAACCGCACTTTGCGCATTTCGTCCCTGGTGGGAGCAGTTCTTCGGCGGGGAGCTCGAACCAGGCGTCGGAGTTGCGGGCTTCCACTATCGAGGCGACGTGCTCGATCACAGAGCGCTCCAAGAGATCGGCCTCGCAGTTCTTGCAGAAGAAGACCGGGATGCCGACGCCCCACGCCCTCTGGCGCGAAACACACCAGTCCGGCGCGCCTGTAACCATCGCGGTGATGCGGTTGATTCCGTCCTCCGGCAGCCACTGCACCTTGCGGATCTCTTCGAGCGTCTTCTCTCTGTGGCCATTGTGATCGAGCCCCATAAACCACTGAACAGTGGCGCGGAAGATGACCGGGCTGTGGCAACGCCAGCAGTGAGGATAGCTGTGCGAAATGCGCCCGCTGGCGAACAGCGCCCCCTCGTCCTTCAACGCGTCTTCGACAGCCTGATTCCCGTCCCAGATAGACATCCCTTCGAATGGCCCGGCTTCCGCCGTGAAGCGGCCGCGTTCGTCCACCGGACACAACACCTCCAGCCCGTTGTCTCGGCCGGTCTCGAAGTCCTCGCGGCCGTGTCCCGGGGCCGTGTGAACGACGCCCGTGCCTTCGTCGAGGGTCACATAGTCGGCGAAAACCACGGGCGAAGGACGGTCGAACAAGGGGTGCCGAAACACGAGCCCCTCCAGCGCACTGCCCTTCAGCTTCGCCAGCGCTGTGATATCGGATCCCGTTCGTTCGCGAACCTGCTCCAAAAGGCCCTCGGCCAGGATCGTGACCTTGCCGCCCACCCTAGCAAGAACATAGTCATAGTCCGGGTGCACAGCCACGGCGAGGTTGGCGGGTATTGTCCACGGAGTGGTCGTCCAGATCATGACCCCGGGTTCGCCGTCGTGGCCTTCGAATATGCCTGTGGGGTCGCTCTGAAGCGGGAAGAAAACGTAGATGGACGAGGATTCGTGATCATCATACGAAATCTCAGCGTCGGCGAGGGCTGTCTCGCAGGTGGGGCACCAGTGTATCGGGCGAAGCCCCCTGTAGATGAATCCCTTCTCGGTCAGCTCGCCGAACACCCTGATGATAGCGGCCTCGAGGTGCGGGTCCATGGTGAGATACGGGTGGTCCCAGTCACCTCGGATGCCGAGCCGCATGTACTCCTGCATCTGGATGTTGACCCAGTTCGTGGCGTACTCGCGGCAGCGCTTGCGCACCGCCAGACGCTCCACGGGCAGCTTCTTCTCACGGAACTCGCGGACAACATTGTTCTCTATGGGCATCCCGTGGTTGTCCCAGCCCGGGATGTAAGGGGCGCGGTAGCCGCACATCGTCTTGAAGCGGGTGATGAAGTCCTTGGGTAGCTTGTTGAGCATCGCGTTGCCCACGTGGATATGCCCGTTCGAATAGGGCGGCCCGTCGTGAAGCAGGAAACCTCCGACCGGAGCTTCTCGCGCAATGGACTGCTCGTAAACACGAAGCTCTCTCCAGAGTGCCTGAATGGCAGGCTCTCTCTCGCGGAGGTTGGCTTTCATTGGGAAGTCGGTCTTGGGAAGGTTTAGTGTTTTCGAGTAATCCATGAATCTCCGATTGGTTGAGCGGCGCGCTATATCAGTCGCGCCTGTTTGATGTCAAACGGCTGGCGGGGCATCAGGCCTGCTGGTTCACCTGCCGGTAGCTCTTCACAAAGTCGCCCAGCGCCTCACGCCACGGGCGCATTTCCGGGAAGCCGCCCAGCTTGAGCGCTCTACGCTCCAGAACCGAGTACGCCGGGCGCTTCGTGGGCGTCGGCCACTCGTCCGAGGTGATGCGGCTGATCTGCGCATCAGCGATGCCGTACTCCTCTATCGTAGCGGCCGCGAAGTCAAACCACGAGCACTCCCCGCTGTTCGTGACGTGGTAGGCCCCGTAGAGCGGCTTCCGGATGATACGGCTGATCGCCTCGGCGAGGTCAACGGTGTATGTCGGCGAGCCGACCTGGTCGCCCACAACGCGCAGCGGCTTGCCGTCGCCCGCCATCCGGATCATCGTGCCCGGGAACGATTTTCCCCTCGCGCCGTACAGCCATGCCGTGCGAACGACGTAGCTCTTTCGAACGAGCGAGCGCGCATAGCATTCGCCCGCGAATTTCGTGCGCCCGTAGATGCTGATGGGGTTCGGAGTGTCGAACTCGTCATAGGGCGCGCCCTTTTCGCCGTCGAACACAAAGTCCGTGCTTATGTAGAGCAGGGCGCAGTCTTGCTCGGCGCAGGCCGCCGCCAGGTTCCATGTGCCCGCTGCGTTCACCCGCCATGCGGTTTCCGGATCGGTCTGGCAGCCGTCCACATTCGTGTAGGCTGCAAGGTGGAGCACGATATCGGGTTTGTACCGGCGGATGCAGTCCTGCGCCGCAGGCAGGTCCGTGATGTCCAGCGGCAGACAATCCCCCGTGATATCCACCGGCAGCACTTCATCTTCTGATAGGACCGGCACAAGATCAAGCCCCAGCATCCCCGCGGCTCCCGTAACAATAATCTTCAACCGTCAAACTCCCAGCCGCCAGAGCCGCCCGCCGCCTCCGGCCCGTACATTAAAGCAACATTATAGCGCAGAGGCGGGCGGACAGTCAGCATGAAGCCCTGCTTGGC
The DNA here is from genome assembly GCA_052033935.1 of Armatimonadota bacterium. Taxonomy (GTDB): domain Bacteria; phylum Armatimonadota; class UBA5829; order DSUL01; family DSUL01; genus JAGVUD01. Next base: position 51,424 of record JBPOJE010000007.1, read on the forward strand.
CTCGCTCGTCAACGCTGGACGCGGCCCGACCCGCTACCGCCCATCAGCGCCTGGACCTCGGCGACCGATACTCTGTTGAAGTCGCCGGGGATCGAATGTTTCAGGCAGCTTGCCGCGGCTGCGAACTCGAGCGCCTCCTGCGCGGTCTCATACGACATAAGCCCGAAAATGAGACCGGCCGCGAAGGCATCGCCGCCGCCAACGCGGTCAACGATATCGGTGATGTCGTACTGCCGACTGAGATGGAAGCCCTGCGCATCCCTGAGGCAGGCGGACCAGCCGTTCCGGTCGGCGCTCTTGCTCTGGCGCAGCGTTACGGCAATGGCGCGAAGCTGGGGAAACTCTTCGAGCACCTTCGCCGACAGCGCCTCGTACTTTTCCACAGCCAGGCCGCCTGATTGGACATCCACGTCAACGAAGATGCTGAGCGACTTCTGGCAGTCCTCCTCGTTGGCGATGCCGATGTCAACGTAGCGCACCAGTTCGCGCATCACCTCCGGCGCGGACTTGCCGTACTTCCAGAGCTTACCTCTGTAGTTGAAATCGCACGACACAGTAAGCCCCCGGTCTCGTGCGCTCTTCACCGCGTCCAGAGACAACTCGGCTGCCCCGGCGCTAATGGCGGGGGTGATGCCCGTAATGTGAAACCAGTTCACCCCCTCGAATGTGCGGCCCCAGTCCATGTCGCCGGGCTTTGCCTGCGCAATGGACGATCCGGCACGGTCGTACACCACGACCGAAGGGCGCTGGTTGGCCCCCATTTCGAGGTAGTAGATGCCCATTCTGCCCGGGCCGCGCACAATGCGCGATGTGTCCACCCCGAACCTGCGCAAATCGGCGATACAGGCGTCGGCCACGGCATTCGCTGGCAGTACCGAAGCGAATGCCGCGTCCAGCCCGAAGTTCGCCAGGGACACCGCGACGTTTGACTCGCCGCCTCCGAATGTGGCCTCAAACATGGGCGATTGAAACAGCCTCTCGAAGCCCGGAGACTTCAGCCGCAGCATTATCTCGCCAAATGTGACAACTCGTTTGTTCATGACAGTTCCCTCGCAACACCCGCCGCGCTAGGAGCCGGCAGAAACCCGGGCAGCGCCTTTCTAGTTCTTCGATGAAAGTGTTTCTTGCCAACTGCTGGCCAGTGGCGCCAAAGCAGAAACAGCGCACTGAGGCTTCCTGCGGCCACCTGGCTCGCATAGTTGCGGCTTGGTGGGTGCGGCAGCCGCCTATTGTGAGTCGGAAAGATCGGGCGGGCGGTCAGCGGATGCCCTGCTTTGCGTGCCACGTGCTCCAAGTCGGGGGCCAAGCCGCCCAGCGCCCCGATGAACTCCTTCGAGCCGTAACCGAACCGGCCGCCTATGCAGGCCAGGCTCGCGATGACCGCCAACGTGTCGAGTGCCGGCCATCCGTCTTTGTGAGGTGTCATATCACCCGCGACATGCGACGCCACTCCGGCAGCGAGCGCGGCCGGGGCATCTGGCATCACAGACCCGGCGGCCGCTCCCAACCAGACATGCACCACCCCCATCACAGCGGGTTTGCCCAACGCCGGGCGGCGGCAGGACAGCGCCCGTCAAAGCGGAGATATATCAGATATGTCATCCCGAGTCCGGGACTGTAGCAAGAACCTAACGAGACCTGTACTGCTATCAACTGCGCGCCTTTCCGGTGAATCGTCCTGACAGCAGCGGGGTGCGGCAGGCTACACCGCCCGAGATTGTACCCTTCTGCGTGTGAACCTTCAACCGTTGAGGCCGTCCATGCTGGGCGTTATCGGCAGTTTGGGTGTGCTATAATCCCGATGAGCGTTCCCCTCATTGTCGAAAAGCGAAGGAGGCGCGAGATTCAGTCGCCTGTGGTCGAGCCGACGCCGGAAACGGGCACCGCTGTGAGCGGCGCTTGCCTCACCGAAGCTGTCGAAACACTCTATCAGCATGCCTCAAAACTCGGGGCTTTGAAGTCGCTGGCACTATTCCAGACGGCGGGTAATGGTGCGCCTGTTCTGGCCGCCTCCGGCGGGGACTCTCGGCCGTCAGTTCTGCGGCGGCTTTGCGCGGCCGCTGCAGGCGGGGTGCAGGCGGCTGGCGGGAGCATTGTCTGCAGCGAGGTAACGGTGCCTGGCTTGTTCAAGGGCGTGCTGACATGTGCCTTGAACGGTTCGAGCGACAGCTTCGACATTAGCACGCTGACCGGTTTCGCGAGGCTGATGATCGAGAACAGTGTCCTGCGCCAGCGTCTGGTTGATAGCCGCGCCCGCGAGAAGGCCACGCTCGGCAGGCTGCAGGCCGTCTATGACATCGGCCGCGCCATGCCCGAGGCGTCCGGCGAAGAGCATCTCTCCCTTATTTGCAGAAAGGCTGTGGAAGCGATCCAGGCGCAGGCCTGTTCGCTCATGCTGCGCAACGCCGCGAATGAGCTGGTCATCGAGGCGAGCCATGGGCTGCAGCCGGAGATCGTTCGCGACACGCGTATCCCTCACGGTTCCGGCGTCGCGTGGCGTGTCATGGCAACCGGCGAACCAGAGTTGCTGAACGAATCACCCGGGCAGGAGATCGGAGGCCAGGCGATCCAGGCAAGGCCCGGGATTCAGTCGAGCATGTGCGTGCCGCTCAAAGGCCGCAACGGACGCGTGGTCGGCGTCATTTCGATACGGAGAATGAAGCCCGCGCCCGAGTTTCAGCCTGAGGACCTCCGCTTATTCAGCGCGTTTGCCGGCCAGGCCGCGCTGTTCATTGCCAACGCTGATCTGCACGCGAGTCTGACGCGCCGTGTGCACGAGATGGCGACGGTGAACAAGCTGACAACGGCGATCAACTCGATGCTCGATCTCGAGTACGTTCTGGAGCAGATCGCGGACTGTATTATTGATGTTGTCGGTTTCGACAGGTGTATCGTCTATCTCAGAGACTACCGGCAGGGGCTGGAATCGCGCGTCGTGCGCGGTTTCGACGAAGGCGCGAGCTACCCCGAGATCATAGACGAACAGGACGGTGTGGTCGGCCTTGCAGCCCGTGAGCAGCTTGTCATTTACGCGGAGGGCGAGCAGCTTGCGACAGCTTCACAGGTGAGCGATCCTGGAGCCGCCGGAGCAAATGCGGTAATCGCTGCTCCCATCGTTGTGCGCCGGCAGACGATTGGCGTGATTGTGGCGGACAACCAGAATACCGGGCGGGCAGTTGAGCCTGAGCAGGTTGAATTGCTCACCACGTTTGTGAACCACGCAGGACTGGCCATCGAGAACTCGCAGCTCTATGAAGCAATGGAGCAGAAGTACTCCGAGCTGAACGTGCTGTACGACCTCTCGCGGCGCATTGGTTCGGCCTACGGTCTCAACAACGCCGTGAATCTTCTGCTCGAGATGGCCCTTCAGGCCATCCCGTATCTGTCAGCGGCGTTTCTACTTGTTGACGACGTGACCCATGCCGTTACATTACGCGCGGTGAGGAATATCAACCCGAGTGCGCCTGTTGACTGGAGCGCCGCCGAGTCGCCCGCTGCCTCGCAGCTTCTCGCCGGACTCAGGGACCGGAAAACGGTTGACGCTCCCTCGCCGGATGAGGAACCGGGTGACTGGCAGGAGGCGTTCTCAAGTCTTCTGGACGCCAGCCCCACTCTCCTGTTTATGCCGCTCATGGCCGACGAACGGACGATTGGTGTTGTGGCGCTTTCCCGGGCCATCGAGAACGCTTTTACCTTCAACGACGTCAAGCTGCTTTCGATTATCGCTTCCAATGCCAGCCTCATCATCAAGAACGCGATCACGTACGAGCGAAGCATGCAGGAGAAGGTTCTGGAGCTATCTGCTCTCTACGAACTTTCCCAGCGGATCAGCACCGCCGGGACGCTGAACGAGGCGCTCGAAAGCATTCTTGCTATCGTGGGTGACTTGGTCGTCTGTGATGAGTGCCTGGTCTGGACGGTGGACAAGGATACTGGTGATCTTGACCTGAGAGCTTCGCGGTGGATGGGCAGGTCGGAGGCGTCCGATCAGGAGCATCCACAGGTTGACGCCGACCTTGCCGCGTGGGCGCTCACCGAGCGCAAGGCCATTGTGTTGCCAGACATCAGGCTCGACAGCAGGTTTTCGCCCGAGAGCCTGCGCTCCACCCGTGTGCGCTCGCTTATGTCCATTCCTCTAATGGCCCAGGACGAGGTTGTCGGGGTGCTGAGCGTTCACAGCTATAATCCGAGTTCCTATACCGAAGAGCAGGTCCGGATTCTCTCCGTGGTTGCGTCTCAGGCCGCTTCGATCTACCGCGCGCTCGAGGCGCTGACGGCACTGACCAGTTACACCGAGAACATACTCAGTAGCGTTGCCGCCGGTGTTGTGACCGTGGACACGGAGGGGCTGATCGTAAGCTGGAACCGTGCCGCGGAGTCCATACTGAATCTCGGGTCGAGACATGCGCTCGGAAGGGAGTTTACGGAGCTCCTCCAGTCTGTGCCGGTGAATGGCGACGCGCTGTCGCCCCTCACAACAGCAATCCAGAGGGTTCGCGATGGCGGTGCGTCCGAGCGGGGCGTGCAGATCAGCGCAAAGGGAGCAGGTGAGGACTCAGAGTTGCACCTGATGTTCAGCGTATCGCAGCTCCGAGACACCGCTGGCGAGCCGCTGGGGCTGGTCGTCATCTTCGAGGACGTAACGCGGCAGGTGCAGATGCAGCAGGAAGTCCGCAAAATGGAAGAGCTGGCGGCGATAGGCCAGCTCGCGGCGAGCATAGCGCACGAACTGCGCAACCCGCTGTCGTCCATCAAGGGCGCCGCGCAATTCCTGCAGCAGGAAACAGAGGACATATCCACACGGGAGTTTCTGGAGATAATCATCGAAGAAGTGGACGGTCTCAACAAGATCGCGACGGACTTCCTCGATTTTGCGCGGCCGGTTCGGATGGAGCCGGTTGAGCTGGTGGCGGCGGATTTGCTCGATAAGCAGGCCTCGCTCTTGGCGCCGCAACTTCAAAGCGCGGGGATCGCTGTGCGCATAGCAGCAGACGCGTCTCTTCCCTTCATAAGAGCCGACCAGAAGCAGATCGAGCAAGTGCTGTTGAACCTAATGCTCAACTCGATTCAGTCGATGGCCGAAGGTGGAACGCTTGATCTCGCGGCGCGGCCCTCACGGCGCTCGGCCTCCTGTGTGGAGATTGAGGTCCGTGACTCGGGGACGGGAATCCCGGCCGATCGGCTTTCGAAGGTGTTCACGCCCTTCTTCACAACCAAGGTCAAGGGAACCGGCCTGGGTCTTGCCGTGGTTCAGAGAATTGTCCACAACCACCAGGGGCATATCGAAGTTGACTCAAAAGAAGGGGAAGGCACGGCGTTCCGAATCCACCTTCCCATTGCCGGACCGCGGCCGGCCATGCTTGCGGACACGCCGGAGCCCGCGCTGGATCTTTTGGAGCGGTCGTGAATGCCTGCGTTCGCTGTGCGGATTCGCCGATAACCTGAGAGGGTGGCTTGGCGCGCCGATTCGGGCCGGGGCGCCGCCGCAATGCTGAAGTGCACGCTTGCCTGAGGCTGGACTCAGAGCGTCGTGCTTGAGGTCGAGAAACTGTCTCAAAACGTACATCCTGGCAGAATACTCATAGCTGACGACGAGCCGAACATCCGGCGCGTTTTGCAAGCCACGTTCCAGCGTGAGGGGTATGACGTCCTCACGGCCGAGAACGGGCGCAAGGCGCTCGATCTTCTGCGCGCCAATGATGGGACGGACGTGCTGATCAGCGACCTCATCATGCCCGACATCAACGGCGTGGAGCTCCTCGAAATCGTTCGCGAGATGAACCCTGCCCTGTCCGTCGTTATGATCACCGCGCACGGCACCATCAAGACAGCCGTTGATGCCATGCGGCTGGGGGCATTCGACTACGTGACCAAGCCGTTCGACATGGACGAGCTGAAGGTGCTGGTGCGGAAGGCCATCGAGCGCCGCGGCATGCTTACCGAGGACAGTGCTGTCAAGTCGAAGCTTCGAAAGACCTACCGTTTCGACAGCATCATCGGGCAGTCGAAGGGGCTTCGCGAGATTCTGGACGTTGTCTCGCGCGTTGCCAAGTCCCGCGCGAGTGTGCTCATCCGTGGCGAAAGCGGCACGGGTAAGGAGCTGATCGCCCGTGCTCTGCACTTCAACAGCCCGCGGGCGAAGGAGAACTTCGTGGCGGTCGCCTGCATTGCCCTTTCGGAGAACTTGCTCGAAAGCGAGTTGTTCGGGCACGAAAAGGGCGCATTTACCGGCGCGCTGTCGCAGAAGGCCGGCCGCTTTGAGCAGGCACACAAGGGCACGCTGTTTCTGGACGAGATCGGCGACATCCCGGCTAACGTGCAGATGAAGCTGCTTCGGGTGCTGCAGGAGCGCGAATTTGAAAGGGTCGGCGGCAATAAGACGATCAAGGTTGATGTCCGGCTTGTCACCGCGACGAACCAGGATCTGGAAGAGCTAGTTGCCCAGGGGGACTTCCGGGAAGACCTTTTCTACCGCCTTAAGGTGGTAGAGGTCGTGCTTCCCCCGCTTCGTGAGCGTAGCGAGGATATCCCAATTCTGGTTGAGCACTTTCTCAAGCGCTACGGGCGCGAGGACGGGCGCGACATTCACAGCGCATCCGCCGAAAGTCTCGCACTTCTGACGAAGTACCCGTGGCCGGGCAACATTCGCGAACTGGAAAACGCGATTGAGCGTGCGTGTGTGCTCGCGGACCCCGGCCAGAAGGAACTGACGCCAGATCTGCTCCCGCAGGAAGTCATATCGCAGTCCGCCTGACTGCGGCTGGTACGATCAGCTAGCCCCAGGGCAGACGAGATCCGATTCGCTGAGGCTGTGGCAGGGGCATGTCAGACGGCCACGCGATCGAGTAATCCATTCCCGGCAGCAGATCGAACACGTCATCGGCGAGCGGCTGTTCGCCGTCCACATCCAGGCAGACCGCCCACGCGAAAGCGTCCGAGCGGAATACCGCCCGGTCACCGTCGCGGCGCACCTCGACTTCTGCCGGCTTCCAGCGCAGATCTTTGAAGGGCGCGCGGAAGAGCTTCTGCTGTGCCACTGTTTCCCCGTTGTGGGTTAGGACGGCAAACGCCCCGCTTTCCGCAAAGCCTGCGCGCTCCCAGTCCGCTGCGGAGAAGCTTCCAAGAACCGTGGCCGCATTTGGTGCGAGTTGCGCCTGTGCAGTGATCTTGACAGGATAGGAGCCGTCGAGCGTGAAGATTCCGAACTGCGCTTCGCCGCTCCAGGGCTGCAGGGTATCGTTTACCCCGAAGATTGTGACCGTGTCGCCGGTGATGGCCGGGACAATGCTTATCGGGGCAAATGCGCGCCGCACCGGGTGGTAGGCGAGCTTCCGCCGCAGAAAGTAGTCAACAAGCGCCCAACTGTGGCTGGCGGGCCAGCAGTCGTTGTACATCCAGAATATCGCGGAGGACGAGCTGAACATGCGGCGGCGGAAGTTGTTGATGTATTCCTGTAGCCCCTCAGCCTGAATCAGCGCCGAGTAGAAGACATAGTCCTCGAAATCGGTCTGCTCGATGCTCCGGCCCATCCAGTCCTCAAAGCAGCGGTAGGCTATGGGGCTTTCGGTCCAGTAGTTGCAGGAGTTGTCATGGAATTCCCATGCTGGCGAGAACAGCCGCCGCTGGCTCTCCGGCAGAAAAGCGCGCAGGGTCGCGGGTGATGTGGCACCCAGAACACCTCCCTCGTTCGGGAACCGGCTGACGTCATCCCGGTAGACCCAGAAGTTGCTCCCCTCCTCACGAAGCGACACGTTCCAGGGATGCTGGTCCCCGGAGTACGGGTCGTTCGGGAAGGCGTGATCGGGAGAAAACGGCGAGCTAGGCCAGTACGGCCGGGAGGGGTCCTCTGTCTTGAGGATGCGCGGAATCTCGAGATGGTAGAGTGCGTAGTCCGGGAACGCCTTGATCCTGTCGTATCCCCACTCCCACGCGCCCCATTCCAGTTCGTTGTTTCCGCACCACACGACGAGGCTGGGGTGCGCCGAAAGCTCCCTCGAAACGTGGGCGACCTCTTCGCGCACGTTCTGTAGGAACTCCGGGTCATCCCCCGGATACTTCGAACAGGCAAACACGAAATCGTGCCAGACGATCAGGCCCAGCTCGTCGCAGGCCTCCAGCAGAGCATGGTCGGCGTACAGCCCCCCACCCCATATCCGAAGCGCGTTGAAGTTCGCGCCTACAGCAAGCTCCACAAGCTTCCGGTAATGCTCCGGCGTGATGCGGGCGAAGATGGTGTCCGGGGGTACCCAGTTCGCACCCTTTGCGAACACTGGCTGTCCGTTCACCTCGATAATGAAATAGCGGGTCCTGTGCGATGCGGACACTCCGAATGCCCGTGCGCCGGATGGCCCGGTCCAGCGTCTCTCCTCCGGCCTCCAGTGTGAGTTCCACGTCATATAGTCGCTGCTCGCCGTGCCCGGTGGGCCACCATAGAACCGGATCGGCAATCTCAATGGACACCTGGCGCCTCGACATACCAGGATCCAGAGCCATGCCGAGTTCGCTTTCCAATCCTTCCGCTGGAAGACGCATGCGCAAAACCGCGTTCATGGGCTGGTCCTCAACGCATGAGATCAGGACGTCTGCCCGCAGAACCGCGCTCTTGTGATCTTCGGCGAGTGCGGGGGTCAGCACAACGGCATTAATGTGCGCTGATGCCGCCCATTCGAGGCGGACCGGCTTCGGTATGCCAACGTTGATGAGCCTCGGGCTCCAGTCCCACGAGAACGAGCATTGCGGCTTGCGCAGCCATGAGCGTTTGTGCAGCCTGTGGTCCATGGCCGGCTGATACGCCTCGCCGGGCTTTTCGGACACCGAGTACAGGCCACTGTCCACCTGCACCGCCAGCACGTTTTTGCCGTCCTTCAGCTTGCCTGTCACATTTACCCGCAGCGGCCGGAAGACGTTGGCGTGTCTCGCGACCTCCTGGCCGTTCAGATACACGATCGCGTCGAGATCCAGCCCCTCGAACACGAGCCATGCGTGCGCCTCAATGGCCTCCTCCGGGGCTTCGAATTCCCGGCGGTACACCCATATCTGCTCTTCCACCCACCTCGCCGCCTGCGCATTGAGGCCATAGTTCGTATCTTCGATGAGTCCCTCGCGCTGCAGATCGAGGTGGATGTCGCCGGGCACCAGAGCGTCAATGAACGTTCTCTCGTCGCATTTGGCTCCGACGTACTGATGCGGCTGTCCGTGCGCACCGTCAAAGCCTCTCGCCTTCCATACGCCATTGAGATCAAGATGCTTCAGCATTGGTTCTCCTGAAAGCCGTGGATATCAGAGGAAGCTCAGAGTCCCAAAGAAGTCTGGCTGGTGGAAATCGGGCTTCGGTGTGCCGACAAGCGCCCAGCTTCCCCAGTGCGGATGGGAGTTGTTCTCGGCGCACTTATACAGGTTCGCCCGCCACTTAACGCCCCGCGCCGGGCGGGTGACCTCGGCGCACTTCTCGATAAGAGCGAACGGCACGCGGTACTCTATCGTCCAAACAACAGGCTCGGGTATCTCCGGATCAACAACTGGCGGCATCGAACGTGCGATCTGGAGCAAATCCGCCTCCTGTTCCGACAGCGGGGCCACGTTCTCCATTCGTGCGGTCTGGCTACTGAACAGGAGTGTTCCGCCGCAGTTGGTTTCGATGTTGAAGTACCTGGGCGAGCGTTCAGGGGCTGGCTGGAAGAAAATCTCAACACAGGCGTCGCGGCAGACTGGCCCGTTGAACGTGGTGCACACCGAACGCACGAACTGGTCCTGAACCTGAAAGATCACGTACAGGTAGTCCTTCGAGTACTGCAGCTTGAACTCTGTGCAGGGCGTCCAGCCGCCCTTGTGCCATGGGTAACTGGCAATCGGCGCGGCCGGTACTGCCGTCCATTCGGGCTTCTCCCATACCCCATCCGGCACGAAGTCCGCCGGAGCCGGGCTGACGTAGTAGATTGCCGGGGGCGCTGTCTGATCCATAGTCTCGATTCCTCCAAAATGCAGGCGGTTGGCCGCCTGGGGCAAGTTTACCTAGACGGGCTATCTGCGAACAAGGCCCGCCGCGGCAAGCGCCAGCGGAAGGGCGAGGAGCGCAACGACGGCCGCCTGGCCGCCCACACCTGAACTCCAGAGCTTCGCGGCCGGCATCGGCGGCTGCGCGATGTTCGCCTCGACTTCCAGAATCTTCGGGTAGAACTTGTCGAGAAAGGCCTGCATGTCTGCCAGCGTCTCATCTTCGCTGGTCTTGACGGGTGACGCTACCCGAACCATCGTCGAGACGCCCAACTTGCGCTGAACGCGGGTCTTGACCGCTGTCCAGAAATCGCCCTCGCGACGGCCGCTGATATCGAGTGGCTGCTTGTCCGAAAGATACCAGTACAGCACAAGCCAGGTCACGGCGTTCTTCTCTGCCCCGAGCAGGTTGGCGCTCAGTTCGTGTCCGGCGATACTGAGCGGCACCATGCCGCGATCGTCGAGCCTGTAGCCCTGCGCCGGGAAGCAGACGTGTGGATCGTGGAAGCTGTTGGAGCGGCGGGCATAGTTGTAAACAAGGCAGAGTCCCACAGGGTAGGAGCGCGACCCGAAGTAGTAGTCCCGGTAAAGAACGGCCTGTGCGGCGAGCTGGTCCTCGATGGGCACCCCCTCCATCTGGACGTCCACACCGTGCCACAGGCCCAGTTCCTTCGGCACGGGGGACAGGTCCAGCCGGTTCATAAGATGCGGCTCCGGCCTCACGAACATCCAGCCCGCCGCCAGAACGAAAAGCGCCAGCCCGACCACAAAACCATGCGCGCGAACCCATGTCATGTCAGGCTGTCCCCTCCGAAGATGTGAACTTGACCCGGAGCAGCCACGCCTCCGCCAGGAACAGAATGAGGCCGATGGAATACATGATCACTCCTGAGAAGTTGTGGAATACCCCCATCGCGACCTCCTCGCCGTAGTACTCGCCCAAAAGACCGATTGCAACGATTCTGAAGATGTTCGCCAGCACCGCGATGGGAATGGCGGAGATGAGAAGCACCACTTTGCTCCAGAACGAACCGCGTGCAAGATAAGCGACCACACTGCCGACGAATATCAGGCTGAAGATGGTGTTCAGTCCGCTGCAGGGCGCCTCGACGAAGAGCTGAAACGTGGGGAGCAGCATCATAGTGCCTTCGCGTACCACGGGAAAGCCCATCAGCGCAAGCACCAGCGACGCCGCGATTGCGCTGAGCGTCTGCAGCTTGATGCTAAGCACGGCCTGGATAAGCGGAAGCGGTATCATGAAGATCATGAACAGCGATGGATAGAACACCTCGCGCAGCACGTGCGGCCCGAAGTAGTAGAGAGTCAGTCCCCAGAACAGAGGGAACAGCGACAGCCCCGAGAGCACGTGAACATCAAAAATGAGGCCCGCGAGATGAAGCGCCATGGCCGCCGCGATGTACCAGAGCCCCCACCGCTCCATGCGCTTCGGCACCGCGGCGAGGCTCGCCCGCTTGTCCCACAGGAAATAGGCTATGACTACCGGCACCCAGAACCCGTGCGAGTAGTTGGATCCCTGCAGAGTCCACGCGCGAACCATCCAGTCGAATGCGCTGTAATACAGCGCGGCGAGGATCAGCCCAGGAATGACGAGTGTGCGGAAGTCACAGACGTTCGCGGGGCGAGACTGTGGGGATTGGGCGGTAGAGGTCACGGCTTCTGATTGCACGATGAAATGATGCTATCCAGGTATCCTTACCCAAAGCCGGCGGCCGCACCCGACTGACCGCCGATGAAATCATCCTAACATACCAGCATTCCCCTCCGCCATTCATTTTTCCTCCCAGTCTGGGCAACACCACCTGTGCAGGACTTCAGTAGGCGCCCTTTCTCCTGAGAAGGGCCGGAATCGTCAGCAGCAAAATCAACGCGTCGCCCAGCACCGACCGCTCGAACAGGTATCGCATGTCCAAACGAACGCGCTCCTCGTAGCTCGTGTCATTGCGCCCGCTCACCTGCCACAGACCCGTCACGCCGGGCCGTACGCTGAACAGCCGTGCTTCGGATGGCCAGTACTTGTCCACCTCGCCCTCAACGATCGGGCGTGGTCCCACCAGAGACATCTCGCCGCGCAGCACGTTAATGAGCTGCGGCAGCTCGTCAAGGCTGGTTCGGCGCAGGAATGCCCCCACCTTAGTGATGCGCGGGTCGTTCTTCAGCTTGTAGTTTTCTTCGAACTCCTCACGGAGCGCGTCATCGGCGGCCAGAAGGTCGGCCAGCACTTCGTCGGCGTTTACACACATCGAGCGGAACTTGAAGAGCTTGAACTCCCGCTTCCGTTGTCCAAGACGCCTGTGTGCGTAAAGCACGGGGCCTGGCGATTCAATGTAGATCGCGGCCGAGATGATGAGCAGAACCGGCGACAGAATCACAATGCTCGCTGTTGCCAGCAGCAAATCGGCGAACCTCTTTGAGATAAGGTAGAGGCGCTCGTTGATGATGCCCAAGGGCGACCTGGCTGCCTGAGGCGCCAGATAGGACGACTTGTCGAACGCCTTGATCGAGGACGCCGCCTCTGAGCGGCTACGCATTCTGCGCCAGCCAATGTAGTAGCCCGCAATGCCCAGCCCAAAAGTCGAAAGCACCCTCCCCGCGGGTTCCGGCGCGTGAATGGCGAACTGACATTCGGAGATATGTGGCGGGGCATCAGTGGCAGCGCGGGCGATGAGAGGCGCGCAGCAGTATGCAGATATAACCAGTACCGCCAGCCACCGCGCGTACATAACCATATTACACCGTCTTGAAGACGTCGCCGCAATTCCCTTCGTTTCGACCGCACCCTGCCCGGAACTCACACGGACGGGGCTGCTACGTGCCAGTATACCACCAGGCGTAACAGCGGCTGAACTTCAATACCGGCAATCGGCTGAAAATGTTCCGGGCGGCATCACGGAAAGACAGGCTGCGTCCAGCATCTGGCACCGCTGCCTGTTCGCACACGGGCGCGAACGTAGCCCGGCCCCAGTGATGGCCGAAACTCCGCTTCGATACCGCTGACGGCGTGAAGCACCTGTCCGCCCGCGCCAACGAAGTCAATCACGCAGTCCGTATTCGCCGCGCTTTTGACGCGGAGGCGAATGACCGAGGCGGTATTCGTGAGGTCGGCCAGTTCGACTCCTGTGGTTGCATAAAACTCGCCGCTTCGGATTGCACCGATGATATCGCGGGCTGTCAGGGAAGCTGCGCGGACCATTATCCAACCCCTGCCGGGATTCGCTTTGCCGGGATGGAACTCGGCGAAGTGGTGCGCATCGTCAACCGCAAGCCCGTACACTTTCCGTCCCGACGAAAGCAGATCGTCCCACATGGACTCGACGGACTGCTTGCCGAGCTCAGCATCACCGTCGTTGTACACCGTGGGGTGGCCATTGTACACCTCCAGAAAACGCAGGTTCTCCACGGACAGCATGTCGGCCGAGGCAATCGCATAGCGGAAATTCGGGTGGTTTACATGTCCGAGCCCGCCGGCCTGCTCAATAGCCACAAGGTTTGCCCGCAGCGTCTCAGCGATTGTCTCCTCGCAGAGCGGGGGCAGAGTAGCGCGGATATCCAGAGCGTTGAGGTGGATGGGTTTGCCGTTGAAGTTGATGCTGATCTCCTCGCCGCTGATCAGCAGGAAGTCCGCCCCGTTCAGCTTCTCCACGCTAGCAGAGTCAGAGGCGATTTGTGATCGGATAGCGCAAGGAAGTCATATCCGTGGGCTGCGTACCAGCGGATGACCTCCTCGGGCGAAGTGTCGCCGTCTGATTGTGTTGTGTGGGTATGCGTGTTGCCCTTGAACCATCGCGTCCCTTCGTGCTGAGTCACTCCTGCGCCTCCTCCGGCAGCGGCGCCGTGTATATGCCCGGCACGCTGTTTTCGATGACCTGCGCGCCGACGGCTTTCGCGTAAAAGTCAACAGGTCCGGCCCCGCCGATGACGGCGTAGGCATACCCCAGATCGGCAAGTCCCTGCAGAGACATCTGGAGAAGCACGAGGCCGATGCCACGCTTGCGGTAATCTGGCAGCACGCCCGTGGGACCAAAGTAATCCTTGCGCGTGCATTCATACGCAGCGAACCCCACAATGCGGTTGCCGTCAACGGCAATGTAGGCCGTCACGGGCTGATGACTGAACGCGGTCATCGTTTCATCGGCCCACGTCTCAGAGAAGTTCCTCTGGATGAATCGCCGCACTACGGAGGATTCGTACGGCTGCGGGCGACGGATGGTAATGCCATCCTGTTTCAGGCGTTGAACGGCCTCATACGCCGTGGGCATGGCGTAGAGACGCACGAGCATATCGGGCATTGGGGTCCTCCTTAATCCGGTGTTGCAGCGGGCGGCCTGCCCCTAGCGGGGGTGTGCCGGGGCCGAATACTCCTCTTCCACAAGATTCCGGATGAACTTGAGATTCACTCTGTCGTAATCATCCAGCACTCCAGCCTTCTTGTAGTGAAAAATGGCGTCGGTCTCCAAGCCTTCCCTCAGATACGCATCCGCGAGGATGCAGTGATAGAGCGGGTCGCCGTGCTTGAGCGCAACCGCTGTGGTGAGCACATCCACCGCCTCGCTGCTCTTGCCTGCCCTCAAGAGCAGAACGCCAAGCTGCATCGCGTAATAGGCGTCGCGCGGGGCCAGTATGGTTGCGATCTGCATTTGAGTGATTGCGTCGTCCAGACGGCCACATTGATGGTAGAGCTCGCCTAGGCGGAAATGATAGTAGCTGTCCGTTGCGGCGATCTCCGCGGCGGATTCGGCTTCGTGCAGCGCCTCCTCGCGGCGGCCTGTCTGCCAGAGCGCTTCGCCCAGCTTCAGGCGATAGAGCGCTCGAGATTCGTCGAATGCCACGGCCCGTTCGTACTCGACGACAGCGGCCTCCCATTTGCCGTACCGCCGGTAAACCTCCGCCAAACTGAAGTGAGGCTCCGCCTTCCGGGGAGAGGTCTTGACCGCGCCACGGTAGGCGGAAAGCGCCTTGCCCGTGTCCTCCGCCAGGACGTAAGCATCCCCCAGCCGCGTCCGCCGTTCGGCGTTCTGCTGGTCGCCGGTCACTGCCCTCCGGTACTGCGTAATTGCGCCTTTCAGGTCGCCTTCGGCCAGACGGCAGTCTCCCGCGAACTGCAACTCGTCAGGAGTCAGGTCTCTGGCTGGGTCGCCAGACTCCGGGGAGCGCTCCGGCCGAATATGCGCTCTCCTGCGTCTCATCGCCGGCTAACCCTGCTGTCCCCCGGAAACGGTGAATCCAGCACGATGGTGACGGGGCCGTCATTGACCAGGCTCACCTCCATATGCGCCCGAAAGACCCCCTGTTTCACCGGGCATCCCTGTTCCCGAAGCAGTTCGGCAAACCTCAGATATATCGCCTCGGCTGCCTTGGGCGCGGCCGCTTGTGAAAAACCCGGCCTTCTGCCCTTGCGCGCATCGGCGAGAAGCGTGAACTGCGACACCGCCAGCACTTCTCCCCCGGCTTCGAGCACCGACAGGTTCATCTTGCCGCCATCGTCCTCGAAGATGCGCAGGTTCGCCGTCTTCTCTGCCATCCAGCGCGCTTCCGGCTCTCCGTCGCCCTGGGCCACCCCCACCAGCACCAGCAGCCCTCTGCCTATTGCCGAAACAGCCTGTCCATCCACACGCACCGATGCGCTGGTCACGCGTTGCAGCACGGCCCTCATATGCGCTTCCCCCGGCGGCGGGTCTTGCGCCCTCCAAGCCTGTGGATCAGCATGACATCGGATAGCTTGCTGATTGCCACCAGAAGCTGGTTCAACTCCGTCAGGTCCTTCACCTCGACCTTGAGTTCAAGAAGCGCCATCTTGTTGGAATTCTGAACACTCGCTCTCGCGTCGCTGATGTTGATCTTCATCTCACTGACGATGCAGGATACTTCAGTGAGCAAACCAACTCGGTCCAGCGTCTCGATGCGAAGCTCTGTCTGATACCGGCTGGCAGGATCGCCTTTCCAGTCCACCTTCATCAGCCGCTCAGGCTCAGACTCTCTGTATGCCGCAAGGTTCGGGCAACTGTCCTGGTGGAGGGTGAGCCCCCTCCCGCGCGAGATGTACCCCGTAACCTCATCTCCCGGAATCGGAGAGCAGCAGGTCGCCCGGGTAACTTTGATATCCTCATCGCCAGCCAGCGCCACCTTGCCCTCCTGGGCCTGGCGTCCCGTTCCGGTCAGCATGGTGCGAGGGGCCTCGGGCGGGGCAATCTTGTGCACGACGGTGGCCGCTCCTATGTGCCCGAAGCCGACAGCGGCCAGAAGGTCGTCTTCGCTCTGCTTGTTCAGAGTGGGCGCCAGCTTGGCCAGAGCATCACCCTTCAGCAGAGCCCTGTCCAGCCCCCGGCGCTCAATCTCCTTCTCAACAAGCTCGCGGCCCTTCGTGACGCTATCCGCGAAGTTCAGCCTGCGGAAGTACGACTTAATCTTGTTGCGCGCGTGGCTGGTCTTGACAAACGTGAGCCAGTCGCGGCTGGGCGCCGCGTTAGAGCGCGAGATGATCTCGACAATTGCGCCGTTCGCGAGAGGATGCGACAGAGGGATGATGCGCCCGTTCTCCTTGGCAGCGACGCAGCGGTGTCCCAGATCGCTGTGCACCCGGTAGGCAAAATCAATGGGCGTGCTGTTGACGGGGAGGTCAATGACCCTGCCATGCGGCGTGAAAACGAAGACCTGATCGGCGAACAGATCGTTAACGACGGCTCGGAGGAAGTCGTTGGCGTTCTTGTTGTCGGCCTGCCAGTCGAAAAGCTGCTGTCGCAGCCAGCTCAACTTGCGGTCGAACCCGTTACCGCCGCTTCCGCCCTCCTTGTACTGCCAGTGAGCAGCGATCCCGAACTCCGCTGTCTTGTGCATGTCAACGGTGCGGATCTGAATCTCCATCGGCATGCCGCGTGGGCCGATCACCTTTGTGTGCAGCGACTGATACATATTGGGCTTCGCGCGCGCGATGAAGTCGTCAAACCTGCCTGCAATGGGAATCCACATGTCGTGAACAATGCCCAGCGTGACGTAACATTCCGGCACGGTCTCCACGATGACACGTACGGCCGTCAGATCGTAGATATCCGCGAAGTCCACCTGTTCCTTGAGCATCTTCTGGTAGATGCTCCAGAGGTGTTTTGGCCGGCCGTGAATGTCGGCCTCAAGGTTCTGGGCCTTCAGCTTGGCCCGCAGCATACCTATTGCTTCCTGAAGCTCCTCCTCGCGATCGGCGCGTGTGCGGTCCACCTTTTCGACGATCTCTTCGAACTTCGCGGGCTCGAGGTACTTGAAAGCCAGGTCTTCGAGCTGCCACTTGAAGGTCCAGACGCCCAGCCGGTGCGCCAGGGGCGCGTAGATCTGCTGCGTCTCCTCGGCGACTCTCTTCTGCCGGTCCGGCGGAAGGGCATACAGCGTGCTCATGTTATGAAGGCGGTCGGCGAGTTTGATCATCATCACGCGGAGGTCTTTAGCGACCGCGAGGAAGATGCGCCTAAGGTTCTCGGCATTGCGGCGGAGTTCGGCGTGGCGCTTCCGCCCCGCATCCGAAGTCTGCTCTTGCGTTTCGAAATCGGCCAGCCTCAGTTTCGTGACGCCGTCAACCATCGTGGCGATTTCAGCACCAAAGTCCGCCTCGAGTTGCTCCCTGGTTACTGGCGTGTCTTCGATAAGATCGTGACACAGCGCCGCTGTGATACTCACAGTGTCCATCTGGACGTCGGTGAGTATTCCAGCGGCCGCAATAGGATGGGTGAAGTACGGTTCGCCTGTGCAGCGGGGTTCAGTGTGGAGGTCGTGGTAGTATGCCGCGTACCAGAAGGCGCGGGTGATCAGTTCGGTATCGGCATCCGGGCTGTAGCTCCGTACACGGGCAAGCAGTTCGTCAAGGAGCGGCGCGTAAAGCTCGGCGTTTGTGCTGCCGTCTCTGTACTGCTTGACCTCAGCGTTCACAATCAGTCATTCCTTTGCTGTCCCTCGGGTGACGGGATATCCTGCAGAATCAGTTCGGCCTGCTCCCTGCCATTGAACCTGCTTACTCTCAGATTGTAGCAGATTGCGTATGTTCGAGCCGGGTCCAGGTCCTTCGCCTCTCCTCCCATGCCAAAGCCAACAACCGCGACCGGGGCTCCGGTTCCAGCAAGCGATGCGCGGAAGTGCTGCTGGTCGGCACCCATGGTGCGCACATCCGCAAGCCGCGCCCCGCGTGTGACGAACAGCGGTTCAGGATTGCCCACGCCGAAGGGCGCGAGCTTTTCGATCTCATATGCCAGCGCGAGCTCGGCATCGTTGATGCCCAATTCCATCTCGATATCCAAACGCGGGACCAGGTCTTCCTCAGTCAGCCATGCATCGGCAAGAGCGTTAAAACCCTTCCGGACTTCTTCAAGGCTGTCGGCGGCAAAGCGCATGCCAGCCGCCATTGCGTGACCGCCGCCCGTAACAAGCGGATCCAGTTCGTCGAGAGCCTCCGCAAGGCTGAAGCCCTCGATGCTGCGCGCGGAGCCTCTCCAGATACCGTCCTCGGGGTGCAGCACAATCGTGGGACGATAGAACATATCCGCGATCTTGCCTGCGACGATGCCGATGATGCCCGCATGCCACCCGTCCTTCCCCACGATGATGACCCGATCGTCAGCGAGGTTGTCCCGCTCAATCAATTCCAGCGCCTCTGCCAGAATGCGTGCCTGCTCATCCTGACGCTCCTGGTTCACTCTGGACATTTCGGAGGCTATCTCGGCGGCTCTCGCGTGGTTGGATGTCAGAAAGAGCTCGAGCGCACCGGATGCCTCCGCCAGCCGTCCGGCGGCGTTGATCCGCGGGCCGAGCCGGAACCCGATGTGCTCCGCACTCACCTCACTGTTGCGGAGTCCTGATGCGTCTATCAGCGCGAGCAGCCCGGGCTTGCTGGTTGCCGCGATTGCTTTCAGTCCGAGATAGGCGAATGTGCGGTTCTCACCTGTAAGCGGGGCAACGTCGCAGATGGTGCCAAGGGCAACCATATCCAGATAATGCTTGTGCAGGCTCTCGACCGGCACTCCTCGCACCTTGCACACGGCTTCGCACACCTTGTAGGCCACCCCCACCCCGGCCAGGTGCGGACACGGGTACCTAGAGTCCTTGCGGGAAGGATTCACCACGGCGATTGCCGGGGGAAGGCTGCTTGGGCATTCGTGATGGTCAGTGACGACTACATCGAGGCCGATCTCCGCCGCCCTCTCGCAGGCGTCGTGTGCCGCGACTCCGCAGTCGGAAGTGAGTAGCAGCCCGGCGCCTTGTTCGCGGGCTCTCTCGACTGTGCTGACGCGCACACCGTAGCCCTCCCGGAAGCGAGAGGGGACAAAAGGCAGAATCCGCCCGCCCAGTTTGCCAAGCACACGGGTCAGGAGTGCGGCACTCGTGACGCCATCCACATCGTAGTCGCCATGAACGAATGTCGTCTCGCCAGTGTCAATCGCCCGGCATATTCGTTCGGCGGCGGCTTTGGCATCGGGTAACAGGAAGGGGTCGTGGAGGGATTCAAGGCGTGGCGAAAGGAACTCGAGAGCTTCGGAGGCCGTCCTTATGCCCCGACGCGCAAGCAGCCTGCCGGTGATGGGCTGCAGGCCCAGAGCGCGAGCAAGCTCATCGCCCGTCCCGCTCTCAACCGGCGCCACCCTCCATTGTGTTGCCTGTTGACCTGCCGTGACAGCCATGTCAGATACTTTCCGCCTTCACGCGTCCTCCTGTTTGTCCTGAAAAACAGACGCGGCGCCGCATTCAGGCCACGGCGCCGCAAATCCGCAACTGCGATTTCGAAAACTAGTCCGAGCTCTTATTTGCCGATCTTGAAGACCTTCGTGCCGCACACCGAGCACGTTCCGCTCGTTGCCGGCTTGCCGTTCTTCATCGTCACGGCCTTGGGATCTTTGACTTCGCGCTTAGCTTTGCACTTGACGCAGTAAGCTTCCATATTCGCTACTACCTCTTTCTACGCCAGTCTGGCATTGGTCTAATTGCCACCGGCTGGCAAAAAACACCATCCCGGCAGCCGTAGTGCTGTTGTCCGAGCCGCCAGGATGCAGGGCCGAGGCCCGCGCAGTATCCGCGCCCGTTATTTCCGAGTTACGCACGCCCCATTGGTTCTCCTTCGTGAGAAGTGCCTGTGCGAAAAAATGACGCTGTCTTTTTTCGCGCTCCTACCGGGGTCAGATCGGGAACCCTTGCGGCGTTTGCAGCATTGAGTATAATACACTCATATTAACTTACTGTGGTGCTAGCACGCCGTCAGGGCTCTGCCCGGCGGCTGGAGGAAGACGATGCGACTGGACAAGTTCACAATCAAGGCGCAGGAAGCGCTTGGAGACGCGCAGCAGCTTGCCTCTGAGCAGGGCAATTCGCGCATCGAGCCGGAGCACCTGCTCGTTGTGCTGACCGAGCAGGTGGATGGCGTTGTGCGTGCGATCATGGCCCGTGCCGGGGCGCGGCCCGAAGGTATCGCCGCCAGCGCGCGGCAGGAGATCGCGCGGTTCCCGAAGGTCTCGGGACTCGTCCAGGCGCAAGCGTCGCAATCGCTCGCGGCGGTGTTGAACGGAGCGGACAGCGCCGCCTCCACAATGAAGGACGAGTTCATCAGCACCGAACACCTTCTTCTTGCCCTTGCCGGCGAGGGTACCGGGGCGGCAGGGCGCATCCTTCGCGAAAACGGGGTGACGAGGGACACCGTTCTGCGCGCGCTCACCGACGTTCGCGGCACCCAGCGCGTGACAGATCAGAACCCGGAGGAGAAGTACCAAGCGCTGGAACGATATGGCCGCGACCTCACCGACGCGGCGCGGCAGCAGAAGCTCGACCCGGTTATCGGACGGGATGATGAGATCAGGCGTGTGGTGCAGGTCCTCAGCCGCCGCACAAAGAACAACCCGGTTCTTATCGGCGAGCCGGGTGTCGGCAAGACAGCCATCGTTGAAGGTCTTGCGCAGCGGATTGTCGAGGGGGACGTTCCGGAAGGGCTGAAGAACAAGCGTGTCGTCGCGCTGGACATGGGCGCGCTGATTGCGGGCGCCAAGTATCGCGGCGAGTTCGAGGACAGGCTGAAGGCCGTGCTCAAGGAGATCGCCGAAGCCGAAGGCGAGATCATCCTGTTTATAGATGAGATGCACACGATTGTCGGCGCGGGGGCGGCGGAGGGCGCGGTGGACGCGTCGAACCTCCTGAAGCCGATGCTTGCCCGAGGAGAGCTTCGCTGCGTGGGCGCCACGACGCTGGACGAATACCGCAAGTACGTTGAGAAGGACGCGGCGCTCGAGCGGCGCTTTCAGCCCGTTGTCGTCGGCGAGCCGGGGGTTGAGGACACAATCGCCATTCTCCGCGGTCTTAAGGAGCGCTACGAGGTGCATCACGGGGTGCGGATACAGGATTCCGCTCTCGTGGCCGCGGCTGTCCTGTCGCACCGCTACATCGCTGACAGGTTTCTGCCGGACAAAGCGATTGATCTGGTGGATGAGGCCGCCAGCCGCCTGCGGATTGAGATAGACAGCATGCCGCAGGAGATTGACGTCGTCGAGCGGCGAATCCGGCAGCTCGAGATCGAGCGCGAGGCGCTCAATCGCGAAAAGGATAAGGCGTCAAAGGAGCGCCTTGCAAAGCTGGACGAGGAACTCGCGGGGCTGCGCGAGCAGTCGGGCGGGATGAAGGTCCACTGGCAGGCCGAAAAGGAGGCCATCGGCGCAATCCGGCAGACAAAGCAAGACATAGAGAATGCTCGCGCCGAGGAGCAGGCAGCCGAGCGTCAGGGCGACCTCGGCAAGGCGGCGGAAATCCGCTATGGCAGAATGCTCGACCTGACGCGGAAGCTCGAAGAGCAGAATACTCGTCTGGCTGAGCTTCAGGCCGACCAGAAGATGCTCAAGGAAGAGGTGGATGAGGAAGACATCGCCGAGGTCGTCAGCAAATGGACGGGGATTCCGATCAGCAGGCTGATCGAAGGCGAAGTCGAGAAGCTGGTTCACATGGAGTCGCGCCTTCACGAGCGGGTTATCGGTCAGGATGAAGCTCTGGAAGCGGTGTCTAACGCTGTCCGCCGGGCGCGCGCGGGACTGCAGGACCCGAACCGTCCCATCGGCAGCTTCATGTTTCTGGGGCCGACAGGCGTCGGGAAAACCGAGCTTGCCCGGGCGCTGGCCGAGTTTCTCTTCGACGACGAGCGCGCCATGACGCGGATTGACATGTCGGAGTTCATGGAGAAACACAGCGTCGCGCGGCTCATCGGCGCGCCTCCCGGGTATGTCGGTTACGAAGAGGGCGGGTATCTGACGGAAGCCGTCCGCCGCCGGCCCTACTCGGTCATCCTGTTCGATGAGATCGAGAAGGCTCACCCCGATGTCTTCAACGTGCTGCTGCAGATACTCGATGACGGACGGCTGACGGATGGTCAGGGCCGCACCGTGGACTTCAAGAACACGGTCATCATCATGACATCGAACATCGGCAGCGCCTGGCTGGGGGATCCCACGCTGGAGCGCGGGTCCGCCGAAGCGCACGTTATGGACTCGATGCGTGAGCACTTCCGTCCGGAGTTCCTGAACAGGATTGACGAGATCATCATCTTCCGGAACCTCTCGGCTGAGCAGATCAAGCAGATCGCTGGCATCCAGCTCAAGCACCTTGAGGAGAGGCTGCGGGAACGCGGATTGTCGGTGGAGGTGAGCGAACGTGCGCAGGATGAACTGGCACGGCAGGGCTTCGATCCGGCTTACGGAGCGCGCCCGCTGAAGCGGGTAATCCAGAAGCGTATTCAGGACCCGCTGGCGCTCTGCCTTCTGCAGGGCGAGTTCGGCGAGGGCGACACAGTCCGGGTTGATGTGGTGTCGTCCGGTGAGTTCACTTTCACGCCCGTGGTGGAAGGGAAGGTTGTGACCTGAGGCCTTCAGGGAACCGGGCGTGATGTTTCGGGCCGTAGTGTTGGGCGGCGGGCCGCCACGCGAACGCCTTATCTGGCCAACCCGTAAGTCCGAGAGCGGAGGCGCGAACTGTCTGGTATATCCGATGAGATCATATACCTGTGCATTTCACGCCGGCGTTCGGAAGTGCTTGGCGCGTCACCAACGCCGGGGTGTGGTTACTGATCCCCGCGTATGGGCCGGCTTCGGGACCAACGCCTGTAGAGCCAGACGAGAAGCCCTCCGATCAGCCAAAGTGGGGCAAAGACCACGAGCCAGATTGCCGCAGAGAACACACCGTAAGCCAGAACCTGCAGTGCGTTGAACGCGCTGGTGAACGTCTGGCGCACATTCCAGACCACTTGGCTTGTGCTGGAAGATGAAGTGTCAGTCAGCGAGACGCTTATTGTTGCCAGGGCAATCTGATTCTGCAGAAGCTGAGGCGGCCCGTCGCGGACTCGACTTCTCCCCTCACCCGTGCAAGCTCTCGCTCCACCTCCAAGATGTCAGCAACCCTGGCGGCGCGATTGAGCACACCTAGCATAGCCTGTTCTTCTCGCTGCAGGTTGCGTATGCGCGATTGGACGTCAACGTATGCTTCGGTGATGTCTTGGCCCGTCTCTTTCCTGTCGAGCACCTTGCCTAGCCTTTCGATAGCCGCCAGGGCAGGGCTGTAACGCTCTGCTGGGATGCGAAGCACCACGGAGGCCGAGCCGGGCCATACCGAAGACTCGGCAACGAACCCACCTGTCTCAGTTGCCAACCGCGCCAGCGCACGGTGCGTGCTGTTCACATTTGCGACTCGCAGTGACATCTCCGCCCTCTTGATGACCATGCGGTCTAGCGAGCCTGCCCACGCGACACCGGCCTCCGATGATGCATCGAAGCTGGATTGCGCGATAGACTCAAGCGCCGTCGTGCCTGCATGCGAGTCGCTTTGTCGGCGAGCCGAGTGCCTTGCACGGCTGAAGGTTGGATAGATAATGGCTGCGAGGATTAGCACCAGCACGCCAATGAGCGCAGTGCTCACCCAGATTCCGCCATTCGGTCTGATCCGTTCAAGCATTGCTAGCCTCCATGGACGGCTTGTGGAACAGCCCGTCCGCTTGTCTGTACAGACTGCAGCTGGCACCCCTATTGTTTCGCAGCCGTTTGCCGGTCTGTCGGCAGGTCTCTTGTGGGCTCGCGCAGAAAGCGCGTATCGGCGGGGGCAAAGGTCGAGCCGAACGGGATCGTCTTCACATCAGCGAACACCGGACAGCGGCGCACGAATGGGCAGGTGCTGCGTGAGAGTTGACACGATGAGGAGCCCAGGTGCCCTCGACAGCTTCTTTCGTCCGGGATGTCAACGCCGGAGTAAAAGGTCCCCAGATCGCCGGAGTAAAAGTCCCCCTCTTTGACTGGTCAGTCTCCCTCTTGCCTTTCCCGGGGGCTGGTGAGGTGTCCGGCCTTCTTGCGCTCCTTGAGGCGATAGCTCTCGCCCCGGATGTTCAGCGTCGTAGAGTGGTGCAGCAATCGGTCCAGGATCGCTGTGGCGATGATCGCGTCACCGAAGCTCATCCCCCACTCCGTATAGCTCTTGTTCGACGTCAGGATGATGGAACTGCGCTCATACCGGGCGCTCACCAGATGGAAGAAGATGGTCGCTCCCAGCACATCCAGCGGCAGATAGCCCATCTCGTCTATCACCAGCACCTTCGGCGCCAGGTAGCCCCGCATCCGCCTGTCCAGCCTGCCCTCCCGCGCCGCATTCCCCAGATCGCTCACCAGGTCGTGCACCGTGATGAAGTACGCGCCGAACCCAGCGCCGATCGCCTCCACACACAACGCCACCGACAGGTGAGTCTTGCCCACCCCGGGAGGACCCAGCAGAATCACATTCGATGACTCATGCACAAACCGCAGCGTCTGAAGCTCACGGACCCGGCGCTCGTCATTCGACGGCTGAAAGGCGAAGTCGAACGCAGCCAGCGTCTTCACATACGGAAGGTGCGCCAGGCGCATCCTGGTTTTCAGATACCGGCTGCGCCGCGCATCAGCCTCCGAGCGCAGAAGCTCCGACAGGAACTGCGCATACGGCAGATCCTCCTTCGAAGCCCGCTCAAGAGGGGCTTCGACCACCTCCTCCGCCTGCGACAGGCCCAGACCCGATAGAAGCTCATTCATGGACCTCAGTGATCACCGTCATGACTCCACCTCCGCCAACGCCGCGTAACGCGCAAGGGGCCGAACCTCCACTTCCGGAGCAGGATGCTCGACGAGATGGATCCGTATCTTCTTCGGTGGCCCAGAACTCCCCAGCGGAATCTGGGCATGATGCTCCGCCACCGTCACCGTCTTATGCCGGCCCGAACACAGCTCATGCCGGGCAATCACCTCCGCGGACCAGTGGACCTCAAGCGTGCCCAAGCTCACACTCACGCCCACATCACGGCCCGCATGGATCCACGGAACGAGCGATTCGAGCCACACGACACGTAAGCGTCCCGGCTCACCTTGCGAGTCGCCTGCGGAAGATAGGGATAGCTCACACGCCCCGTCAGCGGCTGAAGCTGCGCCATCTCCTGGCGCCATGCCTCATAAACCACCCGTTGCGTCGTGCCATGAACCCCCCGGTTGGCTACCCCTCAAGACCCCTGGCCGCGCACCCCACCAGGAAGTTGTTCCGGACATAGCCCACCCCCGACTCCACCTTCCCCTTCGTCTGAGGACGGTAGCCCTGGCAGACCCTGGACTCGAAGCCCCACCACCGCGCGAAATCCTTGAACACAGGATTCCACTTGTACTCCCCCCGCCCGAGGATTCCGGAGATACTGGCCGATCCTCTTTCGGTCAAAGCCCGTCAGCCCGCTGATCTGCGCCACCGACAGTCCTTGTCTCTTCAACTCAATGATCTCGTTCACGTCCATTCCTCTCAGCAGAACGCATCACCCCCTTACGGGGTAAGAATGCGCTCAATCGCGTGCCTATGAACTGGGGACTTTTACTCCGG
>JBPOJE010000093.1:0-22890 GCA_052033935.1 Armatimonadota bacterium
AAAGGATTGCCTGAGGCAGACCTACGAACGCCTGAACCCTGCCGCGCTTATCCGAGCCATCACCGAACTCGTCCACAGGCTCCAGGAGACCCTGAGCTACGGTACGATTCTTCCGTGAGGCAGTACGGAAGCCTTCGCGACTACCACCCAGAATCGCTGCAAGAGAAAAGCGATCTATACAAACTCCATGGAAGGAACGCCCGGAATCAGGCCTCTTGCGGCAGCGCGCGTCAACAGTTCCTCGACAGCTCGCCTCCCCCGCTCTCCGTAGTCCAGCGTCAGATCGTTCACATACATGCTGACAAATGTGTTCGCGCGCTCATCCTCCAGCCCACGGCCAAATCGCTCGGCATAGCGCAAGGCGATCTCGCGGTGCTCCAGACCATACTTGATGGAGCTGCGCACGAGCTCGGTCAACGTCCTCTGCTCATCGAGCGGCAGGTCACGGCGCACCCCGTTTCCACCAAGAGGCAGCGGCAAGCCGGTGTCTTCCAGCCAGTCCTCGCCGAGATCCAGCAGTTTGACGAAGCCCAGTTCCTCATACGTGAGCTGCCCTTCGTGGATCACCAGGCCCGCATCGGCCTCTCCATCGCGGACACGCTCCATAATCTCGTCGAACGGCATTTCCTTGACGGCCACCTCCGGGCAACGGAGCTTCAAAGCCAGAAAGGCCGTCGTGCGAACGCCTGGTATGCCGACGACCATATCAGCGAGGTCGCGCTCTGCGTTCTCGGGAGTTGTAACGAGCATTGGCCCGTAGCCATCACCCATGCTGGCGCCGCAGGACATAAGCGCGTAACGGTCGGCCACGTAGGCGTAGGCGTGCATCGAGAACGCCGTCACCTCGTAGGCGCCCTCCTCCGCACGCCGGTTCAGCGTCTCGATGTCAGCCAGGACATCCTCGACTTCGTAGCCATGCATGGGTATCTTGCCATGCACCATTGCCCAGAACATGAAAGCGTCGTCAGAGTCAGGGCTGTGTGCAATTGTTATCTTCTTCGCCATTACTCGATCCCCCTAGCGGCGAGCCACCGCTCGGCCTCGATACTTGCGGCGCATCCCGTTCCCGCGGCTGTGACGGCCTGACGATATGTGAAATCAGCAACATCGCCGGCCGCGAATACGCCCTCAACCGACGTGCGCACGCCACTTACAGTCAGATAGCCCACGTCGCTCATCTCTAGTTTTCCCTTGAAGGGCCCCGTGTTCGGCTGGTGCCCGATAGCAAGGAACACGCCCTGGACTGGCAGAAGGCTGGTTTTACCTGTCACCACATTCTTGAGAGTGACGCCCGTGACTTTTCCCGCCGAGACATCGTGAATCTCTTCAACGACCGAGTCCCAGGCGAAAGCAATCTTTTCGTTCGCGAAAGCGCGCTCCTGCATAAACTTTGAGGCGCGAAGCTCGGACCTTCGATGAATCACAGTGACGCTGGACGCAAACCGGGTGAGAAAGAGGGCTTCTTCCATGGCCGTGTCGCCACCACCCACCACCGCCACATCTCGATCCTGAAAGAAGAAGCCGTCGCAGGTGGCGCAGGCGGACACGCCGTGCCCCATAAGCAGCGTCTCAGACGGTATGTTCAGCAGCTTCGCCGAAGCACCGGTCGCGATGATGACGCTGTGGCTCTGAATTTCCGCCCCGTCTTCGAGAGATACGCGAAACGGCTGAGTCGAGAAGTCCACGGCAGTGACGTTCCCGCTCACTATCTGAGTGCCAAACCTGAGAGCCTGCTGGCGCATCTCCTCCATGAGCGCGGGGCCCATAATACCGTCCCGGAATCCGGGGAAGTTCTCGACCTCCGTGGTGATCATGAGCTGTCCGCCCGGGCTCGATCCCTCAATGACGACAGGTTCGAGCCTGGCGCGCGCCGTGTATATCGCGGCAGTCAATCCCGCTGGCCCTGTTCCGAGTATGACCACCTTACTGATGCTGTCCTGCATGTCCGAGTATGCGCCTCTCTTTACCTTAGTAATGGTGACCGGCAGCCACCAGCCTCCTATTGTAACTCAAAGCCGGGTGAGGCGCTTACACATAGCGCACACGGCCGCGATGCTTGGTTGACAGGGTCAGAAAGCAACAGGTAGAATGACACGCTGGCGGAGGGCGAGCTCCTGCCGGCGCGATGCGTGCATGCCGAACTTTGCCATCAATTTCTATACAGAGCTGTACGGCGATGTGCTTCGCAAGGGGCGCAAGACCGCAACGATTCGTCTCGGCGACAAGACGGCGAAATACCAGCCGGGACAGCTTGTGTGGGTGACCGTAGGACGCCGTTTCGGCCCGCGCCAGAAGCTGTTCTGCGCGATCATAGACGATGTGACCGTCAAACCCCATTCAGGCGCTCACCAGGCGGGAGATCGAGAAGGAAAACTCCGAATTCCGCCACCCCGACGACCTGATTACTCTCCTCTCGCGCCTGTACGACCGTGCTATCACGCCTCTCGACACGGTCACCATCATTCAGTTCTCACGCATCAGCGAGTGGCGTCCCCCACGCCGATTCGTTCCTGTACAAGAAAAACCCGCCGGTGTTACCCGGCGGGTGCATCCTGACCACAGTACGGCAACAGAAAGGATCAAGATATCATCTGAAAGGAGAGTAAGGTTCCAATGTTCTATTCTCTTTACGGGCGTGCTGCCGGTGAGAGTTCCGGCGCGCTCAATCTTATTTGCCGCGTTTCTGGACAGAGCGGCGGGAGACTGAAGATGAGACCGCTGGAAGACGGCCTGGGTGATATCGTTAGCAAGGCGCGACAGGGTTTGAAGCTAACAGAGACCGCCCTTGCAGACGCCGCGGGGCTGTCATCGGGGCAGGGCACCGCCGTGGAGAGCGGCCAGCTCGTGCCGGACGAAGCCGCTGTCCTGCATCTAGCGGGCGCGCTGGGTCTGAGGGGCGAAGCGCTGGCTGCCATTGCACGCGATGAGTACCGCCCAGATCCAGTCAACCTTGAGGTATGGGGTTGCGTGCATGCGCTTGAATCCTCCTACTCGGGATACCCCGTCAACGCGTATCTCGTCTGGGACAGCCAGACCCGGCGAGCCATTCTCTTCGACACAGGTACAGACATCCAGGCCATTCGCCGGCTCGTTCACGAGCATAACCTAACGCTCGATACAGTAGCGCTGACGCATACGCACCGCGACCACATCGCTATTCTCGGCGACATCAGGAACGAGTTCAAACCACGCATAATCGCCTCCCGGAAGGAACCTGCGCCCGGCGCGCATTTCGTGGCGGATGGCGAGCAGATTGCGCTTGGATCCCTTTCGATCGACGTCCGGGAAACCGGCGGTCACAGCCCCGGCGGGCTGACGTTTGTCGTTACGGGGTTCGAAGGGGCGCCACCGGTGGCCGCCGTCGGCGATGCCCTGTTCGCCGGATCGGCTGGCGGGGCGAGGGTATCTTACGAAAGACTGCTCGAAAACATCCGAAGCAGGATTCTGACGCTTCCTGACGCGACCCTGATTCTCCCGGGACACGGTCCGATGACAACGGTGGGGGAGGAGAAGGCGAACAATCCATTCGCGGGATGAAACGGCGCCCCTGCCCCTCACAGGCGCGGCGAGGAGCAAAGCCGACCGTGTGTGGTGTACAATATGAGTACGCCGGTTGCCAGAAGCCCGGCGAGAAAGGGACTAATCTTGAAAACAGGACGTTTGGCGGTTTGTACATTGCTGATTGCCTGTGCGGGAGCGATGCTCTTCTGCGCATCGCAGCACGCCATCGCTGACGATGACAGTGCGGTCTCCTCGCGGATGAACACGGCATTTGGACCGACGGGGCTGATTACGGTGCCCACAGCGTATGTCACCCCAAAGGGCCAGGCGCAGATTGGGGCGTTCTTTGGACGTGACAGCGACTCTGCCTCAGTCAACTATGGCCTGATATCTGGTCTCGAAGTCGGTGCCGCATATCTGAGCAGCAACAACAATGATATCATTGCTAACGTGAAGGCCAACATCATCCCCAGCAACTGGAACCGAGTGCAGATCGGGGTTGGAATGATGGATGTTCTCGACCAAGTCGAGGACACGTTCTACGCGATCGTTTCGACAGACCTGCTCGCACTGCCCAGAGCACTTGATGACGATGCGACCTTCCTGCGCCTGCACGTTGGCTACGGCGCGGGAGCATTCGACAATGAACTCATCGGCGGCGCGGAGCTCTTCCTGAACAGCAGATGGGCAGTAGTGGCGGAATGGAACGGCAATGACCTGGGAGCGGCTATCCGTTACTGTCACGATACCCCGTTCCGTGCTCAGGCCGGGATTTACGACGAACGTTTCTTTGCCTCCATGACAGTGGGACTGGAATTCTAAGTCAGCCGAAACTGCTGTCACATCTGGGTCCGGCCTTGTGGCCGGACCCTTTTTTGTGAGTCCCGCCGCTTGCGCGGTCATTGCCTACTCCGAGAGGTTATATAGTACTCAGAGCGTTCCGCCATGACAACATCAGCAATCGAGCAACTCGCCTCCGATTACCGCGGACAGACCGGCATTGACGTCTATGCCACGGACACTAAGGGGAACATCACGTCCGGAGTATCCTCTTGCCGCTGCGGGGACAAGGCGGGATGCCGCGCCCAGAGACGGCGGGCCATAGAGCAAACAGCGCGCTGGGGCGAACCATTCCTCGCGCTCTGTCCCGGCGGGTACCTCCTGTGGGCGGTACCCCTGATGATCAACTCCGAGATCACCGGCGGCCTCGTCGTGGACGGGGTAGATCTCGACGGATCGAAGGCATCACTGCCAGGCTGCGCCGGTATCCGGCAGGCGGCAATGCATCTCCAGAAGCTTACTGAGCGCGCGAACCTGACGAACGCGGCCTATCTGGAGATGAAGCGACGCGACAGCGAGATGGAGTCGCGGAGGGCTGAGGCCATTCACGAGCTCAAGGGCCGGGGCTACGACTCCATACGCGAGATCTACATCAGGGAAGAGCCGGGACTGATTTCGGCGATCAAACGCAGCGACCTCAGCGAGGCGCGCGCGATTCTCAACCGGATTCTGGTCGGCATCTACTTCTTCGGACGCAACAGACCCGGCCTGCTGAAGAGCTTCATTCTTGAATTGGTCGTGACCATGTCACGCTCGGCCGTGGAAGCGGGAGGCGACCCGTCCGAGCTTCTCGGCGTCAACTACTCTTCGGTCACCGCCCTTGCCGCCATCGAATCGGAAGAGGAACTTACAGCGTGGCTCGTGGGAATGCTGGAGCGGATCATGGAGTCCATCCGAACACACGCCAGCTTCCCCACGAGCGTGCTCGTGAACACCGCGCTGGCATACGCCGAAGAGCATCTGAGCGAGGACATCTCGCGCGACCAGATTGCGGCAATCGCCTGCCTGTCTCCCTCGCATTTCTCAAGGGTTGTGAAGGAGAAGTTCGGCAAGTCGTTCACGGAGATACTGACCGGGTTGCGAATCGCTCGAGCGCGGGATTACCTCACGACATCCGAGAAAAGCCTCATACAGGTGTGCCTGGAATGCGGTTTCTCCGACCAGAGCTACTTCACGAAAGTCTTCCAGCGGCATGTGGGATGCACTTCGGGAGAGTACAGGCACCGGGTGCGAGGCTCATTGCGATGACTGAACTGAACCCGGCCAGTCCGTCTTCGGTGCGTCGCTTCCTATCCGCTGCTGGCATTAGACCGAGCCGCAGGCTTGGACAGAGCTTCCTGGTTGATCAGGGGACCGCCGCCAAGATCGTCGCGGCCAGCGGTCTTGCCTCCGGCGAGGCGTGCCTGGAGATCGGACCCGGACTGGGCGCGCTGACGGATGCGCTGGCGGCAGCCGGGGCGCGTGTTACCGCGGTTGAAGTGGACCACCGGCTGGCGGCAGCGCTTGAGGAAAGGTATCAGGACAACCCGTCCATAACGGTTGTTGACGGGGACATTCTGCGGGTTGATCTGAGTGAGGTTATGGACGTCTCCGCGGGCACCGTGCGAGTCGTTGCGAACATCCCGTACAGCATTACGACTCCCATCATTGAAAGGCTTCTGGAGCACAAAGACCGTCTCAGCGGAATCACGCTTCTGGTGCAGAAGGAGGTCGCGGAGAGGATTACCGCTTCGCCCGGGTCATCGGAGTACTCGAGCCTCACAGTCTTCTGCGCCTACCACTGCGAAGTCCGCCTCGCCTTCACCGTGCCGCGCCATCTGTTCTTGCCGTCGCCTGATGTTGACTCGGCGCTGACCGTTATGACGCCGCAACCCGCGCGGCTTCGTGAGGACGTGGAGGCTCTGTTCTTCCGGGCGCTGCGCGCGGCGTTCTCGCAAAGGCGCAAGAAGGCTGTAAACGGACTGACGGCCGGTCTTGGCCTGGACAAGGCCGTGGTGCAGGCGGCTCTGGACCAAGCGGCGATTGCGGCGGACGCCCGCGCGGAAGACATCTCCCTAGAGGGTTACCAGCGGCTGGCAGCCGCGCTCGCGGACACTCAACCGCCGGACCCACGCTGAACGAGGAGCGTCCCTCAGGATCGCTTGCGGCCGGATTTCCTAAGAATGGTGTCGTGCAGCCAGTTCACGTCGTCGCGCTCGGGATAATCAAGCGTGTAATGCAGCCCCCGGCTCTCCTGGCGCCTCAATGCGGACTGCACAATCAGATGCGCGACGCTCAGCAACGTGCGAAGCTCGAGAAGCTCCGGCGAAAGCCGCCCGGTGTGCCACAGCGCTTCGACTTCCTGACTGATAGCGGTAATCTCAGCCAGCGCAACCGAAAGCCGCTCGCCCGTGCGAACAATGCCCGCATAGACCCAGAGCACCGTTCGCAGACGCAGGGTAAGCTCCTTGAGCAGTTCCATAGGCACAGCTTCGGTATGTCCGCTGTCCGCGAACGGCTGAACGCCGTCCGGCAGACCGGTCCGGGTCGCGACCTCAACGGCATCCATTGCCGCGCGGCGGCTGAAGACGAGCGCTTCGAGCAGCGAGTTGCTCGCCAACCGATTCGCGCCGTGCACTCCCGTGCAGGATACCTCACCCGTTGCGTAGAGGCGGGCGAGGTCCGTGCGACCCATTGTGTCTGTCACCACACCACCGCACGAGTAGTGGGCGGCGGGAACGATGGGAATCCACTCCCGGCTGATGTCTATTCCAAGCGAAAGACAGCGCTCGTGGATGTTCGGGAAGCGCGTCTTAATGCGCTCCTCTCCCAGATGCGTAACATCCAGCCAGACGCACTCCTCACCGGACCCTTTGAGTTCGGAGTCAATGGCGCGCGCGACGATGTCGCGGGGCGCCAGGCATCCCATTTCGTGGTACCGCTCCATGAAAGTGCTGCCGTTCTTCAGACGCAACACGCCGCCCTCACCGCGCACTGCCTCGGAAATCAGGAACGAGTCGCCGCGCTCGTGGTAGAGCGAGGTGGGGTGGAACTGGATGAACTCCATGTTGCCGATGCTCGCGCCCGCCCAGTAAGCGAACGCGACACCGTCACCCGTCGCGATGCTGGGATTGGTGGTGCGCAGGTAGGCGCGCCCGAGGCCACCCGTGGAAAGCACGGTCACCCGAGACCGCACGGTGTAGGTGTCGCCCGTCTCAGTGTCGAAGACGTGGGACCCCGCACACAGTGGCTGGCCGGTCTCAGGGTCATCGGCGAGCGCCAGTTCGATGACCATGTCATTTTCGAAGAAGCGAACGTTCGCGCACTGCTTCGCCTGCAAGACCAACGCCCGTTCCACTTCCCGGCCGGTCAGGTCTGCCGCATGGACGATGCGCCGCCGCGAGTGCCCACCCTCGCGTCCGAGAGCCAGATGGCTGTGCTGTCCGTCCTCGTCCA
This sequence comes from Armatimonadota bacterium, assembly GCA_052033935.1. GTDB lineage: Bacteria > Armatimonadota > UBA5829 > DSUL01 > DSUL01 > JAGVUD01. The sequence goes on from JBPOJE010000093.1 coordinate 7,777, forward strand.
TCTCCTGCGTAAATCGCACTCCCATCCCCATCAGTTCGCGGACACGCTGCGGCCCCTCTTCCACGAGAATCCGGACAGCGTCCTCATGACAAAGGCCACCCCCCGCCACGAGCGTGTCCCTGATGTGCAGATCGAGGTTGTCATCCCCTCCGAGCACAGCGGCGATGCCGCCCTGGGCGTAGTTCGTATTGGACTCGGTGTCGTTCTTCTTCGTGACAACAACTACCGTACCGTGCTCCGACACGTTCAGAGCGAAGGTCAGGCCGGCGATGCCGCTGCCGATGACGAGGAAATCACAGTCTATGGTTGCAGAACTCATTTATCTCCCTGTATGTTGCCGATCATATCAGGCCTCACCGAAAGGGCCTCAGAAGCTCGTCTCCGCCCGCCTCGCGTATCAGAGCAGCCGCTTCAAATCCGAGTTCCCACGGCCGATCCGCCTGCCCGTCCAACTCCCGGCGTATGACACTCGTGCCCGACGAGTCACTAAGCGCCACGATCAGATGCAGGCACTTCGGCCCTTCCGAGACCAGCCCCAGCGCCCCGACGGGCGTAGTGCACGAAGCCCCGAGCGCCTCCGCGAAAGCGCGCTCCGCCGTAGCCGCCGCTTCCGCGGCGGGGTCGTTCACACGGCGCAGATGCTCCACAGCCCATTCATCGTCAGAACGGGCCTCAATGCCGAGAGCCCCCTGCCCCATGGCCGGGGTGATCTCCGCCGGTGCAAAAACCTGCGAGACGACGTCCCATAGCCCGAGGCGCTCCAGACCGGCGGCTGCAAGAACGGCAGCTTGGTACTGACCCGCCGCGATCTTCGCGAGACGCGTGTCCACATTCCCACGGATGTCGCGCACATCCAGATCGGGGCGCATCGCCAGAAGTTGCGCTTTGCGCCGGGGACTGCCCGTACCGACAACCGCGCCCTCCGGCAGGCCGGACAGGCTGCCGTATGCCGGGGCCACCAGGCAGTCGGCCGGACTGGCGCGCTCGGGAACGGCAGCGAGAGTGAACTCCGGCGCAAGAGCGCTCGGAAGGTCCTTCAGGCTGTGCACGGCTGCATCAATCTCGCCGACGCGCAGCGCGTTCTCGATCTCCTTCACGAACAGCCCCTTTTCGCCGATGGCGGCAAGCGGCCTGTCACGCACCTGGTCCCCCTTGGTGCGTATGATCTCCACGCGCACATTCAGCCCCGGGCAGGCGGACCGTATGCGCTCTACCGCCCATCGCGCCTGCGCGAGCGCCAGCTTGCTTCCGCGGGTGCCAATCACCAGGGTTCTCACAGCACACCTCTGATGAACGTCAGATAACATAGCCCCGCGACCTCCGCGTTCGGAAAGAACCAGCGGTGCAGAAGCGTGGTGGTAAGCATGGCCAGACACCCCGCCACCAGAATGTACTGCGCCTTCTTGCCCCTCCATCCGGCGTTGCCGTGTGCCCACAGATAGAACGCGTACAGAATCCAACTGAGAATCGCCGCACCCCGCGCAAGCAGATTCTGCGCGCGCTGCTGATCCGGGTGCGTGGCGGCCCAGACAACGGCCGTCACCACCCCAACGGTGAGGGCCGCGAACCCGACAGCGGCGAGAAAGAAGCTCATGCTGTCGAGAACCTCGAGCGGAGGGAGGCGGCGAAAAGCGCCGGCCCAACGCTTCGCCTTCAGCAGATGATGCTGGATCAACCACAGCACCGCGCAGCAGCCGGCGAACAACAGCAGAATCATCGAAAGGACGATGCTGAGAACGTGGAGGTAGATCCAGTGGCTCGCGAGCACCTCCTGATGATACGACGCGGCGTGCGGGAGAGCTGTCGCGACAAACAGCGCCGCCATCGCAAGCGGTGTTACGAGCGCTCCGAACCCGGGCAGGTCCTTCCACAGCACCTGCGCCAGATGAAGCGTCAGAAGAGCGGCGGCGATCGCCAGCAGCGCCTGAAAGCTCGTCGAGAGCGCGGGGAAACCATCCGCGATCATCCGTGCCACCAGTCCGGCGGTCAGCAGCAGCCACGCCACAAGAGCCATTCCATGCGCCACCAGCGCAAGCCTGCGAGCCGGAGCAAACACGTTTGCGATGTATGCTATCGCCGCCGGAAAGAGCGCAGCGAGCGACATAGCCACGGCGGCATCGGTGAAAGCCATGGTCAGATACCCTCCCCGGACGATACGTCAGAATCGGGCGGCCCATCCTTCTGATTCTCGTGGTCTATCCCGAACAGTTCGACAGCCGTTTGCAGCCGCTCCACGCCATCGCCCACCGCATAATCCTTGATGTGCGTTATCGGGTGATGGGAGATCTTGTTGACAAGCGACCGCACGATCTGCTGGACAACCTCCCTGTCCTCGCCGCTCAGATGCGACAGGCGGCCGCCGAACCGCTTCATCTCCTCGTCGGCAAGGCGCTGGAGACGTCCGCGCAAACCGCGTATGACCGGCACGGCAAGAAGCGACCCGCGCCATCTCATAAACTCAGCCACCTGCTGGTCAATGATAGCCTCAGCGCGCTCGACCTGAGCCTGACGCTCGCCGGAAGTTCGCGCCACGATGTCGTTCAGGTCATCTATGTCGTAAAGAAAGGCGCAGTCGAGGTGCGCGATTTCCGGGTCTATGTTGCGCGGCACGGCGATATCAATGAGGAATATCGGACGCATCGCGCGGAGGCGCATGGCTTGTTCGAAGGGTTCGCGCCGCACAATGTAGTGAGGAGACGCGGTGGACGCGATAACAATGTCCGCCTGCACCATCTCCTCTTCGAACTGTTCGTAGCGGACCGCGCGGCCGCCGAACGCATCGGCAAGCCGCCGGGCGCGATCATACGTGCGGTTCGCGACGATGACGCTCGTTGCGCCGCTCTGCATCAGCCGCTCGGCTGTCGCTTCGGACATCTTGCCCGCGCCCAGAAGCAGCACGCGCCGCCCCGCCAGATCGCCGAAAATGGATTTTGCCAGTTCGACCGCCGCCGACCCCACCGAGAACGCTCCGCGATTGATCCCGGTTTCGGTGCGGACGCGCTTGCCGGTGGCGAGAGCAGTCTCGAAAAGACGGTTCAGAAGGGGCCCAGTGGAGCCGGCACCGTGGGCGCTTTCGTATGCCTGGCGCACCTGCCCGAGGATCTGGTCCTCTCCGAGCACCATCGAGTCCACGCCACTCGCCACGCGGAACAGATGCCGGACGGCGATATCGTCACAATGGGTGTACAGATGCCCCTCGAGGGCGGCCGGATGCAGGTCTCCAAGCGCCGCAAGCTCGGAGGAAACTGCCTCGGCAGCGGGCGAGAAGAGCGCAGCGTACGCTTCGATGCGGTTGCAGGTTGAGACGATAGCGCATTCGAGCACATCCGGGTGTGAAGCCATGCGCGCGAGTGCCTCGGGCAGCGAACGTTGAGGGACGGCGAGCCGCTCGCGAACCTCGACCGGCGATGACCGGTGGTTCAGTCCGACGACAACGATATGCACGCCAGTGCCCTCTGCCGGGCTTCGTCTCCCCTGCCCTCCCGGATCAGCCCGAGCAGGTCCATCTCCAGAATCCTGCCATACGCCGCCCTCTGCTCGACCGCGCCCGGGAGCTTCTCGCGGCCCAGCGCCCGCGCCTCTCCGAGAATCTCCAGATACTGAGCGTATTCAGGCCCAAATTGCGCCTCCAGATGCTTCTTGAGATGACGCGCGAAGGCGGGAGAGCATCCGGAGGTGGATATAGCTATCTGGAGATCGCCGCGCTCTACCAGTGCCCCATAAACAAAACTGCAGAGATCCGGAACGTCAACGATGTTCGCTAGTATGCCGCGGCCCGATGCGGCGTCGAAGATGGCCCTGTTCACCCGTGAGTTGTCCGTTGACGCTACGACCAGCAGCATTCCTTCGACGTCGCTGTCGCGGAATTCACGCTGATGCCATTCCACGCACCCCTCGCGCGCCCAATCCCGCACTGTCCCGGATGCCTCCGGCGCGATAACAGTGAGACGCGCGCCGTGGTGAAGCAACTGCGCCGCCTTACGGGTCGCGATCTCCCCCGCCCCAACGACAAGGCAGGGCTTGTTTTGCAGATCAAGGAATACCGGGAAGTACCTGGGCATCTATGGCCCCGCCGGCGCTGTCTGGCCCTCGTACTTGGATGGGCACTTGATGAGAAGATCGGTCGCCTGGAACGCGCCGCCGCGGTACTGCCCCACGGCGACGACATGCGACGCCTGGTTGAAGTTGCCGGGGGTGGAACCGCCGTAATTGATGCGCATGCGCTCGCCGGCGCCGTCCGTCACGTCAAAGTTGAGACGGCCGGTGTTGCCGTCCACCTGCACGCTCTTCTTGTCAATCTTCCCCTTGATCTGAACGCGCTGAGACCCAGACCTCGCTTCGCTGAAGCCGACGTACGTCCTGAGCGTGTTCTTGAGCTGGCCGAGCCCGAAAGCGCCAAAGGCGATGACAAGCGCGGCTCCGATGACATGAGCACGTTTCATCTGTTCTTCTCGATTGTGTCGAGACGGCGGTCAAGCTGCCACATGTAAAAGAAAATGCCGCCCCATATGATCAACGTAGCCGCGGAGAGGGCCAGAAGCTTACTCACAGTTGCGCGTCCTTTCCGAGAGCGATACGCTCGATTCGCGTCTGTATGCGCCACATCCAGACAAACAGCCCCGTGAAGCCAGCCAGCGAGGCGTAGAGCACGTTGCGGATAAACGGCTCGATGGAACCCGTTTCATCGCCTCCGGGCAGCATCGGGGACGGGTGGAGGCTCTCCACCAGGCGCGGCGCCACATATATAAGGAATATGGCCGGAACGATGGCGATAAGGGCATAGGCCGCCGAGATCGCCGCGCGCTGCTCGGGCTGTTCGATGGACATTCGCAACGCGAAGTAGGCTCCATAAACCAAAAGCACCACGAAGACCGCAGTTTCCCGGGGATCCCAGTTCCACCACTGCCCCCACGCCGTCTCCGCCCACACAGCGCCGCTTGCCGTCGCGAGAACCGTGAACAACAGGCCGATCTGAGCGGCGGCTGCGGATTTGCAGTCCCAGTCCACATGGCGCGCCAGAAGATAGCGGGTGCCGCAGTACGCCGCCACCGCATAGGCAAAGAACGCGACCCACGCGCAAGGGACGTGGAAGTAGAAGATACGCCCGGCGTCGCCCAGACCCAAAAGAGGAGGCGAGACCAAGAGGGCAAGGACAATCACCACCGCCATCCAAATGCCGAGCACTATTCTCATTTCGTCTTGAGCACCTCAGTTCTCATCAGAACACCTGTTGCGGCCATCACTCGTCCCATACCGCCGGAAAAAGAAACCACGACAGCACGATAAGCATGCCGCTGTAGCTTACAACGGCAAGCAGCGCCTCGCGGGGCTGACCTGCGCCCACGCTGACGCCGAACGCCGGTCCGGATGCCTCCACCAGAAGCACGAGCGGCGGCAACAACACCGGCAGCGCCGCCACTGCGAAAACGCTGGACCGCACGCGCGCCTTCGCCACCATCGCCGCCAGAATCGTCGTCGCGCCCGAAAGCGACACGGCCCCGGCGGCGGCCACAGCGGCAAGCCAGCCAGGACGCCGCACATCCACGCCCAGAAATGCCCCGAAGAGCGGAAAGACAATCAATTCGATTGCCGCCATCAGCACCAGGCTGAAGGCGAACTTGCCCAGCCACACGGCTTCAGGACGGGCCGCCTGCCGCAGCAGCAGCTCGGTGCCCGATTCCGCCTCCTGAACAAACGGCCGCGCCAGCCCGGTTGCCGCCGCGAAGAACACGATCAGCCACACAACAGCGGCTGCCTGTCTCTCGTCGAGCATCGCGCCCCTCAGTACGAAGCCGGCCAGCGCTACCGACGCGACCGCAAAGAGCAGAATGGCGCTGATCGCATAGCGAGTGCGAAACTCACCGCGGGCATCCTTTAGGAAAACGGCCCATGCTCCGCTAAGGGTTCCCATCACGCCTCCGCGCTCCCATCAAGGACAAGGCATCTGTCCGCAAGGGCCGCGTCAGAGCCGTCGTTGGTGGCAATCACGCAGACGCCTGCTTTGCGCTGAGCTTCCACGATCTTCGACACCAGCGCCCGTCCCTCATCGTCCAGGCACTGCGAAGGCTCGTCAAGAAGCAGCACAGGTGGCCTGACAGCAAGCGCGAGCGCAAGGCGCACGCGCTGCAGCATTCCGCTCGAAAAGGACGAGACCAGCTCCTCCTGCCGGTCAGACAGACCAATGAGGGCGCACAGGTCAGCGACGGAACCAACATCCGGCGCGCCGCCCCTTGCCTCACCGAGAAACCTGAGATTCTCCGCAAGAGTCAAGTGAACGTAGGGCTGAATCGCCGGGGCGGCAAGCGCCACCAGGCCCCAGCGCTCTTCGTGCGAAACGCGGCGGCCACGAACCTCCACCCACGTCTCGCCGCCCGTGGGTCTCAGCAGGCCGGATAGCAGCCGAAGCAGCGTTGACTTCCCCGAGCCATTTGCGCCCCGGACGGCCAGCACATTGCCCGATGCGACGTCGAGCGACAGCGGCCGGATGACCTTTCGCGCACCAAACGACCGCGAGACTTCATCCGCCACCAGTCTCACTTCCGGCCCAAGTGCGGTGCGGAGTTCTTGACTGGAGGTAAACTCGGCTGTCATCGCCTATCCGGCGCCCCGAGCGCCTACTCCAGAGCCTCGATATCTGACTGAACAGACGTACGCAGCAACCGGATGTTTTCACCGTTCTTCTGATCGAGCGAGCAGATGCCGGTTACCCGGATCAGCGCCCCCACAGGCGGCCGGGTGAGCGTGCCACACGATACTTTGACGCCCGTGAAGCCGGAACCGTCATCGCACCCCGAACCGTCATCCACCCAGAACGCGAACAGCCCCCAGCCAGTTACCCGGCCGTGAATCCTCTGCCGAAGGCCGACATTGAAGACCGAAGTGGCTCCGGGAACTCCGCGTGTCAGCGCATTTCGGTCCTGCCCGCCCATGTCGTCCTGCTGGATGGACAGCGGCCTGGGCGGAGTCTTGCCGGACGCGAGTTTGTTGACGGAAGCCGCGGAGATGTAGCGCTCGCCTCCGGCGGTCACGGTTGCCATCGTACCCGTAATGCTGACTTCATCTCCCACGCTCACCGCCGCGCTCTGAACGCGTATGCCTGCCGCGCGATCGGCCTGCTCCACGTAGAACGTATTTCCGAACGTCGCCGTCACAACAAGCGGCTCGGTTTCCACACTGGTCCCGTCGGGCAGAGCAAGAATCTCCCCCACCCTGTCGGTTCCCTGAGGAATGCCCAGATAGTTCGCCAGCCAGGCCACATCCTGCCAGTCCACAACCCCGTCGCCAAACACATGCCCGTCCACTCCGGGGTTCGGGGCAACATCGCCGGTGATGAGCTCGAAAGGTGTTGCGCTTCGCTGGTTCGAAGCGATGGCGCGGGCGACTTCGTAATCCGTGACGGTGATCTGGTTGTCGCCGGTCAGATCGCCGAAGCGGCGAATCGGCTGGCTGCCCCCGGCATTCGCCGAGCGCTCGACGTAGAGCAGCCTGAAGTTGTCGAAGTAGCGGTTCACCAGGCCGGGCGAAGCCAGAATGACAAGATTCTCGTCGTTTGCGGCATCCGCGTTCGTGGACCAGTTATTGGAGCCGGTGAGAACGCGGGCGGTCGGCAGGCCGGGATCCACAACCATGAACTTGCTGTGCATCAGACCGCCGCTGACAGGGATGTAGTCACCCATGGGAATCGCCGGCGAAGAGACCAGGTAGCTCCACTGGCCTACGTCATCATCCATTACACCCCTGACATCCACCCCGCGCGCGGCGGCGGCTTTCAGCGCCTCGGCAATCTCCACCGCCCGGGCGCCGGTAGAGAAGATGTTCATCGCAAAGTATATGCGCGCGGTTGCGGCGTTAATAGCCCCGGTAATACGGCCGGTGAGGTTGTCGTCGGCGCCGAACCAGATTTCGGCCGGCACGCCGTCCGAGGTAGTGAACGAATGCTCATCCTCCGGGTTGTTATCGTTGCCGTACGTGCCGTCCCAGAGTTCCTGAAACTCCGCGGCAAATGGCGCGGCCACGCCAGCGCCCTCCAGCACCAGCACGTTGTTCTCCTGAAGGAACAGGCCGGATGAGGTCCAGTTTGTGGAGCCTGTCAGAACGCGCTGGCCGTCCGCCACAATGAACTTGTTGTGCATTATGCCAGTGTGGTTGCCGCTACGTACCGTGGCGGGATTCAGTGACCCGTTCCGGCTCCCGTCGAGCGTGTCCAGGATAATGAACTGGTTGCTTGAAGTTGAAGCCACCTCGTCAACGTCCGTTACGATGCGAAGCGTTACACCCCGGTTTCTGGCTTCCTGCAGGGCACCGGCGACTCCGGTCAGCGTGCTGCCACTCCTATCGTATGTGAACGTGTAGATCGCGACGTCGAGCGTGCTCGTGGCCGAGTTGATGAACTGAACCATGCGGTCCCTCGCCGCCGTGCTGCCACTGTACGGGTCGGTGAAAACTACCTCCGTCGCCGCTCCGCACAGGGCGGAAGCGGCCCAGACGAGCAGGCAGACGAGCAAAAACACTGAACGGGTCTCATTATGGGACTTCAAGAAACGCCTTCCGTGCTGGCGAAACTCAGCCAGTAGTGTATGCGGAGGCTTGAAGCCCCCGGGGTTGAACCACACGGATGGTATCCCGTTTCACTCCCTGCGGTCAAGTGACATTGGCCCGTTTGTGTAGTGATGCTCTCGTTAAGCCAGGATGGCTAGCCTGCGCACCGGACATTCCGGTGCCGTACTTCGCGAAGAAGCCTCTATGAGGTACGCCTTTACAGCTATTCACCGGGAGGAGTACTCCGCTGTCGCTCCGTGACCCTATGAACCGTTACACGAAGGCAGGCCCCAAAAAAGCCCCGGCGCCGTTTGCCGACGCCGGGGCTTTCGACTAGTCATCCGCGGTGTCCCGCGAGCACGAGACTACAGCGGAAGGTTGAACCCGTACATCACCCCGTCTCCCGCGTGCAGGTAGAGCCGGTTCCAGACCTGGTCAATCACCGGGTCGCCCACCGTCGCCGGCAGGTTTCTGCTGGTCACAACCGAGCCGTCGTCAACGTCGAGCTGGTAGAGCTTCTTGTTGCTGCTGCCGACATAGACGCTGCCATTCCAGTAGATCGGGCACGACGGAGCGGGTATATCCACCACCCACTTCGGAGTGCCCGGGTTGGCGACATCTATGCAGTAGACCTTGCCAGCGTTTGACGAAATGATCAGCCAGTTCCCGCCAGCCACCCAGCGCGGATACACCCAGCAAGGCGCTCCGTAGATGCCCTGGTTCGCCCCGACGTCCAGCGTGGCGATATCCGTCGCCGAAGACCCGTCGAGGCTGATCTTCCACAGATGGCCCGCCTCGTTGACGCCGTAGACGAACGAGCCGTCCGTCCCGAGCGCGCTCTTGAACGAGCCGAGCTGCTTCGGCCAGTTGCCGTTCAACAGAGAACCGGTCGCCAGGTTGACGGCGTAAACTCCGCCGGGCTGCGCGCCGTCGTCCATGGTCGCGAAGTAAACGGCTTCCTGAGCGCCGACCGGCATCAGGAACGGCGCGCCCAGGATCGGGCCGACGCCGGTGAGTCCGAGTTCATCCGTGGACCAGAGCTTCGTGCCATCGGTCGCCTTCAGCGCCCGCAGGTAGTTGTTGGCCCCCTGCTTGTCGGTGACGGCGTAGATCACGTCGCCCGTGTAGGTTCCGATCGTCTTGTTGAACGCGCCGCCGGGCTTGGCCTTCACGTTGTAGCCCGCGCCGATGTCGTGCGTCCAGAGCACCTGGCGGGTGCCGGCCTCGATGGCATACACCCTGCCCGACTGAGCGGTGTCAGGAGCGCAGGTGCCGCCTATGACCGTGCGGGTGGCGGTGGGCGTGGCGCCGACCATCAGCCGGGCCACAGGCAGCCGCCCGTAAACCGGGCCGTTCAGGTCCAGCGCGCCCGACGGGTCGGCCTCGAGCCAGATATCCTCGGCCTGCACCGCGTCTTTGAGCTTCGGCGCGGGGGTGCCAGGAACCAGGTCCGCCGTTCCCCAGACGCCGTGCGCCTTGCTGTTGGACGAGGCATAGACCATGGAGTCGTGCTTGCCGAGCGGGTCGGTCCACACATCCCAGTTGTAGACACCCGGAGGCGCCAGGTTGACAGCGCCGGTCGGGAACTCCCACTCGGGAGTCTTGAAGTGGTAGGTGCAGGTGACCGGTTCGGACCAGTTGCCGGCCTCGTCCTTGGTCTGCACGTGCAGATAGTAGGTACCCGTCGAGTTGAGAGGTACCGTCAGCCCGGTGATGGTCTCATCGGTCAGCGTATTGGGGACGCCCACCGCGGGATTACTCTCGGGACCCCAGTAATACCGGTAGCGCTGTTCGGGCGTAACCTCAAGGCCGGAGGCGTTCACCCCCGCGGTGCCCGGGTCCGAAGCGCCGCTCAGCGTGAAGCTCGGGCTCGGGTCGGCATGAACCTCTCCCTCGCCGAAGCCGTCATCGCAAGCGACGGCGGGATTGTTCGGCGGGGTGTGGTCATACTGGAACGGCCCGTAGGTGGCGGTATCGGCGGCGGTGTAGTTCCACTCGCCGTTTTCGTTCATCGCCGCCACGTGCAGGTAATAAGCGCCGTCCACCGGTGTGCCGCCCGGCAGGAAGGTGTCGGTGCAGGCGAGATTGATCGTTCCGCTCGACCACTCGGTAGCCGGAGTGCTGGAGTTCCACGCCGGCGGCGTCGCGCTCCTGTTCCAGACGTACTTGAACCGCGAGGCCTTCCACGCACTGCCTCCGTGTGTGGAAGTGCCGAACATGGCGGAGTTCTCGAACGCGAACGGGTTGTGGCCGCTCACATGCTTGTGCCACCACGTACTGGACGGCCCGTGCCCGTGCGCGGTGTTGGGGGCCACGGCGACGCCGTCAATGGCGAGGTGCTCCTCGGGATGCGTGTATCCGTCCCAGAAGTAGAGGTTGCCGCTTGTTCCAGCGCCGGTGGGGTCAACCCCGGCCTGCGCCCACGTGTAGGTGCTGACATCGGGGAAGGCACCGGTGTTGTTACCGACGATGGTTCCGTCCAGCAGCCTGGTCTGGAACGACACGTTCGTGTAGTTGCTGTTGAGGGTGCCGTTCCAAGCATGCACCTTGCGACGGTACGGCGCGTTCGGGGTGAGGCCGACCTCGGTGTACTGCGTCTGCCAGCGCTGAATCCACTCGTCGGACTCACCGTCCAGCAGGCCGTCGCCCGGCTGGCCCATCGGGTAGACCGGGGCCTTGTTGACTCCGTCGGGGTCGGCCAGATCGTAGGCGAAGATGTTGTTGCCCACGTTCGCGTTGGTCCAGTGCCAGGTGATCGAGGTCTTCGGGTCGTTTCCGGGAAGCGGCCCGGCCTGCGCGGGTGCGATGACGGGGTCCCCCGGCCTGTGGGCCTGAAGGACGATGTCGTCCCACCAGCCTTCGCTGTCCTCGGAGTAGGCGCCAAGGCCAAGGGTCACCTTTTCGAAGCCGTACTTCCAGAAGTTGGTGGTGCCAGCGCGGCTCAAGGTCTGTTCAGAAACACCGTGCCCTTGATCGCGCCACAGATTGATGGTCGTTTCCGCGGCCTGGCTGTGATCGTAGGTGGCGGTGTCTGGCACGATCTGAGTCTGAAACCGGATCCAGCCTGTTGCCTGGCCGCATTCATTGGGGATGGGATATGTGTCCCACCCGTCCTGATCCCAGCGCAGCGCTCCCCACTGAGTCCAGTTCGCTCCATCCGCGCCGACGAGCCTGTATGCATAGTCCCTCTGTGACCCGAACTCCTCGGACGGGTAAGGCGTGACGAGCGGCGAGCCATAGTAGATTCCGTTGTCGATGACGAAGCTCGATCCAAAGGCCGGAGTCTGGTGCCGGAGTGACAAAGCCTGCCTGAACCTTGTGCAAGAGTGACCACCTGCATAGGATTTGTTGGCGTTCTTCGGGTCGTAGAAGTATCCCGAAACGATGCCTTCGCCAAACGGCGTCGGGTAGCCGTCGCCCACGTACGGCCCGGCCTCGCCATTCAGGCCGCTGACCCTGTAATACTTGCGGTACATCTGGTCGACCGAGCCGCTCGGGTACGCGACATACTCCATGTGTGCCGCGCCAGCGCCGGTGAAGGTTCCGTGGTTCTGACCGATGCTGTAATCGAAAGCCGTTGGCGTCGGGCCGGGCGGGTATATGTCCTGCGGATTGGTCCAGCCAGTGATGGCGTTGTTGAAGCCCTCGAGGAATATCAACTCGGCCCCGGCGAGGAGCGTCTCTACAGTGGGCAACTGCACGCGCGCCGACTCGCCGCCCGCGTTGTAGGCAGACACCCAGCGGGTATAGGCGGTGTCTGAGGAAAGCCCGGTCTCCTGCCAGCTTGTGCCCGTCACGGTGGCCAGCAGCGTTCCGCCTGTGGCCGCACTGTAGATTCTGAAGCCGCTCTCGTTGTTGGAGTTGTCCACCCAGTTCCAGGTGAGGCTGGTGTCCGTGAGTGCGGAGACGCCAGCCGGACTCGGCGCGGCGGGCGTGCACGGAAGTGTCGTGGCGTTGGCTTCGGTGGAGTAATCGGAGTTATTGGTCTCGAAGGCGATGACGCGGTAGTAATACTGAGTGTTGCACGCGAGGCCGGTGTTGTTGAAGGTGGTCGCCGTGACGTTGGTGGCTATCTGGCCCCATGCGCCGCCGGAACCGGTCTTGCGCTCAATCTTGTAGTAGCCGCCGGACGGCAGATCCACGCCTGTCCAGGACAGGTTGATCTGAGTCGAAGACGCGGTGGTCGCGGTCAGCCCGGTGGGCGCGAGCGGCTGGTGCCAGACCCACTGGATAGAGTCGAAGAGCACTCGTTTGCCAGAAGTCCCCGTGGCGTTTGTGTTGAGCCTCGTGGCGTATGCGGTTCCCGACATGAAGCGCAGCGGGCTTGTTCCGGTCACCTGGTTCCATACGTTGCCGTTGGTGCCTGTCTGCTGAAGCGTAGTGTTTGCGTAGGCTCCGTCGGCGTTATTGACCACCCAGTTGCACCCGCCAGGCGTCGCATAGTTGGCCCACGTCGCATTGACGTGATAGTACCCGCCGATCGTGGGGGTAAATGCCCAGTCGCCATACTTGACAGGGGTAGTGTCACCCGCATAGTAGGAGCCGGTGCCTGAAAGGCCTGCGGCCGTTGACTTCGCCGTCGTGACTGCTGGACCGTTCTGCGTGTAGAGCGGGTTCTGCGCCCCACCCGCAACGCGGCTCTCGATGGTCACCGTAGGCCCGGCCCAGCACGTCTGCGCTGTCCACGTAACGGCGCAGCACACCAGCGCGGCCAGGAAGTAGAATTTGAGACGATCGTTCATGACTTCGTAGTCCTCCACTCAGCCGGCGACGTTGAGGCGAGCAACCGGCCAGTTCAGAAACAAACGATTGCCTTCCCGCGGCCATTTCGCGAATATACCTAGCACACAGCCTGTTGGGCCTTTCAGGGGAAACTCCGGCCCAGGCCGCGGGACAACGAAGGCAACGGCCGCCCACCAGACACGGGGCGAACGGCCCACCATCACTACCAAGTATGATTGCACGGCATCCGGTGCCTGTCAAGACACAATTTTTTTTTTTTTGCAGGTTTTTTGGATGCGGGCCGGCAGGAGGCGGAATGCGGCCGCCAACCGCAACCGGAAACGAAAAGCCCCGGCGCTTCAGCAAGAGCGCCGGGGCTTGATCATCACAGATTGTTGTGATGCCCCTAGAACGGAGTGGTGAACGCGTAGATGCGCCCGTCAGCCGCTCCGGCGTAGATTCGCCAGAGGTAGGCATCCACAACAGGGTCTCCGACCGTGCTGCCCACGGCGCGGACTCCGGTCTGGAGTCCGGTCGTGATGGCGTATTCGTACAGGTTGCCGTCGGAGCTTCCGACGTACAGCCCCTGGTTGAACACCACCGGGTTGGACGGCTGGCCGATGGTGATGGGGCCTGACCAACCGGCTGCGGTATCGCCGTTCACCGGGTCGAGCGCGTACACTTTGCCGCCTTTCGAACTCAGGTAGAGCCTCGGGCCGTTTCCATGCCAGGTGGGAGTGCCGTAGATGCCGGTGGCTCCGAGCGAGACCGGGCCGTAGAGGACGGCCCCGCTGGAGGCGTTGAGCGCATAAAGCGAGCCGGTTTCGTTCACGACGTAAACCGCGCTTTCAGCGCCGTTGGTCCCGGGAGCGCTTGCCACGTGCCCGGACGCGAACTGCCACGCCCGTGTGCCGGCCGCGATGTTGACCGCGACGACGCGGCCTGCGTCGGCTATGCTTACGCCCGTGCTGGTGGCAAAGACCACGAGACCCTTCGACGGCAGCACCAGAGGCGAGCCGAGGATCGGTCCGAGGGGGTCAACAGCGTCGGCATACGTCCAGAGTTCCGCGCCGGTATCGGCGCGAAGCGCCCGAAGCAGGTTGCCGTTGACTCCGGAATCGGTGGCGGCAAAGACGACGTCGCCGGTGTAGGCCCCGACGGTGACCCCTCTGATGCCCGCCGGCTTGGCGGTCACCTTGTAGTCCGAGCCGAAGTCGTGCGTCCAGTGCTCGGTTCCGTCGCTGACGTTTCGCGCGTACACTTTGTTATCCTGCGCCCCGGCAAGCACCGTGAGCTGGCTTGCGAGCGATGCGGGGATCGCCCTTCCCATAATGGCTCCGCCGGCCGTCACGGGAGCCCACAGTGGATCGGCATCAGTGCCCTTGAAGGCGAACAGCTTTGCGTTGGAGGAAGCGAACACCTTGCTTTCGGCGGCGGGGTAGACTCCCGGAGGCGCAAGCGACACAGCAGGAGTGGTGAAGATCCAGGGGTTGTTGGCGTCGGCGGGTACCTTGACGTTGCACGTGATGCTGGCGACGCTTGCCAGATTGCCGGCGTTGTCGGCCACCTTCAGAGTGTAGGTATGAGTGCCGGCCGATGCGGTGAACAACGCGCTCGTGACACTGGAGGCCAGATCGGCCGATATCTTGTTCGCGCCCTCATAGAGGGCCAGAGGAGCCGCCTTCAAGCCGGACGAGGCATCCGCGTAGCTGCCGTTCTTCCAGCGCACCGTGACGTTTCCCGCGGCGGTTGCGCTCGCGCTCACAAACTCGGGGCTGCCAGACACCCCCGGAGCGGTCGCGTCGTACTTCAGCGTGTACAGCGTCTGCCACGCGCCGGCGTTGTTGAGCGCAT
>JBPOJE010000125.1:0-16970 GCA_052033935.1 Armatimonadota bacterium
ATCGCGCAGGACAGGATACGGCTGTCGGCCGGCAGGCTGTGCAAGGAGCCGATGGAGTTCTATCTGGGCGTGCCCCGTCCGGTGGAGGATTCGCAGCTCGTCGGGAGCGCGGCGGAATGGGAAGCAATGACGCGCCAGATGTCCGGCGGCGCGCCTGCCGACCCGGACTGGCCGCTCTTTCTCGCGCGCCTGGACTTCCTGACAGGCGAGATGGCCGAGACGCTGAAGGAGATGAAGGCGCTAGCGCTGTGGCTGTGGACGAACGAACCGGTGCCCGCGAAGGTTCACGAACTCGCGGGATGGCTGTTTGACCTGCGATGCGAGTGTCTGGAAGCCGTGCCCGTGCTTACCGCCCTCGAGCCATGCCTCAAGCTGTGGCGCGACGCCGCCGCGCGTCAGCCGTAGATATACTCGTTCAGATAGCGGACGGCTTCTTCGAGCTGAACCTTCGAGCTTGCCAGAACATCGCCGCTGCTGATGATTCCCACCAGCTTGCCCTCGCTGACAACCGGGATGTGACGTATGCGCTTCTCGGTCATCACCGCCTGGCACTGCGTGATCTCGTCCTCGGGGCTGCAGACAACGCAGGGATGCGTCATCACGTCACGGACGGTCACCGCAGCGGGGTCCTTCTGAGCAGCCACGACTCGCGTGAGAATGTCGCGCTCGGTGAATATGCCGACGACAGTCTCGCCCTGCGTCACGACAACCGACCCGATGCGGCGGTCGTTCATAAGCTGCGCCGCCGAAAGCACCGGCTGATCGGCTGAAACGGCCGCAACCTGCGGTCCCTTCTTCTGAATGATGTCCCTTACGAAGTTCATAGTGCGTCCTCCCTTCACGGTGCGATTGATCGCCCGGGTCTAAGCAGACAGCTTCACGCTGGCCGAAGCTCTGTTCGATATGTGGGATTATACCCTTCTCATCCGCTCACTTCCTCCCCGCCGCCGGGGTCAGGCGAGGAACTCGGCCAGCACTTCGTTCGCCAGGAGCTGCCCCGCCGCGGTAAGCGTCACGCGGCCATCGTCCACAGCGATAAGCCCGGCCTGCGCAAAGCGGCAGATCGGCCTGCTGAAGACGGCCTCGACATCCTCGCCGAACTCGAGCGACAGACGGGGCAGGTCCAGCCCGCCAGATGTTCTGAGCGCAAGCATAGCGGTCTCCCCCAGAAGCGCCCTGCCCTCCAGGCGCTCGGAGAAGGCCTCCCGCGCCCGCCCTTCGGACTCGATCTGCCCGATGAACGCCACGGGGTCGCCTTCCCACGTCAGCCGCTCTCCCGCAACGTACTGCGCCGCCCCCGCCCCGAATCCGAGGTACGGGCCATTGCGCCAGTACGCCTCGTTGTGGCGGCAACGCATGGACGGCAGCGCATAGTTCGATATCTCGTAGTGCTCGTACCCCGCCCGCATCAGGGTCTGGCGAACCGCCTGGTACATATCGGCGACCAGATCGTCGTCCGGCGGCGTCACCTCACCCGCCCGAACGCGCTCGAAGAGAGGAGTCCCTTCCTCGACGGTCAGGCTGTAGGCGGACAGGTGCTCCGGCCTCAGGTCAATCGCGCTGGCTAACGTGCCGTGAAGATCGGACAGGGTCTGGCCGGGAAGCGCGAACATAAGGTCGAGGCTGATGTTCCGGAACCCTGCCCGCCACGCCGCGCTGAACGCCGCCACGGCCTGCTCGCGCGTGTGCACGCGCCCCAGCATGGCCAGTTGCCCGTCGTCGAACGACTGAATGCCGATGCTGACCCGGTTGAACCCCGCTTCGCGCGCGGCGGCGAGTTTCTCGTAAGAGGCCGACTCCGGGTTTGCCTCCAGCGTTACTTCCGCGCCGTCCGCGAGGCCGAACGTCCGGCGCAACTCGCCGAGCACGCGCGCCAGCGCGTCCGCCGGCATCAGCGCCGGGGTTCCTCCCCCGAAATAGACGGTGTCGAGACCGGAGGACACCCCGGAGGCGCTTGAGATCTGGCGGCAGAGGGCATCGGTATAGCGGGGCGCGAGATGCAGCATCCCGGAGAAGCTGTTGAAGTCACAATAGCCGCACTTCGCCGCGCAAAAAGGGATGTGGACATAAGCCGAGCGAGGCGCCTGGAAGCGCATGGCGCTCTACTCCCCGAGCTTGAGGACGCTCAGGAAGGCTTCCTGCGGCACTTCGACCGACCCGATCTGCTTCATGCGCTTCTTGCCCTCTTTCTGCTTCTCCAGCAGCTTTCTCTTCCGCGTGATGTCGCCGCCGTAGCATTTGGCGATGACGTTCTTGCGCAGGGCGCGCACGGTTTCGGCGGCGATGATCTTGTGTCCGATAGCCGCCTGGATACGAATCTCGAACATCTGGCGGGGCAGAATCTCTTTGAGCCGCTCGGTCATGAGCTTGCCGCGCGCATAGGCGCGGTCGCGGTGCGTGATAAACGACAGCGCGTCCACCGGGGATCCGTTCAGCAGGATATCGAGCTTCACGACGCTCGAGTCGAGATAGCCCGCCATCTCGTAATCGAACGACGCATACCCGCGCGTCCGGCTTTTGAGCTGATCGTAGAAGTCCATGAGAATCTCGGCCAGCGGCAGCCGGTAATGGACGATCACCCGCGTGACGCCCGAGTACTCCATGTGCGTAAACGTGCCGCGGCGGTCCTGGCAGAGGTCGAGCACCCCTCCGAGGTACTCGGAGGGCACGATGACCGTCGCGTCCACCACAGGCTCCTCGATCTTCTCGATGAGGGTGGTGGCGGGGAGCTTCGCCGGGTTGTCCACCTCAATCATCTCGCCGTCCGTCTTGTAAACCCGATAGACGACGCCGGGAGCGGTGGCGATGATGCCCAGCCCGAACTCGCGCTCCAGACGTTCCTGCACAATGTCCATGTGCAGCAGCCCCAGGAATCCACACCGGAATCCGAACCCCAGAGCCGCCGACGTCTCCGGCTGCCAGCTCAGAGCGGCGTCATTGAGCTGGAGCTTCTCGAGTGCCTCACGAAGGTTGGGGTAGTCCTCGGACACCATCGGGTACATCCCGCAGGAGACCATGGGCTTGGCGAGTTTGTAACCGGGAAGCGGCTCCGATGCCCCGTGCCTGGCAAGCGTGATCGTGTCTCCGACGCGCGCATCGCCCACTTCTTTCATCGAAGCGATGACATAACCGACCTCGCCCGCCGACAACCCCTCCGCCTCGGTCATCTCGGGCAGAAACACCCCCACTGCGCTGACTTCGAACTCCCTGCCGCTGGCCATCATCCGGATGCGGTCGCCCCGCTTCAGGCTTCCGTCCACGATACGCACATAGGCGACCACCCCTAGGTACTGGTCGAAATGGGAGTCGAAGATGAGGGCTCTCAGCGGCGCGGAAGACGAACCAGAGGGCGGCGGGATCTGATGAACGATGCGCTCCAGGACGTCCCGAACGCCGACCCCTTCGCGGGCGCTTGCCAGAATCGCGTCCGATGCGTCAATCGCGAGGACGTTCTCGATCTCGTCCTTGATGCGGTCGGGCTCGGCGGCGGGCATGTCTATCTTGTTGATGACGGGGATGATTTCGAGATTCGCGGACATCGCGAGGCTGACGTTGGCCAGCGTCTGCGCCTCGACCCCCTGCGCCGCGTCAACGACCAGCACCGCCCCCTCGCAGGCGTTGAGGCTGCGTGAGACCTCGTAGCTGAAGTCCACATGCCCCGGAGTGTCAATCAGATTGAGCGTGTAGGTCTGTCCGCCGCTCGCCTCGTACTCCAGCCTCACGGCGGTCATCTTGATAGTGATGCCGCGCTCGCGCTCAAGATCCATGGTGTCCAGCATCTGGTCGCGGTGCTCGCGTCCCGAAACTGCGTGCGTCAGCTCGAGGATGCGGTCCGCCAGCGTGGACTTGCCATGGTCAATGTGCGCGATGATGCAGAAATTGCGAATATGATCCTGGGACTGAGGCATGGTTGACTCGGGCTTACCGCCCGATTGTAGCGCAGACGCGCGAGACGCGCCAGCAGCCCACACCACCTAACGCAGAAGCGCGCGCTCCAATTCAGCCTGCGCCCTTAATGCGAGATTGGTTGAAGGATCAATCTCGACGATCTTCTTCCAGCAGTCCATGGCGCCGCCGGTCCTGCCGTACGCCGAATACTGCGCCGCCCGGTTCCAGTAGTATTCCTGGAGCGCCCCGGCCGCTTTTCTGCCGCCATCCGACTCCGGGTCGAGGCTGACTGCCTGCTCGTAGCAGCGGATCGCCGGGGTCAGTTGCCCTTGCCGCATGCTGACGACCCCGAGCAAGTAGTAGGCGTTTCCGGACTCGGGGTGGAAATCGAGCGCGCGCCCCAGGGATTGCGCCGCGGAGGCGAAGTTGCCAGCCTGTATTGCGTTCTGCCCCTTGCCCACATAGCAGGCGCCGATGGCGCGCCTTGCCTCGGCCTTCAAACGCTCGCTGAGGTCCGTGGACAACGCCCGCTGGTACTCCTCGATGGCCTGATCGTAGCGGCCGGCATTGTAATGCGCGGTGCCGCTGTTAAAGTACTCCGCCGCCCTGGCATCATTCCCCTGTATCTTGTAGTTCTCGTATGCGGCATTGATGCCCCAGATCGCCAACAGCACAGCCGCCGCGAGTATGACAGTGACGAAGAACGCTCGGAGCCCGGCGGCCTCGCCCGGGGTCATGAACGGCCCTGGCGGGGGCGGAGGCGGCGGCAGGGGGCGGGGCGGAGGAAGGTTGGGGCTGGGCGCGGGACTCGGCCCCTGTCCGGGGAACCCGGGCGCGGGCGCCTGCGGCCCCTGACCCGAAGGAAAGAAGATGGGCGGTGGCGCCTGGCCGATCTGCGGGCCCCGGCGGTCCCAGTCGCCCGTCAGCGCATCCGCGAACTCCTGAGCAGACTGATACCGCGCGGCGGGGTCTTTGGCGAGCGCCTTCTGGACGATATCCGCCAGCCCGTCCGGCACGCCCGCGGGGCGCGTGGCGGGCATGTTCATGATGTTGTACGTGATCGTCACGACGCTATCGCCGGTGAAGGGCTTGGAGGCTGTCAGGGCTTCGTAGAGCACCACCCCGAGCGAAAAGAGATCGGAGCGCTGGTCAATGTCGCGTCCGGCGATCTGCTCGGGCGACATATACGACGGGGTACCGAAGATCTGCCCGCTGGCGGTGATGGACGGCTCGTGCATGATGCGCGCGATGCCAAAATCAGTCAGCTTGACCACTCCGCCCGGCAGAAGCTGAATGTTGGCGGGCTTGATGTCGCGGTGAATGATGCCGTGCTTGTGAGCGAACGCCAGGGCTTCGAGCACCTGCAGCACGATACCTCGTGCTTCCGCCGGGGGCAGCGCGCCGCGGATGTCAATCGTGTCCTGAAGCGTCTGACCTTCAAGAAACTCCATCGCGATGAAGTGCCGCCCGGCGTCTTCGCCCACCTCGAATATCGTGACGATGTTCGGATGCGTGAGCGTGCCCGCCGCCTTCGCCTCGCGATAGAACCGCTCGATGCGCTCGCGCTTTGCGCTGCCGACAAGGTTCGGCGGTATCTGCAGCTCTTTGAGGGCTATGCGGCGCCCGATGGCCGGGTCTATCGCCTCATAGACAATGTCGTTCGAACGGGCGATCTCCCGGATGATCTGGTACCGGCCTAGAGTATTGCTGGACTGCGTCAAGTATCTATTGGCGGCGGGGCGGGCGCGGCCAGAACACCCGCGGACACCCGGCTACTCGCCGCGGTGGAACCAGCCCCGGCGCTTCTTGCCTTCCTTACTGGTTGACCGCTGTTCCGGCTGCGCCGGTTCCGCCGCGCACTCGGGAGGCACGGTGACGGACTCACCCGCGGCAATGGGCAGCATCTCCTCGATGCGCGCAACAAGCACTGTCGCGTTATCCGGGCCGCCCCGTTCCAGCGCAAGGTCCACCAGAGACTGGCAGGCCTCCGAAGGCCCCTGGCTCAGGAGCGCCTTCTCCATCTCCTCCCGCTGCACGACGCCGCTCAGCCCGTCCGAGCAGAGCAGAAGCACGTCACCCGTGCAGGCTTCGCGCTCGATGATGTCGGGCTCCACCTCCGGCTGATTGCCGAGCGAGCGCGTGATGACGTTGCGGAACGGCGAATACTGGGCCTCGTCTTCGCTCAAGAGGCCTCTTCGGATCTGTTCGGCCACCCAGGAATGATCCTCGGTGACCTGCTCGAGCACTTCGCCGTGAAGAAGATAGAGGCGGCTGTCTCCGACCTGCGCAATATACAGCCGCGGCCCGCGCACGACGGCGGCGGTGAGCGTGGTGCCCATGCCATCGCGCCCCGGGATAGAGGCGGTATCATAGACAACTGCATTCGCCTCGCGCACGGCCATCCGAAGAGCGCCCGGGACGTCCGCGTGCGTATCCGCGAAATAGCGCTGGATGAGCGTCTTGAGGCCTAGTTCGCTGGCGATCTGCCCGGCCGCATGCCCACCCATGCCGTCGGCGACGGCGACCAGGCTCCCCTTCGCGCCCTGCGCGGCGGGGTCTGACGGGACGTAGAACTCGAACTTGTCCTCGTTGTTCTCACGCACGCGGCCCAGATCGGTACGGGCGCCGATCAGCAGCCGCGCCGTCAGATCAGAGGGCACGGCCTTCTCATCCCAGCCGGAGTGAAGGTCCTCGACAAGGAACTTGGCGGTTATCTCACGTTCTTCGCTCAACTCGCTTCGGCCTCACCCTTCCTGAAAACCAGCTTGACCGGCCCGAACGAGATTTCGTCGCCGTCGGCCAGAACGCGCGGCTCGTTCGGCGGCAGGGTCTCTCCGTTGACAACCGTGCCGTTCGTGCTTCCGATGTCCGTGAGGATACACTCGCCGTCCTGAACGGCGATGGCGGCGTGCGCGGACGAAACATAGGGGTTCTCGATAACGATGTCTTGGCCGCTTCTTCGCCCGATTGCCGCCCCTTCCGGCGAGATGGGGTATGTGAGGGCGGGGTTGCCAGCGTCCTGCAGCCGGGGGCCTGATGGCGCTGCGGCTTCGGCTGGCTGCTCGTCCGGCAGATCGAGGTCGAACTCGGGCATGCCACCGGGCGAACCCACCATCGTGACTGCGGCGTCTTCCGGCTGGCTGGCCTCTTCCGGCTCTTCGGACGGCGCGGCGGTGTCCTGCTCGTCATCCTCCCGTGTCAGGTCGAACACGAAGATGCAGTTGCCGAAGCGCACCTCCTGCCCCGGCTCGAGCACCTGCTCTTCGCCGACGGCAATTCTGCGCCCATTCACGACGGTGCCGTTCGTGCTTCCGGCGTCGGTCACGAGCGTGTCCGCGCCGCGAAACTCGATCTCGGCATGCTTGCGGCTGACGCTCGGATCGCTCAGAAGAATGTCGGCGTTCTCTCGCCCGACCGTGGCAACACCCAACTCCAGCGGAAATGTGCGTCCCGAGCGCGTGTCGCGCAGGACAGCCGGCGACGCCTGCGGTCCGGCGTCCCCTTCCTCCGGCGTCGCGGAGAGAAGAAAGCCGCACTCGCAGCAGTACGTGTCCGCCGAAATGTTGCGCGCGCGGCAGACGGGGCACTCGACGGAAGCGCCCATCTGGGTGGTGTCGAGACCCGCCGGAGCCATCGCCTGCGTCCTGTCGAAATTGTCGGCCGCTTCCGGCCCGCCGATCATCGTGGCATCCTGATCTTGTTGCATAGGTACACTCCTGCCTGCACAGAGTTCTCAGTGCAGTGTATCCAATCCTCTCAGAAGACAGAAACTACCGGAGGTTTACTGCTTCTGGCGGATAAGGTCGCGCTGCTTCTGGAAGGCTTCTTCGGACTCGGCCGAGCGGCCCATTTTGCCGAGCAGCCAGCCGCGCTGGCCGATCAGCGTGACGTTCTTCGGATCGAGAGCGATGACGCGGTCGAGGTGCGCCAGAGCCTCCGCATAGCGCCCCTCGCGGCTCGCAATGGCGTAGAGCAGGTGCCCGGCATTGCGCGACGGCTTGCGGGCGCTTAAGCGGCTGACGAGGTAAGGCAAAGCATCGGCGCGGGAGCCGACGGACTCGGCAATGCGAATGGTGCGCGTGGGATATCCCGCGTCCACCGCCGACAGCCAGCGCTCGCAGGCATCGTCCCTGCGGCCAAGAGCCCAGAGCGATTCGGCCGACTGCAGCTTCCACTGCCAGGCGCCCGCCGCGTCGGCCTTCGTGAGGCGATCGAGAATCTCAAGACGCCTGACGTGGCTGCCGGCGGCGCGGTACGCCTCGGCAAGACGCCGCATTGCAGTAAGGTCGCCAGGCTTCTGCTTGAGCGCGCTCTCCTGTTCGGCGATCCAGCCGTGCAGCGAATTCTGCCGCGCGTAATTGTCCGCCTGCTCGGCGTAAACGCTCTGCGCAGAAGGGTCGAAGCTGTTGGCGGCGCCCAGATACTCTCCGGCCTGGTCGAAACGGCCTGCCGCCTGCGCAACCTGGGCCGCGTTCCGGTACACCTGCGCACGGGTGGCAGGCGAATACGCCTGCGACTGCTCAGCCGCGCTCCCGGCCGTCTCCTGCGCTTTCCCGAAATCGTTGCGCAGCGCCTGAGCCTGGGCCATCCCGACTGCCGCCGTGAGGTTCCGCGGGTCGGCTTCCCGAGCCTCGCTGAACAGCCCCTCGGCTTTCAGCACCTGGTTTTGCCCCATATACTGTGTGCCGCGCCGCACCAGAGCATCGGATCGCGTAAGCGGGTCCTCGGCGGCCCGCAGATAGCAGCGATCCGCCAGATCCTGCCATCCCGTGCGCCGGTACGCGTCGCCCAGCCAGAGTCTGGCCCGCGAGTTGGACGGGTCCTTGCGGAGAACGTCCTCCAGCAGGTTGGCCGAACGCGTCGGGTCGGTGTCAAGCGCCGTCAGCGCCAGGCCCACCGCCGGCTTGGTCCACTTTGGCGCCAGCGCCATGGCCTTGCGATACCACTGCTCGGCCTCAGAGAGCTTGCCGCTCAACTGCAGGGCGTCGCCGAGCAGGTTCGCCACCGGGGCGCTTAACGGATGGTCGAGCACGACCTGCTTCAGAACGCTGACGGACGCATCGCGAACGTCGCTGTCCGGGGCGTTCACGACAGCGCCTCCGAGAGGCCTGGCTTTCGCCACCGCGTCCTGCCTGGCGGCTTTCGTCTCGCGAAGGGCCGACGAATGCAGATCGCGCAGGAGGGACGCGGCGGGCGCAAGGGCGATCGCCCGGTCGAGCTGCTCCGCCGCCGTCTGGTAGTCCTTCATCTGCAGCAGAGCGACGGCATACGTGATGCGAAGGCCCAGATCGTCCGGAGACGCCTGCACCTCGCGCGCAAGCGATGCCGCTGCCCCCTTGTAGTCGCCTGTGTTGAACGCGCGGACACCCACCGATGAGTCCTCCGGATTCGCGGCATGGAATGGGACGGGGGACGCGAGCACAAACGCGAGCGCCGCTGCCGCCGCGGCAATCCCGATTGCCCATCTTCCGGCCCTGCTGCTCACTGACCCTTGACTCCCATAGCCCGTTAGTAACTCAGAATCGTCTTCGCCCGCTCGTCGGGCGAAGTGTAAACATCCTCGACGGCCTCGGCGCGCTGGCGGGCTTCCGGCTCGTCCGGCCGCGTGCCGGCACTAGTGTCCCCCAGAGCATCCACCATCAGCCCGGCGCTATCCGGCCGCGAAGCCCGGGTCAGAGTATTGCTCTCCGGCGCGGCGGCGGCCGGAGCGCTTGCGGCGTCAAATGCAGCGTCCCCAACTGTCCTGCCCGGGGCGGCTGCCAGGCTGGTTCGATCGTGGTAAGCCTTGCCCCGGTGTCTGTTGCCGTTGTCTGGAATCTCCGCGAGTCCGCCCGCGGGAACGCGCTCGGCGGCACGCTTCACGCCGTCCGCTGCAGCCCGCTGCCCGGACCCAGCCGCGACCTTGGCCCTCGGCCGCACCGGCGAAACACGCGGCTTCGAGGCAAGCTCGCGCGGGCCGGCACTCTGCGCCGTGACGGCAGGCTGCGCAGGCGCGGCAGGCGCTAAAGCCTTGCGGGCAGACTCCTGCGCGGGCGCAGTGGCGGCGGGGTGAAGCTCGGGAGGCGTGGTCATCAGCGTTTGCTCGTCGAGCGTCATGTTGCGGGCAACAAGCACCAGGACGACGCCCGCGGCTGCCATTCCGAGCGCAAGGCCGCCGCGCCACAGCGGGACGCCAGCTCGTCTGCGCGGGGGCGTGGGTGCCTCGGCCGCAATCCGGTCGAGAACGCGCGAAGCGAGATCGGGCGGCGGCTCGGGCACGGGAGTGCGGGCAGAGCCGAACAGAGCAGAGGCCGTGCGCAGATCATCCATCTCGGCGGCGCACCGAGCGCAGGCGGAGAGATGCTGTTCGAGCGACGCGCTTTCACGCTCGCCTAGAGCGCCCGCGGCCGCCTTCATCATCATTCTAGTTGCCGCTTTGCAGGTCATCTGTGTCAGGCCGAAGGCCCCTCCGGAGCTGCCCCCTGTTTCGACAGCTCCAGCTTGAGCTTCTTGCAGGCATAGTGCAGCCGGGACCAGACCGTCCCGACAGAGCACTGCATCACCCGCGCAATCTCATCGCACGAGTACTGCTCGAAATAGTAGAGCACCACCGTCATCCGGTGCTTGCCGGACAGAGCGTCCAGCGACTTGCGCACCGCCTCCCTCTGTTCGGCCGACAGCACGCTTGCGAGAGGTCCTTCCCCATCGTCCGAGGAGACCTGTTCGCCTATCGCCACGCCGGGGTCATCGAGCGAAACGCCCTGCCGGCGCTTGAGCGCCTGGATGCGCTTGAGCGCGGCGTTCACGGCGATGCGGTGCAGCCAGGTGGCGAAATGCGCGTCGCCCCGGAAGCTCCCGAGCGACCGCCACGCCGACACGAACACGTCCTGGACGAGGTCGTCGGCCTCATCGCGCGAGCGCACCATCCTGTACACGACGCTGTAAACGGTCCGCTCGTGCCTGCGCACGAGATCACCGAAACTGGCCGCGTCACCCTCCCGGGCCTGCCGGATGAGGGCCCACTCCTGATCTTCAATTGGAAGCGTCCTTGCGGACTCGCTCGTCTGCCCCGGCAATCTCCTGCTTCCTGCCGGCATACTGCCGGCGGTCTTCACCGGAAACGCGGCCAGCCCCGAAAGGCTCGGTCTGCAGCGGCTGCCCGAAAGGGCGCAAACTTCGGCGCCAGCGATCTTGTGTTTTCCTCCACTGGCTTAGAGGCCGCCACGGGCGCCGCGCTTCAATCGGCTGGCGCAAGCCGCACAGATTTCAGTCAACCGGCTGCGCTTCTGTCTCCTCGGGCGCTGGGCGCTTTCGCGCGAGAGGGATGTCCACTCCCTCCTCACCTGCTCGGGGAACAACAAGATACGTCGTGCCCCCGTCCTCTTTCACTCTGATGCGTGACCCCGCGGCCAGGACATCAGCCTGTACCTTGCCACCCCACTGTTCAACAGCACCCGCCAGGCCGTCGCGCTGCTCACGGCTGAGGCTGCTGACATCCAGCCCCTGCCCGGCACGCGCCTGCGCCGCCTGTTGCTCGCTCAGCATGCCGTAGAACCTGAGCGCCTGCCGCCACTCCGGAACGGTCAGGTGAAGCATTGCACTTCGCATCTTCGCATCGGACTCCCGGATGCGCGCGATCTGCTCATCGGTGTACGAGCCGGCCATCAGGGCCAGGTCATCGAGGCCGATGTTTCCGTTCTCATCCACCCTCGACTTCCAGTAGCTCAGGTCCTCCGCCGCGACCATGCCCGCGCGCCTCGTGGCCCAGTCCTTTGCCCTAATACGTATGAAATCGCCGTCCAATTCCCACTCGGCCCCGATCGCCGCCGTCAGACGGTCCAGAACGTCCGCCGCGGCGCCTTTGTCCTCCTTGATGTTGACGCCGGAGTAGTTCCACCCATCGGCGATTATCGCCAGAGCCGTCTTTTCGGAGATCGTGTCGAGCGCCACCGTAAGATCGCCGTCCCTTGCGGCCTTGATCTCCACCTCCTTCTGCAGGCGCGGCTCATCGGGGGCTTTGGATGTGGCCTGCTGAGCGGTCTCGACCTCTGGCAGCGCCTCTGAAGCCTTGCGCGCAACCTGCCCCAGCCTCGGGCCCATGTCGCGCATCACATCGCGCAGGTTCTCGCCGTTCGCGATCCGCTCCGCGCCAGTGCCGATCATGGACGCCATCTCGCTGGATGGATCCACAATCGGGAAACCCATCGGCATGGGACGGTGCCCTTCGCCGGGAGAATTGCCACCGTCAATCTGGATGAAGCCCAGCATGCCCAGCCTATCCAGCGCTCCCTGACCGACGTTGGCCGGTATCGGCCGGATCCTGACCGTCATTTCCTGCCAGTTGCCCGAAGCGCTGGCCTGCGCCCCTCCGCCAGCCATGGACACGAAACTGTTCAGCCCATTCACGAAGCCCTGAAAACTCTGCCGAAGTGAGGGCGACAGCGATGAGTATGGCGCTTCGAACTGCTTGCCCGCCGCAAGGCTGGGGAGCGCAGCGTCCGCCAGCCCGGACATCAGCCCGGCGTACGACTTCCCGAACTCGTTCTGGCTGAGGAACTTCAGGAACGGCTTCGAAGCGCCCTGCTTATCGAGGTCAGCGGCGGACATACCGCCGGCGGCAGTGATGGCGCCGGTGATCTTGCGCCACTTCGCCTCGGCTGTCGCCAGTTTTGCATCTTCGGCGGCGGTGAGCGCCTTCGCCTCGCGGCTGCGCGCGTTCGCGTCCTGCCACAGAGTGTAGGTCCAGTTGGGCGCCTGTCCCGCGCGGGTCCAGCGCAGGTCGAGCAGCTTGCCGAGCTGTGCCTGGAAGCCGCTGGCCGGCATATCCTTCAGCCGCAGACTCAAGGGGAGATCCCGGACCTTCCACTGGCGGCTGTCGGAATCGGCCTTCATGGTGACGCCCGTCAACTCGGAAGCCTTCGCCAGAACGGCGGCAAGAGTTACCCCGGTCTCCGAGAGCGTGACCGTTTTGGACAGCCGCGGGTCGGGCTCGGCGGGCTCCTGGGCAACAGCCCGCGCCGCGATGAGCAGTCCGCAAAGAAGAGCTAACCCGAAAAAACGCACGAACAATCGCATATCAGTTGGTTCTCCTGGCAACAGACAAGAGCATTTTACCTCAAGAAACGGGACGGCACCGCCGGAGGACGTGAGCAGACTGCGGGGCACGCAAAAGTAAGCCGCCCCGCGAAGCCGTGGGGCGGCACGAGTGGAACCCTTCGCGCTCGACTGCATTCAGGCGCTGCCGCGCAACTCCTTCATCAGCGCGTTCACGTCGTCCGCGATGCTGGAGTCCTGTAGAACCAGTTTGGTGATCTTCCGGACAGCATAGAGCACGGTGGAGTGGTCCTTGCCGCCGAACACCCTGCCGATGGACGGAAGCGACGAGCCGGTTAGCTTGCGGATCAGATACATCGCGATCTGCCGGGCTTTCACGACTTCGCGCTCGCGCGAGGCCGAGTTGAGCGCAGCGAGGCTCACGCCGAAGTGCTTGGCGACAAGCGCCATCACGGTGTCGGGGGTGATAATTTGCTCTTTTGGCTGCTCGAAGTAGCGCGAAAGGATGCTGGCCGCCATCTCGGTGCTGACCGGCTCGTGAGTCATGGAGGCGTAGGCGTGCAGCTTCACGAGCGCCCCCTCCATCACGCGGATGTTGGAGCGGATGAGCCGTGCGATATAGAGCACCACCTCGGCGGGAATATCGAGGTCGCGCTTGTCGGCCTTCGACTGGATGATGGCCATCCGGGTCTCGAGGTCGGGCTGGGCGATATCCACGACCAGCCCCGCCTGAAACCGCGACGTGAGGCGCGTGTCGAGATCAAGCTCATCGGGCGGGACATCGCTCGACAGGACGATCTGCCGTCCCACCTCGTGCAACGCGTTGAACGTGTGAAAAAACTCTTCCCTGGTGCGTTCCTTGCCCGCCAGGAACTGCACATCGTCCACCAGAAACACGTCCACATCGCGGTAGCGCCGCCGGAACTGCGCGGTCTTGCGCTCGCTCACCGCATTCACGAAGTCACACAGGAAGCTCTCGCCCGACGTGTAGGTAAGCCCGACGTCCGGATGATAGCGCTCGATGAAATGCCCGATTGCGTGCAGCAGGTGGGTCTTCCCGACGCCCGAGCCGCCGTAGATGAACAGCGGGCTGTAGCTTGCCCCCGGCTGCTTCGCGACGGCCTGGCTGGCGGCAAAGGCCATCTGATTGCAGCTTCCGACGACGAACGTGTCGAACGTGAACTGGTCGTTCAGCACATACTCCGGGCGGGTGGACCGCTTGCTTCTGGCGGGCTTCGGCTCGGCGGCCAAGGCGTCCAGCTCGGCTTCGCCCATTCCCGGCACGCCGGCAGCGTCGCTGCGAAGCTGCACGGATACCTTCACCGGGTGGCCCAGATGGCTGCTGAGCAAATCTTGAATGGCGGGCAGATACTTGTGTTCGATCCAATAGCGGGCAAACGGCGTCGCCGCGCCAAGCACGACCTTGTCATCACTGTAAGCAACCGGGAGCACGGACGTGAGGCAGGTCTCAAACAGCGGTCGGGTGACCCGTGACGA
Organism: Armatimonadota bacterium; assembly: GCA_052033935.1. Taxonomy (GTDB): domain Bacteria; phylum Armatimonadota; class UBA5829; order DSUL01; family DSUL01; genus JAGVUD01. The sequence goes on from JBPOJE010000125.1 coordinate 14,419, forward strand.
GAGCGCGTCGAGGGCGCGATCCCAGGCCAGCTTGAGGGCGACCAGGCTGGCGTCTTCTCCGAAATGCAGTTGATCCGGTTGCTTCACGCACCGTCCTCCAGTCCATTAGAGTAGTCGTGCTCGGCTCCCGGATGAGGGGTTTGGGCGACTCCGGCGCCGGCTCGCAGGCCGCAATTATAGCAAATGGGGCATTGCCCGGCAACCGCTCTGGAGGCGACAACCCGGTAATTTTCCGTCACGATTGCGACCGCCGCCGGGGCAGCGCAGCGCCACTCGTGAGCGGTCGAAACCAGGGGCGAATCGTGCCGATTCGGACGTTTTTTTGCGGCCCTGGACGGTGCGCCATCCGTGACCCCGGCCAGCAGTCACAGGTCGCAGACTCTACCCAATAATGTCAAACTTGACACGTTCCACCCGTACACGTCATTCCGGGCTTGACCCGGAACCCACGGTCCGGACTTGTGCTGAATCCAGCGCAGCATGAAGTTTCTGGCCCCCCTTGATCATTTCCGCCAGATCACATACGATCACAATCCGAGATGATCAACCCAGACCCACCCACGCCCCGGCCTGGAGCTGGCCAGACTGACGCGAGCACGCCGCCGCAGCCGTTCTACGAGGAGGAACGCGGGCAGATCCGCCTGTACCTGGGCGACGCGCTTCAGCTTCTGGAGATCTGCAAGCCCGAGAGCTTCGACCTGATCTTCGCCGACCCGCCGTATTTTCTCTCGAACGGCGGCATCACCTGCCAGGCGGGCAAGATGGTGAGCGTGAACAAGGGGATGTGGGACAAAGCGGAGACGTTCGAGGAGGTGCATGCGTTCAACTGCCGGTGGCTGGAGGCGTGCCGCCGGGTGCTGAAACCCGATGGCGCCATCTGGATCAGCGGCACGTCGCACAACATCCACAGCGTCGGATATGCCATGCAGACGCTGGGCTACAAGATTCTGAACGACATCGCCTGGTACAAGGTGAACCCGCCGCCGAACCTCTCCTGCCGCTACTTCGTGCACAGCACAGAGACCGTGCTCTGGGCGCGCAAGAGCCCGAAGAGCCGTCACACGTTCAACTACGCGCTGATGAAGGAGGCCAACGGGGACAGGCAGATGCAGAGCCTGTGGCACATCAAGCCGCCGGGGCCGAACGAGAAGCGCTACGGCAAGCACCCCACGCAGAAGCCGGAAGCCCTGCTGGAGCGCATCGTGCTCGCCTCGACGAATCCCGGAGACCTGGTGCTCGACCCGTTCTGCGGCAGCGGCACCACCGGCGTCGCCTGCGTCCGGCATGGGAGGGGTTTTGTGGGGTTTGAGATGGAGGGCGAATTCGTGAGGCTGGCTATCACGCGCCTGTCAGACGCACTGCACGACCGGCCTGTCACCGTCTGCTTCGTCTCGTACGCCAACCCGCTGGAGTCGTCGCAGACGTGGGCGCGGCTGGTCTATGGAGCCATCCGTGACCTCGGCGGAGACGCAACGCTCAAGGACATCAACGCCAAGCTCGCACGCAACCCACGCACAAGGACGAACCGTACCTGGCCGTGCACGGTTCGGCGCGTTGTGCGTCAGTGCGGCTGGTTCGAGCCGGTTGCGCGCGGGCGCTATTGCATCAAGCAGCCACCGGACGATGTGAGCAAGCGATAGACGCCGCGGCCCTCGAAAGCCAAGAAGCCGAGGTCACGCAGCATCTGAAGCTGCTGGCGAATCTTGGCGCGCACGTGCCGATTCTCGGGGTGCAGTTCCGCAAGGACGGGCGCAGAAGCGTACACCTCATCAAGCGTAAAGCGCTCTTTCGCCAGTCCGCGCACGATATTCAGAACGTCAAGCGTCCAGCCCCTCAGTGAAACATCCAGAGAAGCAACCGGCTTGACGCTTTGAAACCTCTTGCGAACCTCGGTGGGCTGAACCACCGCGCCGTCGGTGACTACCATGATCTTCCCGTCCGCGGGGATGTTGGCCAGCGAAATGTTGCAGCCGACCCAGCCTGCCCGCCTTGCGCCTGCCGCCAGAGGTGGCCGCTTCTTTATCGCAGATGGCGTGAGGAAGAAGTGGGGCACGAGCAGCAAGTTCCAAACCAGCCATGCCGCCGTGTACTGAAGCACAAGGAGGCTCGGCGCGGTATCTGAGCGGACGGCGGCCATCATCGCGTCGTACGCGGCGTCCGGTACCGTCGTGACGCTCCACACGGACCTGCTCTTGAGCTGGAAGAAGTGCCCGCAAGCCGGACATTCGAAGTCCCGGGCTTCGGTGTTGTTGGGCAGACGCTCGACAGCCGGAGAAGAGCAAGCCGGGCAGTAGAGGTGCCGCGCTCCCCAATTCTCGGATGACCAGCGCGCTTTCTGGCTGGCGCTTCGGTAACTATCGGGCGGGCGTGGCATTTGCAGGTTCATCTCGCCCTGAGCATATCAGGCCGCCGGTGTTGTGGCAAGCGCCACCTCCCCAATCGCCCGCCCGAGGGCAAGGCCGAACGCCGGGTCGAGCATCGTGGCCCGGTCCCCGGCGTTCGTGAGAAACCCGCACTCCAGAAGCACGGCGGGAATCCCGAACCGGCGGCAG
>JBPOJE010000105.1:0-11329 GCA_052033935.1 Armatimonadota bacterium
AAGCAGATCCGCAGTGCTAATCAGGCGCCACCCGAACCTGCGGAACCAAAAACCAGAAAACCAGACAAACCGGGACCAGATCACCCGTGGACAAGGTCATACTTGACAAAATCCCAGACCAACGACATCCATTTCGCACGCGCGCTCCCGTCCTACACGCGCATCAGATACGGCAGTCCAACGACCGCGCCGATGCACAGTCGTCCTGATGTCGACGGAATTCCAGCCCCGCTCGCGCAACCTGTCACTTGATGGGTAGGCTGGTCGCGTCGTGCTTCCCTGAAGGACTCGACAGGGTGGGGCGCGAACACCATCGGGGGCGGCAGACCGTATGCGGCGCCGACCTCAGGAGGATACTTGCTCATGCCGGCCATTCAGGACCTGTCCAGACTCATCGCTCAGGGATTGCCATCAGCGGGGAGCTTCGATGCTGCCAGCAAACAGATAGGTGACGCGATAGAGGGCCTCTTCGGAGAGCGTTACCCGAAGAACAGCGCCCGCTCGTCGCGTGTCGTCTATCTGGACCCCCAGAACAACGTTCCTTTCGCGGGGCTATTGCATCCCGAGAGCCCCTCAAGCGGCGTGTATGGCGGGATGTCGCTGATCTGGTTCCCTGTGTGCGGCGGCGACGACGGCTCGGGCAGGAGCCTCATCACGTTCGTCTGCGGAACGCGCGGGCTGTCGCCTGATGAGCAAATCCTCGGACGCCCGGGACACGCCCGAAACGTTGCCGCGCTGAAACGCTACGTTGAGGGTGCCCTGAAGATACCTGTGTGGGCCAAGCACGACCCCACCAACCTCTTGCAGGGAGCGCCTGCATTCGTGAAAGAGCAATTCGCTGCGTACCGGCCCGTGTTTGAGAAGTACGGGCAGCATATCTACCTCTGCGCAGAAGTGCCGTCGGAGCCGGTTCGCGCTGAAGCTGTGGTTTCGGCGTTTCTGGACCTCTACGCGTGGGAACGGGAGTGGTCACCGCTTCAGAGCTGCAGGAAGCAGGTGGATGACCTCAGGGATCAACTGCGCGCAAGCGTCTTCCCGAAAGTCAGCAGGGAGGACGTTGTCAGCCTGCTCAAAGAGCGGCGGTTCGTCGTTCTTCAGGGGCCGCCCGGCACGGGTAAGTCTCGCTTGGCAACGCAGATTCTTGAAGAGGAGTTCGCCGGACGGGGTCTCACCATCCAGTTCCACCCCGCCGTTACCTACGAGACCTTTGTCTCGGGCATCGCGCCTGCGGTTGGCACGGGCTCGCTCTCGTTCTCGGTTCGGGGTGGGGCGCTCGTGGACGCAATACATCAGGCAGGCCACGATGACTTCTTGCTCTACATAGACGAACTCAATCGCGCAGACCTCGGGAGCGTCCTCGGTGAGGCCATCTACCTGTTGGAGCCAAGGGAGATCACGGCCGGTCAGGCACGGACTGTGCGCCTTCCACAACCCCTTGCCGACGGCACAGAGGAGATCAGCATTCCCAAGAACCTTTTCATCCTTGGGACAATGAACAGCGCCGACCGTTCGACGGCAATCCTCGATCTCGCGGTGCGCAGGCGCTTTGCGTTTCTGGATATGTGGCCCGACCTTGCCGTGGTTGTTGCGCAGGGGTTCCCGCTTGCGACCCAGGCGTTTGGCACGCTTCTCGATGTCTTCCGCCAGCACGCCTCGGAGGATGGTCTTGCGCTTGTTCCGGGTCACTCCTACTTCCTCGCGGGTAGCCCGGAGGAACTGGAACGCCGCCTGCGTTTTGATCTGATGCCACTACTGCGGGACTACATACGCGATGGGCGCGTTGGTTCGTTCGAGTCCGAGGTGCGGTCGTATCTCGGCTGGCTGGAAGGTGAGATCGACCACGTTGGCTAGAAGCGCTGGTATGCTGTCGCCCATCCGTCTCTCGGAGGCCGGTTCCACCCTGGTCTCGGCCGGTTGCTTCGGCGTGGAAGGACGCGACCGAAGCTGGAACAACTTCGCCGAAGGTTTTCTAGTGGCCAACAAGGACGCACTGCAGGCACTTGATGTGCACGCGAGCTTCGAGGCTGGACGCACTGGCATAAACCTTCGTCTCAGGGCCGGCGGCACGATTGGCGTCGTGCCTCTGCATTCGCCGATGACGCATAAGATTCTGGGTGGGCTTGTGGTTGATCCCCGGTTCGGCTGGAACGGTGTCGGTGGCGTGCTCGAGAGAGTGGGGTGGGAAGCCGCCCCCCAGATTCTGCCAATGCCAGTTGTGCCCGGCTCAGCGCGAGACGTCCCGGCATGGGTGCTCGCCGGGCCGACGCTGCGGCGGTTTGAGGAGCTCATCCGGCAGGCGACACGAGGCTTCCGTGAAACCTCCGAGGTTCGTCAGCAGCCGCGCGGGCGAATCCTCTGGCCGCGCTATTCCACCCGACAGGTGCCCCGCGGAGAGCTTCACCGCCTTCCGTGCGTGTTCCCAGAGTTGGGGCCGGATCGGCTTCTGCTCTCGTTCGTAAAGTGGGGCGTGACAAACGTGCTCCACTCGCTCTCGCCGTACCTGACCGCGGACTCTATCTCGCGGCGGCTTGGAGAGGTTGCGTTGGCACTGCTTCAGTTGCTCAAGGATTACCCTGCGCGCATGCCCGACCATGGTACGCTCGACCGTATCCAGACAGCGAGCACGATTGGTGGCGCGGCTCTCATAGACGGTGTGCAGGCGCTACGCTGGCTTGTGGACGAGACTGGTCTGGCGGGGCTTGCGCAGAATGATGGGCTAAGCTGGCGTTTGGCGATGCAGGAGCTTTTCGAGAAGTGGGTTGCTGCGCTCGTGTCTACGTGGGCGCGAAGTGTTGGTGGTGCCGCCCGTTCGGCTTCGTCGGGTCACAGCAGCTTCCCCATCCGATGGGAGAGGCCTGGTTCTGGTAGCCTCAATGCCCTGCTACCGGACGTTGTGGTGACTACGCCGGACACCGTGGTTGTGGTGGATGCGAAGTACAAAGGTCATTTCGAAGAACTCGACGACCGCCGGTGGTGGGAACTGGCCGAAAAACTCAAGGAGGAGCATCGTCACGATCTGCATCAGGTGATCGCCTATTCCTCCCTGTTCGCTGGGTGGCGTGTGGTAAGCATGCTGGTGTACCCCATGCGCGCAGGCACCTGGCGCAGGCTGTCGGCGGCAGGCCGGAGCATCAACCGAGCGCGTCTATCTGGGCTGGACAGGGAGGTGGAAATCTGCCTCGCTGGTGTGCCACTCCAGCCTGATGAGGGAGCGACGTTCGACGAACTGGTTCTGCCGTGGCAGGAACTGCTTCACGCGGTGACGTAGGCGCGCAACTCCGGCGCCACCGGCAGACGCGGACTGCAAGTCCGCCGAACGTGGAACCCGGATTGCAAATTCGGGTCCAGCGGCGGTGTCCACCGGGGCGTCAATCATCGCCGCGCACGGGGCAGCGCGGCCGTATAGCAGAAGGCCCCGCATGTACCGTGTTGCCCTCGAGTTTTAGAACCCCCCGTAAAACAGGAGGCGCCCCGGGCAGGGTTTTGCGTTACCGGGCGAACCCGGTTGCCACGCCGCCCATGCCACCTGAGCTCCTAGATAATCTAGGTGTCGGCTCAAAACCCGACCGGCATTCCTCGCATACCGCAGGGCCGCTAAAAGCTGTTCTGCTTCGGACATGATACCATTCCTCGTCCGCCGTAGCAATGGCATCGCCTTCGATTCGTGCGAAACTGCGCTCTCGGGCGGGCCGCCCGGACGGTTTCCCTATGAAGATCGCCGAGAAAGTCAAAGCAAGCCTGGCCGACAGTCTCGCCGCCCTGCCCGTCACCTCCGGCTGCTACATCTACCGGAACGCAAAGGGAGACGTCATCTACGTCGGCAAGGCCGTCAACCTGCGAAGCCGCGTCCGCTCGTACTTCCAGAAAGGCGCGCAGCACCCCGCCCGCACCCGCCGCATGGTCGCCGCCATTCACTCTCTCGAGTGGATCATCACCGACAGCGAGGTCGAAGCCCTCATCCTCGAATGCAACCTCATCAAGAAGCACAGGCCGTACTACAACGTGCGGCTGCGCGACGACAAGAGCTACCCCTACATCTGCGTCACCACCGGTGAGCCGTTCCCGCGTGTGTTCTTCACGCGCCGCCCCAGGCTCACCCGCGACGGCAACCGCTACTTCGGCCCGTACACCGACGCCAGGACGGTGCGCGACACGCTGCGCACCGTCCGGCGTATCTTTGGCGTCCAGAGCTGCAATCACCGCTTCACGGGCGAAGAGAAGGTCCGCCCCTGCCTCTACTACCACCTCAACCAGTGCCTGGGGCCCTGCGCGGGCCAGATCAGCCGCGCCGAATACAAAAAGGCCGTGGATCAGGTCTGCCTGCTGTTTGAGGGGCGCCACGAGGACATCCTGCGCCGCATCGGCGGGCAGATGGAACAGGCCGCCGCCAGCCTGCAGTTCGAGCGCGCCGCGCTGCTGCGCGACCGCATCCGCGCCCTCGAACGCCTCGGCGAGCGGCAGAAGGTGTTCACCGTGGATCAGGTTGACCAGGACATCATTGGCATCGCCCGAGGCGGCCCAGACACTCTGATCTACGTCTTCTTCGTCCGCTCCGGGCGTCTCATCGGGCGCGAGAGCTTCACCATGGAGTCCGCCGGAGACGAGCCGGACGAAGCCGTCATCGGGCAGTTCCTGAAGCAATACTACGAAGGCGCGGCGGCGATTCCGGCAAGTATTCTCGTTCCCGCCATGCCCGAGGACGCCGGTGCGATATCGGAGTGGCTCACCGGGCGGCGCGGGCGAAAGTCGTGCGTGCACTGCCCCGTCCGCGGTGAGAAGCGCCGCATGGTGGAGCTGGTCAACAAGAATGCCCGGACCGCCCTCGACCAGCAGATCAGCCGTGGCATTGCGGGCGCGGCGCTCGCCGAGCAGGCCTGCCTCGACCTGGGCGAAGCGCTCGGCCTCGAAATGCCCCCCGTGCGCATTGAATGCTACGACATCTCGAACCTGCAGGGCGGATACGCCGTCGGGAGCATGGTGGTGTTCGAGGGCGGCCGCCCGGCGAAGGGCCAGTACCGGCAGTTCCGCATCCGCACAGTGGACGGGCAGGACGACTTCGCCTCTATGAAAGAGGTCATCGGCCGCCGGCTGAAGAGGGCGCAAGATTCCGACGACAGGTTCGCCGACCTGCCCGACCTGATGCTGATTGACGGCGGCAAGGGGCAGCTCGCGGCGGCGCTGGAGGCCGTCGCCGATTCGAACGAAGAAGGAATCGCCCTCGCATCGCTCGCCAAGAGAGAAGAAGAAGTTTTCGTGCCCGGGCGTCCCGATGCCATCCGCCTGCCGCGCCACACGCCCGGGCTCAGGCTGCTGCAGCACATCCGCGACGAAGCGCACCGCTTCGCGCTCGCGTACCATCGCAAGCTGCGCGGAAAAGGCAGCCTGCACTCCGAGCTGGACGACGTTCCCGGCATCGGGCCCACGCGCCGCACGCGGCTAATCCGCGCGTTCGGGTCGCTGGAGGCAATCCGGAAGGCTTCGCGGGAGGATCTGGCGAAGGCTCCAGGAATGAACAAGACCGCCGCGGCCCAACTTTATGAGCGCCTGCACGGAGGCACGAACGAAGAGCAGACCGATGCATCCTGACGGCCCCGTTGCGTGCGGGTTCTACGAAACGTCGTGGGGCGCGGGGCTGGTCGCGGCCTCCGATGGTCTGGTCGAGCGCATCTGGCTGCCGGATGAGCGCCAGGCGTTGCTCTCGCGCTTCGAGGCCGCCTTCGGCCCCGCTTCGTGCGCGACAGCTCCCCCGGTGCTGGCCGCCGCGGTGGTTCAGCTCGAGCGTTACTTCGCTGGAGATCCCGTCACTTTTGGCCTGCCGCTCAATACGGCGCGCCTGACGCCCTTTCAGCAGGGGGTCGCGGCGGCGGCGCGCGCCATACCCCGCGGCACGGTGCGGACGTACGGCTGGGTAGCGGCGCGGGCCGGAAGCCCGGCGGCTTTTCGCGCGTGCGGGCAGGTAATGGCGGCGAACTGCTTCCCTGTTGTAGTACCATGTCACCGGGTTGTTGCGAGCGGCGGCAGGCTGGGCGGGTTCTCGGCCGGTCTTGTCTGGAAGGAACGCCTGCTGGCGCTGGAAGGCGTCATGCCGGGCGGCGCGGCCTGGTAGGAGGTTTCAGGTGTATCTGGCGGTTCGTTGGGTTGTGCATGCGGTCATTCTCTGGCTGGTCGTTCTGCTCGGCAAGAAGCTGGGTTTCGGAATGCGTCTGGCGGGGTGGGGCTATGCGTTCCTGACGGTGTTCCTGCTCGCCCTGGTCAACGCCGCCGTGCGCCCTCTCACCCGTCTCCTGCTTCTCCCCCTCAACTGCCTGACATTCGGGCTGCTTGGCTTCTTTGTCAACGCCGCCGTCATTGTTCTGCTGTCCAAAATCGAGGAGGACGGGTTCAACGCGGGCGGGTTCTGGGGGGCGCTGTATCTCTCGGTCATGCTCGCGATACTGGGCGGCATGGCAAACAGATGGCTCAGGCCCAGTAGCAGGAAGGACTGAATACGCGTTTGGCCAGAGAACTCGTCATCATAACGGGCATGTCGGGCGCGGGCAAAACGCTCGCGGCGCACGTCTTCGAGGATATGAACTACTACTGTGTGGACAACCTCCCGCCGGCGCTGATGCCCGACGTGGCCAGGCTGTCGCAGGAGGTGGGGCAGGACGTTCAGGGGCTGGCGTTCGTTGTGGATTCCCGCGCGGGCAAGCTGCTCGATCGCCTCGTCGAAACCTTCGACACGCTCAAGAAGGAGCCGATTGAAGGGTTCAAGCGCCCGAAGATCCTCTATCTCGACGCGCACGATCACATTCTGCGGCAGCGGTTTCAGGAGACCCGCCGCCGGCATCCTCTTGTCAACGAGACCCGCGATGTGAAGGCGAGCATACCGCTGGAGCGCGAGATTCTGAGGCCGCTTCGTGAGAGGGCGGACCGGGTGGTGGACACCTCACGCCTCGAACCACGCGGGCTGCGCAAGGCCATCGAGAGCTACTTCTCCGACCGTCTCCCCGCCGAGGCGCTCATGATCACGGTCATCTCGTTCGGATTCAAGCATGGCATCCCGCTGGATGCAGACCTGGTGTTCGATGTGCGCTTCCTGGCGAACCCGCACTACGTGGATCGTCTGCGGCCCTATGACGGCAACACCGCGCCCGTCCGCGACTATGTGTTGCGCGACCCGCTCACCGAGCCGCTCACAGATAAGCTGTTCGATCTCGTCGAGTTCAGCATCCCGCAGTACGCGAAGGAGGGCAAGGCCTACCTCACCATCGCTATCGGATGCACGGGCGGCAGACACCGCTCGGTCGTCATCTCGAACGAACTTGCCTGGTTCCTCGAGAACCGGAACTACAATGTTATTGTGGAGCACAGGGACATTGGCAGCGGACCCGTCTGAAAATAACGAGCCCCGCGGATTCTGGACCTCTGCCAGAAGCTCGCTCAAGTGGCTCTACCCGGGGATGCGGGTCAAGAGATGGCTGCTGCTCGTGCCCGTCGGGTTGGCGTTCGTCATTCTGGGCGTTGGCATCCTCACCAATCTCCGCACGTTCGACTATATGGCGTATCTGGACGACCTGGCGCGGCAGGTGTTTCTGCGCTTCGGCATCATCCTGAGCCTGCCCAAGGTCTACGTTCCCGTCAGCCTGGCCTGCATGGCGTTCGGGCTGCTTCTGATCTTCATCGCCATCAAGCAGATCGTCGGCTCCATAACGCAGGCTGTCGGAACGGTCAACAAGGGCCGCCTTGCCGATGTCGTGTTCGAAAAGCGCTATCTGGCGCAGGGCTACCGGATTGTCACGATCGGAGGCGGAACGGGGCTTTCGACGCTGCTACGCGGCATCAAGAACTACACCAGCAACATCGTCGCCATAGTCACTGTCACCGACGACGGGGGCTCCAGCGGATCGCTGCACCGTCAGTTCGGGATGCTGCCGCCCGGCGATATCCGCAACTGCCTGGTTGCGCTGGCCGACTCCGAAACGCTTATGACCGAGCTGCTCCAGTACCGCTTCAATGGCGCCGTGGCCTCCGACCACTCGCTCGAAGGGCATTCCTTCGGCAACCTGCTGCTCGCCGCCATGACAAACGTCACCGGCGATTTCGAGCAGGCGATAAAAGAGACGAGCCGCGTTCTTGCCATCCGCGGGCTTGTGCTTCCGTCCACTGTCCAAAACGTCTCCCTGATGGCGGAGATGGACAACGGCGAGGTTGTGGAAGGTGAGACGTCCATCCTCGATTCGCCGCACGGCATCCGCAGCGTGTACCTTAATCCCGCCGACGTGCGGCCCATGGATGAGACGCTGGAAGCCATCCGCAAGGCGGACGCGATTCTGATCGGGCCGGGGAGCATCTACACGAGCATCGTGCCGAACTTGCTTGTCCATGGCGTTCCCGAAGCTCTCGCGGCGTCGAAGGCGCTGAAAGTCTATATCTGCAACGTGATGACCCAGCCGGGCGAGACCGACGGCTACACGGTCTGCGATCACATCCGCGCCATTGCCCGCCACACCGATCGCCGGCTGTTCGACTACGTGCTGATGAACGACGAGATACCCTCCGAGGAGCTGCTCGAGCGCTACAGAAAGGAGGGCTCCGACTGCGTGATGCCCGACCCCGACGCCGTGCGCCGGATGGGATATCACCCGGTTGTCGCCGGGCTTGTCAGCCAGACTCAGGTTGTGCGGCACGACCCCGACAAGCTTGCGTCCGCGCTCACGCGTCTCGTTTTCGACAGGGGCGGTCTGCGCACGTGAGCCCGCGCGTGATTCTCGCCTCCGCTTCGCCCCGCCGCCGCGAGCTGCTCGGCGTCATTGTGCCGGAGTTCGATGTCGAGCCCGCCGATGTGGACGAGAGTGCCTGCAACACCGATTCGTTCCGGTCAAGCGTGACATGGGCGGCCATGGCCAAGGCACTGCGGATCGCCGAAGCCCATCCGGAAGATGTGGTCATTGGCGCCGACACGATCGTCACCGTCCTCGGGCAGACGCTCGGAAAGCCCGCCAGCCCGGCAGAGGCCGCCGGGATGCTCCGCTTGCTCTCCGGCCGTGAGCACACGGTAATGACCGGCCTCGCCATCGTTTCGCGGCTGCGAACCGAGAGCGTTATCGAAGAATCCCGCGTCCAGTTCGCGCCGCTGACCGAAGTGCAAATCCAGGCGTACGTCCGCACGGGAGAGCCGATGGACAAGGCCGGCGCCTACGGCATTCAGGGACGGGCATCCGCGTTTATTGAGAGGGTGGAAGGCTGCTATTTCAACATTGTCGGGCTTCCCTTGTTCCGTCTGGCGTCTCTGCTGCCCCTGCACGGCGTGACGCCGTGGAAGTTGTGGGAGAACCCGACGGGAGGGTCCCGTAAGTGAGCTACATTCTCGCGCATGACTTGGGCATCACCGGCGTCAAGGCGGCTCTGTTTGACGAAGCCGGGGCGCTTGCCGCTTCCGCCGGGCGCCACTACCCGACGCTCGACAGCGGCGCCGGGGGGTACGAGCAGAATCCCGCCGACTGGATTGCGGCAGTCGCCGAATCGTCGCGGGAGGCTCTGGAAAGAGCCAGCGCTTCACCGTGGGATGTCGCCGCCATCTCCGTGAGCGGGCACATGATGGGCGTCGTCGCCCTCGACACGGACAACCTGCCGGTGCGTCCCGCCATCCTGCACAGTGACATCCGCTCGCGCGCGCAGGTTCGCGCCATCCGCGAGCGCATCGCCCCCGCCCGTGTTCATCAGATATCGGGCAACCCGCTCGATGTCCACTATCCGTGGGCCAAAATTGCCTGGCTTCGCGACACCGAGCCCGAGAACTACGCCGCCGCAAGCCTGTTCGCGCAGAGCAAGGACTACATCACGGCGTGGATGACCGGCAGCCGTCCCGTCACCGACTGGTCCGATGCATCGCTCTACGGGTGCTTCGACTTCCACCGCATGGGGTGGAACTCCGAACTCTGCGAAGCCGCCGGCATTGACGCCAAGAAGCTCCCGGACATTGTCGAAGCCGGGACGCTGGCTGGTGCCCTGGCCCCCGCGCCCGCGCGCCTTCTCGGGCTGAGGGACGGCATACCTGTTTACGTCGGCTTTGGCGACGGCGCATCGGCGGCGCTCGGCTGCGGCTGCTGGGAGCCGGGGCAGGTGTACAACTACGTGGGCAGCACGTCTTGGGTGTCCGTCGCGACGGCCCGCCCGGTCATTGACGAGGAAGGCCGGGTATTTACGCTTGCGCTCACGCGGGACCGGTTCGCGCTTCTGGGCACGGTGCAGTGTGCCGGGGCCGCCTGGGACTGGGCGGTGACACGGCTCTGCGAATCGCACTTCGATGAAGCCGAGGCTCTGGCGGCGTCCTCGCCTCCCGGTGCCAACGGCCTGCTGTTTCTGCCGTATCTCAGCGGCGAGCGCGCCCCCATCTGGAACGACCGCGCTCGGGGAGTCTGGTTCGGCCTCTCCACGGCGCACGGCCCGGCCGACCTGCTGCGGTCGGTGCTCGAAGGGGTGGGGTTCGCTCTCGGATCCGTGCTGGAGGAGATTCGCCGGTGCACCGGCGTTGACCCTGCGTCCATCCGCCTCATCGGTGGCGCTGTCCGCGGCAGGTTGCTGCGCGACATTATCGCCGCCTGCTTCGGCTGTCCGGTCCATTGCCTGGCCGAGACCGGAGAGGCCACCGGGTACGGAGCGTTCGTTGCCGCCGCCGTGGGGTCGGGACTCGTCTCCGGGTTTGACGGCGCCCCCGGGTTCCTGCCCCCTCACTCAGTTCACCGTCCCGATGCCCGCACCGCCGCCGATTACGAGGCGGCCCGCGCGCTTTTCGACGAGCTGTACAGCCGTCTGGCAGGGGCGTTCGACGATCTCGCGCGGCTCAGGGAACGGCTGGGCGCCGAAGGAGACAGCCGTGCCGCTCTTTGAGTATCGCTGCAAGAACTGCCAGCGCCGCTTCACCGCGCTCGTCGGCGTCGTCGCCGATGCGAAACCACCTGCCTGTCCTTCCTGCAAGTCCACGGACCTCACGAAGCTCATGAGCCGCGTCAGCACGCTCAGGAGTGAGGATGACCTGCTCGACGACCTCGCCGATGTGGACAGGGTGGGCGACCTCGAAGACCCGAAGCGCCTCAGAAAGTGGGTGCGCGAAATGGGCAAAACGATGGATGAAGATATGGGCGACGAGCTCGAAGAGATGCTCGAGGAAGAATCCGCCGCCGGCGAGGGCAGCCTGCCCGCGGACGATGCGATCTACTAGCTAGTGTACTGCACGTGACGGTTCTTTACAGATAGCGTGCCCTGCGCGGGCTACTTTGGCGAGTATGGTGGCGGCATCCTTCTTCCATAGGAAGACCTTGGGGTCTTCATTGTGAGCTTCGAGGAA
>JBPOJE010000014.1:0-9958 GCA_052033935.1 Armatimonadota bacterium
TGAAGTCGAGGTTCTAGGGCGGGGGAGAGGTCAGCGCGGTCTAGGTTCTGGCGTGCTACTTCGCGGAGCGCAAGCGGCTCGCGGGCGTGGTGTTCGATGACACGAAGACCGGCGAAAGCCAGCACGACCGCGAGGCGTTCGACCTGATCATGCGCGACAAGGAACGCCTGCTCAGCTTCGACGAGCCGACTTCGTTCATCTTCTCGCACTCCGCGCTCGGCAAGGGGTGGGACAACCCCAACGTCTTCCAGATATGCACGCTTAACCAGACCGCGAGCGAGATGAAGAAGCGCCAGGAGATAGGGCGGGGTGTCCGGCTGGCGGTGAACCAGGCCGGCGAGCGCGTGCGCGACGAGCAGGTGAACGTGCTGCTTGTGGTCGCGAACGAGAGCTACGAGAGCTACGTCTCGCGCTATCAGGAGGAGGTGGAGGAGGCGTTCGGCAAAGACGGCGCCGCTCCGAGACCCGCGAACGCCCGCAAGGCGCGGACTGTGAAGCTGCGCAAGGAATACCTGCCGAAGCCCGAGTTCAAAGAGCTCTGGAATCGTATAGCGCAGAAGACGCGATACGCGGTCAGCATTGACAGCGAGAGGCTCATTGCGGATGTCGTCGGAAGCCTGAAGACGGCGGATATCCGGCCTCCGGCGCTGGTGATGAAGCTGGCGCGGGTTGTGGTCGGCGGTCGCAGCGACGCCTTCGACAAGGTTCTTGTAGCCGAGCGGAAGAAGGACGCCGTGTCCGAGAGCGCGCCGATGCCGAACCTGGTGGAGGTGATTGCCAGCCTTCTGGAGCGCACCACCCCGCCGATGCGGCTCACTCGCCGGACGCTGCTGGAGATACTTAAGCGCACCACACGCATGGAGGACGCCCGCCTGAACCCACACGAGTTCGCGAACGTCACAGCGCAGATCATCCGGCGCCACCTCGCGGCGGAGCTCGTGGACGGCATCCAGTACGAGAAGATCAACGAGTGGTACGACCAGACGCTGTTCAAGACGAGCTACGAGAGCTGGGAAAGCTGCCTCGTCAAGAGCGACCGGGCCATCTACACATACACCGAGGTTGACTCCCGCGCGGCAGACCCGACGCAGAGCATAGAGGGGAAGTTCGTGCAGGGCCTCGAAGCGCGTGACGACGTGAAGCTGTATTTCAAGCTGCCGGGCTGGTTAACGGTGGACACGCCCATCGGCCGCTACAATCCGGACTGGGCCGTCGTGCGCGAGCCGCGAGACGAGTTCGGCCATCCGACAGGCGAGCAACTGCTCTACCTGGTGCGCGAAACGAAGGACACGCTCGATCTCGAAAACCTCAGCACCGAGGAGCAGCGCAAGATTCACTGCGGCAAGCGCCACTTCACGGATGCGCTCGGGGTGGACTACCGGGTGGTTACGAACGCCAGCGAGATATAGCGCCCCCCGTTAGCCCACCTCCACCGGCAGGCCTGTCTCGATGGACTCGATGGCGGCTGCGAGGACTTTCTGGGCTGCGAGGCCGTCCGCGCCGGAGCCGTCAATGTCGCCGGGCGCCGTGCCTGCGGCTACCTGGTCCACGAACTTCAGAATGCGGGCGCGGAAGGTGTCGTCAAAGCCCCGGTATCCGCCGAAGACGGGATTGGTGTACACCTGCTTCACCAGATCGCTGGCGGGGTAGAGCGTCGCCTGCCGCCACATATCCTCGATGACAAACCGGCCGTCCACACCCGCCACCTCGCAGCGCTCCATGGGGTGCCCGCGGCCGATGTCGTAGCTGCTCGTGAGATGCCCCACGGCGCCGCTCGCGAGGCGGAAGTTGAACGATGCTGTTGACCAGATGCTGCGTCCCGGCGCCTTCATCGCGAGGCAGTGCACGCTCGTGATGTCCCCGCAGAAATGCCGGATCATGTCTATCGAATGCGGGTTCAGCGCCTTGATGTGGAAGTAGGGAGACTCGGGGTCCTGAGGCTTCCCGATCCAGAGGGCCATATTCACGAAAAGAATCGTCCCGAGCCGGCCTTCATCCAGCCACTTCTTCGCCGTGTAGGCAGCGGGCGTAAAGCGGTGGTTGAAGTCCAGCCCGAAGCAGCGCTGCTGCTCCTTCGCGACGCGAACCATGTCGGCTGCCTTCGCGATATCGTTGCAGATCGGCTTCTCGCAGAGGATGTGCGCGCCTGCTTCCAGCGCCTGAATGGCGGGCTCGTAGTGGTCCGAACTGTACTCGTATCCGCCCGTCGTGATGCTGCAGATATCCGGACGGAGCTGCTCGAGCATGGTGGGAGCATCGGGAAACCACGGCACCCCGAAACGCCTCCCAGCGGCTTCGGCGCGCTCGGTGTTGATGTCGCATACGCCTGCCAGTTCGGCCTGCGCGGCCTCCTGATAGATGCTCGCGTGCAGATTCCCGATGGGGCCCATCCCGATTACGCCGACTCTCAGCATCTAGGCCGCCCCCTCTGGAATTTCGTAGCCGAGTTCCCTCAGGTCGGGCGCAAAGAAGTCGTAGAAATGAACCCCGTCATCGGACTTCCAGCGTCCGACAGGGTCACGGCGTACCTCGATCTTCACCAGAGGAAAGCCCAGGAAACGCGCCAGCGCGGCGAGCGCTTCGTCCTGCTTCAGAACGAAGTCCTCGAAGCGCACAACTGCGGTGTGCGCCGGAGGCGGGGTAGCCTTCACAATCTCACGCTGATACTTCCAACTGATCGCCCGCCGGAAGCGCAGGTCGTCGGTCTTCTCGTACGGCACACCGAAATCGGCCAGGTCGTCCGTGACATGCGCCCCCAGGATGCAGTCCCTCGGATCGCGCACCCAGTGGATGAATCGGGCCTCGGGAAACATCCGGACAATCCAGGGATACACGAGCGTTGTTTCGGGGAGTTTCCAGCCTTTGTGCACGGAGTCGCTGGAGAGAACCGACGCGAGGTACGATTCCACGAGCCGCGTGAACTCGGGGTCAATCGGCATCGTGTGCAGGCGTGAAAAGTCCCACTGAAGCCCGCCCCGGTATTCGACGTAGCGCGCCATTATGCGGCACGCCTCGTACATTGCTTCAGGGGGGATCAGATCCCAGGACGAGTTCATCTCGGCGCCCATATACACGCCGCTGTCACTGAGCGTCTGAGACATGGCGCGTGTGCCGGAGTGACCCCGGCCGATTACGGTGATGAGCGGCACTAGAGCTCTTTCGCCCCTCTCTGCGTCTGAAGCTCCTTCGCCTGCAGAGCCTCGGCGGCCTTGGGCGACCCGATGTGCAGCGTGTCGTACGCCTCCTGAGACGTCTTGAACTGAACCCCGCGACCGTGCCAGTTGGTATTCGTGTAGATCGGGTTCTGGCGGCCTGTCTCACGCTCGCGCTTGTCTATGTGCGCGAGCATCCGCTCGGTCAGCATCCGCACAACGCCCAGCTCCTTTTCAGCCACGTTGTCATGCTCTTCCGGGTCTTTGATCAGGTTGTACAGCTCGACCGAAGGCTTGAAATGCATGTCGGGCTCGAGGGCGACGATCAGTTTCCACTCGGGCGTTCTCCATCCGTGCTTGCGCATCCAAGTGCACTCGGTGATGTACATCTCGGGCTCCTGCACCCACGGCTTGCCCATCATGAGAGGCGTCAGACTGCGGCCGTTGAAGCGGATCTTCGTGCGGATCCCGAGCAGTTCGAGGATGGTGGGCGTGACGTCCTTGAGCTGACAATAGTCTGAGAGCCTGGCACCGGCGGGCACCTTGCCCGGGAACCGGAAGATCAGCGGCACGGCAAGCGTGCAGTCGTACAGCCCGTGATGGTCGAACCAGCATTCGTGGTCGTAGAGCGTCTCTCCGTGGTCGGAGTCAATCACGACGAGCGTCTCGTCCTCGATGCCCAGTTCCTGCACGGTGGTGAAGATGTTCTGGATGCAGGCGTCCATGTAGGCCACCGCTCCGTCGTACTGCGCGATGATATAGTCCTTGTCGCGTACTCCGGGCGGGAACCAGCTCGCGAAGTAGTCGCAAAACGGCTTGAACGCCATGACCGGCTCCAGAGTCTTGTTTGCCGGGTCGAACTCGTCCCTATCATAGAAGATTCGCTCGAAGGGACGCGGCGGAAGATAGGGAGAGTGCGGGTCCATGTGCCGCAGGAACAGGAAGAACGGCTCCTCTTCCCCGGCCAGCCGCTTAAGCTCGGGAATGGTCACCGCGTTCAGATTCTCGGCCTTCGGGCTGCGACCCGATTCGAAGTCGCCCCATCCGCTGAAGTCAATGTAGTTCTGGAATCCGCGTGACGCCTGATTGCCGCTGAACCCCACGCAGGTGGTCTTGTACCCGGCCTCGCCGAGGATCTCGGCGAGCGTCTTGACGTGATCGCCGAGCGGCCCTTCGTGGCGCAGAGCGACGACATCCGTGCCGAACGTGTCCATGCCCGTGAACATGGAGGAGTAGCCCGGTGTCGTGGGGATGGAAGGGCTGAAGCACTGCTCGAAAACGGTTCCCCCCGCCGCGTATTTGTCCATGTGCGGGGTGGTCAGCCGGTGATAGCCATAGAGGCTCATGTGGTCTGTCCGAAGGCTGTCAATACCGAAGAGAATCAGATTTGGTTTTTTCATAGTCCTCGTATTTCAAACGTCCATGTGGTCTGCCCGACGGCAGCCACGCTCACACACTGTTGTCGAAAAGGGAGAAGGCGAAGCCAGCGCCCAGAGGTCAGCCCGCGACTGCCCGGAACACGGCACTGAGGTAGCCCCGGGCCTCCGCCGCAATAATCGAGACCTCCGGAAGGGCCATCTCGCCCGCTCCGATGACCTCAAGGCAGACCGGGCCGCTGTACCCGCCGTCAACCATCGCCTTGCAGTAGCCGAACAGGTCAATGTCGCCGCGTCCGCACGCCTGATCCGCCGGAGCGCCGGGCGAAGGGCCGCGACCCTTGCAGTCTCGAATATGAATGTGCTTCACACGGCTGAGCACAGCGGGGAGAGCTTCTTCCGGGTTCTCGCCCGCGCGGTAGATGTGGCTCGGGTCCATGTCAATCCCGAACGCTGGGGATTTGATCTTCTCCATTGCACGCAGAGTGGTGGGGGTGTTGTATATGGAAGCTCCCACGTGAGCCTTGACGCACAGAGTGACCCCGTAGCCTTCGGCCTTCCCGGCCATCTTCGCCATCAGATCGGTCTGGCGCTGAAAGTCCTCTTCCACATCCCGCGTGCCTCCCGGGCCGATGTTGATGACCGGGATTCCAATTTCCGAACAGGCCTCGAAGGCTTTGGTCAGGCGTTCCTCGTCGAGCGATGCCACTTCGGTCGAGAGCAGCTCGAGCTCGTTGTCCGCCGCAATGCGCTTGATATCCGCGGCCTGCGCCCGCCAGTTGTCAAGGTCGAGATGCTCGCACATCCCCTTGATGGCAGACACTTCCACGCCGTCATAGCCTGCCAGTTTGATGTGCCTTGCCGCGGTCGCGAAATCGAAGCCGCCAAAGAGCACGGAGTTGACGCCAAGTCTTATCATATAGAGCTCTCCCAGGGTACACGGTAAAAGGCGGCCCAAGACCGGCCGGGACATCGCGTGCCGCAACAACGCGGGTCCCATCAGCCGGCGGCCGCTTCGGTTCACCGTGGGTGATGTGGTATTGTAATGTAAGGGCGTCCGGCACTTCAACCTTCCAGGCGCTGCAAAGGTGGCCAACAGGCACAAATCGAGTAAATATCCAAGAAGGGCGGGCGGCGAACACAATGGAGGCAATCGTGAGGCATATCACGCGGGCGAAGGCAGCCTGGCTGGCGATGGCGCTTTCCGCCGTCCTTATCAGCGGCGGCTGCGACACATCCAAGCTCGTCAGCACGCAGCAGGAAGTCGAAGTCGGGCAGCAGGCTGCCCGGAAAGTCGAAAGTGAGAACCGTGTGCTGACAGGCACCAGTGATGCGTGCCGCGTGGAAGAGGTAGCCCGCCGCGTAACCATTCATGCAGATCGCAAGGATGTCACCTACACGATGAAGCTGCTCGACAAGAACGAGGTCAACGCGCTTGCTCTTCCCGGCGGCTATATGTACATCTACTCGGCCCTTCTGCCTTTCCTGGAGCAGAACAAGGGGATACTGAGCAGCGGTGACTACGGCGGCGCCAAGGTGGACATCAACGACGTCCTTGCGTGTGTGATTGCGCACGAGACGGCGCATATCTCCGCGCGCCATCACGCCAAAACGATGGGACGCTCTGCCGTGTACGGCGCTGCAATCTCGGCTCTGAACAAGGACAACGTCCAGCAGTGGGCATCGGTATTCGCTAACATTGACATGCTGCGCTACAGCCGCAACGAGGAGTTCGAGGCCGACCGGCTGGGCGCGATATTCGCGAATCGTGCATCGTATAGCCCGTGGGGTATGGCGGCGTTCCTTGAAGTGCTGGCAAACAATTCCTCAAGCCGCCGGAGCGACATCGAGAAGGTACTTTCGACACACCCGCCCACCGCCGACAGAATCCAGCGGGCGCGCGAGCTTGCGAAGGAACTGACGAAGTAGCGCCGGCTCCGCAGGCTTCCGCCGTTCAGGCGGCGAAGACACCTCTGAAAGAAACGGGCGGGCGAGTTGCCCGGCAATCCTGAGGACACCTAATGCTGAAACGAAAGTATTGCTCACTGATCATCGCATACGCTCTTCTCGCTGCTGTCACCGCGACCGCTGCAATGGCTGCGAAGCCCACTCTGGCATTTGCGCCGAACGGCATGTTCAAGATCGTCCAGTTTACAGATACACAGGACGGGCCTGTCATTAATCCGAGAACCGTGGCGGCCATGGGGAAGATTCTCGACGCCGAAAAGCCGCAGTTCGTTGTAATTACCGGCGACTGCGTTGATACAGGGAAGTGCAAGTCAACGGATGAACTCAAGCAGGCGATCGAGCACATCGCCGCCCCAATGGAGCAGCGCAAGATTCCTTGGGCGGTGACGTTCGGAAACCATGATCGGGATAACATCGCAGCCATTCGTGTCGCGCAGGACGAGATGCTGTCACTTTACATGAAGTACCCGTGCAATCTGAACAGGCAGAGTCCGCGCGGCGTCCATGGCGCAGGGAACTCCAACCTGCTTGTTAACGGGAGCAAGTCCCGGACTCCGGCCTTCAATATCTGGCTCATTGACTCCAACGCCTACGCCCCCGGCGAGATTGCAGGACAGAAGCTAGGGGGCTATGACTGGATTCGCCCGTCTCAGGTCCGCTGGTACTTCGACACATCCACCGCGATCGAGAAGCGCTACAGACGCAAGATTCCGTCGCTCATGTTCTTTCACATCGCCCTGCCGGAGGTGAGGCAGATGCTCGATAGCGGCAAGTTCAGCGGAGAGAAGAACGAGGACGTGGGCAACAGCCGCATCAACAGCGGTCTCTTTGCGGCGGCGCTGGAACGCGGTGACGTGCTGGGGATGTTTGTCGGCCACGACCACGTGAGCACCGCGGTGGGCGACTGGTACGGCATCAAGCTCGGGTACGGCGGCAACATTGGCTATGGCACATACGGTCTTTCCGGGGACGAAACCGAGCGAAACCGTCTCAGAGGCGGGCGTGTCTTTGAGATCAGCGAGCAAGACCCGGCCGCTTTCACCACGCGCTATGTGACCGCCGCAAGTCTGGAGCGCTGATGCCGGCACGACGGCCACTGCTTCACGCGATCGGCAATGCACATATTGACCCTGTGTGGCTCTGGACCTGGAACGAAGGGCTGGAGGAGATCCGCTCCACGTTCCGAAGCGTGCTCGACCTGCTGAGAGAGTATCCCGGCTTCGTTTTCACCAGCACGAGCGCAGCGTTCTACTGGCAGCTCTCGGAGGTGGCTCCTGAGATGATCGCCGAGATACGCGAGCGGGTCGAGGAAGGGCGCTGGGAGATTGCCGGGGGCTGGTGGGTGGAACCGGACGTGAATATCCCCTGCGGCGAATCGCTGGCGCGGCAGGCGCTCCACGGGCAGCGTTACTTCCAGCACACGTTCGGAGTCCGCGCCGAAGTGGGTTTCAACCCGGACACCTTCGGTCACTGCGGCCAGCTTCCGCAGATTCTCAACGGCGCTGGCCAGCGCTTCTATGCGTTCCTGCGTCCGGGTCCGCACGAGATGGACCTGCCCGGGCCGGTGTTCTGGTGGACGTCGCCCGGCGGCGGCAAGGTGCTCGCCTCACGGATTGCCGATGCCTACGGTACGTGGGCCGATTCGGCTGAGGATATGGAGGCGCACATTCTATCGTCGCACCGCGCCCGTCCGGACTACTTGCCGGATTACACCGTATTCTACGGGGTGGGGAACCACGGCGGCGGCCCCACACAGAGTGCCTCACCAAGCGAGGCGACACCGAACCAGCCGCTGAGATGAGCTCTCTATCACGCTACTTCGCCTCGCAGTCGCAAGCCATTGACTCGGACGCGGCGGTTCCCGGGCATTGCTGCCCCCCATGGCGCGCGGCTGCTACAGCGCTCACTCAGACATCAAGCGGCAGAATCGGCGGTGCGAGAACCTGCTGCTGACGGCCGAGATGCTTGCGGCGGTGGCTCAGACGCTGGGCGCGAGGGAGTACCCGAAAAGCCAGTTGTCCGAGGCGTGGAGACTCCTCCTGTTCAATCAGTTCCACGACATCATCGCCGGCGCCAGCATTCCGGACGCCTGCCAGGATGCCTGTGATCAGATAGGCCGGGCGGCCTCTATCGCGGATGAGACGATCCACTTCTCGGCGCAGTCCATCGCCCGGCTCGTGGACACACAGGAGAGGCCAGACACGCTGCTCGTGTTCAACCCGCTGCCCTGGAATGCGCGCACCCCCATCGAGGTCGAGCCAGCGCCGGTGGCCCGCGACACCGCTGTCTCCCGAAACTCAGGGGCTGCCCGGATCGGCGGGCGAACTGGCGGCAGGTTTCCAGGAAGTACAGGCAAGCAGCATCACCGGCCCGAAGCGCGCGGTGTTCATCGCAGACGTCCCCGCCCTCGGTTGGCGGGTGTATAGCCGCAGTGGCGACGGCAGCGGCGCTGCTCCTGCTCTGCCTGGGATGCTCGAAGCAGGCGAGAACTGGTTCGAAAACGCGGCCTTCCGCCTTGAGGTGGACAGGCAAACCGGAGAAATCACGAGCCTCTACGACAAACGGAACTCAGTGGAAATGTTCTGCGTGCCGGCCTGCTTCGGGAGCGATACTTGGAGCCACGGAGTGGACGCCTACCGCGACGAGATCGGCCGCTTCGGCGGCGCATCCGTGACGCTGGAAGAGACTGGCCCGGTCCGCGCGTCGCTATGCATCGAGACAGGGTGGGGGAGCTCGAAGAGCATCCACCGGGTGTACCTCTACCGCGATATCGAGTTCGTCGAGTGCCGCCTCACGATAGACTGGCGCGAACAGTATCGCGCTCTCAAGCTGTCGCTACCCGTGAGTCTTGAGGCACCCGAAGCGGCGTGCGAGACCCCCTACGGTTGCGCCGCCTGTCCCGTTGACGGCACGGAGCAGCCAGGTCAGCAGTGGGCGGGACAGCGCGCGCGGCTGATGGCAGGCATCCGTGTGGAACGCCGTGGTGTTGTTGAGGGAACTGAAGTCTCAGGGTTACAGTGGTTCCTACACGATCCTGAAGGATTGGCTTCATCCCCGTCGGCCTTGCGGGAGCCATCGTTGCGGTTCGGCGATTCGAGACGCCTGCAGGTCAGCAGGCCCAGGTGGACAGGGGAGATCTGGGGGATGTGGAGTGGGAAGGCAGAAGCCGTAAGCTGCACACCTTTGTATTCACGCTTTGCCACAGTCGCGTGATGCACACAGAGTTGGCGACGGACACATCGCTTGGGACGTTTCTTCGGCTGCACGAGGAGGCATTCCATGTCTTGGGCGGTGTTCCGCGTGAGATCGTCTATGACCGGATGAAGACGGTTCTGGTGGGTCTGGACGGGCGAGGGGAGTACAAGTGGAATCCTGTGTTCAAGGATTTCGCGCGGTGGTGGGGCTTCGAGTCCAGGGTCTGCCAGGGCTACCGTCCTCAGACGAAGGGGAAGGTGGAGTCGG
>JBPOJE010000083.1:0-11855 GCA_052033935.1 Armatimonadota bacterium
GCCAGGGCGGGCTTTCGGAGGACGTGGGCGGCGTGACGGGCAACACGCATCACGGACATATCATCCGCGGGCTGCAGGGCTCGCCGGACAAGCTCCTGTTCCGCTCGATCTATCTGGACTGCGCGCAGCTCGCGGGCATTGTGATGAATCTGCCCGAAGTGGACGCGGCGCGTGTGGGCGCGACAGGCGGATCGCAGGGCGGAGGTCTGACGCTTGCGTGCGCGGCGCTCGAGCCTCGGATTGCACGGGCGGCGCCGGTTTTTCCATTTCTGTGCGACTACCAGCGCGTGTGGGAGATGGACCTGACCGACCAGGGGTACGCGGAGATGAAGACGTACTTCCGGCAGTTCGACCCGCGTCACGAGAGGCAGGAAGAGGTGTTCACGAAGCTGGGATACATTGACATGCAGCATCTTGCGCCGCGCATCCGGGGCGAAGTGCTGATGCTCACCGGGATGATGGACACGGACTGCCCGCCCTCCACGCAGTTTGCGGCGTACAACAGGATTCCGTCGAAGAAGAACGTCATCGTGTACCCCGACTTCGGGCACGAGGGGCTTCCAGGGTCGGGGGACATCGTTTTCGACTTTCTGCGGGGACTGTAGGCGCCACCCGTCGTTGCTTCAGTCGCACAGATATGGAGTGCGGAAGCGCAGCTTCCGCTTTCGCCGACGTGCACCTGAGGGGAAAGCGGCACTTACGTGCCGCACTCCATAATGGAGCGGACGATGCCTTCGAGCACGGCGAGGCCTTCGCGCAGCATGTCTTCCGGGATTCCGAGCGGCGGGTTGACCTTGATGGCACCGCCGCCGACTCCGACCGGGGCGAACAGCATAACCCCCTGCTCCACCGCCAAGCGCACGACATCGAACGCGGTGTTCGGGTCGGGCGTGGTGGTTCCCGGCTCCACGAACTGAAGCGCCATCACGAGTCCCCGGCCGTCCGCGCGCCCGATGCGCCCGCCGGAGGCTTCCATCATCCGGCGGCCCGCGTCGAGAAGCACCGGTTCGAGCCGGGCGGCGTTGGCGACAAGACCCTCATCGAGGATCACTTCGATATTCGCCAGCGCGGCCGCGCAGCAGATGGTGTTTGCCGAGTGCGTTGAGGTCATTTCGCCGGGGCCGTACATCTCCATAAGCTCATCCGTGCCAGCAAGCGCCGACAGGGGCAAGCCTCCGGATATGCCCTTTCCGAAGCAGACGAGGTCGGGAACAACCCCGTAGTGCTCAAACCCGAACATCCGGCCCGTGCGGCCGAAACCAGCCTGCACTTCGTCGAAGATCAACAGCGCGCCAACTTCGTCGCACCAGCGGCGCAGTTCCTGCGCATACTCCGGCGGCATCAAAGCGGAGTTGCAGCCCTGATACGTCTCGCTCATCACCCCGCAGACGCTTCCGGCGGCGATGCCCTGCTCGTCGAGCGACCTCAGGAGGACATCGAACGAAGTGTCCGGGCAGCGGAAGCCGTCCGGATACGGAACCTGCACAAAGTCCGGGCTTCCCCCGCCGAGCCACTCCTTGAGCGCCGGGCTACCGCCCGCGAGCTGACTGCCCATGGTGCGGCCGTGGAAGGCATTGTGGAACGTAACGAAAACGCGCTTGCGGGGGCCGTGCCTGCGCAGGCCGCGCGTGCGGGCGAGCTTGATGGCGGCCTCGCACGCCTCAGAACCGGTCGTCAGCAGAAACACGCGCGAAAGAGGGGCGGGAAGCAGGCTTTTCAGCTTTGCGGCGAGTTTTGCGCGCGTGCTGGTGGGGAAGTTGTAGGCGTGATACAGACCGTGGGTGGCCGTATCGGCAATTGCCCGCACGATCTTCGGATGATGGTGCCCCGATGCCGTCACGAGCACGCCGGAACTGAAGTCTATCCACTGATTCCCGTACGGATCGCGCAGCAGGCTCCCGTCCCCGCTGTCCCAGAGAACAGGCGGCTGTCCGCCCATCGAGCGGGGCTCGGACGCCCTGAGCTGTTCCAGAACCGGAACAGACTCGGGCACGGGTATGGCGGTCTGGATTCTGCGATACTTCGTGCTGACCGGCTCAACCGCGCAGGGGGTCAGCGGGAATTCTCTTGTGGCCAATGCTAGTCCTTCCTGATGGTGCAACACAGGCGGCGAAGCCCGCGAGGCGGCGCTCGCGCGCCCTCCGAAGGGTGTATTCTGCGCCGGCGGCGAATCTCCTGTCCGAAGCGGAGTTGCAGACGCGGAAGGATAACAGGGCGCGCGCGGAGCATACTACAGATGGACCACCGGGTCTGAAGGAGACCGGATGAACGCACTGAGAGCTGGCGCAGCGAGAGTAGTCATTACCCCGCCCATCGGCACGCCCCTGGCAGGCTATTTCGAGCCGAGGCCGAGCACGGGCGTGCTCGACGACCTGCACGCTCACGCGCTGGTGCTCGGCAACGGGCAGCAGGCCGTGGCGCTCGTGTCGTGTGACCTGCTTTCCATCAAGCGCTCGACAGTGCTGACGATGCGGCGGCAGATCACCACGCGCACAGGGATTCCACCGGGCAACATCCTCATCTCGCGCACGCACGCCCACACCGGACCCTACACGAGCGCCACGTTCGGCGGCGTCATGAACGAAAGCTACCTGGAGGGCCTGACGGATCTGGTGGCGGGGGCGGTGGATAAAGCCTGGTCCGCCCGTCAGAGCGCGCAGATCAGCTTCAGCACGGGGACGGTGGAGGGCATCGCGTTCAACAGGCGCTTCCGCATGCGCGACGGGCAGGTGCGCACGAACCCCGGCATCGGGAACCCCGATATTGCCGGGCCCGTGGGGCCGGTGGACACGATGCTGGGCGTAATATCGGTGACAGGCCCGGACGGAAAACCCGCCGGAGCGTGGATCAACTACGCGGTTCATGCGGACGTGGTGTCGGGAGACAATATCTCGGCGGACTATCCGGGGGCGCTGGGAGCGGCGATGCGGCGCGAGTTCGGCGACGAGTTCGTGAGCGTGTACGCGAACGGCGCGTGCGGCAACACGAATCATATTGACACCTCCGGCCCGTCGAAGCAGGGAGGGTCCGAGCACGCCCGGCGCATGGGCGAGGCAATTGCGGGCGAGGCGGCGCGGGTCATTCGGGCCGGCGCTCCGGGGGCTCTGCGCGGCATACAGACGTCGTCCACGGAGCTTCGCATTCCCCTGCGCGAGATATCGGCGGAGCAGATAGCCTGGGCGGAAGAGATACTGAGGCAGGCGGGCGCGGACACGGGCGGCGCGCTTACGAGCGAGGATCTGGGCGCGCCTTCGGCGGACGCCGTTTACGCGCGGGAGACGCTTGAAGTGGTGCGCCAGCGGGCAGACGAGCCGGAAGCGATTGTG
Source organism: Armatimonadota bacterium (assembly GCA_052033935.1). Lineage (GTDB taxonomy): Bacteria > Armatimonadota > UBA5829 > DSUL01 > DSUL01 > JAGVUD01. Next base: position 3,327 of record JBPOJE010000083.1, read on the forward strand.
GAGGTGCAGGTAATCGTTCTGGGCGATACGGCGATCGTGGCGTTCCCCGCCGAAGTCTTCGCGGAGATCGGGCTTGAGGTCAAGGCGAAGTCGCCCTTTACCCACACGTTCGTGGCGTGCTACGCTAACGGCATAGTGGGCTACATCCCCACGCAGGCGGCCTTTTCGGAGGGAGGCTACGAGGTGAGGACAGCGAGAAGCAGCAAGCTTGTCCCGGAGGCGGCCGGGATGATCACATCGGCCGCGCTGGAGCTGCTGGAGAGGATGAGGCGCCCGTCATGAGCTTTGTTATTCAGTGCGAATGCGGTCAGCAGATGACCGTGGAAGACCAGCACACCGGCCAGAGCGCGATGTGCGTCAACTGCCGCCGGACGATTCAGATTCCGGAGCGGTCGGCCGTGCCCGGCGAGATCGTGATGGTGCGCCCATCGCCCGGCGGTGCTCCCTATCCGCCGCAGCCCACGGGCCCAGGCGCGGCCGGAGGCGGGTGGAGGAAGCCTCACCGCGCGGGGCTTGTGCTGACCCTCGGGATCCTAGGTCTGGTCTGCTGCTGCTGTGGAGGGCTGGTTTTCGGCCTGCCCGCGCTGATTCTCGGCATCAACGACATGAACGAGATGAAGGCCGGACGGATGGACCCGTCGGGGTATTCAATGACGATGACCGGAGCGATCTGCGGAGGCATCTCACTTGTGATGATGCTGCTCGGCGGACTCAGCAATGCGTTCACGGGTATTCCGTGGAACGAGGGCAGCTTCCACTGGCCCCTGTAAACTACTGAGGCCGGCCCGATGCGGCTGCGCGACGGCGCTCGGCCGCCTTACGTTCGTGAAATTTGACACTTTGTCCGGTCTGTGATAACCTCCCCGTTGCACAAACAACCTAACCCGCACTCCCGGTAGAGCCGTCCGGCTCATTCTCTCTTCGCTCCATTTCCCGCTTACACACACTCGCCCGCAGGATTATTGCGCGAATCCCCGGGAGAAATCCCAACAGTTACAAGAGGAGGGGAACGTCATAGTAGTGCATCAAAACGTAAGAAGAAGGCTCCCAGCCGCGATATGCGCGGCGTTGGGCGTTGCGGTTCTGGCCGCAGCGGCTTACGATCCGGGAGCGAAGGCGGCGGAGCCGGTCCGGCAGTTCACACTGCATGTGGACGGAACCGTCAAGACCATCCGGACATCGGCCGTCACGCTCGGTGAAGCACTGACCGAGAGCGGGATCATCGTCGGCCCGGACGACAAAGTCTATCCCTCACGCACATCTCCCGTAAAGGACGGGCTCAAGGCTAGGATCGTACGCATCGGAGTCAAGACCGTTTCTTTCGACGAGCCCATCAGCAAGCAGACCATCCGGAAGCCCTCGGCCACCGTGCGCAACAGCTATGGGACCATAGCCGATGCGGGCGAGGACGGTGTGCGCAAGGTGACGTACCGGGTAACCTACGCCGACGGCAAGAAGGTTCTGAAGGAGCTGGTCTCCAGCACCATCACAAAGCCATCGCGTCCGCGGGTGATCCTATTCCCGGCGGGGTCGCGGCTTCCTTCGCGAGGTTTCTACTCCCGCAAGGTGATGGTAATGGAGGCGACAGCCTACGATCCCGGACCCGCGTCCTGCGGCAAGTGGGCAAACGGGCGCACGGCAACGGGAATGCGAGCGGGTCACGGCGTGGTGGCCGTTGATCCGAAAGTGATCAAGCTGGGCACGAGACTTTACATTGAGGGTTACGGATTTGCGGTTGCGGGGGATGTCGGCAGCGCGATCAAGGGAAACAGGATTGACCTTGGCTGCGACACCCGGCGCAAGGCCCTGAACTTCGGCAGGCGCAAGGTTGTAGTCCATATCATAGACTAGACCGGCAGGCACGGATGCCTATCGAAGGAAGCGCGCCCGGATGGACCCGGAGCGCGCTTTTTTCGTTTTCTGAGCGCACGAAACTGCCACACCCGCACCATTCCACAAAACCAGACGACAATACTCCCACAAAGCCGCCACCGAAAGACAATAGCCCCCACACCGTTTCTGGGATAATGTACAGGTGGGCGCGTGCCCACACAGGTGAAATGCCAGATGATCGGTGACGTTGAAATCGCACAGCAGGCAGTTCCGAAGCCTATCGCCGAGATAGCGCGGGGACTCGGCCTTTCGGAAGAAGACCTCGAGACCTACGGCCGCTACAAGGCGAAAGTCTCGCTCGGCGCGCCGGGTGGCCGCTCGGGGCAGCCGGATGGCAAACTCATTCTGATGACAGCCATCACCCCTACCCCAGCGGGCGAAGGCAAGACGACGACGACCTGCGGGCTGGGCGACGCGTTCCGGCGGCTGGGACACTCGGCCGCCATTGCGATTCGCGAACCCAGCCTGGGCCCCTGCTTCGGGCTGAAGGGCGGCGCGGCGGGTGGCGGATTCGCGCAGGTGATTCCGATGGAGGACATCAACCTGCACTTCACGGGGGACTTCCACGCGATTACAACAGCGCACAACCTGTTGGCCGCCATGATTGATAACCACGTGCATCACGGCAACGCCCGCAACGTGGACCCGCTCGCGATCGTGTGGCGGCGCGTGATGGACATGAACGACCGGTCGCTGAGGAACATCGTGACCGGGCTGGGCGGCAGGACGAACGGCATGCCGCGCGAAGCGGGGTTCGACATCACGACGGCAAGCGAGATTATGGCGCTTCTCTGCCTCGCGAGCGATCTGGACGATCTGCAGGCGCGGCTTGCGAAGATGGTTGTCGCGCTGGACAGGGACGGCTGCCCGGTCACCGCGACGGACATCCACGCGGACGGCGCCATGACCGTGGTGCTGAAGGACGCGATCAAGCCGAATCTGGTGCAGACGCTCGAGGGGACTCCGGCGTTTATTCACGGCGGGCCGTTCGGGAACATCGCGCACGGCTGCAGTTCGGTCATCGCGACGCGAATGGCGCTCAGGCTGGCGGACTTCGTGGTGACGGAAGCGGGCTTCGGAACAGACCTCGGGGCGGAAAAGTTTCTGAACATCAAGTGCCGCGCCGCGGGGCTGAAGCCGTCGTGCGCGGTGATCGTCGCGACCGTGCGGGCGCTCAAGATGCACGGCGGAGTGGCGAAATCCGCGCTCGCGGTACCCGATGTTCCGGCCATGGAGAGAGGCGCGGACAACCTCTGGAAGCACTGCGAGAACGTGGCCGCGCACGGGCTTCCGGCGGTGGTCGCGATCAACAGGTTCCCCACCGATTCTGACGAGGAGATCTCGACGCTGCTGAAGCTGTGCGAGGAGCGGGGACATCCGGCGGCGCTCGCGGAGCACTGGGCGAAGGGCGGCGAGGGCGCGGAGCAGCTTGCGGAAATGGTGCTGGACACGATCGAGAACAGACCGCCGGACTACCACCCGCTCTACGCACTGGACCAGCCGCTGAGGGCCAAGATCGAAATCATAGCGCGCGAGATGTACGGCGCGGCGGGGGTGGACTACACGCTGGAAGCGCGCAAGAAGCTCGCCGATCTGGAGAATCTGGGCTTCGGGGGACTTCCGGTATGCATGGCCAAGACCCAAAACTCACTCTCGGACGACGCACTGCTGATCGGCAGGCCGTCGGGTTTTCAGATTACAGTGCGCGACGCGAAGGTATCGGCGGGCGCGGGTTTCGTGGTGGTTCTAGCGGGCACCATTATGACGATGCCCGGCCTGCCGTCTTCGCCGGCGGCCGAGCGAATGGGCATTGAGGGCGGCAAGGTTTTCGGGCTCTTCTGACGGCGGGGGACAGGAGCAGGAAAGATGAGGCAACAGAATGCTGATAGTCGGTGAGAGAATCAACACGAGCCGCAAGGTGAACAAGGAGCCGGTGATCGAGACGGCGGTGCGGCAGCGGGACGAGCAATACATTCAGAAGCTGGCGCGCGGCCAGGTGGAAGCCGGGGCCGGGTACATAGACCTGAACTGCGGCACTCTGCACGAGGGCGAGGAAGAGGCGCTGGAGTGGCTGACGGTGACGGCTCAGGCGGCGGTAAGCACGCCGCTCTGCTTCGACTCGCCGAACCCCGCCGCCATCTGGCGGGCCATCGCGGCGTACGATTCGTCGCGGGGCCCGGCGATGATCAACTCGATCACGGCGGAGGCGGAGCGCTACGCAAACATCCTGCCGCTCGTGCTGGAGCACAGGACGAAGGTCATTGCGCTGGCGATGGACGACTCGGGAATTCAGGCGGACGGCGAGAAGCGGTTCGCAGTAGCGACGAAACTGGTGCGCGGCCTTCTCGGCGCGGGCGTTCCGGCGGACGACATCTATGTGGACCCGCTCACCTTCCCGATCGGCACGGGCTCGGACGTGGGCCTGACCATGCTGGACGTGATCCGGCGGCTGAAGGGCAAGTTTCCTGATGTTCACGTAACAGCGGGCATCTCGAACGTGAGCCACGGCATGCCCAACCGCAAGATTCTGAACCAGGCGATGATGGTGCTTGCGATGGGCGCAGGGCTGGACGCGGCGATTATTGACCCGCTCGACCGCTGCCTGATGGCGCTCATCGCGGCGGCCGAGGCGATTCTGGGGCGCGACGACTTCAGCATGAACTACATAACGCTGGCGCGCGAGGGCCGCTTCGAGGGGATGTGACATGCCCGCCCCGCGCCGGGATGCAGTCTCCGGGTCGAACCTGGAGCGCGTGCTCCGGGCCGGGCACTTCGCCGTGTGCGGCGAGCTGGGGCCACCGCAGGGAGCCGGCCCGCACGACGTGATCCGCAAATGCGGATACTTCAAGGGCGTGGTGGACGCGGTCAACATCACCGACAACCAGGCCGCCATCGTCCGGATGTCGAGCGTCGCTGGGAGCGTGCTTGCACTGCGCGAGGGACTGGAGCCGGTGCTGCAGATGACCTGCCGCGACCGGAACCGCCTGGCGCAGCAGTCGGACGTGCTGGGGGCGGCGACCCTGGGTGTCCGCAACATACTGTGCCTGACCGGCGACCATGCGCGGCTGGGCAACCATCCCGAAGCGAAGCCCGTGCATGACATTGACGCGACGAACTTGATCGCGGCGATGAAGGGCCTGCGCCAGGGACGGTTTATGAACGGCGATGAAGCCAAGCCGCCGCCGAGGCTGTTCATCGGGGGAGCGGCGAATCCGTTCGGGGAGCCGTTCGAGTTTCGCGTGCTGAACGCGGCGAAGAAGATCGCGGCCGGGGCCGACTTCTTCCAGACTCAGCCTGTGTTCGACCTGCCGCGCTTTCGTGAGTGGATGCGGGCGGTGTGCGAGCGGGGGCTGCACGAAAAGGCGTACATTCTCGCCGGGGTGATGCCAGTACGCAGCACACGAGCGTTGGAACACATGAGGGATAACGTTGCGGGCATGCGGATAGCGGACGAGTACATCCGCCGCATGGCCGCAAAGACGGACAGGGAAGAAGCGATGGCCGAAGGTGTCGCGATGGCCATTGAGATCATTCACGAAGTGCGCCAGATTCCCGGCGTCGCGGGCGTTCATATTATGCCGGTGATGTGGGAATCGGTGACGCGAAAGGTTGTGGAGGGCGCAGGGCTGCTGCCGCGCCCCGTGCTGCCAGAGGCGGACGAGCCGGAGCATATTCTGCCGATCGCCTGCTGACCAGCCGGACCGCACAGGATACAGGCAGGGAACATGAGCAAGCTGACCGAGTCCATTGCCGCGTTCGTCGAGAAGCATCCGAGGCTCTACGAGTGCTGCCTGATGGCGGAGAACGCCGTCAAGAAGCCCGCGTTCAAGTGCCAGGAGTGCGGGGAGTGCATCCTCTCGACAACTGCTTTCACCTGCCCCATGCGCTGCCCGAAGGAGCTTCGGAACGGCCCCTGCGGCGGCACGCGCCCGAACGGACACTGCGAGGCGTTTCCCGAGCGCCCCTGCATCTGGCATCTCATCTACACCCGCGCCGAGAAACTGGGCCGCGCGGAGATGCTGACTGCCGTGCAGAAGCCGCACGACCACCGTCTGAAGGGCACCAGCGCCTGGTTCAACATGCTGGCCGGGCGGATTGAGGCCTGGAAGTGGCGGAAGCCGGCGGGGTAAGGCACTCGAAGGGGACGTTCCATCTGTCGGGTGTCCACACCTGGACTTCGGCACGTCGCCACGTACGGCAGGTGAGGACACCTTGTATGTTCTGACTGGTGGCCACGATGTCGCGCGATCTCCGCTCGCGCGACCGCGTCTGCAGGAGCTTTGCCCCTCTTGTCAGGCATCCGCTGAGGTAAGCGCCCTCGCCGACCCGCGCAACCGGGTTCGCGGACGGCAACGTCCTGGGCCCCGCGCGACCGGCGGTCGGGGATCAGAGATCCCGCGGACGTCTGTCCGGCAGCGGAGATGCCGGACATCATAGCATCTGGGACAAATGTCCCCGGACGGCAACCCGGAGAGCAGCTCCGGGGCGATCGGCTACCCTTTGCCGTCGTGCTCCCCGACCAGCGCGCGGGCCTTGTTCATGATATCCGCCAGGTCGAAGTTGAGAATCCACTTGTTGCTCGGCGACTCGAACAGGCGCGGCAGGCTGTCTTTCACGTAGATGTAGTTCAGCACTTCTTCGTCCACCTTGCCCGCGTGCAGCGCGTTCAGCACCAGCGTGATGGCCTCCGACTGCCCGTGCGCAACGTTGATCTGCGCCTGCATCTGCCCTTCGGCTTCCAGTATCGCCGACTGCTTGCTGCCCTCCGCAACCGCGATGGCGGCCGCTTTCTGGCCGTCCGCCTCCAGCACCACCGCGCGGCGCATCTGCTCGGCAGTCTTCTCGCGGTGCATCGCTTCCTGAATATCCTTGGGCGGGTCAATGCGCTTGACTTCCACCTTGGTTATGCGAGTGCCCCAGCGGTCGGTGTAGCTGTCCATGTCGTCCCGCAGACGGGTGTTGATCAGCTCGCGGGACGAGAGGGCCTCGTCCACGGTGAACGTGCCGACGACGTTTCGAAGACCGGGCTCGGCAAGGTTCACAACCGCTCCTTCGAGGCCACGCACCTCGTAGAACGCCTTGCACGGGTCAACGATCTGATAAAAGACGATGGAGTCCACTTCGAGCACGACATTGTCTTTGGTGATGACGCGCGCCTCAGGAATCTCGACATAGAACTCGCGCAGATCCATCGTCAGCACGAGGTCGGCAAACGGGATGATGCGCGGGAAGTAGTAGAACCCCGGCTCCAGCACCTCCACGAAGCGTCCGAGCCTCTCGTGTAATCCGCGCTGGTACGGGCGGATCCAGATGAGCGAGCGCTTGATGAGAGTAATCACCACGATGGCGAAAGCGATAGAACCGAGTATGACGACCAGACCATTGAACTCTGTCATTGTTCTGCCTTTCTGACGATGACGCGGATCCCTTCGGTATCCACAACCACGACACGGGTGCCCGGCGGCAGCTCGTCCTCGGCCTGCGCCGACCAGACGTCGCCGCCAATGCGCACCTGGCCACTCATGGCGCCCGGCTTCACGGTCTTGACGACGATACCTTCCGAGTTCACCAGAGTAGCGCAAGACATGACTTCGTTGCCCGGAGCCCTTCGGACTCTGCGGTACAACTCCATGAGGAACACCCAGCTTATGGCGGCGACAAGAGCGAAGGTGACCCAGAACACGGGCCAGTAGTGGTTGGGGAAGAATAGAGCGGCGACAGCGCCAGCCATGACGCCCGCGCCAACGACGCCGAGAAGCCCTCCCGGCACGAACACCTCAGCGCCGATGAAAAGCAGTCCTATCACGAACAGAACGATGCTGGTTGTCGAGGCCACTGTCGCTGCCTTTCAGCAAGTGCCAAACGCGCGCGATGTGCAAAGCCGCCCACTTGCCGGTAGATGTTTTCGGCTGCTTCCTCCACCTTTCCTCCATGGGCAAGACAGAAATAAATCGCGCAATGCATCTATCTCCCGTTCAGCAGACGGGACGAATGTCCCCGGCACCCAACCTCGGAGAACATCTCCGGGGCGATCAACACCAACACGGGGCAACCTGTGGCTACAGCAGCTTCTTGAACTGCTCTACGGACATGCCGGCGTCGGTGATAACCCCGCCCATCGTGACGGCATCAATGGGGTTGCCCCGCGGGATACTTAGCATCAGGCCTTCCTTCGCCAGAATGATGTGCTTCCCCTGACGCACCACATGGAACCCTGCCTTGCGGAAGGCGCGGATGGCCCTCTGTTGGCTGACCCCGGGAAGGCGAGGCAATGCTCAGCCTACCGTTACATACCGCACCTGCTCGCCTTCCCGCAGTTCGGCGCGAGCGGCTAGATACTCGGCGATGGCGTCGCGGATGTTCTCGAGCGCCTCCGCTTCGGTGCGTCCCTGGGACCAGCAGCCAGGCAGCGCGGGGCAGCATACCGCAAAGCCTTCTTCCGTCTCGATCAGCTTGACAGGATAGTCCATTGCGTCATTGTAACTGATCTTACTGCAGAATGCCCGTGCGCGAATTGCCTCCCGAGTAATCGTAGTGAAAACGAGTCGCTGCCTCGGAAAGGAATCGTACCGAGAAGCCGAACTGCTCCGGCAAACACAGGAGTATTCGGTTGGATCAACACGGTAAGGCAGAACT
>JBPOJE010000065.1:0-40518 GCA_052033935.1 Armatimonadota bacterium
GTGGGTGACAGCGTCGGCAACGTGGTGCTGGGTTACGCGAACACCCTGCCGGTCACAATGGACGACATGCTGCACCACGTGAAGGCTGTCAGCAGGGGGGTCCGGCGCGCGATGCTGGTGGCGGACATGCCCTATCTCAGCTACCAGATCAGCAAGGAACAGGCCATCGCCAACGCCGGCCGGTTTCTGAAGGAGGCTGGGGCGCATGCCGTGAAGCTCGAAGGCGGGGCCGCCGTCGCCGACACGGTCGCGGATCTGGTCGCTTGCGGCATCCCCGTTATGGCTCACGTCGGCATGACGCCGCAGAGCATTCATCTGTTTGGAGGGTACAGAAAGCAGGCGCGCACGGAAGAGGGAGTGGATCAGCTTGTTAAGGATACGCTGTTGCTGGAGGAGGCCGGGGCGTTTTCGGTTGTGCTCGAGCTTGTGCCTCCTGCTGCTGCAAAGCGCGTTACCGAAGCCCTGCGTATCCCCACCATCGGCATCGGCGCGGGGCCGCATTGCGATGGCCAGGTGCTCGTAGTACACGATATGCTGGGAATGGACGAGCGCTTCGCGCCGAAGCACGCCAGGCGCTATCTCGAACTTCACGACTTGCTCCGAAAGGCGTTCCAGCAGTATGCGGAGGACGTGCGCGGCGGCGAGTTCCCTTCCGGCGGAGAAGGAGTAGCTAATGCGCCTTGTCCACAGTCCCGCTGAACTGCAGTGCATCGCCACTGAGGCGGCGCTGTCCGGTAAGATCGTGGGCGTCGTCCCCACCATGGGAGCGCTTCACGAGGGGCATTTGTCTCTTGTTCGCAGAGCGCGTGAGGAATGCGATCTGGTCATCGTGAGTGTTTTCGTGAACCCCACGCAGTTCGGGCCTTCAGAGGACCTCGACAGGTATCCACGATCACTCGATCAGGATGTGGCGCTTTCGAATGCAGAGGGTGCGGACCTCGTCTTCGCGCCATCAGCCGCGGAGATGTACCCGTCGGCATTCCAGAACTACGTCGAGACGGGCTCTCTGGCGGAGCGTCTGTGCGGGGCCTCGCGCCCTGGCCATTTCCGTGGGGTCGCCACGGTCGTGCTCAAACTGTTGAATATCACACGGGCGGCGAGGGCATACTTCGGTGAGAAAGACTACCAGCAGCTTCGTGTTATTCAGCAGATGGTGTCTGACTTCAACCTGTCAGTCGAGGTCGTGCCCGTTCCAACCGTTCGCGAGGCCGACGGGCTAGCTACGTCGAGCAGGAACAGGTATCTCTCGACCGATGAACGGCGGGCGGCGCTCGTGCTGAAGCAGTCGCTCGATCTCGCGGCCGGGTCGTGGGCTGGGGGAGAGCGCAGTCCTGAAGCGCTTGGCGACGGTGTGCGCGGCGTGATTGAGTCGGAGCCGCTTGCGCGCGTGGACTATGTCGAAGTCGTGGACCCGGTTACTCTTGTGCCTGCGGGGGAAGGCAGTACTCGGGTGCTCATCGCTCTGGCGGTCTTCATCGGCGTGACGCGCCTGATTGACAACCGCCTGCTTGCCTGACCTTCGCCGCTCAGCCCGTCTTCAGGCCGCGCAGGAAGTCGAGGTCCTCTTTGTGCCTGTCGAGGTTCGGCGTTTCGATGACGATGGGGATATCGCGCATGCGGGGGTCGTTCACCAGCAGGCTGAATCCCTCGCGGCCGATGTGACCTTCGCCAAGACATTCGTGCCTGTCCACGCGTGATCCCAGGGGTCTCTTGGCGTCGTTCGCGTGAACGGCGCTCAGGCGCTCCACGCCCACCGTGTCGTCAAAAGCCCGCGTCACCGCTTCATACCCTTCGGGCGTGCGGATATCATACCCCGCTGCAAACATGTGGCAGGTGTCGAGGCAGATGCCTGTGCGCTCTGGCCGGGCGGTCTGCGTGAGCAACTGAGCCAGTTGCTCGAACCGCCAGCCCAGCGCGGATCCCTGTCCGGCTGTTCCTTCCAGCAACACCGTTACGCTGTCTATCGCGGCTGAATCGAGGCACTCCTTCAGTGCCTCTGCAACACGCGCTATTCCGGCCTGTTCGCCTGTCTCGTCGTGGGCGCCGCAGTGCGTCACCAGCCAGGGGATCCCCAGCAGTTCGCATCGGGCGATTTCATCCTTGAACGACGCGATGGACTTCTCGCGGATGCCGACGCGGGAGGTGGCAAGATTCGTCAGATAGATGTCGTGCGCCAGCACAGCCCGGATTCCGCAATCGCGGCAGGCCTGCCGGAACTTCTGTGCGTCCCCGGGATCGAGCGGTCTTGCCGCCCACTGCTGCGGCGCCCGCGTGAATATCTGAATGGCGTCGCAGCCGATCTCGCGGCCCGACTCCGCTGCCTTCCAGACTCCGCCCGCCGTGCTCCTATGAGCGCCCAGAATCATGGTTCGCCCACTCGCATGCTCTTCAGGCGGGTTTCGCCGTTTTCGTAGCTCACGAGGGTGTATGGCGCAACCGACTCGATGAGCCAGACGTTTCCGCCGATGACCGAGCCTTGTCCGATGACCGTGTCGCCCCCGAGGATCGTGGCACCGGCATAGACAGTCACGTCGTCCTCCAGGGACGGATGCCGCTTGCCGCCCTTTACGATTCGCCCCCCCTCGTCCTTCTTGAAGCTCTTCGCCCCGAGCGTGACGCCCTGATACAGTTTGACCCTATTGCCTATGGTCGTGGTCTCTCCGATAACGACACCCGTTCCGTGATCAATGAAGAAGAAGTCGCCGATGCTCGCGCCGGGGTGAATGTCAATGCCGGTTCGCGCATGCGCGATCTCGGTCATCATACGCGGCATTATGGGAACCCCTCGCTGGTAGAGAAAATGCGCGAGCCGCTGCACCGTGATCGCTTCAAGGCCGGGATAGGAGAGGATAACCTCTTCCCGTGAAGTCGCCGCTGGATCGCCCTCGTAGGCGGCGTGGACGTCGAGCTGCACCTTCTCGCGGATGTCCGGTATCGCTTTGAGGAAGTCGCAGATGAGCCTGTCTGGGTCGCCGGCGGCTTCTGACGCCTCCGGGCTGATACTCAGACTCCTGCGGATTTCCGTCTGGAGCCGGTCGGCGACCGAACTGACCGAAGCGCCGACGTGATAACGCAAAGCGGCTGCACGAATCCCCACCGTCTGATAGAAGCCCGGGAAGACGAGCCTCAGCAGGTCATCTGTGATCGTCTGGACCGCGCCGCGGTCCGGAAGGTCCACTCCCTCGATGTGGTTGATACCGCCCAAATCGGCATACGACTTGAGAAGAAGCTCCACTATGTCCGGAATGTGCTCGCACCTTGACTTGTCGCTCATTGCGTTTGTCTCCCTCCCGCCATCTTGACGGGTTAGTCGAAATCCGTCGGCATCTCCGGATGCCGCGCGTGCTCGAAGAGCCGCTCGATCTGCCGCGCCGTCGTCCTCGAAAGGGACAACTTGGGCAGGGAGTCGCCGGGGAAGAAGGCGGCTTCTTCTATCTCGTGATCGGGGTCTATGCTCCCGCCTACAATCTCGCACACAAACATCAGCTTGTATATGTGAAACAGGCTGGCAGGGTGACCCTGTCTGTTTCGGTCATACACCGCGGCCAGCTTGACGGCGCGGGTGACGAAGCCCGACTCCTCCCGCACTTCCTTTTCGACGGCCTCCGCAGGCGTCAGCCCGACTTCGGCCCATCCGCCCGGCAGCGTCCACAGGCCGTCCATCTTCTCTTTGACTAACAGAATCCTGCCGTCGCGAAAGACGCCGCCCCGGACGTCCACCTTCGGCGTCGCGTAGCCCGTATCTGAAGCGAACACCTTGCGCACCGCTTTGTCATTCGCTCCAGTGTGCCCCGCGACAATCTCGACGGCGATGTCTCTGATCTGTTCATATCGCTCGCGGTCGTACACATCACGGACATGCGCCAGGCCGGTCTGCGCGATGGCCTGAATGCGCTTTGCCCAGTCCAACCATTTCGAGTCCTGCATGAAGCAAGTTTATCTCATGCGGCCGTGCGTTGGCGCAAGGCATGGCCGTCTTGGGGAAACCTGAAGTAATCGCCGCATCTTCCGGGTTACCAGCGGGCCATATGCGCTACAATGGAGCGCCGGGCCTGCGTTTGCGGGAGACCGGTGCAGTCGGGAAGCCTGAGGCCGTAGGCTATACTAGAGCCGTGGGAGGGATTCCCGGGAGGAGGCACGCAATGAGTGGAGTGGTCACGGCAAACGAATCTGGGCGGCGGCGTTGGCGGCGCAGTCTGGCAATGCTGCTGGCGGGGTTACTGCTGGCCGCCGCACAGCCGCGGCTGGGCGCTCAGGAGGCGGACACGCAGGAACTCGACGCGAGACTCGATCAGAAGATCACCCTCGATGTCAGCAGCACGAAGCTTTCTGATGTCTGTGCGAGGATCACCGGGATGACGGGTGTCGCTGTCAAGGCAGGCGAGAGCAGCCGCGAGTGGCGGGTCAGTGAGCGGCTGGTTGCGATTCACGCGAAGGACATCCGGCTTGGATCTCTGCTCGACGAGTTATCGCGGCTGCTGGGCTTCCGGATGTCGCGGGCAAAGAAGGACGGCGAGTTTACCTACCTTTTCTGGCAGGACCGAAACTCGAAGAACCTCGAGGCCGATCTGCTCAACTCCCAGAACGCCGAGGCCTCCGAAAGGGCTGCCGATATGCGCGAGAGCACGCTTTCGGCTGCCAGGGATGCACTCGCGATGAGCGAATCCGAGGCGCTCGCCGGTCGGGACAAGGACCCGTGGCTGGCGTATCTGGGTGGCACCGTGCCCGGCCGGGCGTTCGCCGGATTGCTGGGAACCATCGAGAAGAATGCGCCAATCGAGCGCGACCTCATGCTCCGGGGCAAGCGCGCGACCATTGACCTCGCCAACCTTCCTCCGGAAGCCGCTCAGTTTTGCCGCCAAATGGTGGAGGGTGGTTTCATCGAGGCCGAGGTCAAGAAGAGCAATCAGCAGTCTGTGTTCCAGAACATCATGCCGAAGCGGGTCACTGTTCTTGGGTCGGAGATGATCGGGGAGCAGAGTGCCAACCTGATTGGTTTGGGGGGTATGGTTGTCGTCCTGGGCGAGGCGCCTGGCGCGGATGCTCAGCCGCCGGGCCTCCCAGGCATGGCAGGTCCGTTTGGAAGGGGAATACCCGTGGCCATTATGCCGCTGGCCCGCCCCGATTCGATGATGGGGAAAGCGTTCGGGCGTATGCTGTTCGCGGTTGATGGTGGGGCGAGCGTTGAAGAGGCGAACAAGCAACTCGTGACGGAATTCTCCAACCCGGAGGTTATCGCCGAGGCCATGGCGCGGCCGTCCGCAACGGCGGCGACGCCCCCGAACGACCCGCAGTGGACGAGAGAGGTGGAACTGGGAGAGGTTCAGGCTGGCGCGGAGATGGAGCAGTTGTTCTCCGGCCAAATCAGCGGGAAGTCCGTCTCTTTCAGTGCTATCTCGGAGGCTCTGGGCAAGCCGGTCGTTGCCGAGTGCTTCCGTTCGATGATGCCGGTTGCTCTGTTCCTCGGGCCGGGAAAACAGCCCGCGTACCGATTGCTCGCCGCGTTGGAGAAGGCGGGCTATGAGTGTGAAATGGGCGCCGTGGCGTTGCGCGTCCGCCCGGCCGACTGGGCACTGCGGCGTTCGTGCGAAATCTCCGGGAGCTTCCTGAAGTACTACAAGGACCTGCTGGAGAAACAGCAGGAGTTTACGCTGGACCAGATTGCCTCAATCACGGCGGCGCTCACAGACCGGCAGATACAGAACAGCCTGCTGGGCGACCCGGATCTTGCTCCCGCGCTGGCTTCCGCGCTCGCAGGCCCATTTGGCGGCCGCGATGTTCTCAGGCTCTACGGTTCGCTGTCATCCTCGCAGAAGAAGGCGCTGACGGCCGATGCCGGGCTGCCGTTCACAAGTCTTGTCAGCAAGCAGTGGGACTTGATGAGTGGAATCCTCGCCGACTACGCGGGCGGAGTGGAGATTACCGGCGGAACCCTGCGGCTGGATACGTCCGATCCTCTGAAGGCCAACAGGGACAAGATGCCCGCCATGAGCCAGGTGCAGTTCGCGCAGTTCAAAATCGCCCTTCAGTTGCCGGGTGAGGAACTCGCGCGCAATATCGGCATTTCGGTTACTTACCCCACAAAGGAGCAGATTAAGGCGATCCGAGATGCCTCGAAGGCAGCCCGCGAGCAGATGGAGAAGGCCCGAAAAGAGGGGGAGAAGAAGGGCGCCAAACAGCCCGCGCCCAGGTAGCGCGCCTCTCAGCGAGTCTTCTGCGTCTTGCCTTTGAACTCGATGCGAAGAGCCTGCACGCGGGACATCAGAACGCCGTTTTCGTCGTCGGATATCAGAATCAGGCTGAAGCTTCCGTCCGCCAGTGTTGGCCCGAGAGCCATCCCCTCGAAGTTGCAGGGCTTCTCGACGCTGAACTTGCCTTCCCATAGCAGCTTCTTTGAGGCGAGCGTGTACTTGCGCCCCTTGAGTCCCTGCCCAAACTTGGAGACGTCTGTTGCGGCGGACAGGTCAACGTGGTAGATTCGCGAGCGGAAGTGCGGGATGTCCGCGAAGATGAACCGCTCGACGTCCAGCATGCGCTCCAGAACGAGCAGTGTGCCGTCGGGCAGAGGCGCTATGTCCACGACTCCGCTGCGCTCACGCTTTGTGTTCTTCGGAGGATTGCCCCCGATGGGATCTGTCCTGTATGGCCACTGCCGCGTGGGCTTGAGGTCCGGGCCAAGCCTCACAATCCTCACGACCGAGCCAGCGTCGGTGGTGGACTTCTCACCGTCCAAGGGCAGCGCCTCTTCGTTCACCGTCCAGAGGGTCTGCGTGCCGGCATCGCGGCCCAGCGATTCCAGGCCGGTGTTGTCCTGAGTTTTCGAGAAGGGTGGGGGAAGCGAGGTCTCTCTGATAACCGCTCCGGCCTTGCGGTCTTGGCTGGACGTGAGCGCGTGTTCGCGTATTACCGCTCCGGCTTCGTCGCAGACAAAGACCGTCCCCGCGCTGCCGTCGAATGCAACTCCCTCGAGATCGCATCCGGCGGCAAGCTCAAGGCCCGAGACGACCGCGCACGATGCTATGCTCCCCGTCTCCGGGTTGATGCCAATCTCCAGCGTGTGCAGTGTGCGCGAGTTGTCGCTGACCGCCAGATACCGGTAGGTGTCTTTCTTGCCCTCCACCGGTCCGGCGAAGGTGACGCCGCTCAGCTCGTGGGCGGCACCGCCGCCAAGGTCAACCTCCGCCGTGCCCGCGTCTGTTATCGAGATGTGAGACCAATCCGCGGCTCTGGCCACCGCCCATGCGAGAACGAGGGCCGCAGCAATGCACAGCGTAACGCGTAGCCGTTTCACACGCGCCACTCACGCTTCGTCGGCATCTTCAGCATCTTGTTCGCCTCTTCATCGCCGATGAAGAACTCCTTCTTCGGATCCCAGCGAAGCTCCCGTCCGCCCAGCCTGAGTGAGATGTTTCCGAGATGACAGACCGTCACCGACCGATGGCCGATCTCTGCATCGCAGATCGGCTGCTTGCGGCTGCGGATGCAGTCAACGAAATCGCGGGCATGGTCGCTGGAATTGTACAAGCGCACTGCGTTGGAGGGCAGGGGTTCATCGAGTAGCTTCTGGTCGCTGGCCTCAATGTTGCCCCGGCTCACGAATATCCAGCCATCCTCGCCTTCGAAATGGACGCCATTCTCACCCTCGTTCGTCGTAATCAGCAGGGTACCATCCGCATAGGTGTGATGCACCTCGAAGGCGGGAAACGTGTTGTAGCAGTTCCGGCAGATCTTCGGGCCGTCGCCGGATGCCACCGTCTTGACGGGACCGGTGCGGTCCATGCCGAGTCCCCACTGCGCGATGTCGTTGTGGTGCGCTCCCCAGTCGGTCATCATCCCGCCCGAGTACTCGAGCCACCACCGGAAGTTTCCGTGCGTGCGCTCGGGGATGTAATCCGTGTCTGGGGACGGTCCCTGCCACATCTTCCAATCGAAGCCTTTGGGCGGCGGCTGAGTAGGGAAGGGTCCTCCGGTCGGACCGCCGGGGAGGTGAGCCTCCACTCGCTTGATCTTGCCGATGCGGCCGTTTCGAACCAGTTCGCAGGCAAGCCGGAACCGGTCATCGGAGCGCTGCTGGCTGCCGGTCTGAAACACCGCGCCGGTATCGCGCCACGTTTTGACGATCTTCTTGCCCTCGTCAATCGTCAGAGTGAGCGGCTTCTCGCAATAGACGTCCTTGCCGGCCTTCATCGCCGCGATGCACATGTACGCGTGCCAGTGATCCGGAGTCCCGATAACGACCGCGTCTATATCTTTGCGTGCGAGCAGGTCGCGAAAGTCGCGATACTTCTTGCAGTCGGGTCCAAATGCCTCGGCGGCCTCATACAGATGAAGGTCTTCCACGTCGCACGCCGCCACAACCTTGACGCCCGGTTTGGAGGCGATATTACGGGTATCGTGAAGACCCTGGCGATAGCCTCCCTTGCTCCCTCCCGGCCCAATGACGCCCACATTGATTTGGTCGTTCGGACCGAAGCGTTTCCGGCGTGCGCCACGCTCCAACTCGGCGGCTGCGGCCTCCGCCGCGAACCAATCGGGTATTCCCGCTGCCGCGACCGCCGCAGCCGACCCCGCAAGGAATGACCGCCTCGAAATGTTGCTGTTCCTGTTGTCCACTGTTGCCCCCGTATAGGCCGCGCGATACGTGCGGCTTGATAACACAGACTTCCACCCTCTTCCGCAATTGTCCTTTTGCGGCGCTGTGGGTGTGCCCCACCTGGCTAGAGCGTCAGATACTCCCGGTTGCGCCGCAGAGACTCCGTATTGTCAGCGAGGCGGGGGAAATACTCCAGTCCAAAGTTGCCCTGATAGCCCGCTTCGCTGATGCGGCGAAGAATCTCCGGGTAGTTCAGCTCGCCTCCGAACAACTCGGCGCGGCCCGGCACCCCCGCCGCATGAAAATGCCCGATGATATCCAGCATTCCCGTGACCGTTGAGATCACGTTGCCCTCCATGATCTGCATGTGATAGATGTCGTAAAGCAGGTGAAGGTGCGGGCTGCCGATCTCCCTGACGAGTGCCGCGGCCTCCCTCGATGTTGCCAGGAAATAGCCTGGGTGGTCTACGTAAGTGTTCAGCGGTTCCAGCAACAGTGTGAAGTCGCGCTTTTCCGCGATGCCGACGGCTTCCGACAAAGCTGATAGAAGGTTGCCGCGCATACCGGACGGGCTCAGACCGGGTTGCACATTCCCCGAGCAGGTGATGCCCTTGCTGCACCCTGCGGCCTGCGCAAATGCAATCACTTCTTCGACTCGCTCGATGTACTGAGCCCGCTGGTCCGAACGAACGGGAGCACCGCCAAGGCCTCCATCCGGAGCATTGACGACAACATTATTGAGCGTTACGCCCGCATCCGCGCAAACCTGGCGAACGGCCGCGGCATCTTTGGCCAGGCCGATATTGCAGGTCTTTCCATCCCACGTCGTATCGTGGAACCAGAACTCGACGCAGTCGTAGCCTGCTTCGGCGGTTTTTCGTATGCGCTCCTCGACTGGCAGAGATACGAACACGGTCTCGATGCAGACATCCAGCTTCATGGTTTCAACTGCTCTTTTCGAGGAGTGCGCCCGCTACCTTGCGGATTCCGTGGGCGATCATATCGCAGTCTTCTGGAGTCATGCGCGGCGGGATGTTCACGTGAACGGCGCGCGAAAGATTGGCGAGCGTGTTCGGGCACATGTCCACGCTGTAGTTTGCTGCGTTGCCCTTGTAGTAAGGACACTCCCAGGGGCAACTGACGTGCGTGAGGCTGGACTTTCCGATGATATGCTCCCAGTGGCTGTAGATGTGCCAGTCCGGGATGCCCTTGTCGTATACGCCTGCTGCGTCAATCCCTTCTGCCCGCAGTGCCTCCGTGAATGCGGGGACCATCGCCGCATCGTCAAGCAGGAACATCAGGCAGACGGCAGTGTCGCCGCCGGCGTCCGTGAGCCTGCGCATGGTTATACCCGGTAGCCCGGTGATGCCGCTCTTTATCCGCTCCTTGTTGCGGCGCATCGCCTCCAGCAGTTCGTCCAGGCGGTCGAGCTGCGCAAGCATCACAGCGCCGGAAAGCTCGCCCATCCTGTAGTTCTCTCCGGGGAACAGCTCGCCCTCATACCGCTCCGCCCCGAATCTGTCCGGCCGCCAGCAGGCGGCTGTATCGTGATAGCCCATCAGGCGATCATACAGGCGGCTGTCGTTGGTGACCGCCATTCCTCCCTCGCCTGCAGTGATGACTTTGTGGTACTGGAAGCTGAAGCATCCCACATCGCCGAATGTGCCGAGCATCTGCCCTTTGTAGCTGCCTCCGCAAGCCTGCGCCGCATCTTCGATAAGCATGAGGCTGTGTTTGCGGCAGATGGGAATGATCCTGTCCATATCGCACGGCGCGCCGCGCATGTGCACCGCGATGACCGCTTTGGTGTGGGGGGAGATTTTGCGCTTCAGGTCGGCGGGATCCATGGTCAGCGTGTCGTCAATCTCGCAGATGACCGGAATCGCCTTCGCCGTGACCACCGCGGCACACGAAGCAAAGAACGTGTAGCCGCTGACGATGACCTCATCTCCCGGTCCAACGCCGCAGGCTGCCAGCGCGGCAATAAGGGCTGAGGTGCAGGAGTTCGTTGCCAGCGCGTGGCGCGCTCCGATTTTCGCGGCGAACCGCTCCTCCAACTCGGCGACCTTGGAAGGGAACTCGTCGGGGCCGTAGTAGCGGAACAGGTACTTGCGGTCGAGAACCTCCAGAACCTGGCGTTTCTCCTCGTCTCCGATCTCGCATCCGCCGGGGAACATGGGTAGGTTGGGAGTGGTCTTGGCTTTCTGACCACCATTGATCGCTAGTTCTTCAGACATTTCAAACCCTTTCGCGGCTGGCGGTTTGCCGCCTGGACTTTTGAGCACGACCGCCGGTACAATCGCTTTGCCAAGAGGTTCGCGCCGTTGGCCCGGAATCCTCCTGTGGCGCGACACCACTCTCGGCGAATGCGCTCCGAATTCGGTGGCCGGGCGGTCTAAACTGCAGATGCGTTGCTCTGAAACTGAGCGTGGGAGAACACGGACGATGATGAAACTGACAAGACTGGTTCTGATTGCGCTTCTCGTACTGGCGGCAGCGGGCGCGAGTGATGCAGAGACCGCCTCGACAGCAGACCCGTTCGCTTCCGCCTCGGCAAAACTGAAGATACAGGTTTACCGGCCCACGAATGTTCCGGCGGAGTTCGCCCTCGGCAGCGTGCAGGCCGTCACCGATCCTGCAGACATCCTGATGGCCACATACTACAGCGCGGACGACAGGCAGATTCATATAATGCAAACCACTCCCGAGGGGGTGGAGTGTCCCGGCTGCGCCACAGTGGAGGTGGATGGAATCCCCTGCCCGTACAGCCGTGAGGATAGCTCCGATGGTTACGCGCTTGTGGACCTCACCGTTACAAAGGGAAAGACCGCGGTGCTGCTGGGTCTGCGGCAGAAAAGCCTCGAAACAGCCAAAGCTCTGCTGCTGCTCAGGCCCATCGCCGAGAAGCTGGAGCTGGTCCAGCCGCAGGCTGCCTCCGGGGCGGCGGGTAAGCAGTCCGCCATCAGCGAGGCTGCCCAGCGCGCCGGTTTTGCTGTTTACGCACCGGACAAGCTGCCTCAGTCCCTCTACCTTAAGACCGTGGCGTATTCTCCCGCAGCCCTCGCCGAGGATGGAGAGATAGCGACGCCCGAGCAGCTTCTGATCACGTATGCTACCACTGCGAAGCAGATCACCGTGCTCGTGCAGCCGCCGGATGCTTTCGAACTGAAGGAGTCCGCGGGCCGGTCGAAGGTGACGGTTCGGGACTGGAAGGGGCTCGTCTGGAAGGAAGACAAGCAGGCCGCGCTGGCGCTGGATGCTGGCGATGCGATGATTTTGCTGACAGGAAACGTTCAGCAGAACACGCTGCTGTCGGTTGCGCGGTCGCTGGAGCGCGTGCGGTGAAACAACAGCGGGCAGTCCGGCCAAAGACTTCCCGCTTTTTTGGGGGCAACCAGCGGGTTTGGCACGATTCTTGCACAAATAGAGAACGGAAACCAATTTCTTTTCTCCTTCTGTCAGTTTTGACTTGACTTGCCCGCCGGGAAACCGGCGGGTTTTTCTTTGTCAGCGTCAGCCAGAGGCAGAGCACCCACCGCGCCATTGCTCAGAGGCCGAGATCGGCCAGACGCCACATTGCGAGGCATTTGTCGGAGTATCTGCCGTCCAACTCCGTGCAGCGCTCGTTGATGATGCCACATGGCTCCGGAAAGTCGAATGGCGCCAGCCTCAGGTTCAGCGGCCGCCAGTCCCCGGTCTGAATGTCTGTGTTCGAATCCCGATCGGTAAAGTGAGTCGTCAGGATGTATCGCGCGCCGCTGCGCTTCATGTTGCGGATGGCCGCGAGCGCTTCCCGGAAGGAAAGGTGAACGAGGCAGTCGCGGCACAGGATTGCGTCCGCACGGGGCAGATCGTCCCGCACGATGTCGGCAACGACAAATGACCAGCCCTCACTCTGAAAGCGCTGCCGGTTCATCTCGATGAGTTCGGGCACGATGTCGGCACCGATGTACTCCTCGACTGACAGTTCGCAATGAGAGATCCAGCACAGGTCTCCGCACGGCGCGTCCAGCAGCGAGCGGATCGCATGCCGTTTCAGAAGGGTGGGGAGTTCCGTGCGGAGTGTCTCCGTCTGAATCAGGTTCGATCCCGAGCCCGATACCGACTCGTCGTCTTGCCATGCGTTTGTCTCGTAGATGCCCGCGAAGCGCCTGGCCCTCATTCGCGCCGGAAAGACTGCCTTCCTGACCACGCGCGTCGCTGCCAGAAGCGGCTCGGGACAGGCCGCCTTGATCTGCTCCCGTAACTT
The DNA here is from genome assembly GCA_052033935.1 of Armatimonadota bacterium. Taxonomy (GTDB): domain Bacteria; phylum Armatimonadota; class UBA5829; order DSUL01; family DSUL01; genus JAGVUD01. Next base: position 12,843 of record JBPOJE010000065.1, read on the forward strand.
ACTCATAGTCCCGTGACCGACTTCCTCGCTTCCTCAATGACCTCTTGCGTTCGAACAGAACGGCCCTCCTGGTGTGACTTGAGCGCCGCGTTCACGACTGCGAGCGCTTTCACGGCTGCATCCCCATCTACTTCGAAACGGACGCCGGTGCGCACCGAGCGGGCGAACTCCTCAAGCTCTTCGACTTGTGTGTCGGCGGGCTCCACAGCAATCTGCTCCCGATCTGCCGCCCCTGCCTTGCGCAAGGACACCGCATGCCCGCTTTCGCAGTATAAGTTTCCCGCAGTACCATAAACATTAACGTAGTACACGTGCGGCGAAGCGTAGTTGGAGCCGAGGTAGCCGAGCAGGCCTGTCTCGAACCTCAAGAGCGATACCGTCGCATCGTCGTTGTTAACCGGAATTGCTGCATGCGCCATAAACGACGACACCTCGGAGATATCCCCCAGCAGATACTGCAGCGTATCGGTGAAATGCACCCCAAGCTGCATCAGAGGCAGCCCTGGGCATTCCGCTCGGCTCGACCGCCACATGGCGGCAGTCAGCCCGAGCCCGCCGGAGTGCGAGAAGTTCGCTTCGACTGTCACGGGCACCCCGACAACGCCCTGGCCGAGCAGCTCCTTCATCTTGCGATGTCCCGGGAAGCGCCGGGCATTATGTCCCACGGCCAGCGTGACCCCGGCGCGCCCGGTCTCGCTGACGATGGCGAGGGCATCTTCAAGCGTGTTAGCGATCGGCTTATCCACGAATACGTGCTTGCCCGCGCGCGCCGCCTCGACTGCGGGCGGCATGTGCGCGTTGTTCGGGGTGGCAATGACGACCCCTTCGATTTCGTCCCGCCCAAGCAGTGTGTCAATGTCTGCATAAGATTGCGTGTTATACTTATGCGCAAAGTCAGTGGCGGCCGCGCTCTGTGCATCGAAGCAGCCTGCTATACGAAGCAGTTTGCTGCTTGCGGTGCTATCGGCAAGCGACCTGCCGTACCATCCACACCCGATAAACGCAAGCCGGAATGGTTCTCTGTCTGGCATATTAATCTCCCCGCCGGCGCCGATGCGCAGAGGGCTGGCTAACCGGCTCGTGCATCTTACCACCGCTCTTTCTGATGGTTCAACAGCAGGAGTTGCACCGCGGGATGTAGAATCGGTCACAAATAGCGCGCCGTATCGCTGTGGCGCGCGGAAAGAAGGACTAACGCACATGAGCAAGCTTTCTCGCAGGCGCTTTCTGCATGATTCCGCGCTGCTTCTGGCGGCGGCATCGGCGCCTTCCACGCTGCTCGGCGCACCGGGGCGGCGGGCCGGGCCAAACGATAAGGTTCAGATTGCCGTCATCGGCCTCAACAGCCGTGGCCTGAGCCACGTCTCTGCCTTTGCAGGGATGGACGACGTCGTCATCACCGCGCTGTGCGACGCTGACTCCGCGACATTCGGCCGTGCCCTCCAGGAGATTTCGAAGAAGGGCAAACCTGCCCCCAGGACGTTCCAGGACATCCGCGTGATGCTCGATGAGGCGGATATTGACGCCGTTTCCATTGCTACAACCAATCACTGGCACGCGCTCGGCTCCATCTGGGCCATGCAGGCAGGCAAGGACGTGTACGTCGAAAAGCCTTCCAGTCACAACATCTTCGAAGGCTGTCAGATGGTGAACGCGGCCAGAAAGTACCGCCGAATCTGCCAGGTGGGCACTCAGAGCCGAAGCAATCGGGGCATGCAGGAGGCGATCGCATTTATCCATGCCGGTGGAATCGGGAAGGTGAAGCTCGCCCGGGGTCTGTGCTACAAGCGCCGGACCAGCATCGGCCGCGTGCTTACTCCGCAGGCTGTGCCCGATACCGTGGACTACAATCTCTGGCTTGGCCCGGCACCGAAGAAGCAGCCTCTGCGCGAGAAGTTCCATTACGACTGGCACTGGTTCTGGGATTACGGCAACGGCGACCTAGGCAACCAGGGATCGCACGAGATGGACAAGGCGCGCTGGGGCCTGCAGAAGAGCATACTGCCGAAAAGCGCGGTCAGCATCGGCGGCCGGTTTGGCTATCGTGACAACGGCGAGACCCCGAACACCATCGTCACCTTCTTCGACTATGGCGACTGCGAGCTCGTATTCGAGGTCCGCGGGCTTCCCGCCGAGCCGCTACAGGGCGCGGCCGTCGGCAACATCTGGTACGGTGAGGAGGGCATGGTTGTGGCGCCGAGCTACGATCGTGCAGTAGCCTACGACAAGGACGGTAAGGTCACGCAGGAGTTCCAGGGCGGCGGCGACCACTACCGCAACTTCATTGACGCCATCCGCACCCGCAGGATGAGCGACCTCAACTGCGACGTCGAGGAAGGGCATCTGTCCGCGGCGCTCTGCCACATGGCAAACATTTCGCATAGGCTCGGCAGTCACGTGCCTCTCAGTGCCATCGCCGCTCCCACGCTCTCCGATGATGCCGAAGGCACGGTGGAGCGCATGAAGGAGCATCTGGCAAACGCGGGAGTGAACCCCGCGAACTGGTCCTACACTCTGGGGGCCGAATTGAAGCTGGACCCTGCCTCCGAGCAGTTCATCGGCAACGACAGGGCCAACGCTCTGGCGCGCGGCTTCTACCGCGAGCCGTTCGCCGTGCGCGAGAAGGTGTAGGCACGGTCCGCTATATGGATGGAGCGTGAGGCATCTCACGCTCCATTACGCTACCGAAGAAGCGCCGGACTGGGAGGATCACGGCAGCTGGGCGCACCTGGCTGACTGAGGAAGGGGGGCCATCGTTGTACCTGACGAGAAGCGGAGGGGTCCTGCGCTTTCAGAACAACTGCTTCGTCGCGGAGGCGCCGGGTAGGCCGAGCATCGCCGTTCGCGTTGTGGCCTTCGGCCCGGTCCACCTCACCCAGCCGGCTGTGGCGCGCCTGCTGCAGAAGCGGGCGGAGGTGCATTTCCTCACCCGCTTCGGCAGGCCCCGGGGCCGTCTGTGCCCGGCCGATGATATGCGGGTGGATGCCTGCCTGTCGCAGTACCGGGCGTTCTGCGACGATGGTTTCCGCGTGTTGGTGGTGCGCGAGATCGTCGCCGCCAAGATCGCCAACGGCCGCAAGCTGCTGATGCGCCGCCAGCGCAACCATCCGGCGGCTGGCCTTAAGGAAGCCATCGCATCTCTTGCCCGCAGCGCGGCTGATGCGCTGAAGGCGGACCGGCTTGCCGAACTCGGCGTTGAAGGCGCTGCTGCAAACTGCTACTTCGAGGCCTTCGGGAGCGCGTTGAGAGAGGGCGTGCCATTCGATGGCCGAAACCGCAGACCACCGAAAGACCCGGCTAACGCGCTGCTCAGCCTGGGCGATACGCTTCTGGGCGGCGAGATACATGGGCTGCTCGCTACGTGGGGGCTGGACCCCTTCTACCATCAGCCGTGGCGCGGCATGCCCGCGCTGGCACAGGACATCCTGGAGAAGTTCCGGGCCCCGGTGGTGGACCGGCTCGTCCTGGCTCTGTTCAATCGGCAGGAACTGTCGGCGGATGACTTTGCGGCAGGACCCAAAGGGGGCCTCAGGTTGAAGGAGCGGCCGCTCAAGCTGTTCCTGCGGGCCTACGAGCGGGCCCTGGAGGAAGAGTTCGGGCTGTGGGACGGCCGCCGCACATCGTTCAGGAAGCTGGCTGCTGCGCAGTGTGCAGTCTTCCGGCGAGCCGTTGAGGGCACTACGTGTTATGCGCCGTTCCGGTGGGAGCGGAGTTGAGAGACGCGCTAACCCCCACCGGGACGAAAACGCTGGGGGATTAGCGCGTGACTTCACGCTCAAATCGGTTGCTTTTTTGTTGTCACGGCAGTAGAATTCACGAAACCGTTGCGGTTAGCGCGTACACGCACGGTGACGTTGGGAGGTCGGCCTCAGGCCGGTCTGCGTTGAAACAAGTGCCAATGCCGGGGCCTGGTGTCACTCGAAACGTGTCAGTCGCCCCCGGCCGCTTGACAATCGGGGTCTGCCGGTTGTTTAGTTGTAGCGCACGCTGACGCGGACGGCGTCTGATTCACGCCGCCGTGCGCTGGGAGAAAGCGATTCGCATGGCATTCGGAGACGTCCTTCTTTGGCTCGCGGCAAGCGCGACTGCTGCGGCCTTTCTGATATACCTGGCCGAGACCCTGAGCGGCTGGAAACTGCCCGCCCTGGGGCGCCGGATGTATGGCCTCTCGGCGCTCCTCACCACGGGGGCCGCCGGCCTGCTCCTGATGTTGCTTCTAAGTGAGCGCTACGACATCGCCTACGTCTATGGCTACACGTCACGCGGGTTGCCTCTCGTGTACCGGATATCGGCGTTCTGGGCGGGGCCGCAGGGCTCCTTCCTGCTCTGGGCGCTCATCGGAGCGTGGATGGGAGTCTTTCTGGCGCGCTCGGCGAGGTCCAGGGAGAACTCCTCCATGGTTTTCTGGTGCCTCGCGCAGCTCGCGCTGCTGGTGATGCTGGTATCGCAGTCGCCGTTTGCTCCGCTCGGCCAGCCCGCGGATGACGGCCAGGGCCTGAATCCTATCCTTCAGAACCCCTGGATGGCCATACATCCGCCCCTGCTATTTGTCGGATTTGCAGCCGCGACCGTGGCCGCCTGCCTCGCCGCCGGGGCGCTCCTCACCGGGCGTCTCGGGAACTGGGCCAAAGCCGCCCTTCCGTGGGCGTCATTCGCCTGGCTGACGCTGGGCGCCGGCATCATCCTCGGCGGGCTCTGGGCGTACGAAGTGCTGGGGTGGGGCGGATACTGGGGATGGGATCCCGTCGAGAACTCCTCGCTCGTCCCGTGGATTACGGGCACGGTTCTGCTGCACGGGCTTATCCTGCAGCGCCGCAAGAAGACCTGCGAGCGCCCGAACATCATCTTCGCCCTGCTCACCTACCTGCTGGTGCTCTATTCCACGTTCCTCACGCGAAGCGGGGTGCTCGGAGACTTCTCGGTGCACAGCTTTGCCGATCTGGGGGTGACTGCCGTGCTCGGCTCGATGATGGCCGCTCTCACCATCGTGTTCGCTGGTCTGCTCGTGTGGCGCTGGCGGCGGATGGCCGCGCCGCCCATCATCGAGAGCCCGGACGGCAAGGAGTCCAATCTCTACTTCACCCAGTGGGTGCTGGCGGGCATCGCCGCGTTTGTCCTGATCGGCACGTCCACGCCGGTGATCACCACCATCCTGAACCCCGAGCGCCCGCGCGGGGTGGACGCGCACTTCTACAACACCACCACGGGCCCGCTGGCCGCCGTCGTTCTGGCCCTCGTGGCGCTCTGCCCGCTGATGGCGTGGTCCGCGAAGGCGAGACCGCGCGAGGCCGCTTCGCCGCAGGGACGCTGGATCGGCCCCGCCGTGCTCGGCGCGCTGATTGCCTCCGCGGTGCTGTTCGGGCCAGCCTGGGGGATGCTGCTCACGGTCGCTCTGGTTTCGCTGCTGGCGGCCGGGGTCAATGTCTTCTGGTTTCTGCGCTCCAGCATGGCTGCGGGGCTTATGCAGTCGAGCATGCATCTCGCCCACGCCGGTTTTGCGCTCATGTTTTTCGGAATCGCTGGCAGCAACCTGGGGCTGACCCCGCAGGCGATGCGCCTTGAAGAGGGCGGAAAGGCGGGCCGCGCCTACGGATGGACGGTCAGGCTCGATCGCGTGCACTCGCCGGCTCCCCGGGTTCTGGCGGCCAGCCTGTCGCTCCGCAGCCCGCGCGGGAAGTGGTGGAAGGTGCAGCTTACCGGAGCCGAAATGCCGGGCGGCGGATATGCCTTCACGCCGTTCATCCACCGGGGACCCCTGCGCGACACCTACTTCGCGCCCGAACAGATGGAAGAGGCCGCTGCACCGGGCGCCAGCGCTGCCGAAGAGCCCACCGCGCTTGCGAACTCCGAAGAGATCACCCCCGCGTTTATCGCGGGCGCGGCCGGAGCGCGGAGCCAGTCCGCCGCCACGCAGGACGGACGTGTCGTCGTGAACGTCGTCAGCATGTCGGTCGAGGAGCGCACCGTCCGCTTCACGGTGTCTGTGGATGGCGGCGCCGCGAAGGAAGTCTCCCTCATTCGGGGCGAAACCCGTGAGGTGGACGGCTCCAAAATCCAATTCGTCAGCTTCGGACAGATGGAGGCTTCCGAAGACGGGGGCACGAAGGTGGCGTTGATCGTCCGCGTGGCCCGGCCCGGAGTTGCGCCCGCGCCGCTCGCCGCGGCGGCAGATCCCGAAGGCGGCCAGCCGCGAGCCGGATACGTAAGCCTGCGCGTCTCGGACAAGCCGCTGATGACCCTGATGTGGACCGGTGTACTCATTATGGGTATCGGGTCGCTTCTGGCGGCAGTCAGACGGTTCCGCGAGAAAGCCGCGCGCGAGGAGGAGTAGTATTCTGAAGAGCGGATGGTGGGCTGCCGCCGCGGTTGTGCTAGCGTGGGGTGTCTGCGGCGCCTCGGGTGATGTGGCGTTTTCGCCTGCTTCCCCGGCGGGTTCGGCTTCTGGCGAGACCGTGCGGCTTGCTGCTCCGGCCGTGGGCCGCCCGTGGGTGGGGGTCTGGTTTGCGCCGGGCGGTGATGCGGTTGCCGCGCCGCTTAGGCTGGCGCGGTGGAAAGATGCCGCCGACTTCGTCCTGACGCCGTTCGCCTTCGATGAAGTCGCCTTTTGCAGCCGCGCCGGTGTCACCTGGGCGGGGGAGTTTTCCGCATCCTCCGCCGCCCTTAAAGATGGTGCTGGTTCCATGCCTGTCTGCGGCTGGTCCGTCGCGTGGCCTTCCGCGCGCACTGGATCTGGTGCTTCTCCTGCGGAGTGCAACTCTGTTATATCTTCAATCGCAAAGCTGAATACCCTTGCGTCCGGGCAGGATGTCGTGACGGCTCTGCCCGACCCCTGGATCGAAGATGAGCCGGTGGACTTCGATCCCTGCTACCGGGCCGGTTCGGCTGCGGGTGTCGCTCTCTGGTGCGGACGCACATGGGACGCTCACCCGGAGTCACTGAACGTGCGCGGCCTTCGTATCGTCCGCGAAGGGGACGCGCTGCGGATGAGCCTGCCTTCACAGCCGGCTACCATGTTTGCCGAATGGACGGTCACCCTGCCTCCCGTGGCTCACCTCAAGTTCCGTTACCGCGCCGGGAGTCAAGGCGGAGATGGCGTCAGCCTCTCCGTCCGCGTTCTCGCCGGTCTCAAGCCCGAAACTATTTGGCAGCAGAGCGTGCCGCCGCGCACGCCGGAGTCCGGGGCATGGCAAGAGGCCGATATTGACCTGAACTCATTCGCCGGGAGCAGAATCAAACTTCGCCTGGAGGCTGGTCCCGGAGAAGCCCGCCAGACCACCGGGGACGCTGCGGACTGGCAAGACCCGATGCTCGTCGCCCCGAGCGGCGAGGCGTCGCTGATCGAGCACACCAACTGGTGGCGTATGCGCGCGGGATACCGCGCATACGGCTCTCCGCGAGACGTCGTCACCGGGGTGACCGGGGCCACGTTCGATCCCGTCGGCTGCGAACTCAAGCTCGGCCTCATCGCGGCACGGTGTGCCTCCGTGGGCAAGCCTTTCCTGCTGAATGGCGTCCACCCGACTGGCAGCACCGACACGGCCTCGCCCGCGAGCCTGGCTGCATTCTGGGCGCGTGTGCTCCCCTATAAGCCTGCGTCGGTCGTCTTCCACAGGGCGGGTGCGCAGGAGGCGGGCACGGCATCGCTCGATGTCGAGCCACTCGTTTCCGGCATCGCCCGATGGCGGGGCTTCCTGCAGATGCTACAGCCTTACTCCGGAGTCCCGCGCCCGCGCCCGGTCGGGTTCTTCGTCTCGCCGGAGTCCGGCGGCCGCCTGAACGGCGCCCGCGCGCTGGAGCAGTTTGGGCTGGATATCATGCCCATCAGTGCTCTTGGCGAAAGCAAGAGCAAGTCTGTAATAGTCTGGGTTGAATACCTGAACTCCCAGTCGGCGGAAGCCCTCGCCCGGTTCCTCGGCCGCCTGCCAAAAAGCCAGAAGGCGATTATCTTCTGCGACGCCCTTCGGGGCCCCGGAGCAGGTGCGGTCTCGGCCTTGCTCCCGTTCAGATACGAGCAGGGCACTCCCGGCGAAACGCAGGCGTCCGTTCCCGGTGGGGCCGTTCTGCCTATGCGCACCGCCGCCCGGCCCGTGTGGGTGGGCCTGTCTGGGTGGGAACCGGTGAAGGGCGCAGGCGGCGAAGCGCTCGCTGCTGTCCGAGGGTCTGTCCTGTTCGTGGCGGCGCTGCCGCTGTCGCGGCTTGACGGCCCGGACAACGCGCTGGCGAAGCTCGCCGCAAGCTGGCTTGGAATTCAGCCTTACACGGTTCTGGACTCCGGGCTGGTGAAGATCGCTCGCGGGCAGGCGCGCGTCAACTCCGAAGGCCTGTGGTGCATGGAGACCTTGGGCAGCATCACCGTGCCGTCGTCATATATCGCCTACGATATGATCGAGCGGCAGGCCGCTTCGGGCGCCGTGAGTGGCCCGGCAAGCCTCTACTGCTTCCCGAAGAGGGGGGCGCGCCTGGTGGATCCGGGAGTCTGTTTCGTGCGGTCGCAGAAGATGGTGGGCTCAGACGTCGTGCTGGACGTGGAATGCCCTGCGAGCCTCTCGGATGACGGCGTCTATCAGGTCATCTTCTGGACGCCAAAGACCCCCGCGCCCTCGCTAGAGTCGGGCGGCGCGTGGACGGTGTCTCTGCTCGGCGGAGGGTTCTGGAAGGCGGTCTGCTCAAAGCCGGGGCAGTACACGCTCAAAATCAACGGCGCGATGCTGCCGAAGCCTCCGCCAACGTGGAACCCGGTGGATCATTGAAACTGCCGCGCTCTGGTGAGCCAGCCGGCAAACTGCTCCACGCTCGCCTGCTCCGCGCTCTGCTTCAGAGAGCCGCCGCAGGCTTCGAACAGCCTGCCCGCTCCCGCGAGTGACCAGCCGCCTGTGTTCGTGAGCCACAGATCGCTGCCGGCGAGAAGCCGCATGGCCGTCTCAGGCCCTTCCATTCCACGGATGCAGGGTGCCCACAGACGCTCCAGATAATCCCTGTCGCTCGACGGGTCGAACCGGCCCCAGTCCACCGCCACACGTGTCTCCAGCGTGGTCAGGCTTGCCGCAAGAAGGGCCGCGAGCCCTCCCCGGCCGAGTCCCACAACCGCCGGGGCCTCGCCGGAGCGCGCCGACGCCGCGCGGATCTGGCGCACAGCGGCAGCCGCCGCCTTCCCGAGCGCGGTCTGGTTGTAGCAGGTATAGAACTCGCTCCACGCCCTCGACGGGTCGTCATCGAGCGGCGGAAGCGCCACTGCCACGGCCTCCACTCCCCGCTCAACCAGAATCTCGCGCAGCTCCTGCGCCTGCGCTGCTGCGCCCTCCGCAAACACGATGACTGCTTGGGCTGGCTTTCCCGCCTTGTGCTTCGCCGCGCGCACGGCCGGAAGCTCGTTGCGGGCCATGCCCAGACACACGGCCAGTGCGGGCGTCATCGTCTCCCTGTAGCGCGCCAGATCAGCAGCGTCCTTCGGAGCAGCGTCCGCCATTGCCTTTGCCCTGCGTGCCTTCATCGCCGCGATGATCGCGGGCTCGGTCAGCGCGTGCTCGGGCCTCGGATGGCTCGCGGTCCAGACTCGCAGGCGCTCGGGGTCGAGTTCAAACGGCGTCTCCCGGAAGCGCTCCCGGTTTGCATCCCCCTTCAGCCAGCGTCCGAACCAGGCGTACATAGTTTCACGGCTTTCGATGTTGTAGTTGTGCCCGTAGTTGAACTGCGGCCACTCCGCCTTCTCCGCCGCGCCCAGCATCTCGTACACTTGGCCGACAGCCGGGCCTTCCTCTTCTGGCACGTGTGAAGTCCAGTCTCCGGTCGCCGATACAAGCGACAGAGGCCGCGGCGCGGCGCAAGCGGCTATCTCGGCGTTGTCGGTGCCGATTCGAAGGCCGGGGGCGTTTTCGCACAGGCACCCGCCCTGCATATACGAAGAGACCATGTTCACGGGCACGGCGGCGCCGACGCGGCCGTCAACGGCGGTTAGAAGAAACGTCTGCGATCCGCCGCCCGAGCCGCCCGTTGCGCCGATTCGGGCCGGGTCCACCTCGGGCAGGCTGCAGAGGTAGTCCACCGCCCGGATGCTGTTCCAAAGCTGCAGGCCCATCGCGCTGATGCCCCACTGCCAGCACTCCGGGTTGTTGGCGAACTGCCGGTGATCCGGTGTCTGCGACGTGTCGTTGTAGCCGATCATGTCGTAAGCGAAAACGACGTAGCCCTGGCGCGCCAGGTTCACGCCGATCGCCACAAGATTGGCCCTGCCGGGTGCGGGCGCTGCCGGAGGAGGCGCCGCGGTCGGCTCGTCGGGGCCGATATGCAGACGGCCCACCTGCTGATGCCCGTGGGGGTTGGCCACAGCAGGGAACGGGCCTTTCATGCCTTTCGGGCGATAGACGCTTCCGCACAGGTAGTAGCCCGGCATCGTCTCGATTGCCACGTTCTCGACCGTGTAATCTGCCCCGTCTATGCGGCCGGTCACGATGGGACGGAGCGGGGTTCGGGGCGGCATCGGCCACAGACCCGCGCTCACGAGTATCTGCATCCGCAGGTCCTTCGCCCGCGCCTCCCACTGCCGCTTGCTCGCCGGCGGACGGAATTCGTGGTACGTGTTCGTGTTCCGGATTACCTGTTCCGGCATAGCAGCCTCCGTGGCGGGCAGCCCCGCCGATATGCTTGCGGCGAGCAGCGCCAGCAGCATGCCCGCCATACCAGTTGTTCTCATTGTCTCATCCTTACCATCGGGTGGGCCGCAATCCTGCCGAATATCCCGCCGCCCTTCACCGATGCGCCCGGAAGCGACTCCGCAACGAAGAGCACGAACACGGCCGCGCCCAGTGCCACCACGCCGCCCAGCGCCCAGAAGAGGGCAGGCATGCTGTTTGTGGCGGCCAGCACCATCCCGCCCGCAAGCGGCCCGATGCACGTGCCGGTGGCCATCGTCATCCGCAGCAGCCCCTGAGCTGTCGCCCGCAGATCGTCCGGTGCCCTGTCCGCGACGTACGCAACGCTCGCCACGCTCATGAACCCGAATGTGAGCCCGTGAAAGAGCTGCACCGGGAATACCCAGGCGGCTGTGGGAATCGAGGCGTAGGCGGCCATCCTGAGCGGGAGCACCAGAAGCGCCACCAGCAGCACCGGCCGCCGCCCGATGCGCTCGCTGAGCGGCCCGGCCAGCCCCAGAAGCGGAATCTCGGCGATGGCGTTGATGGCGAGCGCCCACGCAATCAGCGCGCGCGACCCGCCGAGCTGATCTAGCCTGAGAGCCACAAACGCGTTCGATGCCGATTCCGCGATCTTGAACAGCAGGAAGCAGAGCAGGAAGACAGCCAGGTTCTCGTCCCGCAGAAGCTGGCTCGCGCGCGACTGCAGCTCCAGCGCCGCCCGCGTGTGCCGCGCCGATTCGCGGGCGGGGATCATCGCAAGCGCGGTCAGCAGGTAGCTCCCCGCCGCCCAAGCGACGATTACCGAATCGCTCTTCACCCACCGCGTCAGCGCGATGAGCGCCACCACGTAACCCGCCGATCCCCAAAGGCGCGCTCTCGCGAACGCCGTCGCTGTGCGGTGACCTTCCGACGACCAGTCGGCGATGGCGGCGGCAAGTGCGGTCCCCGCGGTGTGAAACGCCGCTCCGCCGAAGAAGTACAGCGCCGCATACTGCCCGAAACCGTCCATCCTCAGGAACACCGCGAAGCACGCCGCCAGCACGAGCGCGGCGGCGACCACAAGTGGCCTGCGAAGGCCCAGACGGTCGGAAAGCCTGCCGATGCCCATCTGCGTCACCGCGCCCGCGGCGGCGTATATGGCAAGCAGATAGCCCGTCTCCGGACGGCTCATGCCGCGCCCCACCAGCACCAGCGGCAGAAGCATGTAGGCGGCCACCGCGGAGAACATGAAGAAGAAGGCGGCGGAGTAGCAGATATGCTCCCTTTCGGGAATTACTCCGGCTGGCGCGCCGCGACCGGCTGGCGCCGCCGGTTCTCGTGTGGTTGTCACCCGCCTATGGTAACTGTTTGCTGCCGCCGTTTCAAGTTGCGGCCGGCGGCGGCATCCGGTAATCTGCAAGCACCGACAACTTCGGCAAGGAGTCCTCAGTGCCCGATATGACAGCCATCGTTCCCCTCGATCGTGAGGCGGAGTTCATCCGCCGTATCGCCCGTGAAGCAGGCGATATTCTGCAAAGCCGCTTCGGTTCCATCAAGACCTGGAAGGTCAAGACAAGCCCGGGCGACATCGTCACAGAAGCCGACCATGCCGTGGAGGATCTCGTGCTGGCACGCCTGGCCGATGAGTTCCCCGCCCACAATCTGCTGACTGAGGAGCGCGGGTGGGTGCGGCATGATCCCGCACAGCCCACGTGGATTCTCGACCCGCTGGACGGCACGCGGAATTTCGCTCTCGGAATCCCGACGTTTTCGGTCTCCATCGCGTGTGTGGTGGACGGTGCGCCGGTTTTGGGGGTCGTCTTCGACCCTGTGCATGATGAGATGTTCCATGCCCGGCGCGGCCATGGGGCCTTCGTCAACGAAATGCCGCTGGCGGTCGGTCAGAACACGGATCTCTGCGACGGGCTTGTGTCGGTAAGCTGGTCTTCTCACCGCGAGGACAGCGCGCACTTCCTGCAGACCATCAGGCGCGTGAACGAGCACACCACCTGGTTCCGCCGCATCGGCTCGGCGGCGCTTGTCATGTCCTACATCGCTTCGGGACGGTTCGACGCGTACATCCAGGGCGGAATCAACGCGTGGGATATCGCCGCGGGAATCGTCCTTGTCGAGGAAGCGGGCGGCGTGGTCACCAGCTTCAGCGGCGCTCCGATAGACCTGTTCGCCAGCGACATCAACCTGCTTGCGGCGAATCCGGCAATCCACGATCTGCTCCTGCGCGAGATCATGTCCGCTTGAGAGTCGCCGGGTTTGGCGGCGGGTCTTGACAGGCGGCTAGGAGTTGGGGTTGAATAGTAGGGGCGTGGGGGTATAGCTCAGTTGGGAGAGCACTTGCATGGCATGCAAGGGGTCAGGGGTTCGAGCCCCCTTACCTCCACCAGATATCTTCATTATATGCCTTTCCTTTTTTGCAGAGGGCACCGGAGACAGCAACCCCCGGCGCTTCTGTTGTACGGGAAAGGCTGAGCGCGGCCTCGCCGGTCACATCACAGAGGGTTCACGTTGATGATGTCCTGCGGCTCCGCCACCCGGACCTGCGGGAATGCTAGGCCGCCCGATATGAAGACCGAAGATGACCCGGTCACGACGACCGGCCCGCCCACATAGAAGCCGGAGAGCGGAAACGCCGGCAGTATCTTCACGCCGGGTGATCCCATGCCGCTGTCGCGGACGTTTGGATCGCTGATAGTCATCCACGAGCCGTCCGGGGCGATGGCGGTGACGTTCCCCTATGTCCTGATGTCAAGCCCGATGTTGTTTGGCCCGGCGGCCTGATGGCACCCGATCTGTGCGCCGATCTGGCTCCCGCCGCGTACCGAGAGCGTCCCCATGCCCAGAGGGTCCGGAGTCGGCAGAGGCGCACAGCGCATCACATGCATCGCGTTCAGAACAACTTCTCCATCCGCGGTTACGCTTGCCGTGCCGTAAACGCTGACCGTCTCCCCGCGTGACGCACTTACGTCGGTGACGGCAATCCCCGTCGCCCGTCCGCCGTTTCCATGTTGAAGCGGCCATCCGCCTCGTGCAACCGTGTCACGGCAAGGTTTGCAAGCAGTATCTCTCCCGCCGGCACGCCTTTTGCTGCCGCTACGGAAGTCTCCGGCACCTCGGCGGCGACTGTGATATCGTCCACATTGAAGCTGTAGCAGGCGGCCGGGTCGTTGTCGGAATGGAGAATCACCTTGTCAAACGGCTCGTCCTCTGAGACGACGCCCAGAAAGTAGTGATCGTTGCCGTTGTCCAGAGTGTCCAGGGGCACCGTTGCGCTGAGTGCCTCGAAACCCCCGCCAGAGTTAACGCGCATCTTCCAGAACGGAATGGCCGGGTCGCCCGTCGGGCTGGGGTTGCCGATCAGATGCGCACCGAACGCTTTCACGGGACGCGAGAACGTGAAGGTGATCGTGTCTCCGTTGCCGCCCAGAAACTGCAAGCCGTCGAGTGGCCCCAGCGCGTTCGGGGAGCTGAGCGCCGTGTAGCGGCCGCATGCCGCCGGTGTAAGATCAACGCGCTCATTCGCGGCATCGAACCCGAACGCCGACACGCCGAACATGCCGTAGTCCGAAGCCGGGCTCCCCGGCCCGAGCAGGTCGAAACCGGTGACGAACCGGAAGTTCGTCCCCGCCGCGGCGGTCTGGAAATCGGCCGGGTTCGTGTAGCCCGTCGCGCACTGTCCCGGCGGCAGCGCGAGCATCACGAGCAACGCGGGCAACGCCAGCTTGAGAACTCCCATGTCTGCCTCCTTGAAATTGTCGCGAGGGCGGCTCAGTTCACCAAGTGAGCCCAGCAGCCGTTTTTGTACAGCGTCACATCTCCCCCGGTCTGGTTGATGACGTGTATCTGCATCTGCTGGCCCATCACCGGAACCGTGAATGCGCAGGTGTAGCCCGTCTTCACGAAGTTACCGCCCGTGACCAGACCGCCGTCTGTTCCGCCGAAGGCGCATGCGCCGAGAGTAGTAAATGCCGTGCCAGCCCCCCAGAACCTCACCTGCGCGGTGAGCGTGGTCGTGCTCGAAGACGACGTGAGAACCACCCTTGCTTCCTTGAAGCCCGTGCACGCGATGGCGGGTGAGGTGAGCGACGCGGTGTGGCCTACGGTCTGATCGGCTGCCCAGAACTGCAGCGTCGTCGAGAGTGTGAGGGACTTCACCGTGTTTGCCGTGTCCACGATGCCCACGTTCCAGGCGCCCGCCTGGGACGCGTTCACGTCCGCCGTTCCATTGATCGTCACCGCCGGGGTGCCGGCGATCCCGACGCTCCACGCGCCGCTCTGTTCGGCTTTCACGCCGTTCGCCGCCCCGTCAATCTTGACCGTGTTCTCGGAGTTGCGGATGCCCACTGTGGGCGAGTTCTTCACCGCCACCGGCGTCGTACGCTCCTGTGCGGCGGCCGGCATTCCAGCGGCGAGAAGAAACGCCGTTGCTGCAAGCCATCCAGTTCTAACCATCTGACTGCCTCCTTTTGCCCTTGCACCGCCGGACTGCTCCGGCGGCGATGCAGCGATCTGGCCATGATGGTGGAACGCACACACCACTCTCACAAGAAGGTTTCGCTCCGTCACGCCATTTGCGGTTGCTCACAGCACGGGCGGGCCAAATCGCGCTTGCCGGACGTCCGGGGTAGTCTGTAGAATACACCTAACCTGAGCGGGTGCGAGAGGCAAAGGAAGACCAACAAGTGGTGAACAGAATCGTAATCATCGGAGGCGTCGCCTGCGGGCCGAAGGCTGCGGCGAGAGCGCGCCGGCTGGACCCGGACGCGGACATCACTATCATCGAGCGGGGCGATCTGCTCTCGTACGCGGGCTGCGGAATGCCCTACTACATTGCGGGCGAGGTCGAGACCGCGGACGAGCTGATGAGCACGCCCGCGGGGTCTGTTCGGGACGCCGCTTTCTTCAGGAGCGAAAGGGCGATCCGCTGCCTGACCCGTACCCTTGCGGATCGCATTGACCGCGGCCGGAAGGTCGTGGAAGTGGTTTCCCTTGAGGGTGGCGAGCGCTCGGATATTCCTTACGACAAGCTGGTTCTGGCAACGGGCGCTGACGCCGTCGTGCCGCCCCTGCCGGGGGTTGACCTGGCGAACGTCTTCCGCCTGAATCATCCCCACGATGCCGAAGGCATACGCAGCGCTGTCGCCGGCGGATGCCGGAAGGCCGTCATTGTCGGCGCGGGGCTTATCGGTCTGGAGGTCGCCGAGGCTCTGGTGATGCGCGGGCTGCAGGTCGCCGTGGTCGAGATGATGGACTCGGTTGTGCCCACGCTGCTCGATGAGGACATGGCGCGCCATCTGGAGACCTATCTTCGTTCCAGAGGCATTGCTATTCACACCGGGACGAAGGTCGAGTCGCTGCAGGGCGGCGATGCGGGCAGGGTGACGGAGGTTGTTACCAGCAAAGAGTGGCTGGAGGCTGACCTGGTTCTGCTCGCAATCGGCGTCCGTCCGAATGTGAAGCTGGCGCGTGACGCGGGTCTCGAAATCAGTTCGGTGGGGGCGATCAAGGTCAACGAGCGCTTGCAGACCAGCGATCCCAATATCTACGCGGGCGGTGACTGTGCACAGACGGTCAACCGATTGACCGGAATAGAGTGCTACGTCCCGCTCGGGTCAACGGCCAACAAGCACGGCCGCGTGATCGGCGACAACGTCTGTGGCGGCGGCACGGCGTTTCCGGGGGTTCTCGGCACGGCCATCTTCAAGGCCTTCGGCTTCAACGTGGGCAGGGTGGGGCTTTCCGAAAGAGATTGCGGAAAAGAGGGTATCCCTTACCGCGTTGCTCTCGCGCCGGGGCCGGACCGCGCGCACTATTATCCCACCGCGAAGCCCATCATCCTGAAGGTGATCTCACACGCCGAGACGGGCAAACTGCTCGGCGTGCAGGCGGCCGGGCCGGGCGATGTCGCCAAGCGGATTGACATCGCCGCAACCGCTCTCTCGTTCGGCGCGTCTGCCGCCGACCTCGCGGATCTCGATCTCGCCTACGCGCCGCCGTACTCGTCGGCGGTGGACCTGCTGGCGCATGCCGCCAACATCATTGATAACAAGACGAAAGGCGTGGCGGCGGCCATCAGTCCGGCCGAGCTCAAGGCGAAGCTCGACGCCGGCGGCGGCTTCGTGCTGCTCGATGTCCGAAGCCCTGCCGAGGTCGGATCCGATCCTTTTCCCGCGTCCGCGGTTGTGCATATCCCGCTCGGCGAGCTTCACGAGCGGTTCGCCGAGCTTCCTCGGGATGCGGAGATCATCGTGTTCTGCAAGATCAGCGTGCGCGGCTACGAAGCCCAGCGGATCCTGAACGGAGAAGGCTATCAGAATGTGCGGTTTCTTGATGGCGGCCGGGCCGCCTGGCCGTACTCAGAGTAATAGCGGGAGTCATTCTGCTACTTCGTGACGTTACTATGCAATGAAAGTTCACCACCAACTACGGAGGAATCAATGAGTGAATGTGTAGAGCAGAAGGCCGCGGAGATCCGCGTCCCCCTCATCGGCGAGGATGCGCCTGCATTCGAGGCCGAGACAACCCAGGGGACCATCAAGTTCCCGGAAGACTACAAGGGCAAGTGGGTCATCCTGTTCAGCCATCCGGCTGACTTCACACCCGTGTGCACCACCGAGTTCATGACCTTCGCGAAGATGGAGCCGGAGTTCAAGGCGCTCAATTGCGAGCTGATCGGTCTCTCCATTGACAGCACCTTCAGCCACATCGCCTGGCTGAGGACCATCAAGGAGAAGATCAAATACAAGGGGATGGAGAACGTCGAGGTCAACTATCCCGTGATCAGCGACCTCACGATGGACGTGGCGAAGAAGTATGGCATGGTCCAGCCGGGTGACAGCAGCACCCACGCGGTCCGCGCGGTGTTCTTCATAGACCCGACGGCAAAGGTCCGGGCGCTGTTCTACTACCCCTCGTCCAACGGCCGCAACTTCGCGGAGATCAAGCGGTTGCTGATTGCGCTTCAGACGGCTGAGGCCGAGCAGTGCGCGACACCGGCCGACTGGCAGCCCGGGGACGACGTGATCATCCCGCCGCCGGGATCGTGCGGGACGGCCAAAGACCGTGTGGAGCAGGCGGGCAGCGATTACTACTGCCTCGACTGGTTCTTGTGCTTCAGGAAGCGTCCGGTCTAGAAACAGCGGACACCCGGCAAGCGCCGGGGACGTAGTGCGCAGCGGGCTCTCACCGCAGCTGGTGAGGGCCCGTTGCCTCGCGCTTACCAGGCCGCATTTGGGCAAATCGGACGCGTGTGCGCCGGGAGGCTTCATCCCCCTATGAAACCTGCAACAAGAAGACTGTTTCTCGCCGTGGCGGCCCTCCTTCTCTCGCTGGCACTCGGGGCCTGCGCTCAGGAGAAGCTGGCGGCAGACCCGCCCGAAGTGCAGATGCACCGACCGGGAACTCTGCCGGACCGGATCACTCTCACCTGGGTTTCCGACCCCGCCACCAGCCTTGCCGTGACCTGGCGTACCGAACCCGGGGTAAAGAACCCCGTCGCGCAGATCGTTCCTGCGCATCCCGGCATTTCCTTCGAAGCGAAGGCAAAGAATGTAAAAGCTGCCACGCAGAAGCTTGACACAAAACGGTGGCAGGCCGCCTATCATACGGCGCAGTTCCAGGGGCTTGAGCCGGACACGGCATATCTGTACAGGGTGGGGGACGGCACCCATTGGAGCGAGTGGTTCCAGGTCAGGACGGCCAGGGACAAACCCGCCCCGTTTTCGTTTCTCTACTTCGGCGATGTCCAGCACGGAATGCGCTCGCTTTGGTCGCGAGTCGTGCGTGAATCCTTCCGAACCGCGCCTGACGCCAGATTCATGGTGTTCGCGGGCGACCTCGTGACGGATGGGAACGACGATCTTCTCTGGGGCGATCTCTTTTATGGCGGTGGCTGGTTGTTTGCGATGACGCCCGTGCTTCCAACGCCCGGAAACCACGAGTATCGCAAGGATGACGGCGGCGAAACGCGGCTGGCGAAACACTGGGGCGCGCAGTTCAAGCTCCCCATGAACGGGCCGAAGGCCGTTGATCATGGCGCGTACTACATAGACTATCAGGGTGTCCGCATTGTCTCCCTCAACTCTTGCAAGCAGGTCGAGGAGCAGGCGGCCTGGCTCGACGACATTCTGTCGCGCAACCCGAACAAGTGGACTATCGCCTTCTTCCACTACCCTCTTTGTTCGCTCAGCAAGGGCCGCGGCGACCACAAGAACCTGATCAAGGCGTGGAAGCCTATCTTCGACCGCCGTGGGGTGGATCTCGTGCTTACCGGCCACGACCACACGTACGCCCGCAGCGGCCTGCAGGAACGCACTGTCTATGTGACCTCAGTCAGCGGCTCGAAGATGTACGAACTCGACAGGAAGCCTTGGATGAAGCGGGCGGCCGAGAACACGCAGTTCTATCAGGTGGTCAGCGTGGATGGTGGCCGACTCTTGTTCGAGACGCGGACCGCCACAGGGAGCCTGTATGACGCGTTCGAACTGCGCAAGGGCGCTGGCGGCGCGGTCAGCTTCAAAGACAGGGCACCGAAGGGCGTCCCCGAGCGGATCGGCCCGGCCGCGGACTAGACAGACGGGTTGCTACAGACTCCTGGTGCAGAACCGGCGCAGCCCCATCAGCGCGGCTGCTCCGGCTATTGTCGTGCCGTAGAACACGGTATGGCACTTCAGGTTGAGGAAGCGGTCAATCGTTCCGTTTACGAGCGTGGTGCCTGTCACCAGCGCGATGTCGCATGTCTCCAACGCGTCGTCTGTCATCTCCTCGCCCTCAACGGTGATACCGCTGAACGGCGTGCCGATGTTGTCCGGGCCCAGATCAATCACCCTCAAGTGATACCCATCTGAAAGCGCTTCGATAATCCTGGGCTGGCAGCCAACGAGCGTAATCCGGCATCCGTTCGGCGAGCCGGCCTTCACTGCCCGGGCGAGGTCGTCGGCGCACTCTCTGGGGCCCTCGTCACGGCAGTGAACCGTGCCGCCCGTAATGCCCAGATGCCGGCACAGTGCATTGACTGACGCTACGAACACCCCCCGGTTCCGAACCGCCCCTGCGTCCGTGCCCGAAAGGTCGAGATCGAGTACATCCGCAAGCTCACCCTCGAAGCCGCCGGTCGCCGAAGTGAATGCCTGACCGGCGCTCTCCATAAGCTGCGCCTCGACGATGCCCTCTTTACCCTTCCAGATCGGATAGTCGCGCTCCCGGGTGTTTCCGATGGCCTCCTCCGGAGGAAGCTTGCGTATCTCCACCTTCAGGGGCGTCCTGAGCAGGCCGGCTTCTTCGGCCGCGCGTCTTGCCGTCTCTCGCAGGCGCTCGATGAAGGGCGTGCGCTCCTGCTTGATCCCCAGATGGTCGGCGATGGCGTGCCGCAGCGCCGAGACGGCAAGGCCCGCGCAGTGGACCTTCTCGGAGGGCAGGCCTCCCAGATGCGAGCAGACCGTTTCCTCCGTAATGTACACAGCGTCGCGCATGGTTTTGCCGCTCGCAAGCTCGCACGTCGCGCTGCCGCATGCCACCGCTGCCACGCACCCCCGGCAGACAAACGAGATGTCGCGGATTACTTCGTCCTCAACGCGGACGAAAACGCTCATGAAGTCGCCGCATTGTTCGTCGCCAATGAGACCACGTCCTGTGGCGTTATTGAGCTTGCCCATGTGGCGCGGACAATGGATGTGATCCAGCGTTGTTTCGTTGTACAGCATCTTGTTCTGCTTCCCCGAGGGCGGTGTGTCCGTGGTCAGTGGCCGCAGATGTTGGTACCGCTATTTAGCGTGCCGTTCAGGTAGGCGGCCACGATGTCGTCTGGCGATGCCGCCGGAGCGCCGGCGATGACTTCCACACCATTCTGCGCGAACAGATCCTGCGCTCGCCGGCCGATTCCTCCGGCGATGACCAGTTCCGCGCCCATCTCGTGCAGCCACTTCGGTAGCAGGCCCGGCTCGTGCGGAGGAGCGGCGACAGTCTGCTTCGAGAGCACCTTTCCGCTGTCGCGGTCCACGTCCACGATCGTAAACTCCTCACAGTGTCCGAAGTGCGGACTGAGCAGCCCGCTCGTTATCGGTATCGCTATTTTCATGCGTCTCTACGTATCCTTTTCCGTGCTGTCGCCCGAGCCGCCATTCATGGCGGCATTGACGTTTTCCCACAGCCTCCTGATATCCTGCGCGGCGTTGCCGTCTCCGTGCTCCACCACACTTAAGCCTCTCACCTGCGCCTTTGTCACCTCGGGGTCGTATCGTACCTCTCCCATAACGTCCAGGCCAACACTCCTGGCGTGGCGGGCAATCTGCCGGGTCATATCCGGGTTGATATCGCTCTTGTTTATGCAGATTGCCGTTTGCAGGCCAAACCCTTGCGCCAGCCCGGCAACCCGCTCCAGATCGTGTAAGCCGGACATGGTGGGCTCTGTGACAATCAGCACCAGGTTTGCGCCGGTGATGGAGGCGATAACCGGGCAGCCGATGCCGGGAGACCCATCGCAGATGATCAGTTCAAGGCCGTTCTCTTGAGCCAGCCGCTTTGCTTCTTTTCGGATCAGCGTTACCAGCTTCCCCGAGTTCTCCTCGGCGATTCCGAGCCTGGCGTGAACCATCGGGCCGTGCCGCGTGCTCGACACATACCACTCCCCGTTCACGGATACCGTTAGGGCGATGGCTTCGACAGGGCAGAACCAGCCGCAGACTCCGCAGCCTTCACACGCGATGGGGTCAATCGTGCCGGTCAGATCGTTCGCTGGGCCGTCCATGTTCACGGCTTCGAAGCGGCAGACCTCGGCGCACTTTCCGCAGCCCGTACACGCCGCTGCATCAACGTGCGCGCCAACGCCTGCGCTGAAGGCCTCCCGTTTCTGGACCGCCGGAGCCAGCACCAGATGTAGATCCGCCGCATCCACGTCACAGTCCGCCAACATCCTGCCGCGGGCGAGCGCGGCGAACGATGCCACGACGCTTGTCTTTCCTGTTCCCCCCTTGCCGCTGATTACCACGAGTTCTTTCACGGTTTACTCCGGCAGGCCAGCCAAGTCGTCACGGCATTCCCGAACGCCGCCGGATCACCGTCCAGCGCCGTCAGGTTGTCCAGCCAGGCAGACGTCTGCCGTGTGTCGAAAACGGCACATCCCGAACCCGTCCCCACAAGAATGCTCAGGCCGTGCTCGGCTCGGAGGTCTTCGCCTGCGATGTTGTCAAGCAGCAGAGTCAGGCGCATTGGCAGGAACGTCCTCTCGAAGGTTCTTGATCGTCATGACACCGTTGACTATCTTTGGGACTGCCGCCACGAATGGGTTTTTCGTGTAGTCCTCGATAGCCCCCGCGTCCGCGAGGGCGGATATGGCCGGATCAACAGGCACATCCAGAATGTGAGGCACATTCATCTCGCGAGCGAGCAGTTCGCTGTCGCTCTTGCCGAACGGGTAGATCACCTTGCCGCACTCCGGGCATCGCAGCGACGTCATGTTCTGGACCAGCCCCAGGATGGGAACCTGCATCTTGCGGCACATGTTCACGGCCTTGCGCACGACCATGGCGGCGAGATCCTGGGGCGAGCAAACGATGGTAACACAGTCCAGGGGCAGCGCCTGCATAACCGTCAGAGGAACGTCGGCGGTTCCCGGCGGCAGGTCAACGATCAGGTAGTCGAGGTCTCCCCAGAAGACGTCCTTCCAGAATTGCTGGACAGCATTCGAGATCAGGGGCCCGCGCCAGATAACGGCGTCATCGGGGGCGTTCAGGAACAGGTTGATGGACATCGCCCGGATGCCGGTCCGTGTCACGACCGGTGAAATGCCAGTGCCGCTCGTCTCTGGCCTGCTTGTAATCCCAAACATCTTCGGAATGCTTGGGCCCGTGATATCGGCGTCCAGAATGCCCACCTCTTCCCCGGACTGTCTCAGCGCGCAGGCCAGGAAGGCTGTCACGAGTGATTTCCCGACGCCGCCCTTGCCGCTCATCACCCCGATCACGCTCGAAACCCTGTTGGACTGTTCGGCCACAGAAGGCTGTGCGCCGGTCTCAGCTTCTGTCATCGTATCCTCCGTTGATACACCTTCAACACTTGCTTTGCTATCTCATTTCGTCCACTCTACGACTCTTGTCCAGAGCGCTCGCGGGGGCTTCCGTTTCGTGGATCGCATTTGCGCGATCCGCCTCGCGCTCGTTCAGCATATCCGCCACCTCAGCGGGCTTCAGTTGGAATCATCTCCCGCCACTGCTGTCCAAGATAGCTCAGCAGACGCCGTCTTGTACGGGTTCTTGATCGTGAGATAGTGCAATTGGGGTGCGATCCCGAAACGCCCCCCTCTTCCGCCCCGTGTATCCGCGGATGCTGTCCAAGACCCACGCTTGGTGCCGATCGAGCCTTCTGCGCGCTCAGAACGGAGCTTTCCACGCTCAGACGCGGGGCGACCGCGCCCCTGATCCTCGGTTACTGCTGTCCAAGACGTTCAGACCTGGGCATCTCGGCGGCACCCGAAATAGCTATCTTGGACAGGTATGATCTCCAGCAGGTTCTCGAAAGCGTTTCTGTATTCCGGAAACGCCTCGGCGGCCAGAATGCCGCGCGAGTAGGCTTCCGCTATCCGCCTGTCGCTGGAGATCTGCGCGAGGACTTCGATGGACTCGGCGTGGCAGTAATCGTACACCCCGTCGTTACCCATCCCGGCGCGGTTCACAACCACCCCGAATGGCAGGTCCAGAGTCCGCAGCATCTCAACCGCGAGTTTCAGATCGTTCAGCCCGAACGGCGTAGGCTCGGTTACCAGCAGCACGAAGTCAGCGCCCCTCACCGCCTGAATCACTGGGCAGGAGGTCCCGGGAGGGGCGTCAACAATCGAAACCCCGTCCTTTGGAATCCGTCCCTTAACCTCCCGGATGAGGGGAGGAGACATGGCCTCGCCGACCCGCAGCCGGCCGTGCACAAACCGCACCTTACCCGACGTGCCTTCCTCCACAACTCCCACCTCGCGGCCTGTCTCGGAGATAGCTCTGGTGGGGCAGACCAGAGTACATCCGCCGCAGCCGTGGCACAGGTTCGGGAAGGGGAGCACGGTCTCTCCGAGCAGGACGATGGCGCTGTACTGGCAGATGTCAGCGCACTTGCCGCACAGATCGCACTTGCTCTCGTCCACGACGGGCACCGGCACGAAGACCATCTCCGATGCCGTCAGGCGGGGCTTCAAAAAGATGTGGCCGTTCGGTTCCTCGACGTCACAGTCCACATAGCTGGATTTCAGGCCCTTCTCTGCCGCCACGTACGCCAGGTTGGTGGCGATAGTGGTCTTGCCGGTTCCGCCCTTGCCGGACGCGACAGCGACAATCATCGGCGTGCTCTCCGGCTTTGGTAACGGCTCACGTCTTCCGGACCTGCATGGTCCCGCTCTGCGTGTGTCAGAAAGCCCCTCTTCTTCCGCGTCCTCGTCCCCCGCCGCCCATGCCGGAGTGGGCCGAAACCGTCGCCCCGCTGATCTCTTGAAGCTGCCCCTTCTTGAACTGCTCAACCGCGTCTCGCACTGTGCCCTCGGCGCCGGTCACCGCCTTGATGCCTGCTGCCGTGAGCGCCTGAAATGCATTCGGCCCGAAGTTGCCCGCGATCACGGCGGACAGCCCCCGTGATGAAAGCTGCTGCGCCGCTTGAATCCCCGCGCCCTGAGCGTTCTGGGCTGCCGTGTTCTCGACGGCCTCGAACGAGAGGCTGTCCGTATCCACTATTACGAAATTGGCGCATCGGCCGAACCTGGGGTCCAGCGGGGAGTCAAGCGCTTCACCAGCCGAGCAAACTGCGATTTTCATTGATGTCTCATTCCTTTCACTCCCGGCGCGCACCGGTCCTCTGGGCGCTAGGTGTAAGTTACATCTACAGTGTACCGCAAGCCCTTGCGGCTGTCAACACGTCGTTCGGGAAAGCGAAAAAGAATCGCCCGGCTTTGGAGAAGGCGGGCCGGGCAACCGCCGCGAGGAAGTGATTCCTCAGTGAATACTGCTGTTCAGAACAGACCTGCGCTATTCGCGAGCGCCAAGCATCCTGTCCATCATCAGAAGCGCCTGCCCGGCAGAGCCTGCCCGCTCCAGCTTCTGAACGATGCTCGATGTCGAAGCCTCTTCCTCGACCTGCTCGTCAACGAACCACTGCAGCAGGCTCTTGGTGGCGTGATCCTTTTCCGCAATCGCCAGCTCCATCAGGTCGTTGATCTTGCCCGAAATGAACTGCTCGTGCTTGTCGGCCTCGGTGAACGCCTCCAGCGGAGACTTCCATTCGGCCTTCGGCTTGCTGAGCCCGTCCAGTTCCACGCGGCCGCCGCGCTCCTCGATGTGGTGGAAGAACTTCATTGCGTGCGCCTGCTCTTCAGCCGCCTGAGCTTGCATCCACTTCGCCATGCCCTCAAGACCCTCAGAACCGAGCCAGGCGGCCATCGAGAGATAGAGATAAGCAGACTCCAGCTCGTGCTTGATCTGCTCGTTCATTGCTTTCTGCATTTTGTCATTGATCATGAGTGGGTGACCTCTCTTGTTTATCTCCTGTCTGACTGGCGCTTCGCCCATATGCGCGATTTGCAACTGAATCTTACAACCGGTAATGCCCAGTGTCAAGGCGGACGGCCCCTCGGGCAGGGTGGGTGCGTATAAATGTAAGTCACACCTATAGCCGGTGTGATATAATGCCCGCGTAAACACCGCGCCCCCGCGCTAACGCGGACTCAGATGCACCAGGGAGATCACGATTGAATGGCTAGAGGACACTGCCGCCGGCACGGAAGGGAACGCCCGTGCACCTGCTCCATGGGCAACCTGTACAGGTTCGTGGAGCCGGTCGTGCTGCATCTTCTTGCGCGTAATGGCCCGGCCTACGGCTACGAGCTGGGCAGCAGCCTGCAGAGCCACGCGCTGACCGATGCGGAGATTGACAGAGGAGCCCTCTACCGCATGCTGAAGCGCCTCGAGTCCATGGGGCATCTCACTTCCGGCTGGGACACCAGCGGTACGGGGCCAGCCCGGCACATCTACAGCATCACGCAAAGCGGGCGGCAACACCTGCGGGAGTGGGCGGCCGTCCTCGACAACCTGTCACAATCCATGGAAGCGTTCGTTGCGGAGGTCAGAAGCCTGGAGGAGAAAAGCTCCTCCACCCACGAAGCGCGCTGATCATTCCTCGTCAGGCCGCTGCAGAAAAAGGTCGCGCAGGTCGAGCGTCTCCGACAGCCGCTCTTCCGGGGCTATCGTTGCGCTCAGAGTCACCTGATCGCTCGATATCACGGGGTCGCGGAAGGTGAACCGGCATCCGCAATGACGGCAGAAGATGGTTAGGTCCGCGGTGAACTTGCGCGGAATCCCCTGTTCGTCCGAAAAACGGTTGAACTCGAGGTTGAAGACGGCATCTTCGTGACGGCATTCCATGGTTGAGGCTGCGACCGATCCCTTCTGAACGATTCCTTCGCCTCATTATACACAACCGGGCCATCACGTTCCCGGCTTTGCCGTCTGCCGGAGGGTATGCCGCCGTCGCGGGAGAACAACTGTGCTGACCGGCGGTCCGGCAGTACGCCCGGCGAGAGGAACGAACCATGGGTTTCCCGGCGGCAGCGCTGGAACTGAAACCGTATATGGACAGGGCGGTGGAGCGCTGGCTCGCGTTCTGGAACCACGATCTCATCGGCAGGCCCCTGTGCCGCATCTGCGCTCCAAAAGATGGCCGTGCGCCCGCTGCTCGTCCGCCGTATATGGCCGGAGCCGATGGCGATCTGCAGGCGGTGGCCCGCCTGGCCCTTGCTCACGCCGAGACGGTCTTCTGGGGAGGCGAGGCCATCCCCTCCTACACGCCCAGCTTCGGGCCCGACATGTTCGCGGCGTGGCTGGGCGCTCCGCTGCATTTCCCGGACCCCGAAACCGGAACAAGCTGGGCGCAGGCGTGTATTGGCGACTGGGAATCGGCGCTCCCTTTGAAGCTCGAAGAGCAGTGCCTCTGGTGGACGCGTATGCTCGAGTTCTGCTGCGTGCTCGCGCGCGAGTTCAATGGGCGCATGCTCGTCACGCACCTCGACCTCCACTCGAACCTCGACGCTCTTCTGGCGATGCGCGGCGGCGAGCAGCTCTGCGTGGACCTGATCGAGAATCCCGAAGCCATTGAGACCGCGCAATGGCAGATGTGAAGGCGCTCTATCGCCCGATCTACCAGGCGCTGTACGACGCCGCGGAGATGAATGAGACCGGCACCTGCGGATGGGTGCCTGCCTACCACCCCATTCGCACAAACACGATCCAGTGCGATTTCGCCGCGCTCATCGGACCGAGGCATTTCCGGCGCTGGGCGCTGCCCGCGCTGGAGGAGGAGGCGGCTTTCCTGGGCCACTGCGTCTATCATCTGGATGGCCCGGAGTGTCTCGTGCACCTCGACGACCTGTGCCGCATACCCGGACTCGACTGCATCCAGTGGGTGCACGGTGCTAGGAACAGGCCGTTCATCGAGTGGATGGACCTGCTGAAGCAGATTCAGTCGAAGGGCGTCAGCGTATGGGTGCCGTGCGATACCGCGAGCATCCGCGTCTATCACCGCGAACTGCGGCCGGAGCTGGTCTTCTACGACTGCGCCGCCGCCTCAGAGCAGGATGCGCGCGAAACGCTCGAGTGGCTCAGTCAGAACACCTAGTACCGCCCGCAGATGGTGTCCGTGTAGGCGTACGACTCTGTAACCCACTTGCCGTAGGGCATTTCGCCAGCGTGTCCGTCCGCGAACAGAGCCAGGGTCCGCCCCACTGCATAGAAGCGTGCGTCTCCGCGGACGTGCGTGGACTCGACGAATGCCAGCGCATCTATCGAATGGAAGTACCCCAGCTCGTAGAGCACAGTCATCCGGGCTGGCTCTGGAATGGATTCCAGCTTGCCGGTGTAGGGGTAGTTTGGCCTCTTCTGCCCACCCGGCAGATTCACGGTTCCCAGACACTGCTGTCCAAGATAGGTCAGCAGACGCCGTCTTGGACGGGTTCTTGAGCGTGAGATAGGGCACTTGGGGTGCGATCCCGAAACGACCCCCCTCTTCCGCCCCGTGTATCCGTGGATGCTGTC
>JBPOJE010000077.1:0-8414 GCA_052033935.1 Armatimonadota bacterium
GACAGCATCCACGGATACACGGGGCGGAAGAGGGGGGTCGTTTCGGGATCGCACCCCAAGTGCCCTATCTCACGCTCAAGAACCCGTCCAAGACGGCGTCTGCTGACCTATCTTGGACAGCAGTGTCGATGAAGCAGGGCTTCAGCTCCTCACCGGGTGCTCTTCTCGACTGGTTTTGCAGTCACAGACTCTTTCGAGACAAGAGCATCCTTGCACACTGGAGAACCACGCTGCCGGCCCGGAATGACGTGCGGACCCCCCCCTCGCAGGCAATCGCTCTTGACAGCCAGCGGTGGCGCGGCCTATACTCAACAGCGTGAAGAGGCGCCGTTTCCGGGCGCCCGGTCGTCGAACGAAGGAACAGGCTGCCGCGGCCAGAATCGCCCCGCGGCTGTGCGTGAGATTTGCACGCCCGGCCCTGGGCTGTCTTCATGACCGCCTCGTCTCTCTGCAGTGCGCACCTCAACTACAGCCCTTCCCGATACGGACGCCCTTCCCATCAACATGGCGGGCGTTGCCCTTTCGCTCACCTTCCAGGACGGCGGCCTGCGGCGTTCGGTCTCCGGCCGGTTTGCCGGGTTTGAAGGCGCGGGAGGTCTTGAGGGCGGCGCCGCCGAACCCCTGCGGCTCTCGATCGAGATGACAGAGAGCGCCGGCGACGCGTCGCTGCGCGACCTGAGCGTCCGCTGCGATGGGGCAGTTGTTCGTGCGGCGCGCAGCGACCTCGACGGGGAGTTCGACACGGAGGCGGGCTGCGGCGCGCTTCGCATCTATCCCACCGATTACCCCGA
Source organism: Armatimonadota bacterium (assembly GCA_052033935.1). Taxonomy (GTDB): domain Bacteria; phylum Armatimonadota; class UBA5829; order DSUL01; family DSUL01; genus JAGVUD01. The sequence continues at coordinate 792 of JBPOJE010000077.1, forward strand.
TGTCTCCCTCGAGGCGTTCCTGCGGTTTGTTGTCTCCGTCTGGGCGCTCAAGCACGGTGGACTGCTCGTGCACGGCGCGGGAGTCGTTACCGGTGGGCGGGGCTACGCGTTTATCGGCAAGTCCGGCGCGGGCAAATCCACCCTTTCAAAGCTCGCTCTCTCGCAGGGACTCACGCTTCTCACCGACGAAATCGCCCTGCTGCGCCGTGTCAACGGGCGCTGGTGGATCGCCGGGACGCCGTTCTCCGGCGAGGTCACCGAGGCCGCGAGTCCCGGGCCGGCGCCGCTGGCGGCGGTAACGCTAATCCGCAAAAGCGCCGATATGAGGGTAGGCCGCCCGCGGCGAGGCTCCGAAATGCGCCAGCTCATGCGCAACATTCTCATGTTCGGTGCCCCCCCGCCGCTTATGTCCAACCTGCTGCACAGCGCTCTTCTGCTCCTCAGCGAAGTGGGGCTGAAGACCATGCATTTCCGGCCTGAGCCGGGCGTCTGGGAGCTGATAGATGATCTCTCTTGAAACGCGCATAGCCAAAAGTCCGGATCTGGCCGTTCAGGACCACTTCGAGGAGACCTTCGTCCTCAACCTGTCCGACATGACCGTGCACTGCCTGGGCGACATCGAGAGCGGCATCTGGGGCTGCATTGATGGTGGCAGCACCGCCGGCAGCATCCTCGACTGGGTGTGCGAAGAGTACGACGTCGAGCGCGAGCGCGCCGAGCGCGACATCCTCGAGTTCCTCAGCGATCTGAACGAAAAGGGGCTGGTGAGGTTCGTCTGACACGCGCATGGAACACCCTGAGACGCATGAGCAGGAGCATCCCCCACGCATCATAGACTCGCTGATTGACCTCTCCCTTGATCGGACCGTCCCTCTGCGTGTCATCTTCGAGATCACCTACCGCTGCAACGCGGCCTGCGATTTCTGCTACGTCGTGCCCGGGCGCGAGCCCGAACCCGAACTGACCACCGATGAGAGCCGCGCGCTTGTGGACGCGCTCAAGGCGGAAGGGTGCCTGTTCCTCACGCTCACCGGCGGCGAGCCCCTCGTGCGCGGTGACTTCTTCGAGATCGCCGCCCACGCACGGGCGGCCGGAATGGCGCTCGAAGTGAAGACGAACGCCACGCTCATCGGGCGCCAGGCCGCCGCAAGGCTGCGCGAGCTGTCGGTCATGAACGTGGATGTCTCACTGCACGCCTCCACCGCCGCGGCTCACGATGCCGTACTTCGACTGCCGGGCGCGTGGCAAAAGGCGCTGGGCGGCATTCAGGCCATGAAGGCCGAGGGTATCACTGTCACCCTCAAGTGCCCGCTCACGCGCGATAACTTCGAAGACCGCGGGGCCGTCCGCGCGCTGGCCGCTTCTCTCGACTGCGACTGCGTCTTCGACCTCACCCTTTCCGCCAGGCAGGATGGCGACCTCTCCCCCCACGGCAGCAGGATCACGCAGGAGCAGCTCGAGCGGTTTATCGCTGAAAACGAGGAAGACTACTTCGCGTCTGTCATAAGCTGCATCGGTGCAAGCGAGCGCGCCGAACTTCGCGAACAGCGTCCCTGCAGCGCGGGAATCTCCACCTGCAGCATAAATCCTTATGGCGATGTCTTCCCATGTGTGCAATTATGCTGTATAATAGGCAATATAAGGCGAAGTCCGTTTGGGGAAATCTGGCGCGACTCGCTGGCCGTGAACAAACTGCGTGGGGTCCGTTTTGCGGACCTGAAGGGCTGTAACGCCTGTCCCAACGTCGTGCACTGCCTTCGGTGCCCGGGTCTAGCGTTGTTGGAAGATGGAGATCTACTGGGCCGGTCTACAGAGGCCTGCCGCCAGGCGGAAGCGTACCGTCGAGTACACGAGCAGCACGAACGACTGGGAGCTGTGAGCTGATGAAGAAGACATACAGAAAACCCGAGGTCAGGTCGGAGAAAATCGAGTTCGAAGCTCGAGCAATAAGCTGTATCAAGTTCGGCCGGATCGGCAACTGTGTTGCGCGGCACCGGTGCGGTGTGCGCGGCACTCCGGTCCGAAGCTGAGGCCGAAGTTCGCGTACCTTACTTTCAGGCTCGCCCCTAGCACTTCGTGCCGGGGCGGGTTTTCGTGTGTCGGGTGGGCTGAAAGCAGCAGTTTCAAGCAGTAGCCTCGCCCGCAGCATCGGGCGGTTGCTCTCCGCTTCGTCTCTGCGGCCTTCTTGTTCGGGTGGGACAGCACTTCGGGCAAACCTGCCGGCGCAGGGCACTTTGACCGCCGGCCTTCGCTCAGCCGGGTAATCTATGGACACTCAAGGCGCGGAATTCACCATTAAGGATATTGGCCCCATCCTCATCCGGCGCAGGTGGCTCATGCTCGCCTGCCTCGTGATGTGCGTGCTCACCGGCTGGATCATCACCCTGCGCAGCCCGCGCGTTTATGCCGCCACCAGCAAACTGCTCTTCAACCGCCCGTCCTACGCTGTCCTGCTTTCCGACACCAGTCCCACCGCGCCCACCGTCGAAGACAAGGCCACGCAGGTCTATCTGCTGAAGTCAAAAGAGGTCGCCACAATGGCACAGAAGCGGCTGGAGGCGCGGCAGATAGACATCTCGGCTTCGCAGATAAGCAACGCCCTCAAGATTGCCGACGTCGAGAACACCGACGTCATCGAGCTGAAGGCCGAGCACACCGACCCCGTCCTCTGCGCGTCCATCTCGAACGCCGCGGCCGAGGCGTTCGTAGCATACAAGCGCGGCGTCCGGCAGGAGAACGTCGGTACCGGCATCGGCGTGCTGACCGACCAGCTCAGGGTCGCCGAGGAGAACCTCCGCAGGGCCGAGCACAAGCTCTCCGAATACAAGAGCAAGAATCGCATCATCCGCCCGGACAAGCAGGGCGAGAATGCACTGGAGCAGATTACGAAGCTGGAGTCCGGCATAGCCCTTTCCGAGGCAGATCTCGAGCAGTCCCGCCGCAAAGCGCAGGTTCTCCAGGCGCAGCTTCAGTCGCAGACTGAAGCGCTTGGTTCCGGCACCCTGCTGAACTTCGACGTCATCAATGAGTTGCGCAAGCAGCTCACCAATGTCGAAGTCGAGATTCTCAGCGCCGAGCAGAAGTACACCGACAAATACCCCGGGGTGCTTCCCTCCCTGCGTGCGAAGCGCGACGAACTCAAGCGCAGGCTCGAGGCCGAAGTCACCAGTATCGTGCAGAGCAAAGCCGGCTCGCCCGAGAAGCAGAGCGGTCTGGCAGACGCCTATGCGGCAGCCGAGGTGGAGTCGGTCGGGTTTGCCGCCAGGGTGACTGTTCAGAAGGACATGTTGCGAGATGTTAATCGCAAGCTCTTCGAGCTCCCCGAAAAAGAGCGCGAGCTGACCCGCCTTATGCGCGCCTCCGACGTCGCCGAGACCATCTACACCAACCTGCTCTCCAACCTCGAAAAGGCCCGCGTGGACCGCACCCGCAATACCGACAGCGTGGTCATCGCCGAGCGCGCGTCGCCGGCAGACCCAAAAAAGCCCGTTCGCCCCAACCGCAAGCGCAACCTGCTCACCAGCATCCTCGTGGGGCTCGCTGTCGGCGTGTTCGGTGCCTTCCTGATGGAGCACCTGGACGATACCGTCCGTACCTCCGAGGACATCAAGCGATACCTCGACCTGCCCGTCCTCGGCCAGATTCCGGCCCTGTCCGACGGCTACCGCCTGGTGCGCGAAATGCACCCGAAGTCGCCTGTCGCCGAGGCGTACCGGACCCTGCGCTCGAATGTATCGTTCGTTAGCATTGACGACCCCATACACACGCTCGTCATCACCTCCGCGTCCGTCTCCGAAGGCAAGAGCATGACGGCCGCCAACCTCGCGCTCACCATGGCGCTGGAGGGCAAGGAGGTGTTGCTCGTTGATACCGACCTGCGGCACCCCACCCAGCACGAGCTGTTCGGCCTGGACGGCGAAGTGGGGTTCACGGATGTCCTGACCGGGAAGATGCCGCTTGCCGACGCGGCTGTGAACATCCCAGGCACCACCCTCAGCCTTGTGCCCTGCGGCGGGCTTCCGCCCAATCCGTCCGAGCTTCTCGCGTCCGAGAAGATGGGCGAGCTTGTTGGCGAGATGATCAGCCGCTACGACCTGGTCATCTTCGACACTCCCCCCTGCACCCTCGTTGCCGATGCGGTCATACTGGCTGCCCGGTGTGACGCCGTGGTGCAGGTCATAGAGGCCGAGTCTGCCGCGCGGCAGGCCGCCATTGACGCCAAGGAGGCGCTCAGCACGGCCCGGGCGCGCCTGCTGGGGGCGGTTCTGAACCGCGCCGGCGGAACCGGAGGCCGCTACTACTACTACTATCATTATGAAGATTACCCGCGTCAGCAGCTTCCCCGGCCCAACTTTATGAAACCGAAGAACGGCGGCGACAGCGGCAAGCCGGAGGAATAAGGCGCTGGCGGCGGGGGATATCGAAGGTTTTCTGCTCGCCGCGGCTCGTGCCAGGCTCGGCGCAGGGGGCCCACCGGATGGGGCCGGCAGGTTTGCGGGCGATAAGCGGGCATGCGCCCTGCTCGCCCGCGCCGAAGAGCATTCGGCTGTGGGGCTTCTCTATGCTGGTCTTGCCGCCGGCGGTCTTGGCGGCCTGCCGTCCGGGCTCGCCGAAAGCCTTTCCCGCGCCTATGCCCGGCAGCTTGCCCACAACCACTTGGTGCTTGCCGAAATGCGCCGGGTGCTTCAGGCGCTGGACGGTGTGGACGTAATGGTGGCCAAAGGACTCGCCCTCGCCGCAATCTACTACGCCGACCCGGGCATCCGCCCCACCGCCGATATAGACCTGATCATACGATATGCCGATTTCGAAAGGGCGGCGGCGGCGCTTGCCGGGCTGGGATACTCCCCCAAGGCCGACTATCGGGAGAAGCTCGAGCTCTACTGCCATGTCACGTTCGAGCGCGAGGTGGCGGCGGGGGTCCCCGTCGAGGCGCACTGGTCGCTCGGGCGCGACTTTCCGTCCACGCCGGACGATGCCTCTCTGTGGCGGGACACGCAAACTGCCAATATCGGGGGAGTAAGCGTTCGGACGCTCTCCACCGGGAACCACCTGCTTCAGGCGGCCCTGCACCTAGCGCACCATGCCGTGTTCGGGGGATATCCCTCATTGCTGTGGCTGGTGGATGTCGCGCTGCTCAGCAGGCAGCAGGGTGTATGCTGGGACGCTGTCGGCTCGTCGGCGGCCGAGCAGGGCTTTGCGCGGGCGGCGTATCTATCGCTTGCGTTGTCAGAAAGGCTGCTGGACGGGCAGTTTCCGGCGGAGGCGCGCCGGCAGCTTGCGCCGCTCGCGGGCGTGGTTCCGGCGCTGGTGAACCGGGGACTTGCGGACAGGCTTGTGTTCGGCGGAGTACCTGCGCTCGTGCGCCAGATGCTCGCCGCCAGCTTTCAGGGCGCTGCGTCCAAACGCGGCCGGTATCTTGCGAAGTATTGGGTCAAGCCCGCCCTCAAAGCCGTCGGCCTCAAGCGCTGATCGTCTAGAAAAACGTCATAACGTCATGCCGGACTCGTCCGGCATCCAGTCGGGAGTAACGTCATGCCGGGCTCGATCCGGCATCCATACCAACCGTGACCAACTACGAACTAATAATCGAACCCACCAGCGGGTGGCGCGTCATAGACTGGCGGGCGCTCGTCCGCTACCGTGACCTGCTGTACCTCATGGTCCGCCGCGACTTCGTCGCCAAGTACAAGCAGACCGTACTCGGGCCAGCTTGGTTCATCGTCCAGCCGCTCATCACCACCCTCATGTTCACCGTCGTCTTCGGCAAAATCGCCAGAATCCCAACCGACGGCATCCCGGGGCAGGTGTTCTACCTCTGCAACCTGCTCGCCTGGACGTACTTTGCCCAGTCGCTGCCCACCATCGCGACCTCGCTTATCACGAACGCCGGACTGTTCACAAAGGTCTATTTCCCGCGTCTCATCGTCCCACTCGCGGCGCTCGTTTCAAACCTGCTCGCGTTCGGCCTGCAGCTTGTCACCTTTCTTGGGTTCTACTTCTATTTCACGTTCGCGACGCCGGAGGGCACCGGCATTCACGCCAATTTGACGCTTTTGGCCCTGCCGCTGCTTATACTGCAGACGGCGCTCATCAGCCTCGGCTTCGGCCTCTGGCTTGCGGCGCTCACTGCCAAGTACCGCGACTTCACGCACATGCTCCACTTTCTGGTGCAGCTCTGGATGTATGCGACGCCCGTCATCCTCCCGCTGCGCCTGGTGCCCGAGAAGCTCCGTCTCGTTTTCGCACTGAACCCCATGACCGCTGTTGTGGAGGCGTGCCGATATGCGTTCTTCTCTCGCGCCACCGTCAACGCAGGCTATCTCGGGCTGTCTGTGGGAATCACCGTTGTGGTGCTCATCTCCGGACTGCTCGTGTTCTCGCGCGTTGAGAAGACCTTCGTGGATGTGGTATAAGACAGTTGCCAGGTTGTCAAGTTGTCAGGGAAGGATGCAGAGCTTCGAGGACCTGGAGTGCTACCGGCTGGCGCGGGAACTGCGCATGGCGGTCAGTCGGGTGTGCAAAGCGTGGCCGCATGAGGAGGAGCACCGCCTGAAAGGGCAGATTCTGCGGTCGAGCCGGTCGGTGGCTGCCAATATCGCGGATAGGGTTCGGGCGTCACAGTCACCAGGAGAACCTTCAGTTCTGCCGGCAGGCTCGCGGTTCGCTCGCGGAGACTCTGGAACACTTGAATTGCGCGCTTGACGAAGGTTTCATATCGAAAGAGGGATATGACAGCTTGCGGGCCGCCACCGAGCAGGCGTGGAAGGTGCTGAACGGCTACATCGCCTACCTCCAGCGCTGCCGCCAGAGCGGCGTCCCAACCCGACAACCCAACAACCCAACAACTGTCCCTTGATGATTGAAGTCGAAAACCTGTCCAAGCTCTACCGCCTCGGCAGCATCGGGTCCACCACTCTGCGCGAGTCGCTCAACCGCCGCTGGTACCGGCTCATCGGCAAGGAGCATCTGGCGCGCCGCATCGGCGAAAAGGACCTGATGATTCCGCCCGACCACCCTCAGGCCGGGCCGGAGCCGAACACCTTCTGGGCGCTCAAGGATGTGTCGTTCACTGTTGAGCAGGGAGAGATCGTCGGCGTCATCGGCAGGAATGGCGCCGGCAAGTCCACGCTGCTGAAGGTTCTCACGCGCATCACCGAGCCCACCTCCGGGCGTGCGGTGCTGCGGGGCCGCGTCGGTTCGCTGCTCGAAGTCGGAACGGGCTTCCACCCGGAGCTTTCGGGCCGCGAGAACGTTTTCCTCAACGGGGCCATCCTCGGCATGCGCCGCCGCGAGATAGAGCGCAAGTTCGACGAAATCGTTGCCTTCGCCGAAGTCGAGCGCTTCATAGACACGCCTGTCAAGCGCTACTCCTCCGGCATGTACGTCCGCCTCGCCTTCGCCGTCGCCGCCCACCTCGACCCCGAGATCCTGCTCGTGGACGAAGTCCTCGCCGTCGGCTACGCCGCGTTCCAGACAAAGTGCCTGGGCAAGATGAAGGACGTGGCTGGTGAGGGGCGCACGGTCCTGTTTGTGAGCCACAACATGGCTGCGGTCAGCCAGTTGTGCCAGCGAGCAATGTTGCTGGAGCAGGGCCGTGTGGCACGCGAGGGCAGCGCCAGC
>JBPOJE010000059.1:0-11671 GCA_052033935.1 Armatimonadota bacterium
TGTTTTGGTGGCATCTGCATTCAGGCCCAACCATTCCCAGAGGCTTTTGACCACTCCCTGCGGTCTGTCCGTTTGCAGATGAGTATGAGTACCGATGGAGAGTTGTGCTTCGAGCACCGATATAGGGCGCATCACTACTCGAGAGCAGCCGCCAGGAAAGGGAAGACGATGAACTACGTTGGGATCGATTGGGCTGATCAAGCCCACCGTTTGTGCATACTGGATGGTGAAGGGCAACGCCTGGAGAGCTTCGAGATCGCTCATGCGCCCATAGCAGGATCGCCAAGCACGGCACGCCTGATGCCACAAGGATCGCCATCGAGACCAAGGACTCTCTGCTGGTGGACTTTCTTGTTGAGCTTGGCTACGCGCTGTATTTCGTCAACCCCAAACAGACGGATCGCTTTCGGGACCGCCACAGGATGAGCCGCTCCAAGTCTGACGCCTTCGACGCTTTCGTCCTGGCTGACGCGGTCAGGACCGATCCTCAGCTGTTCAATGCGCTGTCGCCGCTGGACGAGACGAGCCTGCAACTCAGGGGCCTCACACGTTCGAGAGAGGGTCTTGTTGGCAGGAAAGTTGCCGTTCAGAACGAGATCACCTCACATCTGAAGCGCTACTTTCCGGTGGCGCGTGACCTGTTCGGCGGATTAGACAACGCCGAGGCCATCGCTTTCCTGCTACAGTATCCGACCCTGGAGCAGGCAAAGACAGTATCGCGGGCCAGGATCACTGCCCTCCTGATCAAGGAGGCCAGGGTCACACCGGCCATTGCCGCCAGGCACGCTACCAGGACACAGGCTCTTCTTTCGGAGCCCCTGGCTTCGGCCAGACCCGAGCCTATCCGGTAGCGGTAAAGTCACTTCTGCGCCAGTTGAGAAGCATTCTGGCTGAGCTGGAGGCGCTGGACCGGGAGATCGCCTCGCTCTACGACCACCATCCGAACAAAGAGCTCCTTCAATCTTTGCCGGGGGTGGCCGAGACGCTGGGCCCCGTGCTCGCAGCTGAGCTGGGGACAGACGTTACCCGCTTTGTCAATCTGAGAGGCCTGAAGGCTTTTGCCGGAACCTGTCCTGTCACCGTGCAAAGCGGCAAGCATCGCAGCGTCCACATCCGGCGTGCGTGCAACCAGCACCTCAGACAAGCCTTACACATGGCCAGCCTTGTAGCTGTGAGAACAGCGCCCTGGGCGAGAGAACTCTTCGACCGGCTGCGCAACGAGGGCAAGAGCTACGGCCGCGCCCTGAGAGCTGTAGGCGAGCAACTCCTGGAAATACTCTATGTCCTTCTCAAGCGAAGGACACTCTATGACGAGGGTTACCATATGCGGATGAAGGCGCTGCATGGCAGGGGTTGCAGCGAAAGTTTGACATAGAGAGTCCGCTTGATGTGTTCCGAGAGAATGACGCGGTATGCGGGACGGTAGGCCTTCCCGTAAACGCCAGAGTGGCTGACCGCGGGATACCCAGCCTTCTTCATCCGGCTGTCAAGCTCTTTCCAGTCTTCGAACTTGATCTGCATTATCGGGCGCTTCTTCAGTTGTTTCCCCAGAAGCTGCCACTGCCAGATGAAGTCCGCCTTATCCGCGCGGAACTCCTTTGCTGACTCGATGAACGCCGCCAGCACCGCTTCTTTGGAAATCCCCTGTTCCTTGGCTACCGCCAGGTTCAGGCGCACAAGCCGACCGTCGGGCCGGAGCGCGACTGCGAGCTTCTCGCCAGGATTCGGCTTGCGGAGGCTGTCCCACTCCCGATCCATCCAGGCGCGCGCGTCTTCGGGGTTTCCCACGGCATGCTCTCCGCCGAGGTTGGCGTGATACAGCCACTTGTAAGCATCCTGTGCCTGCATCAGGGGAGTGTCCTCCCACGCCTTCTCGTGCCAGGCAAGGTCTGACGTGCAGGCAGCAGCGCCCGGCAGAATGAGGCAGGAGAATAATGCTATCAAGAGGGGTTTCATGCGGACCTCCAATTCTCGCGTTTCGCTTCGGAGCGAGTTGAACGGGCCGAAGCGGCTGGCTGCTCGGACGGCGGGAGTTGATACTGGTCTGGACAGTGAGGCTGGCGGCTGGCGTCATTCCCGCCGGATAAACCCGTTCCCCGGTTGGCGTCGGACTGCGCTACGCCGCGATGGTGACCTGCTCCGCGCAAGACGTGGGCGGCGGTACAGGCTGCCCTGTCTCCCGCAGCACAGCGATGTGGCCAGCAATCGCTTCCCGGATGTGCTTGCGCGCTTCTTCGAGTGTGCTGCCTGTTGTTACACAACCAGGAAGGTCGGGGACGTACGCCCCCCACGGCTCCTCGCCGGGTGCTCCCTGCTCGAAAACAACGGTGTAGCCTTTCGTTTCAATCATTTCCAGCCCGCCTGTTTGAAGATGCTGTGCAGCGTCCTTGGAGGGATGTCTCTGCTGCCGTGTACCGGAACGGTAACAAGCCCTGGCCGCTCGGGGTGTTTGTAGTGCTGATGCGCGCTCTCCTGACGCACCAACACATAACCTTCCTTGCTCAGCCGTTTGATAACATCCCGTGCGGTCATTATAACACGCACTTTCTGGCCCTGGTGAGCGCACATGTGCCAGGGGCCAGCCCTTGCGGACTGGCCCCCGCGCAACTTCAGCCTGCTGGCCGCGAACTACTTGTCGCGGCTGCTTCCAGCGCCCTTCTCCAGCGCGGCCTGCGCCGCCGCGAGGCGGGCGACGGGGATGCGCTTCGGCGAGCAGGACACGTAGGTCAGGCCTAGCTTGTAGCAGAACTTGACCGAGTCCGGATCGCCGCCGTGCTCTCCACAGATGCCCAGCTTGATGTCCGGGTTCACCTTGCGCGCGTCCTCGACGCAGATCTCCATCAGCCGGCCGACGCCCTTGACGTCAATGCTCTCGGTCGGGTCAATAGGGATGATCCGCTTCTCGATGTAGAGCGGCAGGAACTTGCCCGCGTCATCGCGCGAGAGGCCGTACGCCATCTGCGTCAGGTCGTTGGTGCCAAATGAGAAGAAGGCGGCTTCCTTCGCGATTTCATCGGCGGTGAGGGCTGCGCGCGGGATCTCGATCATTGTCCCGAACTTGTAGTCCACCTGGACCCCCTCAGCCTCCATCGTCTCCACGGCAACCTGTTCGAGCTGCTCCTTGATGTAGGTCAGCTCGGTCACGACGCCGACGAGCGGGATCATGATCTCGGGATGCACGTCCAGCCCTGCCTTCTTCACTTCGCACGCCGCGCCGATGATGGCCGCAACCTGCATCTTCACGATGCCTGGGAGGTAGATGGAAAGCCGGCAGCCGCGCAGACCCAGCATCGGGTTGAACTCGTGCAGATCCTTGACCTTCGCCATCAGCTTCATCTTCTCGTCGTAGGCCGGTCCGGTCTCGCCCTTCAAGCGCATCTCTGTCGTCTCGACGAGAAGCTCATCCAGGCTCGGCAGGAACTCGTGCAGCGGCGGGTCAATCAGACGCACCGTCACCGGGTTGCCCTTCATCGCCTTGAAGATGCCGACGAAGTCCTTGCGCTGAAGCGGCAGGAGAACTTCCAGCGCGGCGTCGCGGGAGGCTTCGTCCTCAGCCAGGATCATCGCCTGGACGGGCTGGACGCGGTCGCCCATGAACATGTGCTCGGTGCGGCACAGGCCGATGCCCGACGCGCCAAGCTCAAGGGCTTCAGCGGCCTGCTCGGGAGTGTCAGCGTTCGCACGTATGCCCATCGTGCGGAAGCTGTCGGCCCACTCCATGAACGTTGCGAACTTGCCGGAGACTTCGGGGGCCTTCGTGGGAACCTGCCCCTGGTAAACCAGCCCGAGCGTTCCGTCAATGCTGACGAACTCGCCTTCCTTCAGGGTAGTGCCGTTCGCCGTGATCGTGCGGGCGTTGTCGTCAATCTGCAGAGCGCTGCATCCGCACACGGTGGGGATGCCGTACTGCCGGGCGACGAGTGCAGCATGCGAGGTCTTGCCGCCGGTGGCGGTCAGGACGCCCTTCGACGCGAGCATTCCGCCCAAGTCGTCCGGGGTGGTCTCGCGGCCGACCAGAATGACGGGCGATCCGTCCTCGGCCATCTTGAGAGCGGCCTCGGCACCGATGGCGACCTTGCCCACCGCTCCGCCGGGTCCGGCGTTCAGACCCTTGGCGAGCACGTGAGGCTTGTTCTTAGCGACGTATCCGGGGTCGAGCGACGGCAGAAGCATCAGGCCGGGAACCTCGGGCGGAACCCGAAGCACGGCTTCTTCCTTCGATATGAGCCCTTCGCCCACCATGTCAACGGCAATCTCGATGTGCGCGGCGGGGGTGCGCTTGCCCGAGCGGCACTGCAGGATGAAAAGGCGGCCCATTTCGATGGTGAACTCGATGTCCTGCATGTCGCGGTAGTGGTTCTCGAGCTTCTTCGCGATCTCGACGAACTGCTTGTAGATGGCGGGAAACTCTTCGGCGAGCTGATCAATAGTCTCGGGAGTGCGCACGCCGGCGACCACGTCCTCGCCCTGCGCGTTCAGCAGGAACTCGCCGTAGATGTGGTTCTCGCCCGTCGCGGCGTCGCGGGTGAAGGCAACGCCCGTGCCCGAGCCTTCGCCCATATTCCCGAAGACCATCGTCTGCACGTTGACGGCGGTGCCCAGGTCATGGGAGATCCTTTCGCGGGTGCGGTAGATGACCGCGCGCGGGTTGTCCCAACTCTTGAAGACAGCTTCGATGGCGAGTTCAAGCTGCTTGATCGGGTCCGTCGGGAAGTCCTCGCCCGTGGTCTTCTTGTAGTAGTCCTTGAACTGGCCGACCAGTGTCTTGAGGCCGGCGGCGTCAACGTCGGTATCCTGCTCCGCGCCCACTTTCTCTTTGAGAGCGTCGAAGATCTCCTCGAACTTGTCCTTCTTGAGTTCCGGGTATTCGTCGGACAGGACGATGTCGGAGAACATCATCACGAATCGGCGGTAGGCGTCCCACGCGAAGCGCTCGTTGCCGGTCAGCTTGATGATTGCGGCGGCGGTGTCGTCGTTCAGGCCCAGGTTCAGGACGGTGTCCATCATGCCCGGCATGCTGAACTTAGCGCCGGAGCGCACGGAAAGGAGAAGCGGGTTGGTGGTATCCCCGAGCTTCTTGCCCATGTCCTTCTCAACGGAGGCGAGGGCGGTCCGGACATCGTCCAGCAGGCCTTCGGGGAACTTGCCGTTCTTGCTGTAGTAGTTGCAGCACTCGGTGGTGATCGTGAATCCGGGCGGAACAGGGAGCCCGATGTTGGTCATCTCGGCAAGGTTCGCACCCTTGCCGCCGAGAAGGTCGCGCATGGTCGCGTTGCCTTCGTTGAACAAATAGACGCGCTTGTTGGTCATAGGTCCTCTTTTGTCTGATGTCGCTGTGTCTGCTTGCGCCCGGGCTTGAAGCGCGCCCGGCGCGGAAGTCTTGCGGTATGCCGATTGCGGCTCCTGCCGCAGGCAATCATTGCCGCCCAATGAGGGGTTCTTCGCCGGATATCCGGGGAGGCAAGCCCTGCTATTTTACCCGCATTACGGAGGAACCCGCAAAACTTGCGGTGAAGAAGACGTTGCCGGTGGCACCGGCAGCTGGAGGAAGGAGCAGCAGTATGAGCAACAAGGGCTTTTTAGGTTCTCTTTTCGACTTCTCGTTCACTAGCTTCGTCACCACACGGATCATCCCTGTGGTGTACGGGCTGCTGATCGCGGCCGGGGTGCCGGTGATGCCATGGATCATCAGCCTGACTCTGCAGGACGATGTACTCCTGGGATTCCTTTGCATCATTGCCACGCCGCTTGTCTTTCTGCTCTACGTTGTGGTCGCCCGGGTTTACTGCGAAGCGATCATCGTGCTGTTCAAGATCGCGGAGAATACGAGCATCATGGCCGGGCGGCAGGAGCAAGCAGAAGCGCCGTCTGCGCACGATCCCGCGCCGCCAACCGTCTGAGGCGAAGCTCCGGCAGAAGCGCTACAGCGGGAGGGTGACCACCTCGCCGTGCCTGCTCGACTCGTAGATCGCGAGCACCAGCTCGAGCGTCGAGCGCCCCTCGGTGCCGTCCACCAGCGGGGGCCGGTCCTCCCGGATGGCGCTCAGGAAGTCCCGGAACTGTGCCAGGTGCCCGGCGGCCGAGAACGCCATCGGGTCGCTCGATCCGCTGCCCGTCTTCGGCCCGCTCAGGCCGGGCGGGGTGTTCGAGTCCGCCGTCTTCCACAGCACGAAGTCGCTGTCCTGCAGAATGGCCGATCCCCTGTCCCCCGTGATCTCCACGCGAATGTGCAGGCCCGGATAGGCGCTGGTGGTGGACTTGATGCTGCCGAGCGCGCCGTTTTCGAACTCGACGACGGCAGAGGCCGCGTCTTCGACCTCGATGTTGTGCGAAACCGTGCGTGAGAACCCGGTAACGCTGCGCACCGGGCCGCCGAGCCATCGCACCAGATCCACCGTGTGAATCCCCTGATTCATCAGCGCGCCGCCGCCGTCCATCTTCCACGTTCCGCGCCAGTCGCTGGCGCTGTAGTAGGCGGGCTCGCGATAGTAAAGCACGCTTCCGTTCACGAACACGAGCTTTCCAAACTCGCCCGCAAGCGCCGCCTGCTTCATCGCCTGGCACACCTGGTCGAACCGGCGCTGGGATATGACCCCGAGCTTCACGCCGGCTTCCTCCGCGGCGCTGATTGCGGCGTCCGCACCTTCCAGCGAGATTGCGAGGGGCTTCTCGACGAGCACATGCTTGCCAGCGCGCGCGGCGGCGATCGCCTGCGCCGGATGCAGCCCCGAGGGCGTCCCGATCGTGACCACGTCCACGTCCGGGCGGCTTACAAGCTCTTCCGCCGACCGGCAGGCGCATCCGCCGTGCTCTTTCGCGAACGCCTCCGCTGCCTCAAAGGGCAGGGCACACACCGCCGCGAGGTGGGCGTTCTCGAGCTCGCCAATCACCTGCGCGTGCAGCTTTCCTATGTTCCCGGCGCCAATGAGGCCGAATCCGAACTGGCTCTTCTTCGACATACCTCTGTCTTACGCGCGCCCCGTCCGAACTCCTTCACCAGATAGCCTCGGCCGGTGCGGCAGTGTTTGACGCAGGGGCGGGGCGTCTCCTATAATCTTCCTGTCCCGGGCGTGCTGGCCACGGCCGATGCCGCTCCGGAAAACCTCTTACACAGGCATTCAACGGTGCGATGAACATGGATATAGCAGCCGTCTGGCACGAAGCTGGCGAACGGGTCAAAGACAAGTATATGATCCCGACCCTCTGGCGCGCACTCGAAAACTCGGTCGCTATAACGTTCGAAGATGGGCAGTTCGTGGTCGGCCTCGGGCCCGGCTCAACGCACCTCGCCGGACACCTGAACGTCCCGGAGTACCGGAACACCATCGAGGCGGCAATCGCCGGGGCGTGCGGACAGCGCGTGCGTCTGGTCGTCATTGATGGCGCCGGAATGGACGACTGGGCCAACTTCAAGGCCCGCAGGGATGCCATCACCGAGCAGCGCGAGAAGGCTCGTCAGAAGATCGTCCGCGAACGCGCCACCACTCAGACCTGGGACAGCGTGATGGAGGCGGTCGGCCGGTCGTTTGCGAAGCTCCAGCTCCGTCAGCTTCCGCAGGTGCGCGCGAAGTACGTCGAGACCGCCGTCGCAATGATCTCCGACGCGATGGATGATATCTACGATGAGAAAAGCCCCGACGAAGCCTCGCACCGCGCGCTTGCCCGGGTCATTGACCGGGTTGGCACGCTGGCCGAGGTGCCGTCCACCATCGTGGCGCTCGAGGTCGCGCGGTACAGGAAGAGAGACTCGGACTGAGCCCCGGCCCGCTGCCAGCCCGCCACGCAGGCCGCGGCGGGGCAACAGGAGGAAGAGACTTTGACCAGGTTTGTGCTTTTCGCCGTGCTGGCCTTCACGGCGCTCTGTGCATTCTCCGCCATGGCTGAAGACGGCGCGGCGGCGCGTCAGCCGGGCACTTCGTTCCAGACCGGAGGCGGATGGAGTCCGTCCGTTGACATCCGCTCCGACGCCGCAATCGTTTATTCCGCCGACAAAGCCACCATGGATTCATGGGCCAACCGCGGCTACATGCTCCAGACGATGGGTGGTTTCCGAACCGGCGGCGCGTACATAAAGGAGCATCCGGAAGAGGGCCAGACCACCAGAGAAGGAGTCATCCTCACATGCGGGCCGGGCAGCTACTACATGGTGCCCACCGAGCGGCGCATCCAAGCGATGGTGGACTTCTTCCTGCAGGCCATCGAGAACGGCTCGCGGGCGGTGATTCCCGAAGAGCCGGAGTTCTTCGCCAGCGCGGGATACTCCGACAGCTTCAAGGAAGCCTGGCGGAAGGAGTACGGCGAGCCGTGGCAGGACCCGGCGTCCTCGTTCGACACCCGCATCAGAGTAGAGCAGCTCAAAGGGAAGATGGAGCTGAACATGATCCGCTCCATCCTGCGGGCGGCCGAAAAGAAAGACCCTTCGGTGCGGCGGATGGTGGCCCACCACAGCCCCGTCAACTACCACGGGTGGGGCATCACGTTTCCCTTCGACAGCTTCGCGAAGATGGCGGAACTGCAGGAGGCCATCGGGCAGGTGTGGACGGGCACGGCGCGCACCCCGGCCATGTTCCGGGGCAAGACCGAGGAGCGGACGTTCGAGACAGCGCTGCTCGAGTACTCGTCGCTGGTTGAGCTTTACCGCGGCACGGGCAAGCGTCTCTGGTTTCTGGCCGACCCGCTGGAAGACAACCCCGACCGCACCATGGACGACTACCGCTCCAACTACTCGCACACGCTCGTCGCCAGCCTGCTGTTTCCACAGGTCAATGCGTACGAGCTTCTGCCCTGGCCCGATCGCATCTACGGGCGCGTTCCCGCCGACTATGCCACGGCGCTGGGGTGCATCTTCAATGCGCTCGGCGAGATATCGAAGCAGCCCGCGGCGGATGAGCCCGGCTCGTGCATCGGGGTGCTGATCGGAGATTCGGCGGCGTATCAGCGCGCGGACCCGGTGGGCAACGACCTGACGGGATTCTTCGGCCTGACGCTTCCGCTGATCTACGACGGCCGCGTGGTGCGCGTGGCGCCCATCGAGCGCGTGGTGGAACCGGAGTATCTCCGCTCGTTCAAGGTGCTGGTGCTGAGCTACGACTTCTTTAAGCCGATGAAGAGCGAGTACAACACCGCCCTGGCGCAGTGGGTGCGGGGCGGGGGGCAGCTAATCCTCATTGGGGGCGCGAATGCGTACAACGGCGCTGGCCAGTGGTGGAAGACGTCCGCGAGACTCTCTTCGCCGGACGAGCACCTGTTGAGGGAACTGGGGTTGGACGTGCGTCGCGCCGAAGCTGATGCCCCATCGGCCGGGCCTGTGTTCCGCCCGCTCTGGAAGGAAACCAGGCCAGTGCGGGACATGTCGAACCAGCGCGTGCTGGAGATTCCGGTGCCGGTTGGCAGCGCCGGAGTTCTGGTGCGCTTCCGGGACGCCCGGCCGTCTGACGGCTGGGGACCTCTGGTGAAGCTGATTGCGATCACGCGGAAGGGCGGAGTTCAGGAGATCAGGCCCGGACAGATCGAAGAAGACAGCTTGCTGCGGGAGAACGCCGGCTCTCTCACGAACACAGCCGGACGCTTCGCGGACGGGGCGGCAGCGTTTACCTATCTGTTCCGTACCTCGGGTGGCGTGGAGAAGGTCGCCATTACCGTCGCCAACCAGGCCGAGGTGGACTGCGCGGTGCTGTCCGCGGACGAACTCGTGAAATACCCGCGTGACGGGAGCTCGCCGTACGATCTGACGGCGTACACCGTGAGATCGGGCGGGGTAAAGAGCGTAGAGCGCCGCAAGGACACGGACACCGGGCGCGTCACGGCGCGCGGGTTCCGTGCGTCGAGCGGAAAAGGCGCAGTCGAGTTTCTGGGGCTGCCCTCCGTCGCGTTCGCCCGGTCCGCCGGTCAGATTCTGCAGGAGGCGGTGAACGACGCTCTGGCGCGGGCGAAAGCGCGTGAGCCGAAACAGCGGTTCCGGACGGTGAAGCGCGGGCCGTATGTGGCGGCGCACCTGATCCCGGATATGCACCGGAAGGCGAAGGCGGCCAAAACAATCGGAGACGAAAGACCCGAAGGGGTGCTGAAGGGCCTGTTCGTGGATCTCTTCGAAGCCGGACTGCCGATTTTCCGGGATCCGCAAATCGAGCCGGGACAGTCACGCTTCTTCCGTGCTATCGAGCCCGCGGAGGTCCCGTACGTGCTCGCCGCAAGCTACGAGACGCGCATCGAGAAACAGGACACCCTTGGCATGACGCTCGTGAACAAAGGCCCGCTTGACACACCCGGCGCCGTGCGCCTCTACACAGGCGGGCGCGTTGCGGTTGCGGTGGAAGCAGTGGACGCCCAGGGCAAGCAGGTGGAGCTAACGGATTCCAACGAGGTGGATACTCTCTACCTCACCTTCCCGGGGAACCCGGACGGAGTGACGATCAGCGTAACATGGCGCAGAGAATGGACAGCGGAATGAAGTATCGGCCTTTTGGGAAAACCGGTTTACAGGTTTCGGCGCTCGCGATGGGCTGCATGCGGCTGCCGAAGGAGGACCCGGAACTGGCGGCCATGGTGGTGGACCGGGCCATAGAGCTGGGAGTCAACTATTTCGAGACGACGCGCGGCTACATTGACGGGCAGTGCCAGCATCTCACCGCGCCGGGGCTCAAGGGCCGCAGCCGGGGGCTGATTGTGTCGGGCAAGGCGGGTGTCGGGCCGGACACCACGGCCGACAGCTACCGGGCCGAGATGGACCTGCAGATGGAGATTCTGGGGGTGGACTATCTGGAGTTCTTCCAGGTGGGCTGGTTCAGTCTCGATAAGATGGAGATGCTGACGAAGAAGGGCGGCGCGCTCGAGGCGCTGGACGCAGCCCGCGGCGAAGGCATCATCGGGCACATCGGCTTCACCGGGCACGACACGCCAGAGAACTTCATCAAGTGCATCGAGACGGGGCTGTTCGACAGCCTGACGATTCCGTATAACCTGCTCGACCGCAGGTATGCGCCCGTCATCCGCCGGGCCGGGGAACTTGGAGTCGGGGTGGTGGCGATGTGCGCGGTTGCGGGCGGGGTGCTCGCGAGCCCGTCGCCGCAGGTGCAGTCGCTGATTCCGGGCGGGGCGCGGACGAGCGCCGCCGCCGCGCTCGAGTTTGTGCTTGCGAACCCGGATGTGAGCTGCGCCTGCTCGGGGGTGAACACGCTCGATATGGTCGAAGAGAACGTAGCCACGGTGAATGCGTTCGAGGGGCTGTCAGAGGCGGACCGCGCGCGGATGGAGAGCATCCTCGACGAGTTCGCCGCGCTGGGCGAGACGTTCTGCACCGGGTGCCGATACTGCATGGACTGCCCGAACGGGGTGGATATTCCGCTCAACTTCCGGCTGTTCAACCTTGCGCGGGTGTACGGGCTGGACGGCTGGGCGCGCGAGCGCTATGCCGCCATGGACACGGAGAAGCGCTCGGACGCCTGCATCGAGTGCGGCGAATGCGAGCCGAAATGCCCGCACGGCATCCCCATCATCGCGCAACTGAAGCAGGTGACAAAGATGCTTGGCATATAATGGAGGAGTCACTGCTGTCCAAGATAGCTCAGGCAGCTCCATTTTGGACGGGTTTTTGAGCTTGGGAATCATCTCCGCAGCCTGAAACCGGATATCTACCCCCCCTTTCCCGGAACAGTTCGAAGTCGTAGTATCC
>JBPOJE010000110.1:0-21406 GCA_052033935.1 Armatimonadota bacterium
CAAGAAACGGGGGCCGCCCCGTACTCCGCCACGCCCCCCCCTCCCCCCCCAGGGGGCCGGCTGCGGGGCGGACGCCCCCGCCTGCACCCACGCCGCTCCCACAAAGAAACCACCGTACTCGTTGCCGATGCCGTAGTATCGCGCCCCGCCCTGAATCGTATAAGACCCCGCCGCTCGCGGCAGAACGTCCAGAATCAGAGCAGCGGAGATCGCCGCCACGCCGAGCGCGGCCAGAATCTCTCCTGTCCACAGTTTGCGAAGGGCGAAGGCAATGGCAGCCGCCGTCAGGGCCGCTCCCGCCATACAGCATTCGAGCGCTGCCGCCTCCGGCTGCAGGTTCGTCATCGCCAGAACCGCCACAAATGCGGCGGGCGGAGCAAGCGCCAGCGAAGCGCCAGCGCGTGAGGTTTTCTCGCCTCCGGGAAGCATCACGCAGGCAAGCAGGATGACCGCGAACGCGCCGTACACCAGCATATAGACCGCCGGCTGTGCCCTGTCCTGATAGGCAGCCGCGCTGTGAATGTCCTTCAGGGATGCCAGGGGTTCCGGGTGCGCGGTCGCCTCGATAGCCTGCGCGTGCCCTGGGCCGAGCTGGTCAAGCACGCCCAGCCACGAAGCGAGGCTGGCGGAAACATCCGTGTTGGCTACCACGCCCGCCCGGCGCGTTGAGGCAGATCTTAGCAACCCGGCGGGCGTCCCGGCGCCGTACACAATCAGCGGCGAAAGCCTGTTCGCCCCCGCGGTGTCCGGGGCCGATACCTGTCCGGGCGACGTCACGACGAGCAGAGCGTCCGCCGGAAGCGCGCTCCGCGCCTCTCTCACAATCGCGTCCGCGGCGTCCAGCGCAAGTTTTCTCATCCGGACCCGCGCGGCTGGCAGGGCGTCTGTCTTGCAGCGTTCGTAGCGCGCGGCGTCTCCGGTCTCGACAATCACAAATCGCGTCCGCGTCAAAGCCTGACTGATGCTGTCCGCAAGCTCATCCACGGGGGTTCTGACGCCGAAGGGGTATTGCTCATCAATCGCATAGCCGCCGGACATGCGGGCACCGGGTGCCAGGCCGTCGGGGCCGAGCGCGAACAGCGCGGCCTCGCGGTGCACCTCGTCCGGTGTGTCCGCAACCCCCACGATCTCGCAGGCGATGCCTTCCTCGCGAAGTGCCCTGCCCAGCGCTCCGATGGGGACTTCGTAGGGCGCTGCGCGGGCTTGGGCCGCGGCGGTGCCCATCCACGGCGCGGCCAGTCCCGCCCCGGGTGTTGCGGCCCGCTGGTATGCGCTCCACAACTGCGCGCGCTCCCGGTCTTGAAGGCTGAAGACTCCGGCGACCTCGCTGCCCCCGCTCGCTCTTGCCCCCGCCGCTATCGTGAGATAGCCCGAACTGAGGGGGTCCGGAATCTGCTTGCCAAACGGCGTCTCGACGGCGCGGCCCGTGCGCGTGCTCATAAGCGCAGTGGAGCCCTTCCGGGCCACGTCGCGAAGCGCGGGCATTTCCTGTAGATCCCCGAATGTAAGCCCGGCAATGAGCACCAGCGCCACGCGCTTCGGCGCGGGCGTGTCCGGGGCCGCCCGAACCAGGTCCGCTGCCGCGCCCTCCAAGAGCATCGCCGTCGCAAGCAGAAGAGCCCCCAGGTTCCTCGTGAAGCGTTCTGCCATCCTGTTCACCCCTGGGCCGCCGCCCCCTCGGCGCTGCCGCTGGCTGTCTCCAGAAGCTCGATGTACAGCGCCTCGATCTTGCGTATCATCACATCGGCCGAAAACGCCTGCAGCACGAACTCCCGCGCTGCCGCTCCCATGCGTCTTGCTTCGGCGGGGGCTGCAAGCGCCGACAGCACCGTCGCCGCGAACGGCTCCGTATCGTTCGTGGGGCTGACCCTTCCCGTCACGCCATCCGTGATCACCTCGGCCAGTTCGCCGCCCGGCACCGTTACCACGCACACGCCGCATGCCATCGCTTCCAGCGCTGTCAGGAGCGTGGATGTTCCCGGCGCGGGCAGGGCTACGACGTCCGTTTTGCACAGAACGGCCTGCAGATCGTGCACGTACCCGCAGAAGAACACCCGATCCGCCGGGAGGGCATCGCGGACTTCGCGCAGCGTGGGGTTATCAACTGCCTGTCCGGTAAATGCGACGCTGCAGTTCGAGGCGGCTAGCAGCCTCTCCACAGTCTCTTTCATGTCCGGCCTGCCGTTCAGGGCATAGCGCGACGGTATCACGGCCAGGGGCCGCCCTTCGGGCAGGCCCGCGTCCCGCAGTGCGCTTGCCGCCTCCTGGGCGTTGGGCCTGTGGGCTGCCACACCGTTCGGAATCACGGTTATGCGCTCTTTCGGGAGGCCCAGCGCAAGCAGATCGTCCGGATAGCCTGCCCGGTGGCGATGCAGTGTGTTTGCGTCTTGTAAGCGTAGGCCACCATGTGGCGCGCGGCGGGGCTCAGCCCTGCGGACAGAGGATGATGCAGCGTTGCGACTCGCACGGGGGCCGTGCGTTCTCCGGGGCCAGCCGCCAGCATTGCCCGTACCCCATGCGAATGCAGAATGTGCGTCTTTCTTCTGTGCAGAAGCGCTGACAGGTGCAGGCTGCCGTACACCAGGCCGAGCGGTTCCGCCACCTCCGCAAGCTCTAGCGCGTCGAAGCGCGCGCCACGAAGCCGCTCTTCGGTGATGGATTGTTGCACGGCGGCGGGCGCCGCCAGTGTGATGTCAAATCGGCGGCGGTCGAAGTGGTCCAGCAGGGTCAAAACGTGCGTGCGCATTCCTCCCGTCGAGGGCGGAAGCAGATGAAGCACACTGATCCTGTCGTCTGTGTTCACGAAACACGCCTCTTTCGCACGCCTGATGGTATCACGTTCATCCTCTGGTCTCAAGAAGAGTCCCCTCAAGCCGGGGCCGCCGATTGTGAGGGTGTCCTCAAGATGTGTATAATGCCCTCGCCGGCGGGTCCGGCCGCGCGGCCCGGGGCGAGAGTGCGCGCGGGCTGCCGCCCTGGGGGTTGAGATATTCAGGGCATTCTTCGTCCAATAGACATATCGCGTGATATCCTCCTGCAAATCTGGGTCCTGGCGATTGGTTGCTTTTGCGGTCCTGGTGATCGCCTGCGCGGCAACCGGGTGCGGAACGAGGACGCAGCTCAAGAAAGAGCCGCGTCCCCCGCGTCCGCCGGTGGACATTGTGGTGAAGAACTCCGAAACGGTGCAGGAGGACACGGCGGGTAAGCCGCTGTGGAGGATATCCGCGCGGGAGATTCGGGCAAGCGAGGCAGCCACGACTCTGCAGGTGAAGGGTGCGAGTGTCGTCGTGCTGGGACCGGGCGGACAGGATCGAATGAGGCTGGAATGTCCGAACCTTATTGCGAACGGCGCGGCAAAGCGGCTCAATGCTTCGGGAGGCGTCAGCGCTTCCAGCGCGGAAAACGGTATCTCGTTCAAGGCCGAGCGCATCGAGGTTGATCTGCCCGCAAACCGGGTCACGGCGTCTGGCGGCGTCGAGGGCTCGAACCCGCAGGGTCGCTTCCAGGCCGGGACGCTCGAATCTGACCTGAAGTTCGAGGTTGTCAGGCTTGGCGGCGCGGGCGGCGTGCGCGCCACGATAAATGCGGCGGCTGGATCGTGAGGAAAGAAGCGATGAACCTTCCGCCCGCTGCCGTTGCTCCAAAGGTGAACATGAAGAACAGAATCAGAACTACAGCACTCCGCGCCACAGTCTGCCTTGTGGCGGCTGTCTCAAGCGCCGCGTTTGCGCAGCAGGCGCAGCGCGTCGGCCCGCTCAAGGTCACCGCCGGCGAGATCGTCTTCAAGAAGAACCAGTGGACGCTGTCCGGAAACCGCCCCCACTTGTTCGCCGTTGACGGCAGTTTCGACGTCCGGGCGGACAAGATCGTGGTGGATTTCGCCGCCGCCAGCAAGGGCGTCAAGATCGCGAAGGACTCCATCGGCGCTGTGACCGCCACGGGCGCAGTCGAGTTCGTCAGCAAGAAGCCCGGCCAGTCCGCGCAGGTGCAGGCGCCCAAAGCCGTTTACTCGCAGGCGGAGGGGACGCTGGTGCTGAGCGGCGGCGTCAAAGGCACTGTCTCGGATCCCAGCCTCGCCGAGCCCACGCCCATCACGGCCGAACGGCTGACCGTGTGGCTCGACCCGCCCGAGGACGGTCCCCGGCTCAGAATCGAGGGCTCCCCGGCCGAGATCCGCGTGACCCCGAAAGAGCAGCTGGAGCAGGACCAGCCTGCGCCGAAGGGCTGATCCTTGTCCATCGCCTGCCAGGAACTGGTCAAGTCTTACCGCGGACGGCGTGTCGTGGATCATCTCAGCTTCACTGCCGGGAAGGGTGAGGTCGTGGGACTCCTGGGCCCGAACGGCGCGGGCAAAACGACGACGTTTTACATGGTGCTCGGTCTCGTGAAGCCGGAAGAAGGCGCTGTCCTCATAGACGGTCACGATGTGACCACTTATTCGGTCTCACGCAGAGGCAGGCTTGGAGTCGGGTATCTTGCCCAGGAGCCGTCGGTGTTCCGCAAGCTGACCGTCCGCGAGAACATGATGGTGTATATCGAGGCGGCGGGCATTCCCGCCAGGCAGAGGGACAGCCGCGCGAAAGAGCTGCTGACCGAGTTCGGAATCGCCGAGCGGGAGTCTACGCTCGCCATAAGCCTGTCGGGAGGCGAGCGCAGGCGTCTCGAGATCGCCCGCTCACTGGCTGCCGGCCCGTCCTACATCCTTCTCGACGAGCCGTTTACCGGAGTTGATCCCATCGCGATCGGCGAGATCAAGGGCATCATCCGCCGCCTTGCTGAGCGCGAGATCGGGGTCGTCATCACCGATCACAATGTCCGCGAGACGCTCAGCATCACCGACCGGGCCTATATCGTCTCGGAGGGGCGCATCATAACCTCCGGAACGGCCGACACTATCCCGCACGACCCGCTCGCGAGGAAGCATTATCTGGGCAAGGACTTCGAGGTGTAAAGGAATTGCTTCGAACTGTTGACAGACTTATGCTTCGCGAGCTTATCCCGCCGCTTCTGTTCGGGGTCGCCGCATTCACGGTGCTCTTTGTGGCGGGCGGCTACCTGGCGAAGCTGACCAATCTGCTTGTGCAGGGGGTGCGGGCCGGCATCGTGCTGCGCCTGTTCCTGCTGTACCTGCCGACTGTCATCGTTATGACTCTTCCGATGAGCATGCTGCTGGCAGTGCTGCTCTCATTCTCGCGTCTGTCCTCCGACAGCGAGATCGTCGCGCTGTGGGCGGGTGGAATCAGCCTCAAGAGGCTGCTGGTCCCCGTGCTGGCGCTGGCGTTTACTGTGACGCTTCTGAGCTTCGTGACGAGCGAGTGGCTGGCACCCCAGACGCACCGGCAGTCGTCGGACCTGATGGAGCGGGTGCGGGGCAATGCCGCGGTCACCCAGAAGCCGTTCATCATCTCGGACCTCGAACAGGACAGGTACAACGCAATCGTCATCGTGAACAAGGGCATCAGCCCGGGCACGAAAGAACTGCGCGATGTCACAATCTTTTCGGGCTTCACCGATTCGGGCCCGGAGCTGTATATGCGCGCCGAGCGCGCGCAGTGGGAGGGCGGCAGCGACTGGCGGCTTTTCAACGGAATGTGGCAGAGAATCGGTCCGGGCGGTACCGTGCGGAATTCGTTCAGCGGCCTCGAGTCGAAGACGATCAAACTGGGCCGCACTCCCGATGAGGTCGCCGAGGAGCAGCGCGATAGCGACGGCCTGACGTTCAGGCAGCTTGCTCACCGAATTCAGAGGATGCGCGCGGCGAAAGCCGATACTCGTGAATTGGAGGTGGATCTGTTCAACAGGTTCGCCGTACCGCTCGCCAGCGTTGTGTTCGCTGTGCTCGCCGCGCCGCTTGGGATGCGTCCGCACAGAGGAGGCTCGGCGATGGGCTTCGGGCTGAGCGTGGCGCTGATCTTCGGGTACTGGACGCTCTGGTCGTACTCGAGCGCGCTTGCGAAGTCCGGTCACCTGTCGCCGATCGCGGGCAGCTTTCTGGCCGATCTGGTATTTCTTTCGGTGGGGGCGGTGCTGCTGGTGAGGGCATCACGCTAGGCCGCCGCCACGGGCTGGCTCGACAGCTATGACTTACGCAATCCTGCTTCTGGCAATACTGATCGCGGGGGCCGGGCTGGTGGCCTGGCTGGGCGACGTCATCGGGTGCCGTATGGGCAAGGCGCGGCTTACGCTCTTCAAGCTTCGCCCCAGGCATACGGCCGTGCTTGTCACGGTGCTGACGGGCATGCTCATCGCGGCATTAACCCTGGCGCTCATTCTGGTCACCAACGCCAATCTGCGCAAGATGATCGTTCGCGGCCCTGAGATTATCCGCCAGAACCGGATGCTTGTCGCGGAACAGTCAAAACTGCTGTCCGAGCAGCGGCGTCTGGACAGGGAGATCAAGAAGAGCGAAAAGGAGGTACGGGAAGCTGAAGCCGGGCTTGAGGCCGCGAAAGCCGATCTCAAGAAGGCGCAGGCCAACGTCCAGAGCCTCAACAAGCGCATTCAAGACCAGCAGGGGCAGCTCAAGGCGGGGCAGACAAAGCTGGCCCGCGCCGAGGAGGCCAGTCGCCGGGCCGAGGCTCGGCTAAAGCAGGTGACATCGCGCGTCAACACGCTGCTGCGTCAGTCGTCGGACCTAGAGCAGAGAATCGGGCGGGCGACCCTGGTGTACTCGAAGGTGCGCGAGACGCCGTTCACGTACAACGCCGGAGAGGAGGTCACAAGGGGAGTTGTGGAGCCCGCGTCCAACGCTGCCGTGGCCCGCAAGCGCGTTGCGGAGGTGCTGTCTTCGGCCAGCCTGCGCGCTGCGCGGAAGGGGGCCAAAGCCGGGCCCAACGGCCGCGCTGTCGTCATCGCCCGGAAGAACATCGGGGTGACGGGCAGCTCGAAACGCGTCACGTTTGACGAAAAGGACAGCATCGAGGCGATAGCTCAGGAAGTCGTGAGCGCGCACGTCCCTGTCGTGCTGCAGGTGGTTTCAGTCGGCAACAGCATCAAGGGCGAGCAGGTGCCCGTCGAAGTGAAGCCGTGGCGGAATCACGAGGCTTTCAAGAAGGGCGACCGGGTTGCCTGCACGAGCATAGACTCGCAGCTTGCCGGGGATGAGATATCGCGCCAGCTTCGTGCGTTCATGGCGGGACCGGTTCGGGATTCGGCGGCGGAGGCAGGAATCATCCCGCGCCTGAAGGCCGACGGCCAGATCGCCTACTTCGATTTCGACGTGGACCGGCTTGCGGAAGCTGTTTCGCGCATCAGGGCCTCGGGCGACACGGCCCGGGTCTGCGCGCTGTCATCCGGCGACGTTATGTCCGCGGGACCGCTCGAGCTCGACCTGATCGTCAGCAAACCGTGAACGCGGAGCGGCCGGGGGTTGTGCTGGCGGTGGACCCGGGCACGGAGAAGTGCGGGCTTGCCGCCGTTAGTGCCGAAGGGGTGCTTGCTCGCGAGATATGCCCCACCGCAAGCCTCGTCGTGCGCGTGCGTGCCCTCCGCGAGCGCCTGGGAGTGGGGCGCATTGTCGTGGGGGACGGCACAAACGGCCGAAAGCTGGCCCGCGCCATCGGCGAACAGCCCGATCTGCCCGCGGCCGAACTCGTGGACGAGGCCTATACAACATTAGAGGCAAAAAACCGATACTTTCATGATAACCCTCCCCGGGGGTACCGGCGTCTAATACCCGGTAGCCTATTGACGCCGCGGGAGCCGATTGACGATTATGTCGCGGTGATCCTCGCAGAGAGGGCGCTTCGGCAGGAGGGGGAGGGGGGCTAGAGCCTGGCAGTTGTGGGTGTTAGCGCCCGCGGCGCGTCTGGTGAGTGACAACAGAATTCAAGTTTCGGTGCGTCTGTTTCTGCGGCCGGCTACAATTGACAAATGCGGCCGTCCGTGGTAAACTGCACCGGCAAGATGTTCTACACGCGCCTGTTTGGGACGTGTGGCACAGCGCACATGGATGGTGCGTGAAAAGGCCGCAGGGGAGGCTGGCGAGATGGAGGGAACATGGATACTCCAGAATGCCTTCTTTCCCTGCAGGGTTTACCTCCACACCATCCTCCGGGTGCGCACTTATACTCCTGAGGAGGAAAAACGCAATGAGCAGAAAGGCTATGTTCGTTGGCCTGGTTGCGGTCGTCCTCGCGATTGCTGCCCCGAGCTTCGCTCAGGGGCCGTTCGCGGACGTTCCCGTTGACCACTGGGCCTACGAGGCCGTGAGCCAGTTGCAGGAGAAGGGTATCGTCATCGGGTACCCGGACGGCACGTTCGGCGGCAAGCGCGCGATGACTCGCTACGAGTTCGCGCTCGCTCTGTCCCGCGCAATGCCCGTCATCTGCGACATGTGCCAGACCCAGCCCGTGAACCTGAGCGGGTATGCGACGAAGCAGGAGCTTCAGGATGCCGTTAAGGGTATCACCCCTGGTGGCGGCCCTGGCCCTGTGACCAAAGAAGACATGGACGCTCTCAAGAAGTCGGTCAACGAGTTCCGTGACGAGTTGAGCGGCATGGGAGTGGACCTCGACGCCGTGAAGCGGGACGTTGCGAGTCTCGAAGAGCGCGTGGCCGCGATCGAAGCCGAGATGAAGAGGCTGAAGATCACGACCAAGCTGAACTTCTTCGCTGTCGCCGACAAGACCCGTGATGGCAATGCCCTCGACCGTGACAGCCGCAACATGAACACGACCAGCAACCTGCTTGGCAACATCGCGATGGTTCGCGACGCGGACGTGATCTTCAACTTCCAGGGTGGCGACACCCGGGCGAAGGTCGTCCTCAACGCCGGCAATTATCTGGGCCAGTACCTGGGCGGCTACGTCACTGACTTCGTCGGTGGACCCCGCTTCGACA
Organism: Armatimonadota bacterium; assembly: GCA_052033935.1. Classification (GTDB taxonomy): domain Bacteria; phylum Armatimonadota; class UBA5829; order DSUL01; family DSUL01; genus JAGVUD01. Next base: position 8,842 of record JBPOJE010000110.1, read on the forward strand.
ACAATGACAACGTCAGCCTGTTCATGGCCTACGGCGAGATGCCGTTCCTTGGCGCTGACGTGACGGTTGGCCGCTTCCCGATTCAGTTCACGAAGTGGACTTTGAAGAAGTTCGACGTTGACTCTTACACCGAGAACTGGAAGACGGATGACGGCAACTACTACGTTGACGGTATCAAGGGCGCGTGGAACTGGGGTTCGGTGGACATTCTCGCTTTCGCCGGCAAGAACAACGGCAACGGCGGAATGTACACCCTGTCCTCCAGGCCCGCTATCGCCACGCCGTTCGCGGCCTTCAATGTCGGCGGCTTGGGTGGAACCGCGATCGGTATGATCCCGGGCCAGTTGGGTGTCGCTTCGGGCTATCCTGCAGTGCAGAGCGTTGGCGCCCGCGCGGCGTTCAACCTGGGCAGCATGAAGCTTGGCGCGAACTGGCTCTCCGCCAGCCCCACCTACAATGTCGCCAACTTTTACGATCGTGCTGACGTTTACGGCGCTGACCTCGAGCTCCCGCTCGGAAGCTGGAAGATGTCTGGCGCCTACACCGTCAGCGACACCCGCAGAGGGCCTAGTGGAGCCGCCAAGCTCAGCGACAGCAATGACGCTTGGGAAGTCGGCCTGTGTGGCAATCTCGGTAGCTTGGGCCTGTGGGCCAACTACAAGGACGTCGCGCCGAACTTCTCCGCTCCTGGTGACTGGGGCAGGTTCGGCCGCTGGCAGAACCCTGTGGACATCAAGGGCCCGAGCGTTGGACTCAAGTGGGCGGCCGGCGATCGCTGGAGCCTGTCCGCGAGCGGCTCGTTCTTCGAGTTCGCCGAGGACACCCTCACGGATGTCACTGGCGCCGCCCAGACGATCCCGGGGCTTGATGACTGGAAGGTCAACACCTACAAGGGTGCCATCAACGTCGCCGTCGGCGCGAAGGGCGCTTTCGGCCTCGAGGGCGAGTGGGTCAAGTGGAAGCCGACCGGTGGCCCTGGCGGCGATCCGATGGAGACCTACTACACTCTGAGCTACAACCATCTGGTGAGCGACAATGCTAAGTTGCGCCTGCTCTATCAGATCGTTGAGTACAAGGACAAGGGCGCCGGTGCGTTCAGCCCTTACGGCAACAGCTACAAGGGCGACGTGGCCGTGGCTCAGGTGTCCATGGACTTCTAGATTGCCTTGGTCTGCTGACTGGCGGCGTAAGCTGCTGAGAAGCTGATCCGAGCATGACAGGTCTGAGGGGTCCCGGATCTCCTTTTCATCGAGGAGGCCGGGACCCTTTTTTGGCTTTCGGCCGCTCTAACTATATGAGGCCAGTTTTACAGGCATCCGCTGGCGCCCATCGGGCAGACGTGCTTTGCCGGCGGCCTAGTGCGAGAGACGAAGAGGTAACACAGTGAGCAAAAAGACGAAAGCGATGAGGGTTGTGGCCGCGGTTATGGTAGTGGCGGTCGTTGCGGGTATCGGCGCCGTCCAGGTGCGGGCGCTTGATCTTGGCAGCATCATCAAGGTCGGCGGCATCGGTTTCCTCGTGGACCGGTTTGGCCCGCAGATCAACGACGCCATCAACAGCGCGCTCGGCAAGAACAAAGTTGATCCGTATGACGCGACCAAGGTCGTGCCGATCATCAGCATCGGCCGCGGCGGCTACATCGGCGCGGCGCAGGTGCAGGGACCTCAGGATGCGGTTGACACGGTCAAGGCGGTCGGTCAGATTGAGGTCGCATTCGGCAATCGTACATTCCGTATTAAAGCCCTCGTGCCGGTGAACAGCATCAACCCGACGAACATGAGCCGGGTGAAGGGCACCGGCGTCAGCGCGGTGATAGACGTCAAGATATAGCGGCCGAACGCAATCCCGCTAATCCGTGTGCGGGGAGCGCCTGCGGGCGCTCCCTCTCTTTTGGAGTGCGGCACGTAAGTGCCGCTTTTGCTGACATCAGGGAGCAGGCAGCACAAGCAGAGCTTTCATCAGCGTGAAAGGTTCCGCGCTTGATCTCGCCGCGGATGGCGGTTCAGCAAAGTGCAACGACCTGTCGTGGAAACCTGAACAGAACGGGGCTATAGTCACTCTGCTCGTGCTCTACTCTGCGCTCACGCTTCCGCGCAGCGCAGGGCCGTTTCGACGCTGCGCCGCGCACACTCTGAAATCGCGATGGGGTGGAAGCCCGGAATCGCCGCATACAGCGTGTCATTCAGCGGCGCGATCCACTTCTCCGGAAGCTTTTCGTAGCCATACGCCGCGCCCCAGAGCGATCCTGCCGTTGCCCCGTTGCAGTCCGTATCCCATCCGCCCGTCACGGCGGCGACAGTCGTCTTCTCGAAGTCGTCTCCGCCGAACGCGATGGCGGCGGCAGTAAGCGCGGCATTGTTGTTCGTATGAACGCCGTCGTAGTGCCCCCACCTCTTCCAGAGTTCGTCGTGCAGCTCGTCCAGGCCGTTCGCCTGCTTGCCGAGGGCGATCCCCTCGCTGACGTCTTTCGCAAGGCGGCTTGTGGACGGAATGCACTGCAGACCTTGCTCCAGCGCCGCCAGGGCGTCCTCGCACGCGAACGCGGCGGCAATGGCCGACGCAAAGAGCATCTCCCCGTAGATGCCGTTCTTCACATGCGAAAGCGCAGCGTCACGATAGCCGAACTCGGCCCCGAGAGCGGCCTGTCCTGCCGCGCCGTACGCCCAGCCGTCCGCCCGAATCTGCGCCCCGATCCACTCGCGGAACGGGTTCCGGTGCGTTCGGACGTACTCCAGCGCGGCGTCGTCCAGCGGCCCCTGCTCCAGGGTGTTTGTCAGGTTTCTGTAGGCCACCCGCTCGGCGGTACACGTTTGCCCGATGGGGAGGATGTTCCACCAGGCGTGCGCCACGTCCACCGTCGTGAAAGCGGCACCCTTCTGCTCCAGCACGCGCAGTCCCAGCACCGTGTAGCGGATGTCGTCGTCCGTCTCCATAAAGCGGATGCGCTCGCGCGTCGAGTCCGGGCACCCGATGTCGTACCCCTCGATGACCCCCGCGTTTGGCACATAGAAGTCGAGCGGCCACGCGCCCGCGCCTTTCAGATAGATGCGAATGCCCTGCCATCCGGGCACGCCGTCGCGGCTGTTCATAAACGGCCCGCGCTCCAGCGGCTTGCCGAGCGCGCAGGCGGCGCACCTTCCGAACCATGCGCCCCGCGTGCGGTCGAGAAGAACTCCGCCGTTCATCTCCGAGGCCCGTACGCCTGCCTCACCGGCCTTGAGCATCGGGCTCAGGCTCACGATGGTCTCCCAGTCGTTCGGTTCGTCGAATGGGAAGTCCGGCGATACGCTCAGCCGCACCAGCGCGTCGTAGGCGGCCTCGATTTCAGCAAGCGCCGACTCCGCGCTCACTCCCCGCACGGCGGCGTCCACCGCCCCGCAGTCCACGCCCTCTTCCTTCCGCTGTCGCGCCTCCTGCATCAGCAGCGAGAATATCCAGTTGCTCAGACTCATCTCTCTCAGTTACCCTTCTCCGTCTCAATCCGCAGCCGCATCGCATACCTACGCCCCGCTCAAACGAACCTCCGGGATGCTCAGAGTGAGCGAGAACGCCTGCGCGCCCCGGCCGCGGCGGAACCCTTCAGAAAGTCCCTTCTGTCCAAGTGTATCTTCACTTCGGCTTCAGCCTCACCCAGAACTTCTGGCCGAACCGCGTGCGCGCGTCCGCCAGAAACGTGATGAGCACCTTTGTCTCCGTTTTCAGACCGGCCGGGTATATCTCCACGTTCGCGAGCGTCGCCGATCTGTGCCTGGTCAGTGGGCCGGGCAGAGGGTTGACAACGTACGTGTCGCTCTCCGCCACGATGTACACCGACCCCGGCGGCGCGTCATGTCCGGGCTGCGTCACCCATCTCGCCTCGCCCAGGTTCGTGACCTGCAGGCGGGCGATCACAGGTTTGCGCGTGGAAACCGTCACGGTGCCGCCGCTGACGGGTTTCACCCACTTCCCGGCGGCGTCCAGAACCTCCACGCTGTCGAAGAACCCGTCCAGATACTTTGCCGGGTTGTCGCCGTTCCAGCCGTTGTTGCCCACCGCCAGCGCGGGGCAGGTCTCGGATGTCGTGTCCGTGCCCGCCGTTTTCAGTCCGGGCGTCAGTCCCCGGCGGATGGCGTCCCAGAACTCGTCCTTCACTTTGTCGTATATGCCCGCGATGCCGTCCGGGTGCTCGTCGCGGTCGAACTCGATCCAGGTGTCAATCGCCTGCGCAGGCGGGCCGTTCAGGAATGCTTCGGCGTTCTCTCGTATGACGGCCGAGACGGGGCGGTCGCTTCCATCCGGGTTGATGATCCCGTAGTCGCTGTTCTCGCCGTACCTGAAGCCGCCAGGATACCACCAGTAGAACACCCCGTCGTACCCGCTTGCGCTCATCATTCTGTAGAAATCGCGGGAGTACTGCGCCTGGAACTCCAGCCTGCCGGGGCCCGTCTGCTTCGCGCCCTCGTCCCACGAGCTGACGCCCATCTCCGCCCACATCACCGGCTTGCCCGGCGCCGCCCACCGGATGTATTCGAACTCGAACCAGCCCCTCTTCACCTTGTCCCAGTCGCCGATGCGGCCGTAGGCTTCCGGTTCGATGATGTCCACCGCCGCCGCCAGATAAGGGAAGTCGTACGGAATCCGTCCGTCCCAGCGATAGTCCGGGTTGCCCGCCTCCGCCATCCGGAAGCTCACCAGATGGTTCGGGTCCAGCCCGCGCACCAGCGCCCGCGCCTTGCTGTACTTGTCGTAGAGCAGTGTGTCCAGGAACCTGCGGTACGCCGCGGTCATCTTCCACCACGGGCCGCCGGTGTCAATCATGTGCGGAAGCGGATTCGTCACCGCGCCCTTGCTGTCGCGCACAACGGGCACGCCCCAGTCCTTCTCCGCGTTCTCCAGGTTCCTGTAGCGCTGGATGATCCACCGCTCCCACTCCGCGTCCCAGATCTTCCGGTCCTCATGCGTGTTGAACATCGGCTCCCACGCCAAATCGTAGGCGAACACCGTGTCGTCGTCCCACAGCCTGTAGTAGTGGATGATCTTGCTGATCTCGGGCCACAGGAAGTCCATCGGAGTTCCCGGCCGAAGCGAGAGGTTGGCCTTCAGCCCCAGTTCGCGGAGCTGCCGCAGCAGGTCGAGCAGGTTCTGGTCCTCCGTCATTCCGCTGTAGATGAAAACGCTGACCGAGTTGAGGCCGAGGTCCTTCACATGCTCCAGGTCGCGTCGGATCACCTCCGGGTCGTACGAGCGCGCGCCGATCCAGTGCTCGAAGTACTCCCCGTCTTCCGTTCCGATACCCGACGACGGCATGTAGTTGACCCCGTGGGCCTTCCACCTCTTGCCGTCCAGCACAAACTCGCCGTTGACGGACTTCACGAAATGCTTCACCTTACTTGGCCTGTAAACGTGCACTTCGTGCGAAACCCGGTCAATCATCCGCTCGCCGTCCAGCATCTCGGCAGTCACCCTGTAGCCGCCGTCCGGCCACGACGCCGGTTTCCACGCGGACGAGACAGGTTTGGTTTCACCGGGCATCAGGTCCACCGTCCACGTTCGCGTAACGACAGGCGGGGCGTTCCCCGCAGCCACGCTCACGCGCAGAGTCACGCCCTTGCGCTCCAGCGTGCTCACGTTCGCGGCGGTCACCCCCAGCTTCAGTTCCTGATCCTCAAAGTAGGTGTAGAAGTTCGACCCGCCATCCAGAATGAACAGCCCGTCGCGCATCCGCCCGGCGCAGGCCTGTATCATCGCCAGCGCACCGGGCTCGCGATACCAGTCCGAATCCCCGATGCCGAAGGAGGCCCAGATACCGCCCTTATACGGCCCCGCCGTGTGGACTGTCATGGCCGCGGGCGCTCCGCGCCATTCGCCCGTGCCTGTGCGCGCTTCTAGGAGAGGAATCCAGCGCCAGTCGCGCCCTTTCGCGAACCCTCCTCCGCGCGGGCGGGGCTGGACGCTGCGCAGAACAGCAGGAACGGGCAGATCCGCCGAAGCTGTGATCACCTGATCGCTTCTTGCCGAGAGCGCCTCCGCTCCCGTCACGTCGAACAGTTTGTACGAGGGCGAGAGCGTGTCCAGCGCTGGCGGGGCGAACGAATCCACCACCTCCTGATAATCCGGTGTCATCTTCGCCGTGCCAACCGGCCCCACCCAGTACTCGTGATCGCCCCCCAGAGTCCCCGTGTGCGAGAACGCCAGCCCGAACGTTAGTTGACGGGCGTTTTGCGGCTTGAACGAATCTTCGTGTCCTCCCCGCCCGGGAACGCTGGTCCAGAATCGGAAGTCCTGCGGGGCCAGCACGTACCTCCGCCATTCCCGCGACAGGAGCACTACCGCAATCCAGCGCGAGCCATCCTGCTCGGTCCACTCAACCGAGAGCAGTGATGTCCGCGGGCCGCCCTTTGCCGAAAACACCGTAAGCGTGTGGCCCTCGGCGAAGGGCGCTTCGAGGTCGGGCGAACGAAATGTCTCCCACCCGTCCAGGCCGCTCATCTGCACGTGCAGCGCGCTCACGCCCGGCGCGGGGCCGCTGGCGACCGGCTCATACAGAGTCTCTCGTTCGCCCGGATTGGACGTGCGCTGCCAGCGCTTCACCTCCTCCGCTGTAAACGGCGCCACCGGATGCTCCAGCGGCTGTCCCGCTGCCTGCTTCTGGTACTCGTCCCTGTCCGTCCACTCGCCGCCGTGCTTGATTAGCGCCTTTTGCCACAGTGGGGCATTCAGCGCGATGATGTCACCGCCCTTGCGCGCGAAGCTCTCGATTACCGGGGCCGCGGTGCCCGGCAGAACCGCCCCGTTCGGCAGAACGAGCAGGTCAAACCCCGCCGCTTCGAGCGATTCGGCGCTGATGATCGTCTCCGGCGGTATCTGCTCCACGGCGTATCCGGCCGCGGCTATCTCGCCGCTGATGGCTTCAATCAGACTCTGGTCGTGATGCGGAAGCCCCGCAAGCACGGCGGCTCGCGGAGGGGCGGCGGGCAGCGCTTGCGCCTGAAGGCATACCAGCGCGCACAGAACAAGGCTCAGCCTGACAAGAACAGTCAGCTCGTCAGGCGAGGCGATATCGGGCCGGGTGAACGGGAGCATGCAGGATTCCTTTCGTTGCTGTCGTCACATGCCTCTTGTGCACTGCTGCCCGTGTTCCCTGCCAGCAGATTGCGTCCTGACCGGCTTGATGCGGCCAGCAATGACACGAGCATAGAGGGCGCATTGCCAGACATACGAAGGGCCCCCGGCAACTTCCGGGGGCCCTCTTCACTTCAAACTGCCCGCGCTGGCCTATCGTTTCCAGGTGATCCTGCCGCCCGAACCACGGGTCTTGTAGCGGATGTCGCAGTCCCGGCTGTTGTACCTGTAGTCTGTGCGCAGCCGCTCGCGCGTGCGTTGCTCGTCGCGTCTGCACTGGTCGTAGCGATCCCGCGAGTCATAGTAGCGGTCGTCAGAGCGGTACCGGCCATAACGGTTGTCGCGGTCCCGATAGCTGTCATACCGGTCGTAGCACCGCTCCCTGTCGCGGTCTTCCTGATACTGCCCGTAGGCGATGATAGCCCCGGCGGCTGTCGCGATCGCCGGCGCCTTATTCTTCTCGCCCATCAGAAGCACCGTTGCGGCGGCAAGCGCCGCCGCGGTGTTCTTGTGGCCTTCCGAGCTTGCGTACGTCGCCAGCGGCGAGGCGATCGTCAGAGCAAAGGCCGCGAGCAACACAAGGGGAATGGACGCTGCTGTCGTTCGTGTAATCACTGTAGAGCCTCTTTCGTGCGACCCATCGCCAGGCTTCGGAGAACACCGCCGGTCTCCGATGGCCCGGCCTGGAGGCCTTCGCCTGCCAGTTCAGCTTTTCGTTGTTACACATAAGACAGTGTATAGTGCCGTAAGGTTTCACTGCCTTCCGCTCTCCATGGCGGCCGGGTCCCGTGTCTTGGGCGTGCGTGGGTGGGGGGAACAGGGGGCGCGGGCAGCGAGTCAGATTGACTGGACTGGCCCACGATGATACTATCATGCCCGTTGGCGCTAGATATCAGAGGAGTCACAGTATTTTGAAAGTCTTCCGCACTCTTGGACTGTTGGCCGTTTGCCTGGCTCTTGCCGCCCCCGCAAGGGCCGGGCTGGAGTTCCTGTGGCCGGTTAACAATGGTTTCGTGCGCGAGAGCGTGAATGTCGCGGCCGCCGTGACAGGCACCGAAGCATCGCAGGTGGGCTATGTCCAGTTCTTCCTGAACGGCAAGTTCATCATGGCGGCCGGGTTCCCACGCAATATCTCCGGCGGCAGAGAAGCCTACATGTGGGCGTGGGACACGCGCAAGCCCATCAATCTCGGCGGCGCCAACGATGCTCCTAAGAGGCCGGCCGACGGGCCGTATGAGATCCGCGCCGTTGCGGTGTCCAAAGACGGCCAGCAGATAGACAGCAAGACGATTTCGGTGCAGCTCGCCAACCAGGTGCGAAGCGTCTCGCCGGAGACCAAAATCCCGTTGAAGTACGTCTATCGCGTCGGCACGAGGAAAAGGTATGCGGTGGATATCTCGGTTACGCTCGACGAAGTCGGCGGAGCGCCCGTCAAGTCGAACCAGGCCGTGCAGTCGTTCTCGTTCACGGGCACGGCAAGCGTCGAGGACCTGCAGCCCAACGGCCGCGCGCTGATGCGCTACCGCCCCGAACAGGACCGCCTCACCATCTTTGGGCGCAAGCTGGGCCCTCTGCCCGGGTTTGAGTATGGGTCGCTCTACGAGATCGTCAGCACGAGCGGCAAGGTCGTTGAGACCGATCTGTTCAGCACCGTCGGGGTGCGCACCGACGAGACCTTTGCCGTTGACTACCGCACGCCGCTGCCCGCCGACAAGGTACAGGTCGGCGACACGTGGAAAGGTAAGATTGGTGTCTCAATGTCCGGAATCTCGGACGCCATCCACACTGACGCCGACTTCACACTGGAGGGGCTGGAGTGGGCTGGGGGACGCGAGGCGGCCCGGATCAACTCCCAATTCAACACCTCCATTCAGGTAAAGCTTCTGGCGGCAGACCAGTCCTTGGAGAGCGTGGGACAACAGACTCCGGGCGCTGTGGGCGAAGAAGGGCCGCTGCCGGGACCGGCGGGGCCGCTTCCTTCCGAGTTCCCGTCCGAGTCCGGGCTGGCATCTTTCGGGCTTGGCCAGGCTTCCGTATTCTCCCCAACTGCCCCTGGCGGAGCATCGGCGATGGGATCGCACGGCCGCGTGACTGGTACCGCATCCGACTGGTTCGCCTTCCGGACGGGCGATCTGATCCGCAGGGAAGTGAAGCTGACTGTTGACACCCAGCTAGATCAGGCAGCAGTTCAGCGCCTCACGGAGGGCCTTGGCCTTTCGACCCCCGAGAGTCCCACCGTGACTGCCCCTGAAGAGCCGGGTCCCGGGCAGTACTCGGGTCCTGACGCCTTCGAGATGGAGACCATTGATCAGTACCAGAGGGGCGTCGGCAGGATTACCAGTATGCTTTCGGGTGCCGGAAGGGGAACGGGCGTGGTCGGCGGCACAAAGGTCAAGCTGACGATTCTGTTGTCCGCAAGGCTTCTGGGCTGACCGTGCATTTGAAGAAAGACAGAAACCCCGAAAAAGAGCTGGAGCTGCTGGACCACTTGGGTGAACTCAGGGGCAGGCTCTTTCGGTCTATCGCGTTCATCGCGATAGGCATGGTCGTCGCCTGGATCTTCTTCGACCAGCTCTACGGCCTGCTGCTGCAGCCCGCCATGGATGTGCTCAGCAAGACCGGCATGAAGTTCCTGCAGACTACCTTCGTTCAGGGCTTCACGCTCAGGATGCAGGTCAGCCTCATCGGAGGTCTCATACTCGCCGCCCCGTTCTGGACGGCGGAGATGTGGCTGTTCATCGCGCCGGGGCTCACGAAGCAGGAGCGCAAGGCACTCTACTTCGTCGGTCCTCTCAGCATTGCGCTGTTTGCGCTTGGGGTTTTCCTGTGCTTCCTCGCGATGCCGCGCGCGCTCGATTGGTTCGTGGCTTTGTCGCCGCCCAACACAGAACTGCGGCCCGATATCGGGCGCACGCTTGTCTTCTTCGTCCAGATGTACCTTGCGTTCGGGCTGATGTTCGAACTCCCGATCGTGATGATGTTTCTCGCGAAGATCGGGCTTGTCAACACGCGTCTGATGATCCGTTTCTGGCGCGAAGCCATCGTCGCAATCGCAGTCGCCGCGGCGGTTATGACGCCCTCGAATGATGCCTTCACCATGATGATAATGGCGGTCCCGATGGTCATCCTGTACTTCCTCAGCATCTCGCTGGTGCGGATTGTCGAGGGCCGGGGGTAAAGCCCCGCGCTGCGCGACACGCGCTTGACACAAACGCCTGTTCGCTGTCACCATGGCGGCGGTGTCAGGTGAAGCCATTCGAGTTCGTCGAAAACCTCCCCATGCGCAAAGGCTATGCCGGCCAGATTGCGCACGTTCAGGATATCCCGGCTGTTGCCGCGCGCCACGCCGAGCCCGGGCGGCCGCTGTCGCCGGAACTCGACCGGCGGCTGGAGGCTCTGGGCATCAGCGACCTCTACACGCACCAGGCGCAGGCTCTGGACGCAGTGCGCGCGGGATCGAGCGTCGTGGTCGTCACCGCCACGGCCAGCGGAAAGACGCTCTGCTACAACCTCCCCGTCGTCGAGCGCCTTATGGAGAAGCCCTCCGCCAACGCGCTCTACCTGTTTCCTACGAAGGCCCTGGCGCAGGATCAGCTCGGGAAGCTCGATAAGTTCGATCTCCCACCGCGTCTTGTCGCGGCCACCTACGACGGCGACACGCCCCAGCAGGACCGCCCCTATCTGCGCAATCGTGGTCGCATCATTCTCTCGAACGTGGACATGCTGCATGTCGGCATTCTGCCACGGCATACGGCCTGGGGGCGCTTCTTCCGCGGGCTGGAGTTCGTGGTGCTCGACGAACTGCACGTTTACCGGGGTGTGTTCGGCTCCAACGTCGGATGCGTTCTGCGCCGCCTGCGCCGCATCTGCCGCCACTACGGGTCGGACCCGGTCTTTATCTTTACGAGCGCGACCATCGCCAATCCGGGAGATCTGGCCGAGAACCTTGCCGGGGTCAAAGCGAAGGTGATAGACGATGACGGCGCGCCGAGAGGCGCGAGGAAGTTCATCTTCTGGAACCCTCCCGTCATCGGCGCCGACGGTACGCGCAGAAGTACGCACTCGGAGGCGACGCAGCTCTTCACGGGGCTGGTCGAAAGCGGCATCCGCAACATCACGTTCACGAAGGCGCGACGAAGCGCCGAACTCATTCTGCGATACGCCCGCGAGAGCCTCTCCGACCGCAGTCCGGCGCTCGCCGGGAAGATCATGTCCTATCGCGGCGGCTACCGTCCGGCCGAGCGCCGGCAGATCGAGTCGGGCCTGTTCAGTGGGAAGTTGCTCGGCGTCGTCGCGACCGAAGCGCTGGAGCTGGGGGTGGATGTCGGCGGGCTGGACGCGACTGTTCTGACCGGGTATCCCGGAACCATCTCGAGCACCTGGCAGCAGGTGGGACGCGCCGGGCGCTCCACCGGCGAGGCCATCAGCCTTCTCGTCGGTTACGCCGACCCCCTCGACCAGTATCTGATGAGCCATCCGGACTACTTCTTCGGACGGGCGCAGGAGCAGGTTCTCATCAACCCGTCGAACCCGCACATCCTCGCGGGGCATCTGGGCTGCGCCGCTTACGAGCTGCCACTGACGGCGGAGCACCTTGCTGAGTTCGGGCCGGATGCGTCCGAGCTTGCCTGGACGATGGCGGCGGAGGACTTGCTGGGGTTCAGAAACGGCCGCTTCTACTGGATGCCGGAGGAGTATCCCGCCAGGCGCGTCAGCATCCGCTCCAGTTCGGCGGATACCTACCGGATTCTGCGCACGAACGGCGAGGAGGTCGGTTCTATCGAGGCCGGCCGCGCGTTTCAGGAGGTGCACGAGGGCGCCATCTACCTGCACGCCGGCGAGACGTTCCGCGTACGCAAGCTCGATCTCGTCGCGAAAGAGGCCATCGTCGAGCAGGAGCGCTTCAGCTATTACACGAAGACCGCCGGCGAAACCGACCTGCGCGTTATCGAGAGCGAGGAGAAGTATCCGCTGGGGGTGGCCACAAGCTACGTGGGGCGCGTAGAGGTCACGAACCGCGTCGTCGCCTACCGGAAGATTGAGCTATTCTCGGATGCTATTCAGGGATTCGAGCCGCTGGATTTGCCCGAACACCGCTATCAGACGGACGGCGTATGGTGGACGATCCCGCACTCTGTCGTCCGGAGGCTGGAGCAGGACGACGGGTATGAGTTGATGGGGAGCATCCACGCCATCGAGCATGCCGCCATCAGCCTTGTCCCGCTGCTCGCGTCGTGCGACCGGTGGGATGTCGGCGGCATCTCGCATCCGTATCACCTGGACACCGGCGGGCTTGCGGCCATCTTTCTGTATGACGGCTATCCCGGCGGCGTCGGTATCGCCCGCGCCTGCTACAGCCGCCTCAAGGAGCTTCTCACAGACACCGCCGAGCTTCTGCTCAACTGCCCCTGCGAGTCCGGCTGCCCGTCCTGCATCCACTCGCCCAAATGCGGCAGCAATAACG
>JBPOJE010000085.1:0-22797 GCA_052033935.1 Armatimonadota bacterium
GATCAACACGGCCATGCCGGACCCCACCATTCTGCTGACGGTGGAAGGACAGACCCTCTTCGACACGCGCGTGATCGAGATGAAGGGGCACGGTCAAACGCTGGAGATCCCGGTTCGCGATGAATACCTCCCTAACGTCAGCATCGTCTGCACACTCATCTGGGAGGGCAAGATGGCCTCGCAGCAGGCGGCCATCTCCGTGTCGCCCGAGGATGCGCTGCTGACAGTGAAGGTGGAGGCGGAAAAGAAGCGCTACAAACCCGGAGAGACCGCGCACTACACCATCCAGACCCTCGACAGTCAGGGACGCGGCGTTCCGGCGGAGGTTTCGCTCGGGGTGGTGGACGAGTCCATCTATGCCCTGCGCAACGACTCGACGCCCGACATTCAGCGTTACTTCTGGGGCCCGCGCGAGAGCGGCGTCAGCACTTCGTTCAGCGGCGAGGGCTACTACTACGGCGGGCTCGACAAGTTCGAGTCGAAGGTGAGGCGCTACTTCCCCGACACGGCCTACTGGAACCCGTACATCCAAACGGACGCCAGCGGACAAGCGCGCGTCAGCTTCGTTATGCCAGACAACCTCACGACCTGGCGGGCGACGGCGCGGGCGGTGACGGCGGACACGCGCGCAGGATCGGCCATCAGCAAGGTGCTTGTCACGAAAGATCTGATCGTACGGCTGCAGGCGCCGAGGTTCTTCAGGGAGCGTGACAGGCAGACGCTGGGCGTGATTGTCCACAACTACACAGGACAGGCCCGGCGGGTCAACGTGCGGCTGAAGGCGAAGGGGATTGTTCTGAAAGACGATGCTTCCCGCGTCGCGAACGTCCCGGCGGATGGTGTCGCGAAGCTCACTTGGCCGATTGAGGTGGCAAGCTCGGGCGCGGCGAGCATCACAGCCGAGGCGATTGCCGCGGACAGGTCGGCAGTGGATGCCATCGAGATACCCTTCGAGGTGTACCCACACGGAGCAAGGGCTTCCGTTCTGGCCGGAGGCAGGGCCGCGCCCTCCTCCACTGCATCCATGACGATGGACCCCGAAGGCAAGCTCGAGGGCTCATCCCTACGGATTGAGATCACGCCTTCGTTCGCCGGTGCCATTCTGCAGGGGCTGCAGTACCTGGCGGTCTATCCGTGGGGATGCGTGGAGCAGACCATCTCGTCGTTCGTACCCGACGTTCTGGTGAAGCGGGCGTCCGAACAGAACGGGCTGCCGATCTCGGAGTCGCTCCGGCGGGATCTCCCGCGCATGATCGCCGCCGGCGTGAAGAGGCTGCGCGAGATGCAACATCCGGATGGCTCGTGGGGGTGGTACAGCGAGCCCGAAGCGGACATGGCGATGACGGCGTACGCGCTTATCGGACTGGTCGAGGCCCGCAAGGCGGGCGCCAGCATCCCAGACGACATGCTCCAGCGGGCGGCGGAGTGGATTCGCGCTCACACGATTCAAGAACTGCCACCGCGCCCGGAGCCGCGCGACTGGGATAAAGCCGGACCGGGCTATCTGGGACACCTCGAGGCCCGGGCCTACGCCCTGATGGCGGCGGCTGCAACGGGCGCTGGCGGCCAAGACCGCTTCGCCTCGCTCTGGGCGCGCCGCACAGAGATGACGAACGTCGCGCTTGCGTGCATGGGGTTAGCGGCGGCGGACACAGGGCGGAAGCCGGAGCTTGAAGCCTGCGCGCGCATGCTTGAATCGCGGCAGACCCGAAACGCGGGAATGGCGTTCTGGCGATCGGCGAAGACACGCTACTACTGGAGCGACGCGGGAACCACCGCACTGGCTCTGAGAGCGCTGACGAAGGCGGGACGCTCGACCGAACAGATCGAGCCTGTGACGAGGTATCTGGCCGCGAAGCGGGACGGCGGCTACTGGCACAGCACGCGCGACTCGGCGCTGGCGATACTGGCTCTGCTGGAGCATCTCGAGCGGATACAGTCCGTGCCCAACACCGCCGAGGTGAGCGTGAACGGCCGCCCGGCCGGACGGGTGTCGCTGACCCGCGAAGACTACTTCAAGCCGCCGAAGACCCTGGTCATCCCCTCGTCGCAGCTTCGGCGGGGCGTCAACAGGATATCGGTCACAAAAGGCGGCACCGGGCCGATTTACTGGACGGGGCTGCTCTCCTACGTGTCCGGTCAGGAGGACATCCCGGCAAGACCCGGCTACTTCAGCGTCGAGCGTTCGTTCGGCAGGGTGCAGCTCGTGAAGAACTCCGGCGGCGGATACACCGAGAAAGTGCTCCCGCTGAAGGGAGCGGTGCGCACAGGCGAGATCCTTCGCGTGCAGTTGAAGGTGAAGTCGAGCGCCGACGCCTCGTATGTGCTCATTGAAAGCCCGCTGCCGAGCGGATTCGAGGTGGTGAACCGCGAGAGCGACTGGAACTGGCGCTGGTCGGGAATACAGGTGCGCGACGAGAAGGTGGGGCTGTTCTCACGCACCCTTCCGCGTGGCATCAGCACAATGCAGTACGACGTGCGCGCGGAAGTGCCGGGCGAGCTGCACGTGATGCCGACCGAGGTTACGGCGATGTACTCGCCGTCGCTGTTCGGCTACTCCGCCGAGAAGAGGCTGACTGTCCGGTGAACCGGAGCACACGGGCCGCACTTCTGATGCTGGCCGCCGGGGCCGCCGCGGCGGCGCTGATGCTCGTGACGGGCCGCCTCACTTCAGCGTCGAGCGAGCGGGTACTCGGCGGCTACTCGACAAGCCTGGAAGGCCGCAGCACAGAGCAGCTCTTCAACATCGTTCGCGCGGCCAGGCGTCTGGATGACGCGGTGGTGCTTCCGGGCCGGGAGTTCTCGCTGGCGGCGGCGCTGGGAGACACCGGGGCCGGACAGGGTTGGCGACAGGCCCAGATGATCAGGGGCGGAGTGGTGGAGCAGGCGGTCGCCGGCGGCATCTGCCAGGTGAGCTCCACTCTCTACAACGCGGCCCTGTCTTCGGGCATGCAGATCACTGAGCGCCACGCTCACTCGCGGCCTGTCGCAAGCGTTCCGCCGGGGCGCGACGCGACTCTGGCCCGGGGCGTCGCCGACCTCAGGTTCAGAAACGGCCGTGAGCATCCCGTCCGCATCCGCGCCAGGGTGCTCGGCGAACGGCTTTCCGTGACGATTGCAGGCGCGGGCGAAGCGCCGCCGCGATGCCGTTTTACCGTGGAGCAGAGCCGGTTGCGCGGGGTGCTTGTCGTGAGCCTGTGGCGGACAGACCCGGACGGCACGCGAACGATGGTAAGCCGTGACGAGTACGAGACGGCGCGCGACTGAGGGCTAACGTCTGGCGGCGGCTCTGCGGCGGCGGCTGGAGAGGATGTTCTGCGCCTCGCGGTACTTGACCACGGTACGGCGAGCGACGTTCAGGCCGCGCTCCTGAAGTATCTCCGCAATCGCCTGATCCGAGAGCGGGTGGCTCTTGTCCTCCGAGGCAACGATTTCCTTGATCAGGTCCTTGACGCCCATCGAACTGTCGAAGAAGAGATCGTAGCTGACCACCTCTTCGCTCGGCAGCTGCAGCCACTTGCTGGCCGTTGCCCGGCTGACGGTTGACTCGTGCATGTCGAGGCTTCTGGCGACCTGAGTACGCGTGAGGGGCCGCAGGAACGGCCTCTGCCCGGTCTCGATGTACCCCTGCTGAAACTCGACGACATAGCGCGTTATCGCCTTGAGAGTCTTGCGGCGCTGTAGAATGCTGCGGATAAACGCGTCCGCCCGCTCCACATGCTCCACGATGTGCCTGCGCTCGTCCTCCGAATAGTCCGCCGCGCCGCCGTTGCGGATGCTGGCGTACGCTTCGCGGTACTTCGAGCTGATGGACAGCGCCTGGTAATCGTGCACCACCACTTCGATTTCGTAGCCAGCCACGGTCCTGCGCACGATGACATCGGGCTCAACGGTCTGCAGGTTCTCGGGATTGATGTCCCACGGCGCCCGGAAGCCCTCGCCTGGGTACGGGCGGAGGCGGTCGCGGATGAAGTCCAGCGTGGCGAGCACAACCTTGCGCGACACTCTCAACTGATGCGCCAGGCGTGTGACCTCGCGCGCCGACGTTGCGGGCCACAGGTCCCGTACCATCCGCATGGCGAGTTCGTTGCCCTCTCCCTGCTCAGTGAGGCTCGCGAGTTGAAGGATCAGGCATTCCTGAAGGCTTCGGGCGCCCACCCCCGGCGGGTCGAACGACTGGATGACAGCGAGTACCGCCTCGATCTCTTCAACGCCCACCTTGAGATCGGCCGCCATCTCTTCGAGATTGCCCTCGAAGTACCCCGCGTTGTTGATGGAGCCGATGATATACTCGCCCATCTCGAACTTGTCGCGGCCGATCGTGGAGCGGAGCTGGTCGAGCAGATGATCGTGCAGGGTGTGTTCGCTGTAGATGTTCGCAAAACGGTCGTAATCGGGCTCGTCGGGGTTCGAGATCTCGCTGGCGAAGTCCACTTCCGGGGCGTACCAGTCCGTCCAGTCGTCACCGCGCTGAACTGCGGCGGCCTCGCTTTTGGACTCGTGGTAGGGACAGTCGGCGCAAAGCTCCCGTGGCATTGAGCAATTGGCGCAGATATCGTCCTCGGGCCGCTCGAGCGCGGGATTCTCGGCCAGTTCCTGCTCGATTGTATCCATCAACTCAAGCGTGGAACAGCCGAGAATGCTGTTCGCGAGAATGAGCTTGGGATCAATCTTCTGCGCAAGCGTCTGCTTTAGAGTTTGTCTAAGAAGCAAGACTCAAGCCTTTCGTCGCGAAACGAACCCCTGCTTTCACCCGTCCTGTCATGTCTTGTGCGGCCCTCCAGGTTGGCAAGAACCGCCGTGAGACGGAGAGAAAGAGGCTGGGGAAGCGGCCTGAGGATCAGCGGCACAGATCTGCGCCTGCCCACAATCCCCCTCAGGATTGACGTGATCCGAGCCGGGTCTATCCGTCCGGCCAGCTTCGCACGCCTGTACCCGGATTGTACGGCCGCTCCGGGGCGATGTCAATGCTCGCGCCATCGGTGTGTGCGCGCTATTGCCCGTGGACCGGCCGCGCGGCTGCCGGGGCAGTGGAGTTCGCCCCCGGCGACAGGTGCCCATTCATCGCCAGCGCGCGCAGGTACTCCAGCCTTTTGTCGTTGTCGTGCCTGTGCGAACGGGCCGCCGGCTGATGCTCGGCGTAGCGCTCGATAGCCGGACGCAAGGCGACGCTGCCAATCGCGAGCGTGACGAAGGGGGAAACAAGCAACGCAAGCAACAGAACAACCTGAAAAGACTGGTGAACACGCTCGATGATGCTGCGGGTCAGCCAGCCATCCATCGGCGCCGTCCCGGTGGTTACGCAGCGGGCGGGAATGGCCGCCGGCGGCACGCTGTCGAACAGCGAGTTGACGCGGGCCGCAGCCTCGGTGGATGCGGTCACGCGCTCGTAGGCGCGCACCAGTTCCTTGAGTTCCACCGTAGAGGCTTCGTCACCACCCCGAAGGTCCGGGTGGCACTTCTTGACCTTGCGCCGAAAGGCACGCTTTATTGCCGGGATTGACGCCCCGGGCTCAAGCCCGAGCGCCTCCCAGTCTTCCTGGGTACACTTAATCATATGAACCCTTTGGGTCAAGGACATTATACACCGGAGTGCCGCTTGACTCCTGCATTATTATCGTCTGGCACTGGTACTTTTAACAGGGTGTGCCGAGGGGTTCAATGCACCCGGGCTCGTCATTGGCCGGACTGTTGACCAGCGTGCTGACCGGATAGGCCGTCAGACCGGGCGAGATCTGGGCCAGCGTGTATCGTCCGCACATGACCTGCAGGCTTCAGGCGCGCAAGCTACTTCTCGAAGAGCATCTCGATGAGCCGCGGGCCATCGTCCACGAACGTCTTCGCCTCTTCCAGCGCGCGCTCGTCGAAGGGGATGCGGTTGTCGCGCTCGCGGCGGGAGTCATAGAGCAGAAACGGAACGGGGTCCGGGGCGTGCACGCCCGTGGAGACCGGAGTCGGATGGTCCGGCAGTACAAGAAGGCGGAAGTCATCGAACTTCTTCATCCTGTGCAGGATGGTGCCGAGCACCAGCTCATCGAGCTGCTCGATGGCGTAAATCTTCTTCTCAATGTCCTTCTCGTGGCCAGCCTCGTCCGCAGCCTCCACATGCACGAACACGAAGTCGTGGTCCTCGAGCTGCTGAAAGGCCATCTCGCCCTTGCCCACGTAGTTCGTGTCCACGTAGCCTGTAGCGCCCGGAACGTCCACGACCTTGAGCCCGATGATGCGCCCGATGCCGCGGATCAGGTCAACAGCGGCGACAACAGCGCCCGTGCGCCCGAACTTGACGGCGAATGTCTCAAGCTCGGGCACCCTGCCATGCCCCCAGAACCAGACCATGTTCGCGGGAAGGTGTCCCTCGTCGCGGCGCTTTTTGTTGATCGGGTGCTTGTCGAGAATATCGAGCGAGTCCCACATCAGGCGGCGCAGTTTCTCCACGCCATCGCCCACGGGCATGTTGTCTTCCAGCGGCTCGTCCAGATGCCGGTACGGCTCGAAGCAGCGCAGATCGTCGCTGCCACCGCGCCACACCATAATGTGACGGTAGGAGACGCCCGGATAGAACTGCACGAACTGCCCGCCCAGCTTCTGCTGAAGCAGTTCGATAAGCTGCTTAGCGTCGTCCGTCGGGATGTGCCCCGCCGAGGAGTCGAGCAGCAGCTTGCCGTCGGTGGAAATCAGGTTGCAGCGGAACGCGACATCCTCGCGGTTGAGCGGAATGCCGCTGCTGGCGGCCTCCAGCGGGCCGCGGCCGCAGCGCACCTTCGCCGGATCGTAGCCCAGAACCGAAAGGTTGCAGACGTCCGAGCCGGCGTACATATCCGGAGGGTGATTCAGCGCCTTGCCGACGAGCCCTTTCGTGGCCAGATCGTCCATGAACGGCGTCCGCGCAACCATCATCGGCGTGCGGCCGTCCAGGTCCGGCACCGGGAAATCCGACATTCCGTCAAACACGAGAAGAATGTATTTCATAGGGTCTGGCTCAGATTGCGGCCCGTGATGCGCCGGTAGGCTTCGAGATAGCGCTCCGTTGTCCCCGCGACAACGTCCTCCGGAAGCTCCGGCGCGGGCGGTTTCTTGTCCCACGCGCGCGCTTCCAGCCAGTCGCGCACAAACTGCTTGTCAAAGCTCTGCTGCGGCCCGCCCGGCGAGTACGCCGCGGCGTCCCAGAACCGGGATGAGTCGGGCGTCAGCACTTCGTCAATCAGAATGATCTCGCCGTCCAGCAGCCCGAACTCGAACTTGGTATCGGCGATGATGATGCCGCGCCCGGCCGCGAGTTCGCTGCCCCGCCGGTACAGCTCAAGGCTGAAGGCTTGAACCTTCTCGAACTGCTCCGTCCCCACGATCCGGGCGACTTCGCCCACTGAGATATTCTCGTCGTGGCCGCTCGCGGCCTTGGTGGCGGGGGTAAAGATGGGCTCTGGCAGCCTGTCGGACTCGCGCAGGTTGCCCGGAACGCGATGGCCGTACAACTCACCGCCGCCCGCCATGGCTCGGTAGTCCTTCCACATGCTGCCCGCTATGTAGCCGCGCACAACGCACTCTATCGGAAACGGCTGGGCCTTCTTCACGAGCATCGCCCGGCCGTCGAGCATCTCCGCTAGGGCATCCGCGCCTGTCGTAGCTCCGGCTTCGCGGCAGGCGCTCACAATGCTGGCGGTGTCCGCGCTGATGAGATGGTCCGGGACAATGCCCCCGAGCTTCGACAGCCAGAACAGCGTCATCTGCGTCAGCACACACCCTTTTCGTGGGATGGGGGTCGGAAAGACGACATCGAAAGCCGACAGGCGGTCGGTCGCCACGATCAGCAGCCGGTCGCCCAGATCGTAGATGTCGCGAACCTTGCCCCGGCCCGCAAGCGTCAGCCCGGCGATGTCCGTCTCATGGACGAAAGCCGCCGAGGTCACGCGGATATCCCCAGCGTCTCCAGAATCCTGCCCTTGTCGGGCGGCAGGTCAATCAGCGGAGGCGCAACGGCGACGGCGCGCGTGGGGTCTTTCAGGCCATGGCCCGTCAGGATACAAACGCAAGTGGCGGGTTCGGTGAAGTAGCCGGATTTCGCCGTCTTGTACAGACCCGCGACGCTCGCCGCCGAAGCGGGCTCGCAGAAGACACCCTCCAGCGAGGCGAGCATCTTGTAGGCTTCCAGAATCTCGTCGTCGGTCACGATGTCTATCATCCCGCCCGAATCGTCCCGCGCGGCTTCGGCCTGCTTCCAGCTTGCCGGATTGCCGATGCGGATGGCCGTGGCGATGGTGTCCGGCTCAGCGATCGGGTGGCCGTGGTAGATGGGTGCCGACCCGGCCGCCTGGTATCCGAGCATCTTCGGGAGCCGCTTTGTGACGCCCGCTTTGAAATACTCGTTGTAGCCCTTCCAGTATGCCGTGATGTTGCCAGCATTGCCAACGGGAATGCAGTGGAAGTCGGGCGGCTCTCCGAGCACGTCGCAGATCTCGAACGCGCCGGACTTCTGCCCCTCGATGCGGTAAGGGTTCAGCGAGTTGACAAGCTCAATGGGGTACTCGTCCGTGATCTCGCGCACAAGCCGCAGCGCATCATCGAAGTTGCCGTCAATGGCGATGACCTTCGCCCCATGCATCAGCGACTGCGACACCTTGCCTAGCGCGACCTCGCCTTTCGGCAGCAGCACCGCGCACTGAATCCCCGCGCGCGCGGAGTAGGCCGCCGCCGAAGCCGCCGTGTTGCCAGTGGACGCGCAGATGACCGCCTTCGCGCCCGCTTCGCAGGCCTTCGAGATGGCCATGGTCATGCCGCGGTCCTTGAACGAGCCCGTGGGGTTCAGCCCCTCGTACTTGAGATAAACCTTCAGCTTCGGGTCAATGGCTTTCGCCAGCGCCGGCGCGGGAATGAGCGGGGTGCTGCCTTCCAGAAGCGTGATGACCGGCGTCGCGTCAGTGACGGGCAACCAGTCGCGGTACCGTTCGATGATGCCGGCGCGACCGTCCATGGCGGGGGTGGTGGCAAAAGCCTCCATATCTGCTACTCCTCAACACGTATCATCGAGCAGACCTGCTCGACGACACCGAGACCTTCAATGCATTCGAGCGCGGCGCGCATGCCGCACTCCTTCACCTCGTGCGTCAGAAAGATGATCTCGGCAACGCCTTCGCTGGCGTCTTTCTGCACCAGCGACGCGATGGAAACATTGTGTCCGCCGAACTCCGTGGCGATGGCGGCGAACACGCCCGATGCGTCCTTCACCAGCATCCGCACGTAGTAGCGGGCGACGCTCTCGCCCGTGCTGACCAGGTCGAGGCCACGGAACTCGAAGGGCTTCAGCCGGCCCGTTGCGCCGCAGCAGATGTTGCGAGCGATCTCGATGACATCGCCCACCACCGCGCTTCCGGCCGCAAGGCTGCCCGCCCCCGGCCCGTAGAACATCACGTCGCCGACGGCGTCTCCCGTAACGAAAATGGCGTTGTTGACGCCCGCGACAGCCGCCAGCGGATGCGAGAACGGAACGAGCGCCGGATGCACGCGCGCCTCCAGCCCGCCCTCCACCCGCTTCGCTATGGCCAGAAGCTTGACTTCGTAGCCCAGCTCGCGCGCGTAGTCCACGTCGCGCGACTGAAGCTTCATTATCCCCTCGCAGTAGATGTCGTCCACGTCAACATGCGCGTGGAAGCCGAGGGCGGCAAGAATAGTCAGCTTGTAGCGGGCGTCGTAGCCCTCGACATCGTTGGTCGGATCCGCCTCGGCATACCCCAGGCCCTGAGCCTCTTTGAGCACGCCGACGAGGTCGCCGCCTTCGGCGGCCATCTGGGTGAGAATGTAGTTCGTGGTGCCGTTGACGATGCCGACGATCTTCTGGATGCGGTTTCCGGCAAGGCCGATGCGCAGCGGCGAGATGATCGGGATTCCGCCGCCCACGCTCGCCTCGAAGTAGAAGTCCACGCCCTGCTGGTCGGCCAGGCTCAGAAGCTCGGGACCATGCTTGGCGAGCAGTTCCTTGTTGGCGGTCACGACGTGCTTCCCGGCGGCCATCGCCTGCCGCACCACTTCGCCCGCCGCGTGGGTTCCGCCGATCAGCTCGCAGACAATCTGCACGTCGGGGCTGCGAATGAGCTCGGCAGCATCCTCGACAAAGCGCACTTCGGCGGGCACCCTGCTTCGCAGTTCATCCCGCCGC
This sequence comes from Armatimonadota bacterium, assembly GCA_052033935.1. Taxonomy (GTDB): domain Bacteria; phylum Armatimonadota; class UBA5829; order DSUL01; family DSUL01; genus JAGVUD01. Next base: position 10,154 of record JBPOJE010000085.1, read on the forward strand.
AGATCGGCGACGCAGGCGAGCCGCACCTGGCAGCCCGCCTGTCTGGCGATGCTCTCCACGTTGCGCGTGAGGATTCCACACGCCCCCTCGCCCACCGTGCCCATCCCGACTATGCCAACGCCTATCTCCGTCATCAAACCTGGTTTTCATCCTCCTGCATTTCGAGCAGCACCAGCACCTCGTCCGCCTGAACGAGCTTGCCGCTCGGAGCGACAATCTCGGCCACGCGGCCCGCGGCCTCGGCCGGAATCTCGCTGAACACTTTCATCGCCTCGATGAGGCCAATCGTCTGTCCGGCTTCCACAATGTCACCGACTTCCACAAAGTTCGGGGCGTCCGGCGACGGCGCGCGGTAGAACACGCCGGTCATCGGCGACACGAGAGGGATTCTGGAAGACGGGGGATCCGGGGTTGCCCGCGCGGGTGCGCGCCGGGCCGCGACGCTCCCAGCCGGGTCAGCAACCGCCGGTGCGCCCGGCGCCGTCCCGCGGATGGTTACCGACAGGTCCTTCTCCGCGACGGTCAGTTCTACCAGAGCGTACCGGTCAGCGATTTCGATCAGCTTCTGGATATCTTCGAGGTTAACCTGATTGGGTTCCATATCGCCAAACACAACGAAAGCCCGCCTGGCAACGGGGGTCGCACGGATGCGGACAGACAGGCCAGCCGGGCCAGCGGAAAGACCGGTCAGGCGAGGCAGAGTATAGCCGCCCTCAGAGGCAGGTGTCAACGCAGCGGAGCGCGAGGGCACTTCCTTCTGAAGTGTGCAAATTGGTTCAGTTCTTGTCTGCTGAATGGCTAAGCGCGATGGCCGCCATACAGACCTTCATCAGTCCGGCGGACGCCCGGTCCAGATCCCCCCAGATGCATTGCGGTCAGCGTTCTGGCCGGAGGCGTAAGCGAGGCGTTAACAGGCGCCCTCCTCACAAGCGCTGGATGTCGCCTGCCTCCCTCACCCGGACAAGCGGTAACAGCGTCTCCCCTACCCTGATGGAGGAACTGATGCCGGTGACGGTTATGAACTCATCCACGGCGGGCGGGGTCAGGCCGGGCGCCCACGCTCGGACGCCGTCGTATCCGTCAGGATCCTTCACCCGCGAGCCGTCCCAGACGGTGAAGAACTGACCACCGGGGTCAACGAACGTCACCTTGCCGAAGACCGTTACGAGCAGCCCGATATTGTTGAGGCCCGTGCAGCCGATCACACCCTGCTGCAGACCGAACGCAGCGCCGCCAAGGTACTCCTGCGCCAACTGAACAGGCGCGAGCACAACATTCGATGGTGTTTCGGGAGTCATCGGCAGTATCTCCGACGACAGCACAGATCGCTCATCTTGCCCGGGGACGGTTTGCAGAGTGCCGGCCACATAGACTCGCTGGCCTTCCGAAAGGGCCGCGGCCGTGGCCACCCTTATGCCGGCGCTCCTGTCCTGCCGCTGCACGTAGATGAAGCCGAGTTCTGTGAAGCATGCGGAGACAACCACGTTCTTGAAGCCAACAACCGTCCCATCCGGGAAGGCGCTCTTGGCTTCGCCCATGTTCATGTCATACATGACGACGGCCGCCGGGGCTTCGAAAGCTCCGATATCAGCAGTTGCCTCACCTGAACCGTCACCATCGAGCGGACGCGGCGTGCCATCGAAGTCCACGGCTGGAGCGTCCGTGTTCGTGGCGGCGTCAATGCAGGGGGAGCCCTCCAGAAGATGGTAATCTCCGGCAGCCATGTCGGTAAAGGCAGGATCGGCAAATACGTTGCCAGGGCCCTGCGATACTCCGGCAAAATCGCCTCCAGAGTTCTGGTAGAACGCATTGGTCCGCAACACCGGCTGCGTGCCCGTACCACCATGGACACCAGACGAGCAGAAGGCGATGATGTTGTTGCTGAGCGTGCCCCCGCCTGACTCAAGAAAGGCCACACCCCCGCCGCACGACGCTGTGTTGCCGACTATAGTGTTGTTGACAATCACGGGATTGGTCCGGGTCGAGGCCACCGCGCCCCCACAACCAGACTGAACGACGCATCCTGTCATGACGTTGTTTGAAACCGTGCTGGTGGCTCCGTTGACGAGATACACCGCCCCGCCGCTTGAGTAGGCTGTGTTGCCCGTGAACAGGTTGGCGGTAACCTCGCCGCTGCAGCCGTTGCATCCCACACCGCCGCCGGTGAAGGCAGTGTTGCCCGTGAAAGTGTTCTGCCGGACGAGGGGATGGCTCCGGCCGGAGTTGTACACTCCACCACCGGCGAACTGGGAGGTATTGCCGATGAAGGTATTGAGTGAGACCTCACCACTGGCATGAGCCAGCGCCAGCGCGCCGCCGTAAGCGGCCCGGTTGGATGTGAACGTGTTGCCGTGAACAGCGACCGGTCCAAACAACAGCACCGCCGCGCCGCCGTTGACGCCACTCTGGCCGCCGTTCTGCTTGAAGTGATTGTATTTGAGAACGATGTCACGGTTGCAGTACAAACCTGCCCCCTGCTCGGCTGTATTGCCGACGATAACACAGTTCTCGACCGTCACGCAGGCATTGAGGGCATATATCCCACCACCGTAACGGGCGGAGCCCTGCGAGGCGCCGATGCCGTTGGTAATCGTGAAACCGTCAATGAGCGTGGAGAGATCCGCGCCACTTGGCACGATGACAACCGCCCCACGATTCTGGCCATCAATCTCGGAGATGTGATTCAGGAAGTCGCGTTCATCACGGGTGACCTCGTCGCCTTCAAACCCGCCATAGAGCTGAACGCCGCTCTTGTGTGTGATGCGTTCGTGGTACGATCCGGCAGCGACCCAGACCTCATCGCCACACACGGCCGCGTTTATCCCTGCCTGGATCGTAAGCTTCGCCGAGGCCCAGGAGGCCCCGTCTGCCGCATCGTTCCCGCTGGTGCTGACGTGGATGACGGCTGCGTTCGCGGCACGCGACAGAGCCAGAGCCGCCGCTAGGGCCACCACCAAAAGCCTGTGTCGAGCCGTTCTGTTTGCTGTCATTGCGGTTGTGCTCTTGCGAGGGGAGTGACACCCGCCGACTCCGCACCATGCCGAAACGAGTGTAAACACCGGGCTATCCGATGTCAACACCCTTCATTGCTTCTTGTTGTTAACTGGTTTTAGACGAGTGGACCGCCTTCGTTGTCACGCACACCCTGAGCCGGTCTTCGAGGCCCTGGCGCCCGATGAAATGAACGTCCCCCTGCCCTTTCACGGCGCCAAAGGATGCGCAACATCCGCAAAACACGGGGGGACTGTTCGGGGCCACTTTCGGGGCAGTTTTGGGCCGAAAACCCCGGCGAATCGGGGCTTTCTGGCGGTATCTGCAGCGCGGCTGTGAGCACAAACTATGCGATCTGCCTGATGATTCGGTACACTGCGGAAGCGGAAGGAATCCAAACGAGCTATGGGTTATGCCAAACGCGGCGGGAAAGAGACTGCGGACGGATTGCCCAGCATTGACGTGAACTGGCTGAACCGGAGGGGTTTGCTGCATCCGGGCATCCTCTCTTCGGTGTGCTGGACGCACGGCGACCGGATCACGGACAGCATAAGCATTCGCGCGGAAGACGGGGAGAGCGTGCTTATGTGCAGGCATTCGTGCCGGGGCAGTGAAGGCGAAGACGTTAAGGAATACGTACGGTTGACCTGGACTCCCTGCAACTTCGGAGGTAAGCGGCCCTGGTTTGTCTGTCTTGGCGCAGGTTGCGGACGTAGAGTGGGCAAGCTGTTCGCGGCGGGCAAGTACTTCCTGTGCAGGCACTGCTATGATCTCGCGTACGACAGCCAGAGGGAAGACGAGATGAACCGGCAACTGCGGAAGGCGCAAAAGATACGGCGGCGCCTGGGCTGTTCGGAAAGCTTAGCGGTTCCCATCCTCACGAAGCCGAAGCATGCTTCAAGCGGCTGCGTGACAAGGCAGAGGAAGCGCACTTGCAGATGTGGCAAGGCATCAGCCCTCTGGAGGAGAAGAAGCGGCGGCTTCGGCGGCGGCCTCAGTTCGCCGTCTGCGCCTGGAACCTGCATGTCTTCCAATTGCACAATCATCCTCCGTCCGATCCATTCCTCTGGCTCTCGAACCACTGCATGAACTCAAGAAACAGCGCCGGGTCGTCGCGCCGGAGCTGTTCCAGCGTCTCCTGCATCTTTGCCCTGCATCAACTGCTGCACCAGCGCGCGCAGTTTAGGCGTCGGCGCCGATGTCCACCCCGTAGTCTGCAAACAGCTTCTTCACCCGCTCGTCGGCCTCGGCCCGCGGCACGCCCATTGCCGCCAGCAGCCCCGCGTAGTTGTTCGCGGCAGCCATCAAGTGCGGGTGAGGGTGCCCGGTGGCGCGGGTGAACTTCAGGAAGACCTCCAGATGCCGTCTGCTGAGCCGCTCCGCCTCCGCAAACCGGTTCGTGTCACTGAGCAGCTCCGCCAGGTTGTTCAGGCGGATTGCGACGGTGGGATGGTCCGGGCCGTAGCTCTTCTCGTCTATCGCCAGCGCGCGCCGATAAAGCCGCTCCGCCTCCGCAAGCCGGTTCGTCGCCCGAAGCAGCCCCGCCAGGTTGTTCAGGGCGGTCGCAACGTTCGGATGGTCTGCGCCGAGGCTACGCTCGAATATCGCCAGAACCCGCCGATAAAGCCGCTCCGCCTCCGCAAGCCGGTTCGTGTCACTGAGCAGCAAAGCCAGGTTGTTCAGGTCCGTTGCGACGCTGGGATGGTCCGGGCCGTAGCTCTTCTCGTCTATCGCCAGCGCGCGGTGCACGAGCGGCTCCGCGTCCTCAGGCCGGTTCGTCGCCCGAAGCAGCTCCGCCAGGTTGTTCAGGTCCCTTGCGACGCTGGGATGGTCCGGGCCGTAGCTCTTCTCGGCTATCGCCAGCGCGCGCTGATAAAGCGGCTCCGCCTCCGCGTAACGGGCCAGGCCGTCCAGCCACAGGGCTATCGAGTTCGCGATCCACGTCCCGCCGTCAACGCCCCTCTCCATCAGATGCTCCGCCAGTGCCCCCAGCGGCTCTATCTCCCAGCGGTTCTCCCACTCCCGCCAGCCTTCTTCCAGAAACTCACACCGCGACCGCGCCAGGCGCACGACCGCGGCCTGACGCTCCTCCCGCGCCGCGTCGGCCGCCCCCACCACCTGCTGCACAAGCCGGTGCATGCGGCTCAGCGCGGCCTCCGCCGGACGGATCAGCAGCCGCAGCCCGTCCAGCCGCTGCAGCGCATCCTCCCAGACGTCCGGATGGCCCGGGGCAGGGGCTTCGGCGACCTCCGGAAACTGATCCGAAACAAGGGAGCGGAGCCAGACAGGCGGGATGAAGTCCGGCGGCAGAAGCGCCGCATACCGCAGCGCTGCCGTCTCCAGCGGGGAGAGCATCTCCAGCGTCGGGGCAAGCAGCTTGCTCAAAACGGCCTCCGGGTGCCGTATCCACGCCTCCGCGCCTACCGCATCCAGGGCAACGAGCCCCTCGGCATCCATCCGCTCCAGATACCCCTCCAACGACACCGAAGCTTTTTTCCCCAGATACACACCCACCACCTCCACCGCAAGCGTGTGGCCCGCAAGCCGCCGCACAATCTCGCGCGCTGCCTCCTCCTCCCCCGGCTGCAGTTCCCTGTAGCTGCCCAGCAGCTTCACAGCGTCCGCCTCCGGCAGAACGTCCAGCGTAAACACCCGCATGTCCGGACCCGCGGCCAGAGGCAGGCGTGTGGTCGCCAGCACCTGCACCCGCCGCCTGTCGGGCAGCCACTGCGCCTGCGCCGATGACAGAAGCTCGTCGCGGTCCACATTGTCCAGCACCAGAAGCACGCGCTCGCGCTGCTCCAGCTCGCGCCGCACCCGATCGTAGGCCCGCGCCGGGTCTTTCTTCTGTTCGTCGGTCAGCTCGATGCCGAGGGGCTCCACGAGACTGGCAACCAGCACCGTCCGCAGGTCGCTCTGCCCCTCGCACCGCACCAGATAGCGCCCGCCGGGGTAGTCCCACACAAACGCGTGCGCATACGCCAGCGCAAGCTCCGTCTTGCCCACGCCGCCAAGCCCGTGCAGCGTCGCCACCACACCCACATCGCCAAGAGCCAGGCATTCCCGCACCTGACGGATCTCCTCCACGCGCCCCACGAACCGCCTGTTGTACGCGGGCAGGTTCGTGAACGAGTTGCGCGCCTTCCCCTCCCGCGACCTCTGCTCGTCAATCTGCCTGCTCAGCTCGTCCAGGCAGTCCGCGATGTCCTTGCGCTGCAGCCTCTCCGGCCCCTCCCGATACCAGTCCTGCGCATCCAGATAGTTGCGCGCCTTCGCCTGCTTCACCCACTCGTCCGTGCTGGCGTCGTCCTCGAACCCCGGAATCTCAACGATATAGACCGGCGCGATGCCTTCGCCCACCACGAAGCGGTCCACTTCGTGCCGGCTGTAGGTGTCCCATTCCATCCGGCAGTACTCGCTGGCTTTGTAGTTGGGGGAGAGGAAGGCGAGCATCAGCCACGCATCGCGGAGCCCCTCCGCGATGCGCCAGCGCCAGTCCTGCATCGTGTGGATGGATTTTTTGTCGAAAAAGACGTTCAGTTCCCGCCCGGAGAAGCGCCGGTGAGACTCCAGAAGAGCCTCCACAAAGGCCGTCACCCAACCGCCTTCGTTGTCCTTCCGCGCATAGCTGATGAAAAGATCGTACCGCACTGTTCCTAACCTTTCCTGTTCGGCATTTGAGCATGCGGCGGCCGCTTCGGCTGCGCTGCTGCCCGCGGGTGAGACACCCGCGGTGATGGACGGAGGTGTCCCACTTGGATTCCTGCCGGCAGACGGCTACCGGACGGTGAGCCTCTTGACCGAGCGGACCGTGACCGGGCCACACAGGCCGGACTCGGGAAGCTGCGAGTCCTTGTTGTAGTAACGCCAGGTGGCGAACGTGTAGCGGCCGGGATGGGGGTTCGGCTTGCCTTCGGAAACCCACTCCGGGATGCTGGCGATGGCGTTGCCTCTCCACTCATACACGTCCGGAAGCTGCGCGTCGCCGATGATCCTGTTCGGCCAGAGGTTTGTGACCTTGATTTCCAGGTCGTTCTCGCCCGCGCGCGCCAAACCCGTCACATCCAGCCGGAACGGCGCCTTCCACAGAACCTCCAGGCTCTTCCCGTTCAGCTTCACTTCGGCGAAGTTCTTGACCCTGCCAAGGTCGAGCACCACCGAGCGGCCAGACTGCACAAACCCCTCGGGCAGAGTGAAGCGCTTCGTGCACGTGGCGGTCCCTGAGAAGTGCCGCACGCCCGCGATATGATGCTCGTTCCAGGGCGCCAGCTCCTTGAGAATGATGTAGTCCGGCGCTCCGCGCCCACGGGGGAATCGCAGCGTCCACGGCCCGGAAATCTCGGAGGTGTTCGCGCCGGAGGGCACACGGATGATACGCGAGCCGCCGTCTGAGGTCTTCAGCGTGTAATCCCCGGCCTTCCAGGCTTTCAGTTCAACGGCGCCGGAGCTGCTGGCCAGAAGCTCGAAATCGGGCATCGCGACCGCGGAATCGCCTGTGAGTTCCAGCACGCCGCCTTCCGGAACGACGGCTTTCCTGGCCTTGCCGTTCAGCGTGTACTCGACGCTGAGCTGCTTCACGATGAGCGGCGAAGGATCGCCAAACGCGTCGTTGTTCGCCCCGATCGGCATGTTTGCCGCTGCCAAGACCGAAACCTTTTCGGTGACATCGGCCGTGCGCTCCGGTTCGTTGGCGGGGCCGTACGTGGCCCGGACGATGCGGATGACGGGGGCGCTGGCGGCATCGGCCTTGCTGGAGCGCGTAGCGGACACCAGATGAGGCGCCTTTCCCGCCGGCTTGCGGAACACGACAAACACCGAGCCCGCCGGGTCGAACTGAATCGGGACCGTGATTCTGCCGCCCTGCTCCTGATATACCGGCGCATCCACGATGCGGCCGGTGTCGGGATGCCAGAATTCGGGCACTTTGCCGGTCTGGCGGAACGTGCAGGCTATGGTTCGCGGATAGTAAGCGCCGTTGGCGACAAAGTAGGCGTCCACCCCGTCAATGCGGCGATGGATCCAGGAGAGGCGCTCCTTGCCCGGCTCCTCAGGCGTCGAGAAGTCCGGCTGCAGGCCCATCCCCTTGAGCAGATCGGCAAGCTCCACGCCCCAGACCACCCTGCCGAGGCCATACCTGTGCTCGCGAACCGAAACGCCGTCGCAGTCGCCCCACACCTCGTCCGCGATGCGCCTCACCTCGATATCACAGGCGGGGTAGCCAGACAGGCTCGGGGACTGGGTGGGCTTCGGCCCCACCACCACCGCGCCCGCCCGCACAAGCTCAGCGATCTTCGTGACCATGGCCGGAGTCATGAAGCGGCTCTCCGGCAGAACGAGCACCCGGTAGCTCATCCCACCGGGCAGCACGATGCGCCCGTTGCGGACGCTCATGCGCTGCAGCACAACCGCCGAATCGCAGCCGTCATAGTCGTAGCCCGCCGGGGGCGCCGGGCGCAGGCCCCCGCGCGACACGAGGTCGTTGGCCCCGGACTCGCCGTAGAAATAGCACAGATCGGCGGCAAACAGCCCCGACTGCAACAGATACTGGCAGCGGGAAACATAAGACACCCACGCCGCGCCCTGTTCCCACCAGGTGATCGTCCGGTCGAAGTGTGTGCCCCATGGTCCCATCGTCATGCCCGGCTCCACGTTGAGCCACGGCTGATGGGCGTAGCGGTGCATGATGAACCTGTTCACGCCGTCGCAGAAGACGCGGTCTCCGAGCGACTTGACGGAGTACGGCTCCACCATCCAGCGCCCGCGCGACTCGTCGGCTGTGAACGACTCGGCCCCAGTTATCTTGTGGCCATAGGTGTGGCTTGCGGACGCGGCCAGTTTGGTTGATTCTCCCACATGCCACCCGGCAACCCAGAACTCGCCCATGACGATGTCGGCCTGCCCGCCGCACTGGAGATTGTCGAAGGTGGCATTGCCGTACGGTTCGATGGAGCTCTTCATTCCGTGGGCGTGGCAAAGCTCGGTGAAGTGCCCCACATAGTTCTCGGCCCAGAGATCGGCGACGGTTCGCCGGAAGTCCCACAAGAAGCGCTCGCTCACCTCCGTGCTCTCGACGGCACGCCCGCTCAGCACGGGCAAATAGGGCACGATGTCATACCCGCGCCGCTTCAAGAACTCGTCCGCGAAACGGGCAGTCCAGTTCTGGTGCCCTCTCTCGTAGCTGTCTATGAGCGAGTTGTTGAGCGTCCGGCCGACAGCAGGGCCCGCCTTCTCGATGACCTTCGCCATCATCCCCGCCCAGTGCGCGTCCAGCGCCTCCTTGCTGAGCTTGTCGCATTCCAGCCCCGTGCCTTCGGGCGAAGCAGGGGCGTTGATGGCGCCGGTGCACGTGTGGCCGAACCTGAGGATAGTCCACTCACCCTCCGGGACATCCCACGAGAGGCGCCCGCCGGACTCGAGCTTGCCGGTCAGGTTCACGATTCCGTTCAGCGGGATGGGACCTGAGGCAGCGGATGACAGATCGGGGTCTAGGCGGTCGCGGCGGTCGTAGGCGGCCTTGCCCCGGATGTCCGCGATCCGCTCGGCGCTGTCGCCCTTGAAGGCAAGGACGGAGATGTCGCGATAGAAGCCTTCGCGGATGGGGGGCTGCGGCAGGGCTTCGGAGAAGCGCGAGGGGCCCTTGACCCGGTGCTCGCTCCAGACGACTTCCTGCATCGCGTGTTCGGGGGTATTCCACTTGCCGCCGCTGCTCGACCATCCGGCGCAGTTGTGGATGCAGAGTTCAAGGCCCAGGCGATCGGCCTCAGCCGCCGCGTGGCCGACCATGTCCAGCCACTCGGGTGTCATAAACCTTACCGGACCGGCCGGGATTCCGCAGTCCACATCGAAGATCTGCGCTCCGCCGAGGCCAATGCGCTTCATCGCTTCGAGGTCGGCGGTGATTCCCTCACGCGTGATGTTACCGTTCATCCAGTGCCACCAAGTGTGAGGGCCGGCGGAACGGGGCGGATTGCGGAAGCCGGCATCGAGCGTTCCCGGGGCCGCGGTTGACGGGAACCCGGAGATAAACAGCAAAGCGGCAGCAGCCAGCGCATGGACGACTCTGAATCTGAACATAGTACAGCACTCCCTGGAAGTCTGGGCAGTATAACACGGAAGGCACTGGAAGAACAGGGACAGATGGCGAGCAGGGAATACCGAGCACGAGGCACGCAGCCTAGCCCCTCGTGGGCGTCAAAACGCGGCAGAAGAAGGCAGCGCGGGCCGCCCCAGAGGATCGGGGCGGCCCTTCGAGGGAGCTACTGCTTCTTCTTGCGAGGGTTCTTCCGGGGCCGCTTCCAGTCGCCCGGCTGCAGTTCGGGTTCAGGCTCGGCTTCGTCTTCGATATTACCTGTTGCGAACATGGTCTGCGGCTGGTCTTCCGGGGCTTCCCTTCGCCTTCGCAGAAAACGCGACTGAATGCGGCCGGCCTTCGCGAAGGCGTCATCGGCAGCAACGACGGCGAACCGGACAGTGTTGTCACGCGCTATGCCGATGGACTCCGCCGCCGCCCACGCGTCGTGATTCGCGCCCAGATACGCGAAGGTCCAGCCCTTCTTCTCGTGCTTGCCGATGAGATCGCGGATCGTCTCGTGAGAGAACTCGTGGCTGGCGTTCTCCTCACCGTCCGTGAATATGGATACCAGCACGATGTCGCCGTCCTGAGCCTCAGCCCCGATCGCCGCGATGCTGCTGCCGACAGCATCATACAACGCGGTCCACCCAGACGGAATGTAGGCATCGGGCGCCAGTTGGGTGATCTCGCGCACGGGGACGCTCTCAATAACCCGATAGACCTCGGTGTCGAAGAGAGTCACCGTCACGCGGGCGTCCGGGTTTTCGCTACGGAGCGCCTCCATGTAGTCGTTGGCGCCCTTGATCGCCTCTTCACGGCAGCAGGCCATCGAGACTGATTTGTCCAGAATGTAAGCTACTCTCGTGGTTGGCTGTCCTGTGTCCGCCATTTCTTCTGTCCTCCTATGTGTCACCCGGTGCGCAAGAGAGCGCACCACATTCAGCGCTTACACAGGGCTTATGACACCCGTCACTGTCAGATTCTGTCAGCCGGGGCGGTTCGTCTTCGTTTTTTTCGTGCGCGACAGGTTCGCGCCGATGCATGACTTCCCAATCCGGCCCCGCGTGGTGTATCCTGCACCGGAACTATCAGGAGGCAGAGAGTATATGAACCTGGCCGAGAGGCTTCTTCAAAGCGCGGCGGCGCATTCGGAAAGAACGGCGATCATCTTCAGGGACCGGGAGATAACTTACGGCGAGGTCGCCGAGCAGGTGCTGTCGGCCGCGCGCTCGTTCGCGGCGATGGGCGTGGGCAAAGGCGATGCCGTGATGCTGATCATGCGCAACTGCCCCGAGTTCGTCGTGTCGTATCTTGCGCTTGCGCGCATCGGCGCCATCACCACCCCGCTGAATCCGGCGGCATCGCCGCACGAGGTGACCATGGCCGCTGAGAGCTGCAGGGCGGTTGGAATCATCGCGCAGGCGCGCTACCAGGAGAACGCGGCCGAAGCCTGCTCGCGCGAGACCGTCCGCTTTACGATCGTCGCGGACGGGCCCTGCACCGGCCCCGGACAGATCCCCTTCGAGAAGCTTCTCTCCCCGCCCGCCGGCGCGGCGCTTCCGGAGGGTCCGTCGAAAGACGACATCGCGGCGCTGCTTTTCACTTCGGGCGTGACGGGGCAGAGCAAGGCGGTGATGCTCTCGCATGGAAACGTGCTTTCTAATGGCGAGTCGTGCGTCGCAGTCTTCCACTGCTCTCCGGAGGACCGATGCCTGACCGTGCTGCCGATGTTCCACGTCTTCTGCTGGACAGTATGCGTGATGATGCTGATGCTCTCGGGCGGGGCCATCGTCATCGTGGAGTCGGTACAGCCGTTCTCGGAGGTGCTGGAGGCGTGCGCGCGGCACGGCGTGACGCTGTTCATCGGGGTGCCAGCGATCTTCGCCGCGGTTGTGAAGGCGCCGGGGCTGACGGCCGAGAAGCTAGGCGGCCGCGTCCGCTGGGCTCTGAGCGGCGCGGCGCCTCTGGCGATTCAAGTGCAGCGCGGGTTCGAGGAAAAGTTCGGAATCCCGCTCATTCAGGGGTACGGGCTGACCGAGGCCAGCCCGGTGGTCTCCACCAATCGGCCGCACGGGCTTCGCAAGCACGGCAGCATCGGGCCGCCGATACCGAACGTCTCGGTGCAGATACGCGGCGAAGACGGGAGCGTTCTCGAACCGGGCGAGGTCGGAGAGCTCGTGGCGAAAGGCCCGAACGTGATGCGCGGCTACTGGAACGACCCCGAGGGCACCGCTGCGGCCTTCACCGAAGACGGCTGGCTGAGGACTGGCGACCTCGGTGCCTTTGACGCAGACGGGCACATCTTCCTTGCGGACCGGGCCAAGGACCTGGTGATCGTAAAAGGGCTGAACGTGTATCCGCGCGAGGTGGAAGAGGTTCTTCTGGAGCACCCGTCGGTGGCCGACGCGGCGGTGATCGGCGTGCCAAACCAGACAGGCGACGAAACACTGCGCGCCTATGTTGTGCTCAAGGAGGGCGCAAGCGCGACTCCGGATGAGCTTCTTGGGCTTTTCAAAGACAGGCTGGCACGATACAAGACGCCTCGCGCCGTGGTCATTCTCGATCAGATGCCGACGAACAC
>JBPOJE010000048.1:0-14915 GCA_052033935.1 Armatimonadota bacterium
TCGGAGGCGCCGATTCGGCGGACTACTCAGCGGCGGATGGCACGGGCCAGCAGGGGGTAACCGGCGGTGCGGGCCTCAACAACATCGGCCTGCTCGTGAAGGTTTCTGGCAAGGTGACGTTCGTTGATCCCGGCGGGCAGTTCTTCACGCTCTGGGACGGCTCAGCGGTGAAGGATGCTGACGGCCACAATGGCGTCCGAGTGTGGTCCCCTGGCCTCACGCTGCCAGCCGTGGGTGAGTTCGCAACCGTCACCGGCATCAGCTCGTGTTGCAGGTCAAGCAGCCAGATCATGCCAATGCTGCTCGTGCGCTCCGTGGCGGACATACAGGAGCAGTAGCCGGGAGCCGGGCGGAAGGGAATGGTCTTTCCATTGGCCCAGGTATTCCCGCTTGGGCCGCTCCCTCCCTCCCCCGCGCCTTCAGCTTCTTTGCTGGTGCCGCCCGGCCGGGTCGCGCGCGCCACACGGCCGGCCGCCTCCTAACAGGCTCGCCGAGGTTGACCCGGCGAAGATCGCGTCAGGTCCACTGAGCTACGCCGGAATCAGTTCGGCGATGTCCTCGATGATATAGTCCACGAAGCCCTCCCACTCTGTCCGGCGGCTGGAGTCGGCGTAGCGCATCACGAGCGCGGTCGTCATACCCGCATTTCGCGCGCCCTCGAACTCACGGTTCGCCCCGTCTCCGACGAACAGGCACTCGCCGGCCGGCAGGCCAAGACGCGACGCCGCAAGCTCGAAGATGGCTGTGTCCGGCTTCGAAAGCCCCACTTCGTGCGAGAAGATGGCGATATCGAAGATCGCGTTCAGCGGGTTGCCGGGGTAGGGGGTGACAATCTCCGAGTCGCTGTTGCTGAGAAGCGCGATCGGGATTCCCATCTCCTTCAGGTTCTCCAGCGAGCGGATGACCGCCTGGTCCAGATTGCGGAATCCGAAGTGGTGGCGCTCGGTGCGGTGCCGCACGGCCTCGCGAAGCAGGTCCTCATCCGGCGTGACGCCCAGTTTTGCGTAAGCCTCGCGCATCGAGCCGCCCACGCCCGGGAAGCGCCCGTCCGCTGACGAGTAGTAGAGCTCCCGTAGGAGCGCGGCATCGGGCGGGGTGTCCAGCCGTCCCGCCTGTGCGAAAAGTGTCCGAAGCGGCACGCCGTCCATCAGTGGAATCAGCGTTTGGAAGAGATCGAAGATGACGGCCGTGCAGCCGAGGATTCGCGTCAAGATTCTACCTCCGCGGTCAAACGAGCTGACAGGAGTATGCCACTAGGGCACCGAATGGCGCACGTCTTGCGCCGGGCGGCGGGTCTCGGGCATCATGCTGCGCATGAGACTGATGCCGACTGCCGTTCTGCTCACAGGCCTCCTGTCAATGCTCCCGCTCGCGGCGGCGCCCGCTCGCGTGCGGCTTGCTCCGGAGGGCGACATTCTCGCCTGGATCGTTCTCGGTCCATTCCCCAATCCAGGAATGCCGCACGAGTCCTGCGGCGGTTGGGACACGGACTATCTGGATGCGCTCGGAGGCGAAGCGGGCGCGTCGCTGGCTGAGGGACAGACTGCCGCTGCGCCGGGCGGGCCTGAGCGCAGGGCGCGGCTTGCGCTGGCTGATGCAAAGAGCGGGCTGAATCTCGCGGCGGCCGTTGGCTCGCGCGATCAGTGGGTCGCATACGCGTCCGCCACAATCGAGAGCGCCTCCGATGTCGAGGCGCGGCTGCAGCTCGGGAGCGACGACGGGGTGAAAGTCTGGCTTAACGGTGAGTTGGTGCATACCAAACACCTTCGTCGCGGAGTCAATCGCGATGAGGACTCGGCCGCCGTTCGCTTGCGCAAGGGCGAGAACCGGCTGCTGTTCAAGGTGTGCCAGGGTGAGGGCGAATGGGGCCTGATGGCGCGCCTGACCGCCGCCGATGGTTCGCGGCTGGAGGGTGCGGCTGTGGTGGATGTCGAACAGATGGGCCGGGAAAAGGAGCCTCCGGCGGATGCTTGGGTGCGCAAGGCCGCTGGAAAGCCGGGCAGTCTGGACATGCTGTCCGCTCGCAGGTGCCTGGACTGGAACGAAAAAGCCGCCCGCTGGCTGAAAGGATTCCGCGCCGATGCGGCCGAGCCCGAGCGTCTGGAAGCGCTGCTGAACAGCCTCCCCGCGCGCATCGCCGAAGCAGAGAAGAAGGACGCGGATGCGCTCTCGGATGCTCTCGAAGGGTCGGCTTCCGCCATCGAGGAGCAGTACATCCGCTCGCGCGCTGCCTTCCTCGCCAAGGCTCAGAATCCCGCGCCGCTCTTCGACGTTTCGCCGCTCAAAGAGGATTTCGTGACTGTGATGCCCGGCGGACGCTACTTCGCGCACGCCGATGGCAGACCGTTCATCCCGCTCGGCTACAACCACAACCCCGACTGGGACATGCTGATCCAGGCGAACCCGTTGCATCCCGCATACGACCCCGCCGTGACCGGACGCTTCTTCCAGCGCCTCAAGGGCTCGGGCGTCAACCTGATCCGCCTGATGCTTGAGACGCCTGCTTCCGGACTGATGGAAGACCCTCTCGGCGTCTTTTCCCCCGAGCATACGCGCTGGATTGACAATGTCGTCACCGCGGCGCGCAAGGCGGACGTGAAGCTGCTCATCACCCCTTGGGACACGTTCTGGATGAACTACCAGTGGGATATCGTCCGCTACAGCGCGGCCAACGGCGGCCCGGTTGTGCGCAAGATTGACTTTCTCACGAAGCCCGAGGTGATGGAAGCCCAGAAGAAACGCTTGCGTTACATCGTGGACCGTTGGGGCAACTTGGGCACCGTCTTCGCATGGGACGTTCTGAACGAGGCCGACCTGTGGTGGGAGGCGTCTCCGCAGCAGGTGCGCCGGTGGGCGCGCGAGATGATGCACTACATCCGCGACTATGAGATTCGCAAATGGGGCCGCGCGCACCTCGTGACGACCTCAATCGCGCACGCCATGCCCGGCGGGGTTCTTGGCGCTCTCGCCTATCGCGACCGCGAGTCGGACTTCGCGAACACGCATCTGTATATCGGCGTCGCGAAGGCGCCCACCGAGCCGGTCGGACCGGCGCTTGCCGAGCACGAGGGCGTCACCTTTGCCCTCAACGCCATCAACGGCCGCCGCCCGTATCTCGATAGCGAGAGCGGGCCGATTGACCGCTGGATCTCGGACGGGAAGCTCGATGACGAGGTCTTTCACAACACGTCGTGGGCGCATCTCGCCTCGGGCGGCGCGGGCAGCGGACTGCGCTGGCCGTATCGCGGGCCGCACTATCTGAGCGACGGGATGCTCGAGTCGCTGCGGCTGATGTCTGTGTTCACCGCTCGCGTGCCGTGGAAGGATATGCCCTGGGCGAAGGGTCAGATGCCGTCCGTGGAGGCGCCGGAAGGCTGGGCGGCGATGATGTGCGGAAGCAGCAAAGCGGCCATCCTCTGGGTGCTCTCGAAGAGCGGGCAGGGCGGTGGCGTGACGCTCTCCATCACATGGCCTTCAAGCGTCGCGAAGCTGAGGTGCCGCCCGTACGACACGCACACGGGCAAGTGGCTCGATCCGGTTGAGCCTTCCGTCACTGGAATGAAGGCCGTAGTGTCGCTCAAAGGGCTGCCAGAGTCCACCGCCCTGATCATCAGCCGCTCTAGAAGACAGCGAGGAGTCTGCGCCGAAGCAAACCCCTCCGCTAAGAACGGCCCTCGCAATGACGGGGTTTCCTCTATCTCATGCCGGGTGTCCCGCTCGCCCAACGCTCAGCATGCGAGACAGAAAACACCAGGAACTGTGCTACAATAGCAGCGGCTGGCGCGATGCCGCAGTCGCGTCTCATCCCGCGGCGGTCGCGTCTCGGAGGTTCAGCATATGGAAGCGCGTATCTTCGCCGGTATCGGACTCTCGCTCTTCATTTGTGCGCTCGTTCTGGCGCTGGTTCAGGCGCGCCAGGGAAACCCACAAGGGTTGCATGCCATCGCACAGGGTGGTATCGCGTTCGTGTTGCTCATCGGCGTTGTTGTACTGCTCGGCGCTGTCACAAAGTGGAAGGGCATCGGCGGTCTCGTTGCGAGTAGTGCGATCCTCACTGCATTAATGTCCTTTGTTTTCGCGGGAGCAGCGTGGCGCATTCGGAAGGCATCTCTGCACCCGGAGTGGAAGCAGCACCTCCGGTTCGCCGTGGACACACTGCTCTGGGGGGCTGTTCTCCTTTTCTATGCGGTTTGTTTGTTGGACCGCGTCAAGGAGAGCGGATGGGCTGTTGTGTTTGCCCTGGTCTGCGCCTGGCTGTTCGCCCCTGTGCTGTACCGGTGTTGTTTCGAAGAAGCTGAGCCCACAGAACAGCCCACTCCCGCGTTGCAGCCACACTGATCTGCGGCCAGGCAAGACGCGCAGTCCCGGTCCAAGGGCAGCCAGAAAGCATAGGCGTCCTCGCCTGCCACTCGCAATGACGGCAGACGCCGGCGCGCGCAGGGAACCCCCTCTCGTGCGGCGAAGACTCCCGGCAGCACCCTCAAGGAGGCAACCGCGTGGAAACTCAGCAACTCACTCCGGAACAGCAGGATCGCAAACGAAGGCTCGATTGGTTTCTGAAGGCCCGGTTCGGAATGTTCATTCACTGGGGGCTCTACTCCCAACTCGGACGGCACGAATGGGTCATGAACCGCGAGCGAATCCCGGTCGAGGAGTACGAACCCCTCGCGCAGACATGGAAGCCCGCTCCGGGTTGCCAGAAGGAGTGGGCGAAGCTCGCGAAAGACTCCGGCATGCGCTACATGGTGATGACCACCAAGCACCACGAGGGTTTCTGCCTGTTTGACTCCAGGCTCACCGATTACAACGCCGCCAAGTGCGGCCCCGGCAGAGACCTTGTCGCCGAGTATGTGGAGGCCGCGTGCTCCGAAGGGCTGAAGGTTGGCTTCTACTACTCGATGATGGACTGGCATCACCCGGATGGCGCCCGCTGCAAGAAGGACGAGGCAGCGCGGCGGCGCTTTGTGGACTACATACACGGGCAGGTCCGCGAACTGTGCACCAACTACGGCAAGGTGGACGTCATGTGGTACGACCTCCCGTGGCCGCTGGACGTGGAAGGCTGGGAGTCGGCGAAGATGAACGCGATGGTGCGCGAACTGCAGCCGGACATCATCATCAACGACCGCTCGCAGATGCCCGGGGACTTCGGCACGCCCGAGCAGCACATTACCCCCGCCGAGGGCGGCCGCGCCTGGGAAGCCTGCATGACCTTCAACGGAAGCTGGGGCTACACGCCGATTGACACCGAGTACAAGACCTCCAAACAGGTGGTCGGGATGCTGCGGCAGGTGGCGGCCGGCGGCGGCAACCTGCTCCTCAACATCGGCCCGCGCCCGGACGGAAGCGTGCCCGAGCCGTGCGTTCAGGCGCTCAAGGAGACGGGCGATTGGCTCCGGCGCTACGGCCCGTCCGTGTACGAGGCGACCGACCCCGGCCCGAAGGACTGGCTGGTCACGGGCGCGTTCACCACAAAGGGCAGCAGGCTCTACTTCCACTGCAACCGCTGGCCGGGAGCCGAGCTTGCCATCGGCGGCCTGTTCAACAAGGTGCTCGGCGCGCGGCTGATGGGCGGCTATGAACTGGGCTTCCGGCAGAACAAAGACAGGCTGGTGATCTTCGGGCTTCCCGAAATCGCGCCCGATCCGCTCGCGACCGTCGTCGAGATTGACGTGGAGGGGCAGCCGAAGCAGAAGCTCGGCGCCGGATGCGTTCTCATTGACGAGGATCCGTGGGGTGGATGACCAGGCGGCGGCTTCTGCGAATCATCATCCCGGTGCTTCAGGCCGCCTGCATTGACGATTCATGTAGGGAGGCGGTATAATCTCGGCTGGCATTGCGGCAGGCTGACGCTACCGTGGGCAGCTTGATAAAACTCTATTCAGCGGCAGCCCCATCGTCCCGGCCGTCATTTGGTACGCCTGCCTTTGCGCGCGCAATCGTCTGGAGGAATGTTTATTGGCTCAGGTGCAGATCAGGCCAAACGAGAGTTTGGACAGCGCTCTTAAGCGCTTCAAGAAGCAGCTTCAGCAGACCGGTATCCTTAAGGAGGCCCGGGCTCACGAGCATTACGAGAAGCCGAGCGACCGCAAGCGGCGGACGGCGGCTGCCCGCCGCCGCAAGATGCTACAGGATGCCAGACGGGCTAAGAGCTAGCCTTTCTCTTGTGCTGGCAGGCCCCTGCAGTGGGGGCACATTTCAGCATTTGTACTTACTCACAATTCCTCCCCTGTAACCCAAACCCGGCAGCGGCCCTGCTCCGCGCGTTTCCGCGCATACCCCGCCAGGCAGGCGTCCCGTGGCAATAGACATCCAGGGCCGCACCGTACCGGGGCTCCCGCGGCGCGTGCTGCGCGATCGGCTGAGGCAGGTGCTGAAAGACGAAGGCTGTAGCCCGTCATTCAGCCTGTCGGTGAGGCTTACCGGCGACGTCGAGATAAGCAGTCTGCATAGCCAGTGGATGGGAGTGGATGGGCCTACCGACGTGATCTCCTTCCCCCAGGATGACCCGGCCGCGCCCGACGAGCCTGACCCGTGCCTGGGTGATGTCGTCGTAAGCGTGGATACCGCCCGCCGTCAGGCCTCCGAGCGCGGGCACGATCTCAACGCCGAGGTGATGCTCCTCGCCGTCCACGGTACGCTGCATCTGCTGGGATACGGCGATCTGACCGAATCCGCCGCCCGCCGGATGCGGGCTGCTGAGCGCCGCTTCGTCCCGGAAGCGTTCGCTGGAGAGAAGCGCCCGGCATGAAACTCCGCAATCCTCTTGCCGGGTTCAAGTACGCCGCCGAAGGTGTGCTTCACGTGTTCCGCACGCAGAAGCACATGCGCTTCCACTTCCTCATGCTCGTCCTGGTCCTGGTGCTTAGCCTCATGTTCAGGCTGGGCCGCATCGAGACCATCCTGCTGCTGCTCACCATCTCGCTCGTGCTGGTCACCGAGATGATGAATACCGCGGTGGAGGCCGTGGTGGACCTGGTGACGCAGAGCTACCACCCGCTGGCGAAGTTCGCGAAAGATATCGCTGCGGGCGCGGTGCTGATGGCAACGCTGAACGCGCTGGCCATCGGCCTCATACTGCTGCCGCGCAATCCCCGGCAGACCTTCGACGCCTACATCGGAACCAGGCCGCCAGACCTGATCACGGTCACGGTGGTCGGCTTTCTGCTTCTGATGTCTCTCATCATTATCCGCAAGGTTCACGGAGGGAAGGGCACGCTGCTGCGCGGAGGCGTGGTGAGCGGGCACACCGCCCTCGGGTTCTTCTTCGCGGTGACCATTATCTTCGTTTCCCCGAACAACATCGCGCGCGCCATAGCCATACTGCTGGCGCTTCTGGTTGCGCAGAGCAGGGTAGATGCGGGGATTCACACTGTGAGGGAGGTCATCTTCGGAGGCCTTCTGGGGACGCTTTTGGGCTTTATAGTGTATGCCATACGCTGAGACTGGGTAGCGCCCGGTTGGAGTTGGGCTTTGGACGGCTGGTTACATAATCTGATCATTGTTGCTGTGCTAATTCTCGCCGGGGCGCTCTTCGGCGCCGCGGGCGCGGCTGTCGCCGATGCCCGCCGCTCACGAATGCGTGATCTGGCGGACGAGGGCAACCAGGCGGCACGCAGGGTGCTGGCGCTTACCGAGAACCCGTTGCGTCTGGCGGCCGCAATCCAGTTAATTGTCACCCTCCTGTGGCTGTGCGCGGCGGGGGCAGCCGCCGCCGGGGTGGGGCGGCTTCTCGCCGGTGGGGTCGAGCGGCTTCCCTATCCGTCAGTGCGAGAACACGCCGCCACCATTGCCGTGGCCGTCGTAACCGTGGTGCTCGGCCCGCTTGTCTTGGTCCTCGGGGAGCTTGTCCCGAAGTCGCTTGCCGCGCGCTCGGCCGATTCGCTGGCGCTTCGAGTGGCGCGTCCCGTTGAATGGGCCACCCGTCTGGTATCTCCCGCAATCAGTTTCATAATCTTCTGTACAAACCTGATCCTCAAGCCGTTCGGAGCCACGCCGCGAATCGGCTACACAATCCGCACCGAAGAAGAGCTGAAGGAGATGGTGGAGGCTGTCGAGGAGGAAGGCGTCATCGAAGAAGAAGAGAAGGAGATGATCGCCTCCATCTTCGAGTTCGGAGACACCGTCGTCCGCCAGGTCATGGTCCCGCGAATAGACATGAAGGTAATGGACGTCAACGGGAGCGTGGACGATATTCTGGCGCAGATTCACGAGTTTGGTCACTCGCGGATACCAGTGTTCCAGGACAACGTGGACCGTATCACCGGTGTCATTCACGCCAAGGACCTCCTGCGTGTGCTTCGTGGACACGGCGGGCATGAGGTGTCGCTGGGCGAACTGATGAAGCCCGCCTTCTTCGTCCCCGAGAACAAGAAGGTCAGCGACCTGCTGCGCGAGTTCCGGGCGAATAAGCTTCAGATGGCCATCGTGCGCGACGAGTACGGTGGCACGGCGGGCCTTGTCACGGTGGAAGACCTCATCGAGGAAATCGTCGGCGAGATATCGGACGAATACGATACCGAAGAGACCCCGTTCACTATTCAGGACGGCGGCTCGGCGCTTGTTGATGCCCGGATGAGCATTGACGATCTGAACGAGCAACTCGGGACCGGCTTCCCCGAAGGCGAGTTCGAAACGATCGGCGGACTGGTGTTCGGACTGCTCGGCAAGGAGCCCGAAGTCGGCGATTCCGTCACCTGCGAAGGCTGGCTGCTGACCGTCGCCGGCAAAGAAGACCGGCGTCTGCGCACTATTCGGCTTGACCCCGCAGAGTCCGGGCAGACGGGTGCTGAGCCTGCGGATCAGTCAGCTTCGGGGTAGCTGCCGAGCACCTTCACGAACGTTGCCATATCCATGAGCTTCTGAATCGCTTCGCTCATGTTCGGGCTGGTCTGATGACCCTGAGCATCCACGTAGAAGACGTATTCCCACGCCATCTGTTTGGTGGGACGGCTCTCGATGAGTGTCAGGTTGATGGCGGCATCCGAGAACACCCGCAGGGCGTGCAGAAGCGCCCCGGACCTGTGGGGTACGCTGAACACGAGGCTCGTCTTATCCCTGCCGCTGGGTTTCGGCTCCAGGCGCCCAATAATAAGGAACCGGGTCTTGTTGCCGGGGTTGTCCTCGATATGCTCCGCGAGCACGTTGAGCCCGTACACCTGCGCCGCCAACTCACCGGCAATCGCCCCGCTTGACGGGTCTTCGGCCGCGAGCATCGCCGCCCGGGCGGTTGTCGAGGCGTCTATGATCTCCACCCCGCGCATGTGCGCCGAGAGCCAGTTGCGGCACTGTGCGGTGGCTACCGGTATCGAGTAGATTCTCTGCACCTCAGACAGGTCTTGCGCCCGCGAGAGCAAACCGTGGGATACCTCTAGGTACACCTCGGCGCAGATCCGCAGGTCCGACCGCAGGAACATGTCCAGAGTGTGATTAACAATGCCCTCAATTGAGTTTTCAACGGGGATGACTCCGAAGTCGGTCTGCCGCCGCTGGACTTCCTCGAAGACGTCGGCTATGGTACCCTGCGGAATGAAGATCGAGGAAGACCCGAATTTCCGGACGCTCGCTAGATGCGTGTGCGTCGCGGGAGGTCCCCAGTAGGCAATTGTGAGCGGCTTCTCGAGAGTGCGCATACTGGAGATTATCTCAGTATATATGTTGCGGACGCTTTCGTCCGGAAGCGGCCCGGCGTTCGCGGACAGGACATGATCCAGCACTTGGCGCTCGCGCTCCGGCGCGAAGACGTCTGCGGCGGCGGCCGCCTTGCGCCTTCCAATCTCAACGGCCAGGCTGGCACGCTGGTTCAGAAGCTCGAGCAGGCGTGAGTCCAGTTCATCAATCTGTCTGCGGAGATCTGATAGATCCACTGTCGGTTCCTCTATGGTATCTGGCAGGGGCGCGGTCTTTTGCTCATACTGTTCGTTCGCAACGGGAAGGGCCAAATCCTCTTTTGCGAGTCCCGGCGCCGCCGGGACCGGGGATTTCGGCACGAGTGAGTATCGGCAATTTGGCGGATTACGGCAATTATGGCAGGTAACAGCTGGTTCAGAAGGCATTCTCAGGCGGTGGCGAAAGCAGAACAGGTCCCGGAGGGCCTCTGGACAAAATGCCCGGCATGCAGCGCCATCCTGTTCATGCCCGAACTCGAGAGGAGCCTTCGCGTCTGCGGGAAGTGCGGCTATCACTATCGTCTCGGCTGGAAGGAACGCCTGGCCATCACGGTGGATGAAGGGTCATTTGAGGAGTTTGACTCCGGTCTTCGCTCGGCCGACCCGCTCGATTTCCCGGATTACCAGCAGAAGCTCGCGAAGGGCAGGGCGGCCACGGGCCTCGAAGACGGTTTCGTGACAGGGACCGCCGCTATCGGGGGACAGCCAACCGTGCTCGGGATTGCCGACTTCTCGTTTATGGGCGGCAGCATGGGGGCGCTCGCTGGAGAGAAGATCACACGAGCCGTGGAACGCGCCATGGATGCGCGCCTGCCGGTCGTGTTCTTCACTGCCAGCGGAGGCGCGCGGATGCAGGAGGGGCTGCTCTCTCTGATGCAGATGGCGAAGACCTCCGCCGCCTGCGCCCGGATGAAGGATGCCGGGGTTCCCTACATTGTAGTTTTCACGGACCCCACAATGGCCGGCGTGCACGCCAGCTACGCGTCCATCGGCGACATCATCATCAGCGAGCCCGGGGCGCTTGTCGGGTTTGCCGGCCAGCGTGTGGCGGCGCAGGCGCAGGTGGTCAAGGTCCCGGACAATTTCCAGCGCGCGGAGTTCCAGATCGAGCATGGGATGGTGGACATGATTGTCCCCAGGCGCGATATGCGGGACACGCTTGCGAAGATTCTCAGGTTTGCCACGGCGGAGGTGCCCGGTGTCTGACCAGTCTCCCGACCTCATTGAACTCATTGACCGCCTGGATTCCGACATCGCCGAGATCAGGCAGCGATGCGCGGACGCCGGCGAGGACCGCTCGGAGGATATAGCCGGGCTCGAAGAAGAGCGGGACCGCCTCATTGGTGAGTATTTCCGCAGGCTTTTGCCCTGGGACGAAGTCCGGCTTGCCCGTCACCCGAAGCGCCCCTACACTCTCGACTATCTGAGGAGCGCGTTCGACGATTTCGTCGAACTGCGTGGCGACCGGCGTTTCGCCGACGATGCCGCCATCGTCGGGGGGCTAGGGTGGATATCTGGATACCCCGTCGTGGTGTTCGGGCATCAGAAAGGCCGCGATATCAAGGAGCGCAAGCTGCGCAACTTCGGGTCTATGCGGCCCGATGGATACCGCAAGGCGCTGCGGCTTATGGAACTTGCCCAGAAGTACCGCAAGCCGGTCGTCGCCATCATTGACACCCCCGCAGCCGACTGCAGCGTCGGGTCCGAAGAGCGCGGAATCAGTGAGGCCATCGCCCGGAACCTGATGGAGATGTTCCGCGTGCGCGTCCCCATTGTTGTCGTGGTGATAGGGGAGGGTGGCAGCGGCGGCGCCTTGGGGATTGGTGTCGGCGACAGGGTGCTGATGCTTGAACACGCCATCTATTCCGTCATTCCGCCCGAAGGGTGCGCCGCCATACTCTGGCGCGATTCTGAGCGCAAGGTGGACGCCGCTCAAGCGCTCCGGCTCACGGCGAAGGACGCCCTCAGCGCGGGACTCATTGACGAGATCGTGCATGAGCCGTTCGGGGCTGCTCACAGGAACCCCGAGGGTGCGGCGGAGAACCTGCGGCAGGCAATCGTGCGCGCGCTCGGAGAGCTCTGTCCGCTCGACGTGGACGAGCTGCTCGAAAGGCGATACCAGAAGTTCAGGGCGATGGGGCTATACGATGACCCTGACGCGGCGCCCCGGCCGCACAGTGCAGCGGGCAAGAACGGGCGCAAGACCAGCGTGGCGTGCTCGGCCTCCGGTACGGCCGCAACGGACTCCTCAGGCGCTGACTCTGCCTGACAGTCAGTGGTGCGTGCCTCAGCGGGCGGCGCGCCTGCCCGGCGGGGCGAAGAACACGGCTGTCCCGAGAACTGCTGCCGCGGCCGAAAGGGCGACAAGGCTGCGCGGGTGCGTCCAGCCGCCGGGAATGGCCAGACGGCAGTAGTGCATCCACGCCTGGGCGATTCCTGAGGCCGTAAAGCCGATTGCGGAAGCGCAGAAGAGCAGTACGCTTGCGCGAAACGCCGATACATCCACCGGCCTCGCGCTCAGCCGCTGGTAGCTGAAGGCGATCAGCGCCGCACCGCCAGCGGCGAACAAGCATCCCGTCCAGAGAAGCAGTTCGCCGTTGTACGGGAGAACCCAGCGATTGCGCGCGCTGTCTACCCACACCCTGGCCACCGATCGCGTCGCGAGGTTGAGCGAGCCAAGCAGTACAAGCCAGCCTCCGGCCTCCAGAAACGCGCGGCGGGCTGACAGCGAGTTGTCCTGTGTGTTTGGCATACCAGGGTCATTATGCGCCCGCGTCCGCCTCTCCTCCACATCCCGGTGATGGCACCGTTACCGCCTCATGCGCGGGTGTCTCTTGACAACAGGTCCGCAATGCCTGTACATTGAGGTGGGGATGCGAACATATCGCATTTACGATATCGCGCAGGAGAATTGTTATGGCCCGAAAAAGCGCCAGAGGCAATATACTGCTGGGCAAGCTTCTTGCCCGGGGTGTTCGGCTCACAAGGCAGCGCAAGCTGATCCTCCGCCTCATCGAGCAGGCAGGCGAGCATGTGGACGCCTCGATGATTCAAGAACTTGCGGAGGCCGAGGGTGCGGCGGTGGACCGGGCAACCGTGTACCGCACGCTCGCTCTGCTCAAGAAGCACGGGCTGATCTCCGAGCTGGACTTCCTGCATGTGCGCGGAGATCAGCACTGGTATGAGGCGGGTAGCAAGACTGGGCATATGCATGTGTGTTGCGAGCGGTGCGGTGCGGTGACCGAGTTGTCGAGCAAGACGCTGGATGCGCTGATGGAAGAGACTCGCGCCGCCATAGGCTTCGAGCCAAAGAGCGTGCGGGTGGAGGTCGGCGGCTGCTGCGCGAAGTGCGTCGGCTGAACCGGGGCAGTTCTCAGAGGCAGCCTGGCAGGGGGCCGGAAACTTTTCTCAAAAAAGAATCGTCTTACCCCTTGACGCTTCCGTAGCAGGGTGGTATAAGAATAGATGCGCCTGGGCAAGAGGTCCCGGGAAGGAAGCAGCGGTCCTTGAAAACCGAATAGAGTGAGCGTGCAGCAAACTGACTGAGTGAGTTTCAACAAGTAAGTACCGAAGCGGGGAGGCCTCGTAAGAGACCGGAACCGCTGAACGGTCAAACATCCGTAAACGAGGCGCATCCTCTGGGAGCCCGGCGGGAAGTAGTTGAAGTTCCGGCTTCTGACCACCGAGCGAACAGGCGGTGCGTTTTTGATTTTCACGGAGAGTTTGATCCTGGCTCAGGACGAACGCTTGCGGCGTGCCTAAGAAATGCAAGTTGAGCGAGCTCAAGCCTTCGGGCGGAAAGCTAGCGGCGAACGGTCGAGTAACACGTGAGCAACCTGCCCCAAAGTGGGGGATAGCCCACCGAAAGGTGGATTAATACCGCATGTGGCCGTCCCGGGACATCCCGGGACGATTAAAGCAGCAATGCGCTTTGGGATGGGCTCGCGGCCTATCAGCTTGTTGGTGGGGTAACGGCCTACCAAGGCTACGACGGGTAGCTGGTCTGAGAGGATGGTCAGCCGGATTGGGACTGAGACACGGCCCAGACTCCTACGGGGGGCAGCAATTAGGAATCTTGCGCAATGGGCGAAAGCCTGACGCAGCGACGCCGCGTGACCGACGAAGTCCTTCGGGATGTAAAGGTCTTTTGCCAGGGAAGAAGATCTGACGGTACCTGGCGAATAAGCCCCGGCTAACTACGTGCCAGCAGCCGCGGTAATACGTAGGGGGCGAGCGTTGTCCGAAGTTACTGGGCGTAAAGCGCGCGTAGGCGGTTGCTTAAGTTGAATGTGAAATCCTGGGGCTCAACCCCAGAACTGCATCCAAAACTGGGCGACTTGAGGACGGGAGAGGGCAGTGGAATTCCTGGTGTAGCGGTGAAATGCGTAGATATCAGGAGGAACACCCGTGGCGAAGGCGACTGCCTGGCCCGTATCTGACGCTGAGGCGCGAAAGCCAGGGTAGCGAACGGGATTAGATACCCCGGTAGTCCTGGCCGTAAACGATGGATACTAGGTGTAAGTGGTATCGACCCCACTTGTGCCGTAGCTAACGCATTAAGTATCCCGCCTGGGGAGTACGGCCGCAAGGTTGAAACTCAAAGGAATTGACGGGGGCCCGCACAAGCGGTGGAGCATGTGGTTTAATTCGTTACTAACCGAAGAACCTTACCCAGGCTTGACATCCCCGGACAGCCCATGAAAGTGGGTCTCCTCCCCGAAAGGGGAGGCTGGGTGACAGGTGTTGCATGGCTGTCGTCAGCTCGTGTCGTGAGATGTTGGGTTAAGTCCCGCAACGAGCGCAACCCTCATCGCATGTTGCCAGCGTAAAGCCGGGCACTCTTGCGAAACTGCCCGTGTAAGCGGGAGGAAGGTGGGGATGACGTCAAGTCGGCATGGCCCTTACGCCTGGGGCTACACACATGCTACAATGGCCGGTTACAGAGGGACGCAAGACCGCGAGGTGGAGCTAATCCCACAAACCCGGTCCCAGTTCGGATTGCAGTCTGCAACTCGACTGCATGAAGTCGGAATCGCTAGTAACCGCAGGTCAGCTATACTGCGGTGAATACGTTCCCGGGCCTTGTACACACCGCCCGTCAAGTGATCTGAGTCAGTTGCACCCGAAGCCGATGGCCTAACCCGCAAGGGAGGGAGTCGTCGAAGGTGTGGCTGGTAAGGAGCGCTAAGTCGTAACAAGGTAGCCGTATCGGAAGGTGCGGCTGGATCACCTCCTTTCTAAAGAGCA
>JBPOJE010000068.1:0-22263 GCA_052033935.1 Armatimonadota bacterium
GTTGGTCGGGCAGCGACATCTGGGAACTGAGGAGAAGGAAGGCGAGGAAACAGCAGCCCGAGCAGGCTGCTTAGCCATTCAGCAGACAAGAGCAGACTCCAATTTACACACTTCACAAGGAAATACCAACGCTGAATCGTGGTTTGCGCAGCCGGTGCGCGCCAGCTATAATGCCCCGGGATGCCCAAGACCTCCACGCCGGGACCGGCCGGCACAACCGGAGCCAGCCGCTCGGGCGGCGGATCGCAGGGCGGCCTCGATACCGACGTTCGGTTTGTCAAAGGGGTCGGGACTGCGATGGCCGGTGTCCTCTCGAAGCTTGGCATCATCACCGTCCTCGACCTGCTTCAGCACTACCCCGCCCGCTATGAAGACCGCACGCAGCTTGCCCGCGTCTCACGGCTCCAGGACGGCCAGCGCGTAACGCTGAGGCTGCGCGTTTCGGACGTTGAGAGCCAGCGCGCGGGACGCCGGATGATCAACATCACGCGCGTTGCCGCGGAGGACGATTCGGGCACTGTGGTGCTTGTCTGGTTCAACCAGCACTGGATGCGCGACCGCTTCTTGAAGCTGCGCGGCCGTGAGATTATCGTTTACGGGCAGGTCCGTTACGGGCGGATGGGCTTCGAGATCAACTCCCCGGACTGGGAAGTCCTGAGCGAGGACGATTCCGACCCCTGGTCGTACGGGAAATTTGTGCCGGTGTATCCGCTCACCGAAGGACTCACTCAGGGGCGCATGCGCCGGATCGTGCGCGGCGCCATCGAGAAGTACGTGGGCCTGCTCGAAGAGAACATCCCCACGCCCATTCTGGATGAGCTGGATCTGATGGATGTGGTTTCGGCCACGCGCGGCGTGCACTGGTCTGAATCGGAGTCCGAGAACGCCGCCGCGAGAAAGCGGCTGGTGTTCGAGGAGTTCCTCTATCTCCAGCTCGCTCTCGCGCAGATGCGTCACGAAGAGGGCGCTGCATCTCCGGGCATAGCCTTCAAGGCACCTCCCGGGCTTCTCGACGAGATACGCTCCACGGTTTCCTTCCAGCTTACCGGCGCTCAGATGCGGGTTATCGGCGAAATCTGGGACGATATGGCCCGCCCGCATCCCATGAACCGCATGCTGCAGGGAGATGTCGGTTCGGGCAAGACTCTGGTGGCCGTGGCCGCCATGGCGCTCGCCGCCCGCAATAGGTATCAGAGCGTGATAATGGCGCCGACCGAGGTGCTCGCCGAGCAACACTACTTCTCGATCAGCCCGCTTGCCGAGGCGCTCGGGCTGACTGTCGAGCTTCTTTCGGGGAGCATGCGCGCGAAGGTGAAGCAGGCGGTGTACGAGCGTCTGCGCGAAGGCCGCATTGATGTGGCCGCCGGGACGCACGCGCTTCTGCAGGACGCCGTCGAGTTCCACAAACTGGGCCTCGTGGTTGTGGACGAACAGCATAAGTTCGGAGTCAAGCAGAGGGGTGCCTTGCGGGGCAAGGGAGACGCGCCGGATATGCTCGTGATGACCGCTACGCCCATCCCGCGCACGCTCACGATGACCGTGTACGGAGACCTGGATATCTCGGTGATAGACGAGATGCCCGCCGGACGCAGGCCTGTCAAGACGCATCACAGGGACCTCTCCAGAAGGGCCGAGGTGTACGAGGGCGTCCGCACGCTGCTGCGCAAGGGCGGGCAGGCATTCGTGGTGTGTCCTCTGGTGTCCGAGTCGGAGAAGCTGCAGACCAAAGCGGCGACGGAGCTTGCCGAAGAATTGCAGACCGGGGTGTTTCCGGAGTACAAAGTGGGGTTGCTTCACGGTCAGATGAAGGCCGACGAAAAGCAGGCCGCGATTGCCGCGTTTCGCGCGGGCGAGTGCCAGATTCTCGTGTGCACTACGGTCGTTGAGGTCGGGGTGGACATCCCGGCTGCGAATGTTATCGTTGTCGAAAACGCCGAGCGTTACGGGCTTGCGCAGTTGCATCAGCTTCGCGGAAGGGTGGGGCGTTCGGGTATTCAGTCGTTCTGCGTCCTGTTGTCCGATGCCGCGACCGGCGAGTCCGCAAAGCGCATGGAGGCCCTGCTCGGCACGAACAACGGCTTTGAGATAGCCGAGCGGGATCTGGAGATCCGGGGGCCGGGTGAGTTTTTCGGGGTGCGGCAGTCCGGGCTGCCGTCGTTCAAGATCGCCGACATCCTGCGGGACGGGCCGATACTCGAGATCTCCCGCCGCAAGGCGATGGAGATTGTTGAAAAAGACCCGAAGCTTCGGAGCGCCGGGAATAGGAGGATGGGGCGCGTGGTTGAAGAACAGTATCGCAGGCAACTGCTCGAGACCGTTGCTTGAGGGCAGGGGCGCGGCATGAGGAGGCAGGTGTGGCTCTAGCCATCTATCCGGGGAGCTTTGACCCGGTGACAAGCGGACATGTGGATGTGATCGAACGCGCGCGGCACGTGTTCGATCGGGTCATCGTTTCGGTTGCGCCGAACATCCGCAAGGAGGGGCTTTTCACGACCGAGGAGCGGGTTGAAATGCTAAGGGAGGTCTGCCGGGAGTTTTCGGGCGTGGAGGTGGACTCCTTTTCCGGGCTTCTGGTAAACTACGCTGTCACACACGGCGCGAATGTGATTGTGCGGGGGCTGAGAGCGGTGTCCGACTTCGAGTTAGAACTGCAGATGGCCCAGATGAACCGTAGCCTGGCGCCGGACATTCATACAGTTTTTCTGATGACAACCACCGAGCACTCTTTTCTCAGCTCGAGTATCGTGAGAGAAGTGGCGCGCTTGGGCGGAGACGTGAGCGGGATGGTTCCGCCGGTGGTTGAGAAGTATTTTGCGCGCAAGTTTCAGACAAATGATCTTGGAGGGAAATCAGGATGATTGACAATCAGTCACCCAGCGGTACGGTCGTGTCGTCGTCGCTAGGGCGCGGGAACGCGTCGTCTGTTGATATCATCAAGCAACTTGACAAGCTTGAGGAGCTCGTTGAGGATTCGATCCAGTTCCTCGGCCGGGCGGTCTTCATCAACACCGAACAGTTTTTTACGTACACAAACAAGATTCGTGCCTTCCTGCCTGAGGAGCTCAAGTGGGCCAGCCACTACTCGCAGGAGAGCGAGCGGATGATGCTCGAGAGCGAGACTCAAGCCCGCACCGCCATCGTCGCAGCCCAGGAACAGGCGCGCATGACGGCAAGCGCGGCCGAGGCGCAGGCGCGGCAGGCTCTGGATGCGGCTCAGGCCGAGGCGCAGCGTTATCTCGAAGAAGCGAAGCAGCGTGCGGCGGCCCTAGTGTCCGAGAGCGAAATCAAGAGACGCGCGGAGGAGCAGGCGGCGGAGATCATCGCCGCGGCGGAGAAAGAAGCCCTGCGCAAGCGCGAGGGCGCGGACGATTATGCCTCTGAGGTGCTGGGCCGCTTGCTGGATGTTGTTGATCAGGCGCGAGGGCCGATTCAGCGTGGCAAGGCGCAACTCGAACGCAAGAACGGACGGGCTGGCGACCGATGACGAGCGTCGAACGTCTTTTCCAGAACGCCCGAGCCGACAAGCGCAGGATCATCCTGGCGGAGGGCGGGGACCAGCGCATCGCCGATGCCGCCGCCGAAGTCCTGAAGCTCGACATTGCCCACCTCACCGTGCTCGGCGACGTTGAGGCCGTCTCCGATCAGATTCGCTTGGCCGGGGGAGACCCGGACGCGGTGCGGCTGATAGACCCGTCCAAGTGCGGCAGGCGCGAAGCTCTGGCGAACAGCCTGTACGAAATGCGCAAGGCGAAGGGCATGACGCCCGAGAAGGCGTTCGAATTGGCCGGGACCAATCTGTACTACCCGGTGCTGGCTATCGCTGCCGGGCAGGCCGATGGTCTCGTGTCGGGGGCGACGCACTCGACGGCAGACACGGTGCGCCCGGCGCTTCAGGTGCTGAAGACCGCGCCGGGATTCTCCATCGTCTCGAGCTGCTTTCTTATGGTGCTGCCCGACACCGGGTTCGGCGACGAGGGAAATCTGATTTTCGCCGACTGCGGGCTGGTCATCAACCCGTCGGCCGAAGAACTCGCCGACATTGCCATCGCTGCCGCTGGTTCGTTCCGGCAGCTTGTGGGGGGCGAGCCGCGGGTCGGCATGCTCAGCTTCAGCACCAAGGGAAGCGCAAGCGGCCCGATGGTGGACAAAGTCGTGAAAGCCACCGAGATCGCGCGGTCGCGAATGCCCGATCTCGTCATTGACGGCGAGCTTCAGGGTGACGCCGCGCTCGTGCCGTGGGTGGCCAGAAAGAAGGCGCCCGGCAGCCCGGTGGGCGGCAGGGCAAACGTACTGATCTTCCCCGACCTCGGCGTAGGCAACATCGCTTACAAGCTGACCGAGCGGCTGGCGCATGCCACTGCCCTCGGGCCTATCCTCCAGGGTGTCAGGAGGCCCGTCAACGACCTTTCGCGCGGGTGCTCGGCCGACGACATCGTCAAGATGGTCGCTGTTACGTCCGCGCAGGTTACGGACTCCTAGTTCCCGCGGCGGGCGAGGGGCGCGGCCCCAGCGCCGATTGCCTCACTCCGGTCGCTTTCGGGGTGGGGCTTTTCGCGTGCTTACGGGATGCGGGATACTGTCTCGCGCCCACATAGAGATTGGTAGAAATAGACTATGAAAGTTCTGGTTGTTAACAGCGGGTCCTCATCTCTGAAGTATCAGTTGCTCGAGACGTCCGACGACGGTGCTCTGGCAAGGGGACTTGTCGAGCGCATCGGAGATCCAAACGGCGTTGGGCGGTTGAAGCAGCAGTCCGAGGGGAAACAGGAGTTCGTGCAGGAACAGCCGATCCCGGATCACGTCCGGGCGACGGACATTGCCTTCCAGGCTCTGTGCGATCCGGACTTCGGTGCCCTGGGCAGCATCGAGGAGGTTGATGCCGTGGGGCACCGGGTGGTGCACGGCGGAGAACGCTTCACCAGCTCCGTGCTCATAGACGGCGAGGTCGTCACTGCTATCGAGGAGACGAGCCTTCTTGCTCCGCTACACAATCCGCCCAATGTTATGGGTATCCGGGCGTGCCTGTCGCGGATGCCGGACGTGCCGCAGGTGGCCGTGTTCGATACCGCTTTCCATTCCACGATGCCGGAGACTGCCTATATGTACGCGCTGCCGTACGATATGTGTCGCGAGCTTGGCGTGCGGCGCTACGGGTTCCATGGCACTTCGCATAAATTCGTGTCGGGTAGAGCGCGCCTGTTCTTGGACGAGCGCGGCCTGGCCAGCAGCCGCGTTGTGACCTGCCACTTGGGCAACGGGTGCAGCGTGGCGGCCGTTCTGGACGGCAGGTGCGTGGACACATCCATGGGCATGACCCCCGCCGAGGGGCTTGTGATGGGCACGCGTAGCGGAGACATTGACCCGGCCATTCTGCCGTTCCTGGCGAAGAAGTACGACTGGTCGCCGGGCGATCTCGAGAACCTGATCAACAAGAAGGGCGGTCTGCTCGGGCTGTCGGGTGAGTCTAACGATATGCGCGATGTCGAGAGCAGAGCCGAAGCGGGCTGCCACAGGGCGGCTCTGGCGCTGGATGTTTTCTGCTATCGGGTGCGAAAATACATTGGTGCGTATGCTGCCGCGATGGGCGGTCTGGACTGCGTGGTATTCACGGGCGGAATCGGCGAGAACAGCCCGCGCGTGCGCTCCGGGTGCTGTGCTGGCCTGGAGTTCCTGGGGCTGGGGCTGGACGCAGCGGCGAACGGCTCGCGCGGGGGCGAGCGCGACATAAGCGCCGGAGACAGCAGTGTGCGCGTGCTCGTCATTCCGACCAACGAAGAGCTGATGATAGCCCGGGAGACCGAGGGGATCGTGGCGGAAACGCTTGCCCGCCGCTGATTGCCGCAAGGACAGGGTGTCGTTGTGAAGCTTGACCTGAACGAAATAGCGCATTCCGTGGGAATGCTGTATACTTACGAGGTTGACGGCGACGAGTCCGAACTTGCCACTGAAGACCTGCCTTTTCAGGGGCCGGTGCGAGGTCGGATCCAGTTTACCAACACGGGGATGCTGCTTCTTGCCCGGGGCAAGCTGGATGTGACGGTTGACCTCGAGTGTGTGCGGTGCCTGGGGCATTTTCCGTTCCGGCAGACTATCACCATCGAAGAGCATTTCTCTCTGCACCCGGGCGCTCTTGCCGGGGACGAGGAACCAGACGGCGAGACCGCCACGGTCCATAGTGACCTCGAGTTGGCGGGTGACCTGTACAGGGACGGGATTCTGGACCTGTCGGAACTCATCCGCCAGAACGTGCTGGTTTCTGTTCCCCTGGCCCCGCTGTGCAACGAAGACTGTGCCGGTCTGTGCTCGCGCTGCGGAAGCAACCTGAACGAAGG
Source organism: Armatimonadota bacterium (assembly GCA_052033935.1). GTDB lineage: Bacteria > Armatimonadota > UBA5829 > DSUL01 > DSUL01 > JAGVUD01. The sequence goes on from JBPOJE010000068.1 coordinate 6,333, forward strand.
CCCGTGCGAGTGTTCCGGTGTGCCGGACGGAAGCGAGGCTCCTCCGACTATTGGGGAGGCCCTGCCGGACTGGCAGCCGCGTTGACTAACCAGGAGAAGTATATTGCCATTACCGAAACGACGACACTCGGCGACGCGCCGTGACAAGCGGCGGACGCATTACAAGATCGCCGCGCCCACTCTCACAACCTGCCCGAGCTGCGGTGAGCCGGTTGAGCCTCACACCGCCTGCAAGGCTTGTGGGCAGTACCGCAAGCGGCTGGTGATTCCCGAGGCAAAGCGAGACAAAGCAAAGGAATAGATGCCCATAGAGGCTGTGGGTTTGTCTGGTTCGGGCGAGACGAGGGTGACGGAAGACCGGATAACTGTCGCCGTGGATGTCATGGGTGGCGATCACGCTCCCAGAGAGATACTGCTGGGTGCGCTGCAGGGTGCCTCCCGGCACGACGCGCGCGTCTTGGCTGTCGGTGACCGGCACGTCATCGAGCGCTATCTGCGCAAGATGAAAGGCGCGGAGCGTATCGAGATTGTTGACGCCCCCGATCAGATTCAGATGGGGGAGAACCCCGCCTCTGCGATCCGGCGCAAGCCCAACTCCTCCCTGGTCGTCGCGGCGCGGCTTGTGCGCGAGCGTAAGGCGGACGCAATGCTCTCGGCCGGAAGCACGGGTGCGTGCATGGCCGTCGCGGCTCTCATTCTGGGCCGCGCGCCGGGCATTGACCGTCCGGGCATCGCGACCGTCCTGCCGACGGCCAGGGGCCAGTCGGTGTTGCTGGACGTCGGCGCTAACGTGGATTCCACTGTCGAGAACCTTGTGCAGTTTGCGGTTATGGGCAGCATCTACAGCCGTGACGTGCTCGGCGTCAAGACCCCCCGCGTTGGGCTGCTCTCTATCGGCGAGGAGCCGACGAAGGGGAACGAACTTACGAAGGCTGCGCACAAGGCGCTACTTCAGACCGGGGTCGATTTTGTCGGGAATGTCGAGCCAGGGCCGCTGTTCGCGGGCGCGGCGGACGTGGTTGTGTGCGACGGATTTGTCGGGAATGTGGCCCTCAAGGTCGCGGAAGGCGTTGTGGAGCTCCTTCTGCAGGTGGCTAAGGCCAGGCTCTGGAACCACCCCTGGTATCGCCTGATGCTTCTTGGGATGGCACCTGGCCTGCGGAAGGTGCACAGGCAGCTCGACCGCCAGGAGGTCGGCGGAGCCCCACTGCTTGGCGTCAATGGCATCTGTATCGTGTGCCACGGCAACAGCAAGGCGAAGTCCATTATCAGTGCGCTCGGGCTTGCCGCGCGCGCGCATGAGAAGGATATGCTGGGGCATATCAGAAAGTGTCTGGGAGTGCCGGTGGATATCCCGGCCTAGGTGAGCATCGGGCGCGATTCGCGCTGCTGTCCGGCGTCTGCTTCGAAAGGAATGACGGTTTATTGAGATCTGCTGGCATCATCGGTCTTGGTAAGGCGCTCCCGGAGCGCGTGCTCACAAACGCCGAGATCGAGACAATGGTGGAGACCAGTGACGAGTGGATATTCGAGCGCACCGGCATTCGGGAGCGGCGGGTAGCGGGCGAGAATGAGACTTCCGCGAGTCTCGGGACTGCCGCCGCCGCGGAGGCCTTGCAAATGGCCGGTGTGGACCCAGCGGATGTTGATCTGATCATCTGTGGCACCACAAGCCCCGATACGCTCTTCCCTTCCACCGCCTGCCGCATTCAGCAGAGGCTGGGCTGCGTCAACGCCGCGGCTTTCGACCTCGCCGCCGCGTGCGCGGGGTTCGTGTACGCGCTTGCGGTGGGCTCGCAGCTCATCGCGTGTGGCGCTCACAAGACGGCGCTCATCATCGGAGCAGACGTCCTGACGAAGTTCACCGACTGGGCCGACAGGACCACATGCGTGCTGTTCGGCGACGGCGCCGGGGCGGCGGTCGTGGCTCCGGTCGAGGATGGCAAGGGCATGCTGTCCTACGATCTGGGCGCGGACGGCACGGGCGCGGGCCTGCTGGTGGTACCCGGCGGCGGTGGCCGTCACCCCGCTTCGCATCAGACCGTTGACGGCCGGCTGCACTATATCAAGATGGATGGCCGCGAGGTCTTCAAGTTTGCCGTCAAGATCATGGGGGAGTCTGCCGAACGCTCCCTGGCAAAATGCGGCCTGTCGCCTCAGGATGTGGATTGTTTTGTGCCGCATCAGGCGAACACGCGCATCATTGACTCCGCCACGCGCAGGCTTGGCATCGCTCCCGAGCGTGTGTTTACGAACGTCGCCGCCTACGGCAACACGTCGGCCGCGTCTGTGCCCATAGCCCTCTATGAGGCGCTGCAGATGGGCAGAATCCGTGAAGGCGATCTTGTTGTGGTTGTCGGCTTTGGGGCAGGCCTGACGTGGGCCTCCTGTGTGCAGAGGTGGACGATGTCCGCCGTGCCAGCGGCGGATGGCAAACAGCTTGCGGGCGCGGCCCGCGTGGACCAATAGGATTTGAAGTTCAGCAGAATCGCATTTCTCTTCCCCGGACAGGGGTCCCAGAAGGCCGGAATGGGCCGCAGTCTGTACGACACCTCGCCTGCCGCGCGCATGGTGTGGGATGAGGCGGACACGGTGCTGGCCGCGCCGGTCAGTGCGCTCGCTTTCGAAGGCCCGGACGATGTGCTTCGTCAGACCCGAAACGCGCAGATCGTGCTCTTCGTCTCAGAGGTGGCGGCATTCAAGGCTCTTGAGGGCCGGGGCGTCCGGCCTGCCTGCTGCGCTGGGCACAGCATCGGGGAATACGCGGCCCTTGTCGCCGCGGGCGCGCTTTCGTTGGAGCAGGGGCTGAAGCTCGTGCAGGTGAGAGCATCCGCAATGGAGTGTGCAGCCGCCGAAAGGCCGGGGACGATGGCGGCAGTGATCGGGCTGGCTGCCGAGCGGCTTTCGGGGATTCTCGATGAGGCGTCGTTGGCGGGGGCCGTTCATATTGCGAACTTCAACTCTCCGGAGCAGGTCGTCATCTCGGGGGAGGTGGCGGCTGTCGAGCTTGCCGGCAAGCTGGCGTCGGAGGCCGGTGCGAAGCGAGTGCTGCCGCTGGCTGTAAGCGGCGGCTTTCACAGCCCGCTTATGGAACCCGCGGCCGCTGAACTGGCCGGCGCTCTTACGGGGGCGGTACTATCCGATCCGGTTGTCCCGGTGATTCTGAACGTTACGGCCGATTATGCGCGTGGGGCCGAAGACATCCGCGAGTGCCTTGCCCGGCAGGTCGTGAGCCAGGTGCGCTGGCATGAGAGCATAATGCGGCTTGTCGAGTCCGGCTGTGACGCGGCCGTGGAGGTTGGCCCCGGTAGGGTGCTCACGGGATTGCTGAAGAGAATGGATGGCGCGCCCGCCGCCTGCAATGTCGAGACCGCCGATGATCTTGAAGCCGTGGTCCGCGATCTGGCCGGGTGAAGCGCCAGCGATTTGTGAACCACGCGTAGGAGAATGATTTGAACCTCAATGGTAAGACAGCGTTTATCACGGGGGCTGGCCGCGCCGGCAAGGGAATCGGGCGTTCCATCGCTCTCGCCCTTGCCGCTGAGGGTGCCAATATCGCCATTGCCGATTTTGTCGCGGATGCTGCGGAGTCCGTGGCCGAGGAGGCGCGCAAGGCAGGAGTTCGTGCGCTTGCCGTGCAGGGGAGCGTCGCCGATTCGGCGGACGTCACGCGGATGGTGGCCGAGGTTCAGCAGGAGTTCGGCGCGATAGATATCCTGGTGAACAACGCCGGGATCACGCGCGACAACCTGCTGATTCGGATATCCGATGACGACTGGCGCGCCGTGCTCGATACGAATCTCACGGGTGCGTTTCTGTGCACGCGCGAAGTTGCGAAGTTGATGATTCGCCAGCGCTCCGGGCGCATTGTGAATATGGCGAGTGTGATGGGTGTGGTGGGAAACGCCGGGCAGGCCAACTACTCGGCATCGAAAGCGGGCATGATTGCTCTGACAAAGACCACGGCGAAGGAACTCGGGCGGCGCGGGATTAACGTTAATGCTGTCGCCCCGGGATTCATCCAGACGGTGATGACAGAGGAGATGCCCGAGGATGCGAAAGCGAAAGCCAGCGCGCAGATTCCTCTGGATCGTCTCGGGACGCCGGAGGACGTGGCGAGGGTGGTGGTGTTTCTAGTTAGCGATCTGTCAGGCTATGTGACCGGCCAGGTGATTCACGTGGACGGTGGACTGGTAATGTGACGAGGAGGACTGAAAATGTCAACGTTTGATCGTGTAAAGAAGGTTGTTGTCGACAGGCTGAAGGTTTCGGAGGATCAGGTCAATATGGACGCTTCCTTCGAGCACGACCTGAAGGCGGACTCGCTCGATATGGTGGAGCTCGTGATGGGCCTCGAGGATGAGTTTGAGATTCAGATTCCGGACGAGGATGCCGAGAAGGTTACCACTGTCAAGCAGGCGGTTGAGTACATAGACAAGAGCGTGGAGGGCTGAACAACCGCCGCGCGAGGGTGGCCTGCGCGGGTCTCACCGCGCGGGCACGGCGCGGCCCTTTTGATATGAGCAGCAACCCAAGACGTAGAGTAGTCGTCACCGGCCTGGGGCCGGTCACCCCTGTCGGAATCGGCATCGAGCCTTTCTGGGACTCGCTGGTCAACGGGAAGTCGGGCATCGGGCCGGTCAGGCAGTTCGATGCCTCAGAGCACTCCAGCCGCATCGCGGCCGAGGTGTCCGGCTTCGAACCGCTCGACTGGATGGATCCCAAAGAGGTGGACCGCAACGACCCGTTTGTGCGGTTCGCGGTGGCGGCCGCCACGCTGGCCATGAGGGACTCGGGGCTCGATATCACCGAAGAGAACGCCGCGCGCGTCGGCGTTCTCGTTGGATCGGGCATCGGTGGAACCCTGACCTGGGAGCGGCAGAACGCCGTGCTGGTCGAGCGGGGGCCGAGCCGTGTGAGCCCGTTCTTCGTGCCTATGCTGATCGTGGACATGGCAAGCGGCCAGGTCTCCATCAAGACTGGCGCGCGCGGCCCCAACTCCACGGTCGTGACAGCGTGCGCCACCGGGAGCCATGCTATCGGTGACGCGGCGGAGATCATCAGGCGGGGCGCGGCCGACGCGATGATTGCCGGAGGAACCGAGGCGGCTGTGCGGCCGCTGGCGATGGCAGGCTTCGGCAACATGAAGGCGCTGTCCACGCGCAACGACGATTACGAGCACGCCAGTAGGCCGTTCGACAAAGAGCGCGATGGCTTCGTTATCGGCGAAGGCGCGGGGGTGTTGGTTCTTGAAGCTCTGGAGCACGCCCAGGCGCGCGGCGCGCGCATCTATGGGGAAGTCGCGGGCTACGGGATGTCAGGCGACGCCTACCATATCACCATGCCCGCGCCTGATGGACGGGGAATGATCGCCTGCATGCAGGCGGCCGTCGCCGATGCGGGTATTGAACTTGACGCCGTGGACTACATCAACGCCCACGGGACCTCGACGGGCCCGAACGACCGGACGGAGACCGCCTCCATCAAGGCAGTGTTCGGCGAGGAGAGGGCCCGCCGGAAGGCGATAAGCTCCACCAAGTCCATGATGGGGCACCTGCTCGGCGCGGCGGGCGCGGTTGAGGCCATTGCATCGCTTCTGGCGATGCAGCGCGGAGTTGTGCCACCCACCATCAACTATGCCGTTCCGGACCCGGATTGCGATCTGGATTATGTGCCCAACACCGCGCGGGAGATGGACGTGAACGTTGCCATGTCGAACTCGTTCGGATTCGGCGGCCACAACGCCTGCCTCGTCTTCAGAAAGGTCTAGCGGCACAAGGCAATCTGCGGAGAGACACAATAATGACCTTCATATCTGAACGCGGCCAGAGGGCCGCTCCTTCGCCAACGCTTGCCATCACGGCCAAAGCCAACGCGCTCAAGGCTCAGGGTGTCAAGGTGATGAGCTTCGCCGCTGGTGAGCCGGATTTCGACACGCCGGAGCATATCAAGAAGGCGGCGAAGGATGCGCTGGATGCGGGTCTCACGAAGTACACGCCGTCCGCGGGCACGCCCGAGCTGAAAAAGGCCATCGTCGAGAAGCTCGAGCGCGACAACGGGCTCAGCTACGACGTGAAACAGATTGCCGTCTCGTGCGGGGCGAAGCACTCCATCTACAACGTGATGCAGGCGGTGCTGAACCCGGGCGACGAGGTGATTATCCCGGCACCGTACTGGGTTTCGTACCCTGAGCAGGCGTTGCTCGCGGAGGGAAAGCCGGTCATCGTTCCGACCAGCGAGTCAACGGGCTTTCGGATGAGTGCTGCGCAGTTCCGCGACGCCTGCACTTCGCGCACGAAGATGCTCGTTCTGAACAGCCCGTCCAACCCGACGGGCGGAGTGTACGAGCGAGCCGATCTGGAAGCCATTGCCGCCGTTGCCGTGGAGCGAAACGTCCTCGTTCTGTCGGATGAGATATACGAGAAGATCATCTATGGGACAGAGCATGTCAGCATCGCCAGCCTGGGCGATGAGATCAAGACGCTCACGATCACGGTCAACGGGTTTTCGAAGGCTTACTCCATGACGGGATGGCGGCTTGGATACCTAGCCGCCGACCCTGCAATCGTTGCCGCAATCGGGAAGATACAGGATCAGAGCACGTCCAATCCTGTCAGCTTCGCCCAGAAGGGTGCGGTGCAGGCGCTCACGGGGCCGCAGGATGAGGTCGAGAAGATGCGGATCGAGTTCGAGCGCCGCCGCAACCGCATTGTCGAGATGCTCAGAGCGATTCCCGGTTTCGAATGTCTTACTCCCGGGGGCGCGTTCTATGTGTTTCCCCGCGTCTCGGGTTTCATCAGGGGCTCCGGCGGGCGCTTCAAGGACTCCGGTTCCTTTGCGGAGTTCCTGCTCGACGAAGCGAAAGTCGCCGTGATTCCCGGCTCGGGGTTCGGTGCGCCGGAGAACATACGCCTCAGTTACGCGACGTCCATGGCGAACATTGAAGAGGGTGTCTCGCGCATTCACGAGGCGGTGAACTCGCTCGGCAGGTAAGAGGGTGGGGGAAGGTTGACCTTACACGGCTGACTTGGACCAGATGGCCACTCTTCAGGAACGCCTCGGGGTGCGAATCAGCAACCCCGACCTGCTCGTTCTGGCTCTCACGCACCGCTCGTATCTCGGCGAGTCAACGGCGAAGGAGAGCAACGAGCGGCTGGAGTTTCTGGGCGACTCGGTGATCGGGCTCGTGGTCGCGGAGCATTTGTTCGCAGCCAGGGAAGAGTGGACCGAAGGCGACCTTTCGCGCGCGAAGGCCGTGGCCGTCAGCCAGCCAACCCTGGCTGATGCCGCGCGCAGGCTGGAGCTTGAGGACGTTATGCTTCTCTCGACGGGAGAGCGGCAGTCCGGCGGGTTCAACCGTTCGTCCATTCTGTCCGACATGTTCGAAGCGCTGGCCGGCGTCATATACGTGGACCAGGGCTTTCAGGAAGCGCGGAGTTTCGTGCTAAGAATGCTGGCGGACGTTCTGGACTCACTCACTTCGGGGGAGCGCGCTCAGGATCACAAGTCGCTTTTGCAGCAGATCGTGCAGAGCCGAAGCCATACGATTCCGCACTACACTGTGTGTGAAGAGACCGGTGCCGACCACGACAAGACGTTCACTATCCAGGTTCTGGTGGAAGGATGCGTGCTAGGGCAGGGCGTCGGTAAGAGCAAAAAACAGGCCGAACAGATGGCTGCGCGCCAAGCGCTGCAGGCGCTCGGTTCGGACTGCGCCGCGCCTGATGCCGGTGCCGAGGAGCCTTATGATGACCCTTCCGTCTGACGTTTCCGTCGGTGTCTTTGGAGGCACCGGCCTCTACTCGCTCCTCGATACCCACGCCGAGTACGAAGTCGAGACACCGTTTGGCGTCGCTAGCGGCAGGGTGACAGTGGGTGAAATCGCCGGGCGCAAGGTGGCGTTTCTACCCCGCCACGGGACGGACCACAGCCTTCCGCCGCATCGCATACCCTATCTCGCGAATGTTTTCGCTTTCAAGGAGCTTGGGGTGCGCAGGATTATCGCCCCCACGGCGTGTGGAAGCCTGCGGCCGAATATCCATCCGGGCAGCTTTGTTGTGTCCGATCAGTTCGTTGACCGCACCCGGGGGCGCCGCGACACGTTCTACGACGGCCCGGAGGTGACGCATATCAGCAGCGGCGAGCCGTACTGCCCCCAGCTTCGGGAGCTTGCCTCGGACACAATCGCCGCACTCGGCCTCCCACTGCATAGGGAAGGCGCATGTGTGGTTGTGCAGGGCCCGCGCTTCAGCACGCGCGCCGAGAGTGAGTACTTCACGAAGTGCGGTTGGCACACCGTCAATATGACGCAGTATCCCGAGGTCGTCCTAGCGCGCGAACTCGAGATGTGCTACGTCAACATCGCGCTTGTGACGGACTACGACGCGGGCGTTATCGGCGAGCCGGGAACCGCTCCTGTCAGCGCCGAGGAGGTTGTGGCGGGGCTGAAGAAAGGCAACGAAAACGTGCGGCGGATCATCGAGCGGATGGTCTCTGCCATGCCCGGGGAGTTCACCTGCTCGTGCGGCTCCACGCTGTCGGTGAGCCGGCTTGGCTAACCCGCTCCGGACAGTGGACTGGCGCGAGGGCCGTCTGGTTCTGATAGACCAGACGAAGATCCCTCTCAGCCTCGAATACGTTGAGCTTACGTCCTCCTCTCAGGTCGTGAGCGCCATCAAGAGCATGGTCGTTCGGGGCGCGCCGGTCATCGGGGCGGCCGCGGCATACGGCGTCGCGTTCGCCGTGCGCGAGTGCGGCGGAGACGCGGGGCGCTTCTCAGAACTGGTCAGAGCGCTCCGCGAAGCGCGGCCGACGGCCGTCAACCTGATGTGGGCGGTGGACAGGGTGGTCTCGCGTATTGCCTCCGCCGTTGAATCCGGCCGGTTCAAAGAAGCCTTCGAGCTTACTGTCCAGGAGGCCGAAGCAATCTGCGAGGAAGACATCGCCGCCAACGTGCGGATCGGCGAAGCCGGGGCGGCTCTCATTCCGCACGGCGCGCGCGTGCTGACGCACTGCAACGCTGGCGAGCTGGCCACGGTCAGCGGAGGAACCGCCCTCGCCGTGATACTCCACGCCCATCGTCAGGGCCGGAACATATCGGTTTTCGCTGATGAAACGCGCCCGCGCTTTCAGGGATTGCGGCTAACGGCGTGGGAACTGGGTCGCGCGGGCGTGCCGGTGACGGCTATCCCCGACAGCGCGGCGGCGTGGCTCATGGGGCGCGGGCACGTGGACGTAGCCGTCGTCGGGGCAGACCGGATCGCCGCCAACGGTGACAGCGCCAACAAGATCGGAACGTACTCGGTGGCGGTCAACGCGCGGGCGCATGGAATCCCGTTCTATGTCGCCGCGCCGGTCTCCACCATAGACCTGGGCTGCCCGGACGGATCGCACATTCCCATTGAGGAACGCGACGCATCAGAGGTTCTGGAGCCCACCGGGCTGGCCGCGCCGCCGGACGGCGTGACCGTGATGAACCCGGCGTTTGATGTGACTCCGGCGCATCTGATTGACGCGATCATTACGGACCGCGGCGTGCTCAGGCCCGACTATTCATCAACAATCCCGGCGCATTGCGCCAGCAAAGGAGACATGGCTTGAACCTTGAAAAACCGCTGCAGGCGGCTCAACTCATTCGGAGTATTCCTGACTTTCCACAGCCGGGCATCCTGTTCCGCGACATCACCCCGGTGCTGGCGGATCCGGACGCCTTTCGCGAGGTGGTCAGCCGCATGTGCGGTGCCGCACGCGAATTCACACCGGACAAGCTGCTCGGCATCGAATCGCGCGGATTTCTTATGGGCAGCCCCGTGGCGCTGGAGATGGGCCTCGGGTTTGTGTTGGCGCGCAAGCCCGGCAAGCTTCCAGGAGCGACGGTCCGCTGCGAGTACGATCTCGAGTACGGCACAAACTTCCTGGAGCTTCACCGCGACGCAGTCCGCCCGGGCGAGCGGGTTGTGATTGTGGACGATCTGCTGGCAACGGGCGGCACGGCCCGGGCGGCTGGCGATATGGTCGAGCAGCTCGGAGGCGTGGTTGCGGGGTTCATCTTCTTCATCGAGCTGACCGACCTCAATGGCCGGGCCGTGCTGGAAGGCCGTGGCGTCCGCAGCCTCGTCAAGTATTAGCAGATACGAAGCCGAACTGCGCCAGCCCCGCATTATCCGCGGTCGGCCGCTGGCAATCCGGGCGGCGGTTCTGGAATAATAGGCTTACGGTACGACGAGTCTTGGAACTTCAGAGCAAAGAATACTGCTGCATGGTGCTCGGCATCACGGCCGAAGCGTCCGTAGCGGACATCAAGCGGGCCTTCCGGCGCAAGGTGCGGGAGTGCCACCCCGATGTCCTCGCTCAGGAAGATCCGGGCGATGAGCGGGTGAAGGAGGTCGTGAAGGCCTACCGCGCGCTGATGAGCGGCGAGGCTCTCAGCCGGTCCGAATGGATCGCCGCGGCTTTCAAGGCGACCGGACAAGTGGCGAGCGCGCCCGTTGTGCAGACAGAGCTTCCCGTCTTCAGCCTGAAGCCGTCCATCATCCTCGCGATCACCGCGGCCGTCGCGGCGCTTGCGGCGGTGCTTTTTCCGCTCCTTAATGCCATTCTCTTTGCCGACCCCATTTTAGACCTCGACATGCCTGTTTCGCTGACCGGGGAGCAAGTGGCGTATCTGAGTCTGTTTTTGTCCGCGAACCTAGTGGGCGCGGGCACGGCCGCCGCGGCCAGCACTCCGGTGCGAAAGTGGCCCTGGCTGCGATGGGCAATGCTGGGCGGACTCGTTTTCGCGGCGCTCATTGTGCTCGCCGGGATGGCGTCGAACGGGGCAATCTACAGGGCGGGGGTCATGCCGCCGTACCCGCCTTATGCCCTGCTGGCTGGCACGCTGGGCGGGCTGTGCGGCGGGGGTATTTGCCGGCGGCTGTACACCGAGAACCTCTACATCCACGCGGTGCCTGCTTTCACTCCGGCAGCAAGCCGCGCCGCCTCCGCTGGAGCCGCCTGCCTCAACGTGCTGATCGTCCTGTCACTGACGGGGCTGGCTCTTGGGGTTGTGATGCTGCTTGTCGGGGTCTATATGGCGAACCCGATTCAGATACCCAGCGAATCCCAGTAAGCGTCCACCTTCCGCTTTACCTCTTCACTCATCTCGACCTCACCGGGCCAGTCGCGATCATACCCTTCGTCCGGCCACTTCCGCGTGGCGTCGAAGCCGAGCTTTCCGCTGATGTCCGGTAGGGCTGCGGCGTGGTCAAGCACATCGGTGGGACCCGAGGCAAACTCAAGGTCGCGTTTTGGGTCGGTGGCTGTCCCGAGCCGCCACAGCACCTCCTGCAAGTCGTGCACGTTCGCGTGCTCGTCCAGAACGATGATGTACTTCGTGAACATCATCTGACCGAGGCCCCACAGCGCGTGCATCACCTTGCGGGCGTGTCCGGGATAGCGCTTGCGGATGCTCACAATGGCGAAGTTGTGGAAGGTGCCCTCGGCCGGAAGGCTGAGATCCACCACCTCCGGAACCGCCGTCCGGATGAGTGGCAGGAAGATGCGTTCCGTCGCCTTCCCGAGCCAAGCGTCCTCCTGCGGGGGGCGGCCCACGATGATCGTGGGATAGACAGGGTCCTTGCAGGCCGTAATGGCCGTCAGGTGAAACACCGGATAGTCGTCCGCCAGCGAGTAGAAGCCCGTGTGATCCCCGAACGGGCCTTCTCTGCGCCTTTCCCCCGGCTCCACATACCCTTCCAGCACAATCTGGCAGTTGGCCGGTAGCCACTGGTCAATCGTCTTGCAGCGCACAATCTCCACTGGCTTGCGGCGCAGGAATCCGGCCAGCATCAGTTCGCTGATCTCCGGCGGCAGAGGCGCCGTCGCCGCGTAGGTTACCGCGGGGTCCGGCCCGAGCGCAATCGCGGCTTCCAGCCGCTGTCCGCGAGCCTCGGCCGCCCGGTAATGCTCGGCCCCGCCCTTGTGCCGCTGCCAGTGCATGCCAAGCGTGCTGCCGTCGAACTTCTGCAGGCGGTACAGCCCGATGTTGCGCGAGCCCTTCTCGGGGTGCGACGTTATCACAAGTCCGAGGGTGATGTACGGGCCTCCGTCCTCGGGCCAGCAAGTGATGATCGGCAGGTCATCGAGCGTCGGGTTGTCCGTGATGACCGTTTCCTGGCAACTTCCGCTATTCACCTCGCGCGGTGCTAGGTCGTTCATGCGTGCGAGCTTCGGAAGCATGCCGAGCTTCCCCATCAGCGAGCTCGGCACATCCGGCGTCAGAAGCGCGCTGATCTCTTCGGCGATGGCGTCCAGGCTATCCGCCTCCAGCGCCATCTCCATGCGCCGCTCCGACCCGAAGGCATTGATGAGTACGGGCGTCTTCTGTCCCAAAACGTTCGTGAACAGCAGCGCCGGCCCGCCCTTCTTGCAGACGCGATCTGTGATCTCGGAAATCTCAAGCGCCGCATCCACGGGGCGGCTGATCTCTTTCAGTTCGCCCGCTTCTCGAAGGCTCTTGATGAACGCTTTCAGATCGGAGTAGGCCAATGGACGTGCCCCGTCACTTTCTCAAAACAATCGTGCCTAGCACAGGCAGAAGGGCTGCAGGCGATTGCCGCCAGCAGCGCGATGTCCGCCTGTCTCTCCTGATCAGTCAATGCCGGTCTCCTTTCGTGGGTATGATCCGTAAGCCTGCGCCACGACTGCAAGCGCCATCAGCTTCTCAGGCTCGACGCGCGGCGCGACACTGCACGCCGATGAAAGAATGTATCCTCCGCCCGGCATGCCCACCTTCACGCGCTCACGGGCGTCCGCCATCACGTCATCGAGCGTGCCGTTCAGAAGCGTGTTCACGGAGTCTATGTTGCCCTTGAAGAAGATTCTATCACCCCATGCTGCCTTTGCTTCGGCCAGATCAACCGTCCCGAGCGGCGGCGGGTCCAGCGTGTCTATCCCATCAAGGCCGGTCGCTGCCATCAGGTCGAGGCGGCCTCCGATAGCCCCGCACGTGTGTGTATAAACCACGGGCGTGCCCCCTTCCTTCGCCTTCTGAATGACGTAGCGCTCGTATGGAAGCACGAACTGCTCGTACTGCCCGCGCGAGATGAACCCAGCCCCAGCGAACGCAGACGAAATCAGCACCGCGTCCACGCCCCTCTCCGCCTGTCTCACCGCCAGATCGGCCGTGCCCTCGGCATACGCCTGAAGAATGAGTTCGCACTGGCCGGGGTCGTCCAGAAGATACATCAGCGCGTTCTGATATCCGAACATCTCCAGAAGCTGCGTGAATGGTGAGAACACCTCCGAGTGCACCGAGAGCCTGTCCCCAACTTCCTCGCGCACAATGTCAATCGTCCGGAACCAGTACGGCGGCCACTCGCCCTTGGCCGGGGGCGATCCGGTCACATCCGGGCCGAACGAGTACGGGTGCTTCAGCCCACAGGGCACGTGCGGGTCGTCGTAGAAAAGCAGGCCGGGATCAACCTCTTCGAGCGTGGGCGAACGCCGCAGCCCCCGCCGGTCGTGCTGGGGGTTGTCATCGGCAGGGAAATGGGTCACCTCGCCGTTCGGCCAGAACACGTCTTCGGAGCCGTTGGGATGCTGCTCGATCCTGCTCGTGTACTCGCGCCAGTTCTGGGGCCTGCCCGGGAGATTGATGAGTATGCCGTCGAAGCCATAAGCGTCCGCAAGCATGATCAGCGCTTTCGCGAACGCCTCGCTCGAGAACCAGAGTTCGGACGGCTGTGTCCCCGTGTTGATCAGATAGTGTCCTATCGAAAGCTGGCACATCACGGGCACCCTGTCAGGCTGCCCGTGTGCCATCGCCTCGCGAATTCTCTCACGCCCCGTCATGTTCCAACGCCTCCGTGTAGTATAAGGCCGCGACCGGTTCGGCCTAAGTCCTGTTCCAGAGTGTCTCGCCGGTTTCGGCGTGCTGGTTCTGGGCGCGCGCCGCGACGAACAGATAGTCCGAAAGCCTGTTCAGAAAGGCAAGGCACCCCGCGTCCAGTCCGGTCTCCCTGGCCAGCGCCACCAGCGACCGCTCGGCGCGGCGGCAGACCGTCCTTGCCAGATGCAGCAGCGCCGCTCCCGCGTCTCCGCCCGGAAGCACGAACTGCGTCAGCGCCGGGAGCGAGCCGCTGAGGGCGTCAATCTCCGCCTCAAGGCGGGCGATATCCTGCCCTGTCAGCGAAGCAACCGCCATGCTGGCGTCCGAGCCCGCTGCGGAAATTGCCGATCCGAGCTTGAACAGGTCGTGCTGTGTCTGCCGCAAGGCCGCCGCCACCTGAGGCGCGAGATCCGCCGCCAGGCAGCACCCGAATACCGCGTTCAACTCGTCCACATCTCCGCCCGCCTGCATACGGATGTCGTCCTTCGGGAGCCGTCCAGTTCCCAGAAATCCCGTCTCGCCCGCGTCGCCTTTGCGCGTGTATATCTTCATTTCGTCGCTCCGGCCCGCTCCCCAATAAGCGTGTGCCCCGTCGCGCCAACCACCTTCACATCAACCATGTCCCCCTGCTTGGCCGCCGGGTCTTCGAACACTACCTGCCGGAACTCCGATGTCTTGCCGAAAAGCCGGCCGTCCTCCCGTTTCGAGACCCCCTCGACCAGCATCCGAGCCGTCTGCCCCACGCACGCTTGCTGGACTTCGCGGCTGATCTGTTCCTGAATGTCAATGATCGTCTTCAAGCGCTTGCTCTTCGTCTCCTCGTCCACCGTCTCTTCCCATCGCCATGCGGCCGTCTGCGAGCGCGGTGAGTATTTGAACATGAACGCGAAATCGAAGCGCGTCTTCCGGACGTAGTCGCAGGTTTCCTGAAACTCCTTTTCCCCCTCACCGTGGAATCCCGCGATGATGTCCGTTGAGACCGCCATGCCCGGCATCGCCGCCCGAAGCGCCTGCAGAACGGCGTCGTACTCCGCAATCGTATAGCGGCGGCGTGCTTTCTTCAGAACCGCGTTGCTGGCCGATTGCAGCGGAAGATGCACATGTCTGGCGATCTTCTCATTGCCCGCCATGGCTTCAATCAGCCTCGGGCTGAAGTCCGTGGGGTAGGGGGACGTGAAGCGGATGCGCAGCAGCTCCGGAATCCGTGCAAGCTCCTGCAGCAGGCCGGCGAAATCATGCTCGCCGTCCGTGTACGAACTGACCGTCTGTCCCAGAAGAGTGATCTCGCGCACGCCTTCCGCCGCGAGTTTCTCTGCCCTCGATACCAGATCCGCCAGAGGAATGCAGCGTTCGCGCCCCCGGACAGCGGGCACAACGCAGAATGTGCAGCACTTGTCGCATCCCCGCTGCACCGTCAGCCACGCCGTCACGCCGTCCGCCCGCTCGGGCGTGATGCCTTCGTAGGTCTCGCGCCTGTCCAGCCGTACGTCGAGGGTTTTCTGTTCGCGCGCTCGCTCCAGAAGCCCGGGCAGCCTGCGGTACGAGTCCGGCCCCGCCACGACGTCCACAAACCGCGACCGCTTTATCAGGTTCTCTCTCAGATGCTGTGCCATGCAGCCAAGCACGCCGATGATGACGTGCGGGCGTTCGTGCTTATACTGTGCCAGTTCCCCGACGCGCCCGATAATCCGCTCCTCGGCATGCTCGCGGACGGCGCAGGTGTTGAGCAGAATCGCGTCCGCAAGTTCCGGCGTTTCGGCCATCTCGAAGCCGTTGCTCTTCAGTATCGCCGTCACCAGTTCGCTGTCCGCGACGTTCATCTGGCAGCCGTAGGTTTCGAGGTACACGTGCATCATAGGCGTCGCGCGGGCCGCCCCGCGCTTCGGGGGATTGTGCGCCAGAGCGCGCCTGATGCGCCAGTGCAGGAGCCGCTCCTCGGCGGTTAGGCGTTCTTCGGTGTGTCCTGACCTGCCTGGTCTATCATCGTGCTGCGCACGCGAATGTTCAGCATCTCCACCGCCACGGCAAACGCCATCGCAAAGTAGGTGTATCCGCGCTCGATAT
>JBPOJE010000066.1:0-54507 GCA_052033935.1 Armatimonadota bacterium
CAACTCCTGGAAATACTCTATGTCCTTCTCAAGCGAAGGACACTCTATGACGAGGGTTACCATATGCGGATGAAGGCGCTGCATGGCAGGGGTTGCAGCGAAAGTTTGACATAGAGAGGCCGAAGGGGATTCTGCCCGGCGACGAAGACAAGACTCCGCATCCGTGGGCGGACTTCTCGGCGCGGTTCGGCGGCAAGGACAGCTTCGACGGGGCGGCGATCTTCCAGCATCCGGACAACCCTTACTTTCCCGACGGATGGTGCCTGCGGCAGTACGGGTATCTGAGCCCATCGTTCACGAACAACGCCCCGGACTACACGATTGAGGAATCGGAGCCGCTGACGTTGAAGTATCGTATGTTTGTGCATCGAGGGAGGTCGGGAAGAAGCGAGCTTGCGCGGATGGCGGCTGAATACAGAGACGGAGAGGCGAAACGATGACTGACAGCGAGATGACACGAAGAGAGTTTCTGGGAACGACAGCTAAAGGCGCGGCGGCGGCCGCCGCCCTGACGGTTGTGCCTGCCCGCGCGTTCGGCGCGAACGAGCGCATCAGTGTGGGAATCATTGGCGCGGGAGGGCGCGGAGCGTTCTTGATGAACCAGGTCCACGGCCTTGAAACCAAGCTGAACGTGCGCGTAGGCGCGATCTGCGACACCTGGAGCCCGCGCCGCGAAGAGATGGCCGCGAAGGCGAAGGAATGGAACGGGGAAGATTGCCCCGCTTTCGCCGACTACGAAGACCTGCTCGCGCGCAAGGACATTGACGCCGTCATTATCGCCCCTCCCGATTTCGCGCACGCCCGTGTTCTTGCCGACGCGGTTGAAGCCGACAAAGACGCGTACGTAGAGAAGCCGTTCGCGACGGAGATGGAAGACGCGAACATGGCCTACGACGCGGTCAAGAAGTCAGGGCGCGTCGTGCAGGTGGGCACGCAAAGACGCAGCGAGGGCGCGTGGGGGGCAGCTTCGAAGCTGATTCAGCGCGGCGTTCTGGGGAAGATCACGCGCATAGAGATAGCCTGGAATGACGCAGGCCCGCGCTGGATGCGCCCGTACGACGATGTGAAGGAAGAGGACGTCGCGTGGCGGCGCTTCCTGATGGACAAGAAGTATCGCAAGTTCGACCCGAAGCAGTACCGGCTGTGGCAGTTCTACCGGGACTTCACCAACGGGCCGATTGCACTGCTGGGGGTGCACTTCTTCGACGTGGTCTCGTGGTTCATGGAGGATCCCTACCCCACGTCTGCCGTCGCGAACGGGGGGCACTACATCTGGGACGACGGCCGTGAGCATGAGGACACCGTGACCGCGGTGATCGAGTACCCGAAAGGGTTCATGTGCGAATACACGACCATGCTCGGCAACGCGAGCTCGCTGGGCACGCGCATCTACGGCATGAACGGCACGTTCAG
The DNA here is from genome assembly GCA_052033935.1 of Armatimonadota bacterium. GTDB lineage: Bacteria > Armatimonadota > UBA5829 > DSUL01 > DSUL01 > JAGVUD01. Next base: position 1,414 of record JBPOJE010000066.1, read on the forward strand.
CGATGAGTCGTGGACGATCACCGGCGCTGGCGGCGCGAAGGCTTCAGCCGTCAAGGAAGAGATCAAGATCAAGCCGGAGACGGGCCGGGCAGGACACATGGAGAACTGGATCAACTGCATGCGGTCGCGAAAGCGCTGCAACGCCCCGGTCGAAGCCGGGCACCAGCACGCTGTCGCCAACATCCTCGCCTACAAAGCCCTTGTCACAGGCCGCAAGCTGAAGTATCTTCCCGACAAGCGCAAGATCGTCACGGCCTGACAGTCGAACTCAAAATACAGCGCGCGGGGTTATCGTCCTTGCGGCCGTCGGAGACAGGCTGACGCCCGGGGCGATGTCGGCGATGTACACATACGAGCGGCCGCCGTCATTTCCCTCGCCGAACAAGGGCCCGCGCGCCGGGTCTATGCTGAATGTGTTTGCGGCCCCGTCGTGTTCGGTGATCGTTGCGGTGTGCACGAGATTCCCACTGACGGCAGTCATTCCGGGAAATCGCTTCGCGGCAAAATGATTGTACACGCCCCCCGTGCGCTCTTTTGAGACTATCTTGCCGGAGGCGGCATCCCACGAAGCATGGAAGCGGCCGGTGAGAAGCGGCGTATCGCCGAAGCTGATTTCGACTTCGCCGTTGTCGAGGGTCCTTGCCGAGCGCAGTGTATAGGAAGCCGAATGGCCTCTGTTGCGTGCGACAGCAACCAGGCCGTTCTTCGGAACCCGCACCCGGCCGTCCGGACGCGCGACCCGGGCAGTTCCGGCGCGGTAGTCCACGGAGGACACAGTCCACTCCGGCGCTGGCTCGCAGGTGAGTGTCTGTAAGCCGGGCTGTTCGACGCGGCCCACGCCGATGAGGTGGGCCTTGCGCAGTTTGCCGCCACTCGTGAGGAGCGCCGCGAAGCGCGCGCTGGACCGGGCGCCGTCTTCGAACGTGACATCCTCGCCGCTGAGGTTGACGAGTATCCGCCACTCAGCGCCCGAAGTGAGGCGGACCACCGCCCCACCCGCCTTCGGATGGCTAGCGGTGAGGCGCGTCACTTTCGCGACACGCGATGGCATGTCCCCCGTTTCAACGATCCCGAGAAACAGGCTGCTCAAATCCTGGCCATTGCGGCGCAGCAGAATGTAGGGCATCGAGTTGGGATAGGCCCCTGTGATAGGGGGCTGGGTATCGGCGACAATCACTTCGTCGAAGGCCAGGCGCGGAAACCAGGCGTCCATGTCCAACCCGTTGTCGCCGCACCATGCGAAGTGCGTCACATCCCGCGGCTGATACCATGTGGGGGACTTGAAATACTGATACCCGCTGGCGGCGCGGCCCTCGCCTGGGTCGCCGCCAAACTCGACATCCTCGCCCGCAAGGGTGCCGGTTGTCTGCGAGCGCACGCGGCGGAGATCCGGCGAGAACTCTCCGTACGGCAGCCCATGGAAGATGTAGTCATGCATGGAACCGCCCTCGACAACGAAGGCATCTATCAGAAGCGCGGACTTCTCGCCGGTATCGAGCAGCGCGAGCGACCTGCGGTAGTCCTTCGCGGCTCCTTTCCACATCGCGGCCGCCTCGGCCTCAGCGAACTTCAGGCCGTCGAGATCGGCGAAGGCCGTGAGATAGCCCGTGGTTCGCTCGGGCTGCGCCTTCCCGTCAATCATCACACAGTAGTGCGAAGGCGTGTTCTTGACCCACCAGTTCGCCATCGGCCCCCAGTGAGAGGGGTAGCCGAGCTCCGTCAGGACATCGCGGCTGTCCCGATGATACGCCATGGTGAGGCGGTCGAGATGGCCGTGGCTCGCGCCCGGACAGCCATAGTACATTGTCGCAGAATGCTTGTGGCCGCCGTCGTCGAGTTCGAGGATGGACAGCCCGTAGCCGCCCATGTCACGGGTGAACGGCGCATCCGGAAAACGGTCGCGCTTTGCGAGCTTACGCAGCTCGTCGCGACTGGGAACCGCGCGCGCGAACAAATCGGGCGTTCGGTTCATCTTCAGCAGCATTTTGGCGCTGTAAGGGTCCTGAAAATGCTGTACACCGAACTCGAACAGGCTCGGGCTCATCAGACGCGGGGACCCCAGTATACCACCCCCGTGGTCACCGATGCGTGGGCAGAGCGTGTCCAGAACGCGCATCTCCGAGGGGCCCCGGGCGATACGGAGCCAGCGACGGCCGTTGACGATGTCCACCCCCAGCCGCGCAAGATTGTCCGCGGCCTGAACCATCCGATTGTTCCAGATGGACGAGTAGGAAGGCGAACTCTCGCCGCCAATCCCGTCACGGTCCATCCCGTTGTAGAGCGTGAACTCGAGGTCGCCCGGCCCGGTCAGAATCCAGTCCACCATCTGCGCGGTGGTGGCACCGCGGGATGGGTCGGTGTTGTTAATGCACAGCGCGAGGGTCGAGAGGCTTCCAAGCTCGAACTTGTTGCCCCAGATCTTCTTGTCGAAGATGTCCTGAACAGCCACCTGCAGGATGTTCTTTTCGATGGCGGCGGCGACATCCCCAACGCCGCGGGACGCCGCGAAGCTCTTGAGCGATTCGTCGGAAGCCAGCGTTGCGAAGATGGCATCGTACGCGAGACCGAAGGTCGTGACGGTGGAGTTCTCCCAGATGTAATCGAGAATGCGCCCGTTGATTCCCGCCGGGTAGCGCCCGTTGTGATACGCCTGCTCAGCGTACTTCATATGCGGATAGACCTGGCTAATGCGCGCCAGCGCCACGCCGGTCTTGTGCGCATAGCGCTCGTCGCCGGTCGCCAGCCAGGCGCGGTAGCAGGCGCTGACGCCATCAATGATCGTGCGCCGCCAGTGCTCCCAGAACGTATAGTGCGCCACGAACCAGTAGCGCTTGCCGTCGGCATCCACCCACCCGCCGCCGTCATCCACGTATTTCGCAGTGGTGTCGAGCTTCTCTTTGCGCCCGGACTTCAGGTAGGCGGCGAAGTCGTTGCTCGGATACACCTCGCCGCCGACCGGGCACTTCACCTTGAACGGCTGGTCTGGCGACATGATCCACGGGTATTGGCCGCCCTTCTTGAACACCGCGGCGCCGTGAACGGGGCAGCCCACTCCGAAGTTGACATTCAGCGCGCGCGGGAGATCGGCATCGGGGATCATCTCCCAGATCTCCTCGTCCGAGCGGCCGGCAATCAGCTCTGCTTTCGCAATCGTCTGCTCCAGCGTTTTGGCGTATTCGGGCTGTTTAGCGCGCTCACGGATGGCAGCGACATGCTCGGCGGTGAAGTAGTCGCCTCCTGTTTTCGCGGCAGGCGCGGCGGCGGCAAGCGCAAGCAGGCCTATAGCAAACAGTACGTGCTGAACCAACGATTACTCCTTCGTCTGAACCAGGCAGAAATGCCCGTCGAACAGATCGCCCGCGAGGCTGTATCCGTCCACAGGCTTAAGCGGCGGAATAATGTGCGGCACGCCCTTCTCGTCGAAGACCTTGCAGGTGCCCAACGCACCGGGAAGGTCAACCGAACCGGTCCAGTCCGAGGGCGACTCGACGAACAGGACCGACTTCCTGCCGTCGCCAAGGCGTGACCAGTTCGGCCCGGGCGGCGTTGTGGCCGGATAAACCTCACGCAGGCTGAGCGCCTCCCATATCAGCCCGGCATCCATCATCGTGCGTCCCGGCAACAGAAGCTGCGCGCCCACATACACAACGCGTCCTTTGCCCATGCCCATGCGCATTGCCACCGGCTCGCCGGTAAGATCGAGCGTCCCGAGCACGGTCGGGCCAACCGGCGGCTCCGGTCCGGGAATGAGCGACAGCGCCGCGAGCTCTTTCTGCTCGCGATTGTGGAAGCTCCAGCGGCCAGCGGCGGATGTTGTACTGAACGAAGTGGCGGCCGGCACCTCGCGCTGGCGGATGCGCATCCATTCGGGCGGCCCGTCCATCAGCTTGTCGCACAGCAGCACACCCCCGCCTTCCACCCAATCCTGCAATCGCTTCGACTGGAGGAACGCCGCGTCAAGGCCGGCATCACCGCAGATTATAAGCACCCGATACGAATCGAGCGACAGACCCTTTGCGGGACTTGCGGCCGGGGGAGCCAGATAGCAGGACGGATCAAGATCGTCGGAAAGGAGCAGATGCGCGCGGGCGGGGCTCTGTGCGAGCACCCTGAGGATGAAGTCCAGACGCGCCTGATACGCGTCCGTTTCGGAGGCTCGCGCGGCGAAAGCGTTGGCTGGAACAACCACCGCAACATGCGGCGGGAGAGACGGAGAGGACAGCGAGAACTGCTTGATCATCCGGCCCGCTTCAACCGCCCCCCACCCGCCCGGCAGGATGCCGCCGCTCGAATCGCGGATCCCCCAGGGGAAATCCTTGCTGTTCTCGTTCCAGGCGTACATTGTCTGCACGAACGCGCCGTGAAACTGCTGGTCGAGCAGCATCTTGAGGGTGTTGGCCTTGCCTCTAGGCCCGGTCGCGGTGGCGGAAAAGTTAGTTTCGGCAAGGACGATGGGCTTTCGGAAGGCCATTGCGGCGGCCTTCATCCCGTATGTGCTGCCATAGGCGTCGCACCCCAGAATGTCCATTTCGAGCCGGACGGGCGACGGGGCGAACGCCCACGTGGGGGCCGAAGCATCCAGAGCGTTGTAGAGCACAAACTTGTGCCCGATCGGAATGAAGCGCGTGCGCTCCGCTTTCGCCTTGCGGTAGAGGTGGTTCCAGTAGCTGTTAAGGCTCACGCGGCGGAAGCGGAGCCAATCGTTCCACTGCGCGCCTTCCGTGCCAGGTGCGGGAATGGAAACGGCCGCGATGGAGGAGAAATCAGCCCCCCAGCGCTTGTTCCAGAAGCTGACATCCGGGTTGACGCTCTTCAACCAGTCGCGCCATGCGGCTAGCCCCCACTTTGAGCAGTCAAGCCACTTCGCGCCGAAGCCCTGCTCATTCGTGAGCCAGAAAGCGAGGATGTTGGGGTGGCGACTGAAATAGGCGACGGCTTTCGCCTGAAAGGCCGCCTGATCGTCAACGGCGGGCGAATACGGGCTGAAGGTCATGAACGATCCGTCGGCGGTCTTCCCTTCGGGATCCTTCATCTTCACATCGCCGTGCTTCGTGAACACCCAGCCCGGCGTGTAGTGCGGCGTCAGCAGCAGATGCACCCAGAGGCCCTCGGCCGCCGCCCACTTGATGAGCAGGTCGGTTCCGGCGGCGTTGAAGCTGAAGGTGTCCGGCGCAGGGTTCATCTGTTTCCAGCCGGCCTCGAGCCCCACACCGATGAAGCCGAGCCTGCGCATGCGGGCAAACTCGGCGCGCACACGCTTCTCATCGGCCGCCTTCACGTCCGTGATATGCCAAAACACGAACATCCCGCGGACGGGCTTGCCGTCAGCGAGAATCTCGGCCTCGTTGACGGACAGCACGGGAGTCTTGGCGAAGAGAGCTGGCGCTGCTGGCGGCGCGCAGGGTGCCGGGCAGGACAGCCACGTGAGCGCCGCGCAGGCGGCCACTACCGGCGAAACCACCCGGAGAACAGCAGTTCGGCGAAGGAATCGTGTCATTTCTGGCAAACTCATCATTCGTGATACACGCAACAGACTTCTCTACTTTACTTATACTCGCATCCGCTCTTGCCCTCTTGATTGTGCTCGCCGCTGAGGCGGTGGGAGGCGAAGACCGGCGCCGCGAGGGAGGCGGCTTCCCCATCGGCAACTTCGGAATCTGCGGGCAGATTACAGGCGGCGGGGCGTTTCTCTCGCGCATTATGGTCAACCCCAGCCGCGAAGGGCCATGGCTTGAGGAGCTTCCGGGAAGCAGGCTGCTGATCGAATGCGGCGGACAGACGCGGGCGACGGACAAGTTCGCAAGCGTTCGCACAGAGCGGGCGTTCCCGTTCGCGTCGCTGGAGGTTGCGGACCCGAGCCTGCCAGGAGTTAGCGCACGCACCCGTTGCTTCTCGCCGGTCGCCCGTCAGGACGCGTTCCGAACATCTCTTCCGGTCATTCTGACGGAGATCACGCTGACGAGCGAACGCGATGAGGCGATGAACGTCTCGGTGGTATTCGAGATGGGAGCAGGGCACGCTCTGCTGGAGGGCACGGAGCGCGTGGCTGTGCTCTTCGCGGACGCCGATGAATCGGAACCGGGCGCCCCCGGCAACGGCTGGCGGGCGAGCGCGCGGGTTCACGTGCCTGCGCACGGTGCCCGGACGGTGCGATTCGTACTCGCTTACTACGACCCCGGCGGCTACTACGCGGGTGAGCTTCGCGCGGCCAGCGAACTTGCTGCATACGCCCTGGCAGGGTGGCAGGAGCTTGAGGCAGCGACAGAGGAGTTCTCGCGCCTGCTGCCGTCGGTTGGGGATACGAAGCTGGACGAGTACCTCCGCTGGTATCTGCCCGCGGCAGTGTATCTGACACGCATCACGAAGCAGTTCGTCATCACGATGGGCTACCGCGAGCTCAACCAGCGGGACTCGTTCTGGACGAGCTGGGCGCATGTCGTGTTCTGGCCCGATCTCGAACGCAGAATGCTGGAGGAGACCGCCGGGCACGTGCGCCCGGACGGGAAGGTCCCAACGACCATCCTGCCGATCATCGAGCGCGAAGACGACCTCGACATCAACTGCTACTTCATTCTTCGCCTCAAGCGCTATCACGATTTCACGCACGATGACGAGCTGGTCAGGAACATCTGGCCGGACGCAAAGCGCGCCATGGAGTGGCTGGCGGCGCGCGACACGGACGGCGACGGTATGCTGGAGCAGGGCTCGTACTGGGCCGACTGGAAGGACGTTCCCGGCGTCGAGGGGCGCAGGCACGCACCGCACTTCGAGTTCGCCTGGCTTGCCGCGCTTCGGGCCGCGCGGGATATGGCCGCGGTTGCAGGCGATATGGAGTCATCGCTACGATACGAGGCGCTCGGCGCGAGAGCGGCGGAGGCGATCGGCGCGGACACGGACGATGGCGGCCTGTGGAACGGTGAGTTCTACACGACGCGCTGGCAGGACGGGCAGGTGGACGGGCATATTCAGCAAGACCAACTCATCGGGGCCGTCTTCGGGCTAATCCCACCCGAACGGCTGGAGCACATCTACGCCGCGCTGAACAGGGCGATGGCGCCCTGGGGCATCCGCGAGACGTGGCCGTACCGAGAGCCGTTCAACAACACTCCCGGGGACTATCACAACGGCGCGGTCTGGCCGTTTCTGAGCTTTATGGACGCGCTCGGGCGCTTCCGCGGCGGCTATCCGCGGGACGCTGAGGAACTGATGCGCCGCGTCGGCTATTGGGACCTTGAGGAGTTCGGCGACTACACCCCCCACGAGTATCTTATGGGCGAAACGGGCGAGAATTGCGGCCCGGTGATTCAGGGATGGAATGCCGACTACTTCGCCGCCCTCGTACAGGGAGCTCTGGGCGTTGAGGTTCTCAGCAGGGACTCCGTGCAAATTGCGCCGCGCATTCCCGAGGACAGAGACCTACGCACGCCGATTGTGCTGCCGTGGGGAGTTCTGTGGTTGGAGGCCAGCGCAGGGACGATCACCTTGGCTTCGGAGTGCCGCCAGTCTATCGGCATCCGCTATGGCAAATGGAGCGGCAGCAACCCGGGCAAGGGCGCTGAGCAGGTTGGCGAGGGTTGGCTCACATGGAGCGAGACCGTTCTGGAGCCGGGCGGCACCTGGCGCCCCTGACCATCAGAAAGGCGCCCCAGAACGGGGACAGGTCTAGTGTCTGGCGGGACAGCGAGAATCGCGCGCCGGACTCCCGGACCAACGGCTCCGTACCGCGTCAGGCGGTCAACACCTGCATCAGGGCATCATAGACCTGATCCACCGTTATGCACCGCATGCAGGCATCCCCTGTGCGCGGCCCCTCGAACCCAAGCTGGATCCAGGGCTCCCGGCAGTACGTGCTTTGCACCGCCACGGAGGCGGGATTGAGCGGGCCCCAGCGCTTCGCGGAGGTCGGGCCGTGAAGCGCAACGAGCCTGCACCCGAGCGCGGAAGCCATATGCATGATGCCGGTGTCCACGCTCACAACGGCGGCGGAGCCTTGCAGAAGACGCGCGGTGGCGGCAATGTCGAGTTCGCCCGCCGCAACCGCCGCGGCACCATCTGATATCCGCGCTGCCACAGCTTCGGCCCCTGCCCTGTCACGCCCAGAACCCGTCAACACAACGCGGTGCCCGGCGGCGGCCACGCGAGCGGCAAGTTCCACCCAACGCTCGGCCGGCCACGCCTTCACCGCGGCGCGTGATCCGCCCGGAAACATGTGGAACACGACGCTTCCCGGCGCAAGCGGACGTTCGCCCTCGGGGACGAGGAGACACGGCAGGCTTCCGCCGCTCGCGCCTAGCACGGCGGTGAGTGCCCGGAAGTTCTCGATCTCGTGGCGGTCCGTGGTATGCGCCGCACAGCGGTCGAAAACGTAATGACGACGCTGCCCCGGCGTGCGGAAGCCCACCTTGAAGGCGGCGCGCGCGAAGTGCGAGACGAGGGCGTCGTAGCGCGGCCACTGGCCGAAGTCTATCCACGCATCGAACAGGCCCGCGCGGCGGACGATGCTCAGCGCCTTCCAGAGACGGGTGATGGGAAGCCGGACGACATCGTCGAGGCCGGGCACGAGCCGCGCCACCTCGAAGTTGCTTCCGCCGCAGAAGAGCGTGATACTGCTCTCGAGGAAGCTCTGGCGCAAGTCGGCGACAGGCCCCGAAAGCAGCACGGTATCACCGATGGCGGCGGTCCTCAGCAAGCCGATTCGCGTGATTGCCGGCGGAGGCCCCGCGGCGCGGCGGGTGATACCGCAGACGGCGCAAAGCGGAGTTCCCGCCCAGAGGTCGAGAAAGCGGAACAGCCTGTTCCCGCGCTCGGATGCAGCGCTCAATGCCCCGTAGTCACTCTGGAAGATCGAGTTCCCACGCGCGTACCCTCGATGCAATGAGCTGGGGCTTGTCGCCCACCCATCCCCACTGGTCGTACTGCTCGGACTGGAACACCTGCCGTTCGCTGCTCAGCCGTACGAGCCCGGCTGGGCGATCGTGCAACGCGCACATGATCGTGAAGTGTATCTCACCGTCGTTCTTGTAGATCGTTTCCTGCTCGGGCGAGAAGTTCGCCTGCACCAGATATCGGGCGCTGCATTTCTTAAGGAAATCGTCCAGCCGCCCCTCGGCCCCGTAGCGCTGGTACTCGAGTGAGTTGACCAGCCCGTCCAGATTGACGACCCTGCGATCGGAGAAGTAGCCGAAAACGCCCGCGTCGTTCATGACAAACACCGTGTCCGGCGGAGTGCTGGAGCGCGCCCAAAGAGCAGCATCGTAGCAGTAGGTGCGCCACTTCGCGGGCAGTTGACCGGTGACGCCACGATAAAGCCTCCGTGCAGGCACAACCAGCAGCAGCAGAGCCAGCACGATGGCTGTTACGCGCATGGGACGCATCCGGCGGTCGCACAGCCACTCGTCGCCCAGCACCCAGCTTCCGATCATCACAAAGTTCAGAATGACGGTCAGGACGTACGGGTGGAAATACCAGTTGTAAGCCCCGCGCGCTTTCGTGAAGACGAACGTGTTGAGCAAGTGCAGGATGCAGTAGGTGTTGAATGTAAAGAGCAGCGCGAGATCGCTCTCGGACGCCCGGCCATCCTCGCGCAACGCCCGCGCCCGCGCGACGATCCAGGCGTTGGCAACCAGCGCTATGAGCGCCGCAACCTCCGCCCACCAGTAGCGGAACACATACTCGCGGACCACATGAACGTGCGGAAACGTGCTCTTGAGCATACCGCTGATGGGAAGATAGACTTCGAAAAGCTGCTTGTTCAGCAACGCGTAGGCAACAAGCCCAACCACGGTGACGGCAAAGACGCTCACCCAGCGCCCGAGAATCCGGCCAGCGCCGTCCTTCCGGTGTATGACAGCGACGGCGAGCGCGACGCCCGGCAGAAGCAGAATCCCATCTATGCGAGCCAGGATGACTAGAAGCAGGAGCAGCCCGAAGAGCGCGTCACACGCGGCTCCTCCCCGGGAGCGCAGAGGGTCGCGCAGGCGAACGAACAGAAACAGCAGCAGCCAGAGCGTCTCGAACAGGCCGGTCTCCATGCCGCTCTGATAGGTGGACATCTGCACGGTGACGGCGGTGAACATGACCACGGCAGCGGCGGCCCAAGCGGCTCCGCGGCTGTGCACCGCAAACCAGAGCGCGGCTGCCGCGCCGATCCACAACAGGATGCTCGCGGTGAACACAGCGCGCAGGCCTATATAGAGTCCGGGGGCTAATTTGTACACACTATAACAGACGAAGCCCCACAAAGGATGGAAGCCGTTCGTCTTGTTGATCGTGTCGAATGTAAACCAGTGCCCGTGCGCCGCGTTGCGCGCGATCTTGAAATAGTAGAACGCGTCGTCCTCGACCAGCGACAGCAGCCCGCGCGCGGGCAGGCCCCACACCATCATCGCCTGAGCGATCGCCACCAGCGCCACCAGAAATACGATTGGGGCGGTGGCCAGAGCGCTGCTCCGGCCGCCGCGGTCAGTCTGCATTTGCCGGGGTCCTCCTCAACTTCACTCACACAGCCCTCAGAACCGGCAGGCGTCTTGCGCTGCAAAACAGGACGGCCCCGAAGGAGCCGCCCCGGACGCCGCCGTTTGCATTTGAATCATATCATTGCCTGACAACAACAGAGAACGATACCTTGCCTGTGCCTCCGCTCGCAACGTACGGTATCACCCAGCGCAGTTCACGGCTCGCGGCGTCGTAGATGCCCCCGCTCGTCGCGCTGCCCTCCACGTAATCGAACTTCTCGGGAAGCTGATGCCGTACGAGCATGTTGGAAACCGGGCTCGAGCTGCTATTCGTGTAGTCCACGCTCAGCGTGACGGCCGTGCCAGGGATGAGCGTCTCTGGCATGCTCTCAACCTCAACACTGACAGGCTCGGAAGGGTTGTCGCGGTAGAACTCCTGATACCCATCGGCGACATAGAGCTTTCCGGCACTGATCACGGACCCGGCCGCGTCGCGCACATCGACTTCATCAATCGCGAACGACGCTCCGGACGCGCGGGTGATTTCGATGGCGGCATACCGCGCATCCACGGGCGAGCCGAAGCTGATAGTGATATCGCCCCGTCCCGAAACCGTGCCGTCGTTGCGCCAGACAGCCTGTTCCGTGAAACCGTCCCCCGCGAAGGTCTCGAACGTGAACCGGTCGCCCACGGTATAGGGCTTAGAGGCCGCCTGCAGGGTGAAGCTGACAAGCCGGTTCTGCGAGGTGAAGGGGACGCCGACCGTGGCCACGCCCTGACTGCCGGACAGCGAACCTTTGACAGTGAACGACTTCGCGGACGTCGCGGTGACCGTCCATTCCTCGGTCTTGAGGGCGGGTGACGCCGAATCCACCCGCACAACCATCGGCGCGGCCTCGGCACTTCCGATGTGGCGCGCGGCGACGCGGTCCGGCCGCGAGCTGGCATCGGTGGCGGTAAGCGATGTCAGCACGCGCACGGACGCGATGCGGGACCTGTCGAGTACGCCGAGCGAAACGCTGGCGATGCTGTGCCTGCCCGACACCGGGACGATGCGGCTCTCGCTGTCATAGCCGCAGAGGTCCATGAAGATGCCGCGGTTAGAGGCCAGGTTGCGATACGCCCAGTAGATGGGCTTCGGCACGACGCACGATTTCACGACGCCGATGGACTTGCCGTCAGGCGCCGCGGCGGAGGCGTTGCCCTTGCCGTCCTGCCTGTAGGTGATCTTGACCTTTTTGCTGGAGTCGAAGATTGGGCTGAAAACTTCTTCACTTCCTGACACAACGAAGTCGCCGTTGAACGAGTCATGCGGCGCGGGAATGCCACTGACAGTGATTTTGTCGCCGATAGCGAAAGCGACGTCAATGTGATTCGTGACCTGCAGCGTCACCTTGCCGTTCACCCGGCTGATGCTTGCAATATCCCGCTGCTGGGAATGCATGTGGTAAAACAGGCCACCGTGCGGGCCGTACTGGTCGTCTTCTTTCTCTCCCACGGGGGCCAGGTCACCGTCTGACGGCCACCACTGAACCGAACGCACCCACCCCAGCCTGCGGCACTGCATCAGCATCCGCAGTCCGTAGTCCGCCTGTTTGCGATCGTTCATGCCGCCGCCGCAATGGAGCACTCCGCTGTCGCTGGCCAACTCCCCGAAGAACACTTCCTTGCCGCCATCGCCGTGGCTGACCATTATGTCCCTTGCGCGCTGGTGCGCCACAGTCTCCCACCCGAGCGCGTCCGGGGCCTTGTTGCTGAAAAGATACGGATGCCACGACGCGAAGTCGAAGGAGTCCCTGCCGGCGATCCGGTACACCGTCTCGATGTGGTGGTTTCCGCCGTTGGCGTAGCCCCCGCCGATAACGTAAGCCGTGGGGTCCACCGACTTGACGGCGTCGTAGAACTGCCTATGCATGATGGCGTGAAGCTCCTGTCCGCCGCTCCAGAACATCCACATGTCCGGCTCGTTCCACGACTGCCAGTATTTGATGCGGTCCTGGAAGTGGCCGACCACGTCCTTGACATAGCGGATCCACTGGTCCGTATTCAGGTAGTTGTAAAAGGCAGCTACCTTCGACGACGGACCGATTTGCGGAGCACCGAGGCGGAACTCATCAACCGCCACCCCCGCCGAGTCGTTCCCCGCGCTCGATATGCCGACCTTCAGCGGATAGCGGAGGGGCTGCTCGAATGTGAAGCTGGCCTGGTAGCCTCCATCCGGGCCATCCGCGTCCGGCTGCTGAGAGGAGTAAACGGTGTACGAGTTCCCGGATTTGCGCACCGTGACGTATCGGGGCGCGGTCACCATCCAGCCGAGCGAGCCATCCGCGCCGCGCGACGTCTTGACCCCGTTGACGCACCGGGTGAGATACGGGCGGCCCTGGTCGTTGGTGAGACCATAGCGGAACCAGTTGCGCTCGTCCTGATACACCATGATGCCAGCGTGCGCGAACGGCTTGGGCGCACTCGCATCGTAGCGGGCAGAGCGGCTGAACTTTGCCGTCGCGCTGAAGTCGCCGCTTCCGCTGATGTTCTGATAGAGGAAGTGCCCCACCCCGTCCGAAGGCGTGGACTTGACCACGAAATCCAGATGCCCGGATTTGTCCCTGTTGACGGATGACGACGGCGGCGGGTTCATCCACTTCCACTTGCTGTTGAGCGCGGACGAATCGAACGTTTCGGAGGCAATGTGGCCGCTGATACTGCCAACCCGGCGGGTGAGTTTGCCCGTCATCATATCGAACATGTAGTCGGCCCCGGAGAGGTAGTAGGTGTCAATGCTGTCGTACGAGATCATCACCTTCGAGCCATCGGCAGGCGCGACCCCGTGGTACCACACATTCTTCGGCTTGAAGCGCACGACCCCGAGCCGGTTGATCTGGTACACCTTCGCGCCGTCCGGGGCATTGAAGATGTTGTCCACGCGCTCCCACCGCTCCCAGCCCTTGCCTTCGTCCACCCACACCTCTTCTGACCCGACGATGATCGGCGACTTCGATGTGCGGGGGCTGTTCTCGTCGAACTGCAGGTCGGGCACGAAATTTGTTGTGATCACTTCGTCAGTGCGGCGGGTGGTGGGAACGGGATACGGCGTAATGAACACCGGGTACCAGAGGGGCAGGTTCGTGATGACCGGACAGTGGGCAAGGGTGGCCGTTTCGCCCTTGAACTCCACGATCTCCTGCTCGACAGGCTCGTTGGGAGGGAAGCTCTTGCGAAGAAGGCCGTTGGCCCAGCCCGGGGTGTATCCGAGCTGCGCCGCAACGGTGAAGCCGTTCTTCGCGTAGTAGTTGATCCGGTCCTCGAGACCCCAGAGGTTGTACTCCGTCTTTGGCCCCCTGCCCTGCAGCGCGAACCAACCAAGCTCCACGCCCACGCCCAGGATATTCGCTTCTTTCAGGAGCCTCGTTTGACCGCCATGCCCACTCCCCCAGAAGCAGAACTCGCCAAGACCGTAGCTCGTGCGGGGAAGGGAGTTTGCGTCGCCGTAGAACGTGAGCCAGGCCGCGTCGTCTGCACCTCCGGCGGCCCGCACCCCGTCGGTCAGCTTTATCTGCGCCTCCCTGTCGCCCGGCGCCGCAGCGCCACCAAGCGTGGCGGCGAGGACAAGGACGGCAGCAAAGCTGAGTGCGCCTCTCACTGAGGCCCCTCTGCACGGGCGGATTGCGGACGGGTGTCGCGCGCGGGGTGGAGCCGGACGCCGGCCATCACCGAAAACAGATAGACAAAAGGCACAACGGCGCACACAGGCACGGCAACGAGCGACGCGAGCGAGGTGAACGCCCGCCTTCCGAGCATCCGGACGTGTAGCCACCAGATTCCGGCCAGGCAAAACGCCGTCCACGCGGCAAACGCCCACACGGGCCAACCCCGGAACGCGGCTGCGGCCGACGCGGCGATTCCCGCAAGATACGACCAGTAGAGCTTCTGGCGCAGGCGCGGAACGCAGAAAGCGCCGACCCTGCGCCGGTCAATCCACTGGCCGAAAGTGGCGGGATGAAGCTGGCGCAGCAGGCGGTCGTGGCGGTAGCGCTTGGCGAGCTGCAGCGGCCGCCGCCAGCTCGGCGCAAGCGGACGATGAATGACCCGCGCCAGCGGAGCCCACGCGATGGAGAGGCCGCGTTCGATCGCGCGCAGCATCAGTTCGCTGTCTTCCCGGAAGTGAATACGCGTGCGCTGGTCGTAGAACCTAGTGTCGAACAGGCCGATCTGGTCGAACACTTCGCGGCGGAAGAACATGTTGCAGGTCGGGAACCCACCCGGCTTGGTGTTCTGCGTCTGGTGGGTGAAGGGTGTAATCAGCTCCGGAGAGCCGATTGCCGTGTATCCCTCCGCGATGTCATGCCCTTCGAGAGCGGCCATCCCGGCCCGGAGCCAGTCCGGCTCGGGCTCCGTGTCGGCATCAAGGAGAGCGATGATCTGTCCGCACGCCTCCTGTATCCCGCTGTTGCGCGCCGCCCCCGGGCCACCGTTCGACGAACGCCTCACCACCCTGGCTTCGAAGGCAAACCCTGGCGCCAGACGCTCGACGGCCTCAGCAGTGCCGTCCGTGCTGCAATCGTCCGCGACGATGACTTCGAAATCGTCCGCCGCACAGGTCTGCGCGGTGAGGCAGCGCAGACAAGAACACAGCAGATCGAGGCTGTTGTACGCGGGGATGACAACGCTCGCGAGCGGGCGCGTCAATTGGCGTCTCCCGGCAGCCCCGATCCAAGCTGCCTGTAATGACGCCTCCACTGCGGAAGCGCGCGCCCGGCAGGCAGTCTCTCGTCCGGCTCAACAACGCCCGGGCTTGCCATCTCCTGCTCCATGACAGGCTCGCGCGCAAGCCTTGCGGCCGCAAGGCCGATGCCGAACTGCACCCACACGAAAATGCGGAAGAAGTTGGCGTGACCCCAGTACCCCACCAGCACACCCGCCATGCCCGACGCAAGCCCGATGAGCACAGCCTTCGTGAAGTCGTCCCGGCTTTCGCGGATTCCGCGGAAGAGGGCGCCGTAGTAAGCCACCCAGATCCAAGCGAACACAATGGCGCCAACGATGCCGCGCTCGCTCAGCACCTCGTAATACAGATTGTTCGGATCCCAGCGCAGCGTCAGCTCGTACTCGTTAGCCTCAGGATCATCGGCGATGTACTTCAGGCGGTGGAAGGGATAGTTCCCCGGCCCGACGCCCCACAAAGGACTGTCAAGAAACATCAGGTGCGCCGCGTAACGGGCGCGGATTCGAACCATCGCGGAGTGTTTGCTGGCCTGCGGGTTCGTGATCTTCGCCACTAGGTCATCCACCCTCGTCGCAAGGTCCGGAACGGCGATCATCGTGACGATGAGGGTAACGAGCAGGAACGTGACCATGCCGATGATGAACCGCCCGGCTGTTACGCCCTTGATGAGGCCCGAGCGCGCCCCGATGTAGAGCACCATCACCAACGCAACCAGACCGCTGACGTAGCCCCCCGCCGAGAGGGTAAGGGCGAAGTTGACGAACAGGAACAATAGAAGCGGAATCTGAACGAGTTTGCTGGGCCGGATCTGGTTGGCCATGGTGAGCGCCAGCGCAATCGGGATGACAAACACCAGCCACTCGGCGTAGTAGGACGGCTCGGAAAAGGTGCCCAAAATGCGGTACCCGCCGCCCATCCAGTACCTCTGGCCACTCACCGCATACAGCCCGACGAGCACGCTGGAGATCAGAATGCAGCCGACTGCTATCCGTAGCGTCCTGCGGGTGCGTATGACGCTGTAAACCACAACATAGAGGAGCGCGCTGTAAACGGACCAGCCGAGCTGCGTCCAGGTTCTCCACACAGGGCTGTTGAGCCCCCCCGAAGTCATCTCCATTCTGTCCAGCGGCATCCGGCCCACCATAAGCACCGCCGACAGCGCTCCGAGGGCGATATACATAAGCACAGGCCAGCGCAGGGGATCGGAGGGCACAGACATCTGGCGATCAAGAGGCAGCCGGATGAAGAATATCACAATCGCAATGACCGCCACCCAGTCGCTCAGCTTGATGTTGACCCCCGCGAAAGGCAGATTGTACATATCCATCAGCGGCAGCAGGAGGATTACGAGAATCGCTCCGGTCTCCGCCTTCCACATCACCAGCGCAACGATAGCCGCCGCAAGGACGGCGAGAGCCACTATCCCGGTCTCCGGCACGCGAAGCAAGCCGTAGGCGTGGTAGCGCGTGGCCAGCCCTCTGCCGCCGACGAGCGCAAAGCCGATCCCGACCAGCAGCACAAGCATCGCGAGGTGGCAGCCCGCACGCAAGACAGAGGAGCGCCCGGGCATCGAGGGCGGGTTCAGGAAGCCGGGGCTGAATCTCACGTCCGGCCCTCCCACGCCTCTTCGTAAACCGCCAGCGTCAGTTCCGCCGTCTTCTCCCAGGTGAAAAGCCCGGCGCGCTGGCGCCCTGCCTCCGCGAGGGCATCAGCGCATCCCGGCTCGGTGAGCACGCGAGCGATTGCTTCGCCGAGCGAGACAGCGTCTCCGGTGCGAGCGACAAGCCCCGCTTCGCCCACCACCTCCGGCAGAGACGACGAAATGGACACCACAACCGGACACCCAAGGAGCATGGCCTCAAGCACGGGAAGGCCGAAACCCTCCAGATGGGACGGCAGGCTGAACACCGCGGCTTCGCTGTAGAGGGACGCGAGTGTGACATCGTCCACCGGGCCGGCCAGAAGGATGCGCTCGCGAACCGGGCTGGCGGATATCCGCTCGGTGATGCGCTCGTATCCCGCGCCCGGACTGCCGGCAAGCACGAGGCACTCCGCCCCGGTCTGCCGCTGGATTCGCTCAAACGCCCCGATGAGATCGAGGACACCCTTGCGGGGCGTCAGGAGGCCCACAAACAGAACGAACGGTTTGCGGATGCCGAGCGCACCCATTGCGGAGGACGAATCGGCTGACGCCGCGACGCGCTGCAGTTGCGGGTTCACGCCGTGCGGAATAACCCGCAGCTTCTCGCGAGGGACGCTGAAGTATTCGGCTATCTCACGCGCTGTGTAGTCTGACACAGTGATGACTTTCCTAGCCCTGGCGATACTCGCGCGGGTCAGTAC
Organism: Armatimonadota bacterium; assembly: GCA_052033935.1. Lineage (GTDB taxonomy): Bacteria > Armatimonadota > UBA5829 > DSUL01 > DSUL01 > JAGVUD01. Next base: position 18,934 of record JBPOJE010000066.1, read on the forward strand.
GCGGTAAAGCACCCTCGCCCTGAGGGAGGTGCCCTCCGGATGGCGCAGGTAGATCAGGTCGTGCACTGTAATGACGAAGTTGCCCCGCGCCGCCAGCGGCAGCGTGTAATCCAGCGAATGATAGACGTCCGGCCGATCGCGCATCAACTGCGCGGGTAGCCAGAACTGCTCGTATCCCACGCGCCCGAGCCGCCGGGGACCCGTGCGGAGCGCCGTGTTCACGCCAGGGTCAATCCCCGGCTCACGATTCGTATAAACCAGATACTGGTTTGCGGGGGCAACCTGTTCCATGCCCGCGAGAAGCTCGCGCGCATATCTGCCGATGCCGCCTCTAAGGCCGAGTGAGCGCCCGAAGTAGCCTACTCGCACCGGCCATCCCGCGCTCTCAGGCCCGAGTACACCTCGAGAGTTTTTCCGGCGATGGAATCCCACGAAAACTGCTCTCCCAGAACACGCGCACGCTCGGATATCCTCCGCGCATAGCCCGGCGAAGAGAGCAGGCTATGAAGCAGCGCGCCCAGAGCGCCCGCGTCCCCGGGTTCGGCCATCAGGACGTTCTCTTTGTGGCGGAGCGCGGGCGGAGTCGCCGCCGCCCGGGTGGTCACAACCGGCAGGCCGTGTCCGAGCGCCGCCAGCAGCGTGCCCCTGCGGAAGGTCGCGCCGTCATCGAACGGCAGAAGCGCCGCCGACGCCGCCCGCATAACCGACGACACTTCGCGCTCGATGAGATATCCGGTCCAGAATATCCGGCTCTCGACACCGGTATCGCGGGACAGCGCCATGAGCTTCTCTTTGTAGGCAGGGGCAGGATCGGCAGCGACGATGACGAGCACCGTGCCTTCGGGAGCGTAAGCAAGCGCCCGAAACGCAGCCTCAAGCCCCTTGCCCGGCCGCACAAAGCCGAAGTACACCAGTACATTCGCGCCCCCCGGCACCCCCAGCGCTTCCAGAATCGCCAAGCCTTCTTCATCGGAACCCACCGGTTCGATATTGCTGCCGATCGGGATTACGTGAATCTGCTTCTTCCGACAGCGGCGGGCAATGAGATCGCGGTCGTGGTCGGTGGTAACGATGACGCAGTCCGAGAACCTGACATTGAGTAGCTGCTTGAGCCTGCCGCCCGGCGGGGCCATGCAGTACTCGTGCAAAGTGGTGACAACACGCGGCGCGGCAGACCTCAGCAACAGGGGCAGGATATGCACTCCCAGATGTCCGTGATACGGCCTGGCCGGGAACTGGATGTGGACAACATCGGGACCGCGCTCGCGCAGTTTGCGCGCGAGCTGCACTGCTCCGCGAACGCTCCAGTCCGGCGCAAGCCCCTCCGCCGGGACCTGCGGGTCGCAGCCGGTATCGCGACCGGTGGTTGTGACGATGCATGCATCCGCGCCGCGATCCCTCAGACTCCGCACCAGCAGGCGCGTATAGTCGGCGACTCCGCAGACATCCGGAGGGTACGAGCCACAGACGAGATCTATCTTCACGAGACTCCTCCTTCCAAGCGCTTGGCGACAATCCGCAGCAGCCCATCCGCAACAGCGGGAGCAGTGCAGGACTCGTCGAACACGCGCCTGCGCGCATCCGGACAGTACGGCCCCCATACGACCGGGTCGGACGCCAGAAACACCGCCACTACGGGCAGCCCACACGCCGCCGCGAGGTGCATAGGCCCGCTGTCGTTGCCGAGGAACCCGGCGGCATGTTTCAGAACAACCGTCAACTCCTCGACGCCCGTGCGTCCGGTCAGATCCACGGACGGCTCGCGCATGAGCTCGCGCACGGACTGCACCAGCTGCCCCTCTTCTTCCGTGCCGATGAAAGCAACGCGCAGCCCTGCCGCCGCAGCCGCATCGCAGGCAATGGCGAAGGCCGCCGGTGGCCATCGCTTGACCTGCTGCTTCGTGCCGGCGTGAACGCAGACGAAACGACCCGGCTCAAGTTTCTCGGCCGCCATCAGGCCAGAGGCGGCCTTCCGTGCCTCCGGCGGCGGCACGATCGGGAACTCCCTAGGAATGTCGGGACACCCCAGAGCACCGGCAAGCTGAAGGTTGACATCCACTTCATGCCAGCCGGCGGGCTGACGAAGAACGCGGTTGAGCAGGCGCGGCCTGCGCTCGATGTGGGTCTCGCCCATGTGCGCGATCCGGCCGAAGCCCACGCGCCAGGGGATTCCGGCGGCGAGCATCTTAAGCGCTGAGCCAATCTCTTCGGTGGAAATAAGCACGGTGTCGTAGCGGCGCTGCTGCAGATCGGCGATTTCGGCCAGACGCTCGTCTCTGGAACGCTTCCGCGGCCAGGACGTTTTGACCAGCCCATTCACGGCAGGACACATCCGGAAGATCGCCTCACCCATCCCCGTACCCGCCAGAACCTCTATGACGGCGTCCGGGAAGGCGGCGCGCACACGATGGATGGTGGGCAGGAACACGACGCTATCACCCAGGTTCTGCACGCGAGTGAGCAGGATACGCCGCGGGCGCGCGGGCCTGCGCCCGAATACCGAGCGGGCGGCGGCAAGAGGAATTTGAACCTTCTGGACGGGATTCATCCGGCCTCCCCGGCGAACGGCTCGCCTCTCAGGATCATGTCATATATTCTCTCGACCTGCCGCGCGTTCTCCAGCGAGAAGCGCGAAACAGCGCTCTGCCGCCCGGAATCTCCCAGCGACTGGCGCAGACTGGAGTCCCCGGCGATACTCAGGCACGCCGCTGCCATTGCCGCCGGATCGCCCGCATCAACCAGCAGACCGTTCCTACCGTCTTCGATGATCTCTTCCGGCCCGCCCGAGCGCGTGGCGACAACGGGCACACCGCACGCCATCGCCTCGATCACGACACGGCCGAACGGCTCGCGCAGAGAGGCGAGCACGCACACGTCCATCGTCTTGTAGATTGCCGCAACATCATCAACAAACCCTGTGAACCGGACCTTGCCGGTGAGGCCGAGCGAGGCGCACTCTTCTTCGACCCTGGCGGCGAAATCGGGGCGAAGTGCAGATCGTGAGTCGCCCATGACAAGAAACCGGGCGGCGGGAAGCTCACACGCAACAGCCGAAGCGGCTTTCAGAAAGTCCATCTGCCCCTTCTCCGGCGATATGCGGCTGGCCGTTCCGATGACGAACGCATCCTGCCAGCCAGCTTCGGCGCGCAGGCTCTCGTCGGGCGCAGAAGCCTCGATGGCGGCGGTATCCACCGCGTTGTACACGACCTCCACAGGGAGTCCCGGAAGGAGAGCAACAACATTGTCGCGCACGCACCGGCTTATGGCCAGTATGCACGAGCAGGAGCGAAACGCAGAGGCGCGGGCGGAATCGAGCCGCTCGTAGAAGTCCCTGACGTGGTAGATCGCCGGGACTCCCGAGCGCACGGCGGCGGGGATAGCAAGCTCGGGCGCCCAAAAGGAGTTTGCGTGCAGAATGCCAACACCCTCCCGCTTCAGCCACCGGCTGATGGCAGCCTGCGACCTTCGGAACGCCAACGGGTGTCGCCTGCGGCGGGTCTCCATCGGTATGATCTCGGGCTCGATTCCGAGATCGCGAACACGCTCGGCCAACTTTCCGGGCCCGGGAACTGCCATCACCGGGCGGAAGCGGGAACGGTCGAGGCCGCGGATCAGATTGACGAACGATACTTCCGCGCCGCCCACCATGCTCGCCGTGGCCGAGAGATAGGCAATGACCGCCCTCCCTGTCATGCTTCGGCCCCACCTGTCCTATCTCCGGCAATGACGGCATCCATTGCGCTTTCGAACTTCTCGCGCGAAAACTCGCCTGAGCGCACCGTGGCCGCAGACCGGCAGGACGCGAGCAGATCCGGGCGGCCGATAAGATCGAGAGTCCTGCGCTTCAGTTCGGAGACGTCACGCCAATGGAAGCCATCCACGCCGTCGCGAATGATCTCCACCGGGCCGCCCCCTCTGAAGACAAGCGGAACAACCCCCGAAGCCATCGCCTCCACGATCGTCATTCCGAACTGCTCAAAGCGCTCGGGGTGCCTGTTCGCGTCTTCGTCCGCGCCGGTAGCGTGCCAGTAGAGCGAAGCGCCGCTATACAGCGGAACCAACTCGTCAAACCTCAGGTCTGTGAGAATCCGGATTGGGTAGTCCCCAGCGAGCGCACGTACCTCGCGCAGGTACGCCTGGTGGTCGCCGCGCGGATGTGTGCCCCCGGCCACCAGGAGTTCCCAGCCGCCGAGGCCTTCGTCACAGAGTTCTCGAAAAGCACGAACCATCACGGCATGCTTCTTGTTGTTGTCGGCCGCATAAAACCTCCCCACAGTCAGAATCGTTCGCATCTTTTGAAGCGCGCGGCAGGCGGAAGTTTCCGATGGTGGATACACAACGGCCGCCGGGATGCGCCAGCGCTCCCGTACCCATTCGCGCACGAAGTTCGATGGGCAGACGGGCGAATCCCACGAGCGCAGGCGCGCGAGCTTCTCTCGGCCGGCGGCGCGCAGCGGGCGACCGCCCGCGTCCACGCGGATGGACTCCTCCGGGTTGTAAGGGAACTGAATGAATAGAATGCCGCGCCGCGCCGGGCAGGCGGGCGGAATCTCGCCCGTAATGTGCACGAACAAATCCAGACCGCGCGCGAAACGCAGCGCCGTCCGCCCGCGAATGACGCGCTCCGCGCGGGGGGACACCCGGCCAACGGCTCGCAGGACTGGTTCCAGCCCGAAGCGCACAGCCGACACCCGGCAGCCGTCCAGCCGCACGGACAGAACGTCCTGAAGGCGCTCGACAGGCGGCGGGGTTGGGCCGTACAGGCAGACGTCATACCCCGCGCGCGCCAGCCTGCCCGCCGTCACCGCAAGCAGTTTCTCACCCCCCCCCGCATAGTCCCAAGAAGTGCAGTAAACTCCCGCACGCATACGCCTCACCCTTTCGCGGAAATCAGCTTGCGCACACGCGAAATGTAGATATCCCGCTCCGACGCATCAAGCGACCACATGGCAAAGAATACCACGTACACCGCCCCGATGAGCACAGCCTCAAGAAGCAGCAGAGCGGCGCTCTCAGGGCGCGCATACGTGAGAAGAGCCCAGACCGCGGCTACCGCGGGGAGCATCGGCAGAAAGGCCGCCCGCGCAAGCTCGCCGAGAAACGCCAGCGCGGACATGCCGATAAGGCGGCACCCAAGCCACGGAAACACGAACACATGCGTGATGACCAGAGGGACCATCGTGCCGAGCGCAACCCCCACCAGGCCGAATGGGCGCACGAGCAGAATGCTGAGAATCAGGTTCACGACAGAGTCCACGAGCGTAATGATGGCAAGCGTTCTGTGCTTTGCCACCCCCAGCACCAGCTTGACGCTGACGGCCGGCACAACGCTGGCGAAGACAGTGATAGCCAGAATGACCGTGAGCACGTCCGACTGGCGCGGCACATCCACCAGCCACGCCTGCAGTATGGGGCGCGCGAACGCGCACACGAACAGCGTGATGGGGGCCGCAATGCCCATCGTAATCTTACCTGCCTGCATATAGATGAGTTTGATGCGTCCGGTATCCTCAAGACTGTTGAGCTGAGAAAAGACAGGAATCAGCGCCTCGACCGCCTGTTCGACGATCTGGCGTACCATCGTCGCCAAACGGTTCGCCACCACAAACGGGGTCACCACGGCCGTGCTGAGGAACCCCGCGATAACGAAACTGTCAGTGTTGTATTTCAGGAAGTGAGCGATCTTCAGCCCGAAAAAGGTGAGGCCGTATGTGGAGGTAGTGCGGACAAGCGACCGGTCGTATCCGGAGACGGACAACCGCACTCCCGGCAGCAGGCGCCGGACGCAGAGGAAACGCACCATCCCCGACAGGAGAGTGACAATGAGATAGGCCGAACAGATACCCGGCAGACCCCACCCCGCATTCACAAACTTCACAACGATAAGAACAATGACGCCCGTCCCGGCCACGGAGATCATGTTGTTCAGATCCATCCGCTGCAGACCGATGAGCGCCCCGTTGAAAACCCCGAGAGGAAGACCAATACCCTGCACAAGGCCCATCATAATGAGCGCCGTGCGTGCCTCGGCCACACTCCCCGCGGAGATCTGGAACACCGTGCCGATAAGCGGCGACACGACAAAGGCCAGAATGAGAAGCACCAGCCCGAGGCCGGAAAACATGATCAGCGTTGTGGACAGCAGGCGGCCAATCTTCGCCTCGGCCCCGTGAGCGGCGAACTCGGCCATATACTTCTGGACACTCGACCCGAAACCCAGGTCCACAAGCCCCAGATACATCATCACCGAGCCGATGAGCGCCCACGCACCGTACATCTCGTCGCCAAGCCGATGCACCAGAAACCGTGTCAGGAACAGCCCGACGACGAGGTTCACGGTCAGCGCGGCGTAGTTGGAGAGGACATTCAGGGTGAAGCGGTTGCCGAGGCCGCCCCGCTGCCTGTTCGCCAGCTCGGTGTTGAGCGGCTCGGGTGATTGCTCGCCGCCTGGCATCAGAGCAGGGCCTGCCGCGGCGCGCGGCGAGCCACCGGACAATCGGGACACAAGGACACCTCGGCCAGCCTGCCCGTCAGGCCTCGGCCTCCTCCGCCGGCGCCTCGGGAAGCGCCTCGGGCTCCGTTGGCGCAGCAGACGGAAGAGCCTTGCCATCGCGCCCGCTGTACTTGGCATAGTAGCCGCTGGCGTACCGGTAGCTGTCCACATTGCCCGGCTGCACGCGGTTCAGCACCGTGCCCACAAGCTCGGCATGAGCATTGGCAAGCTGTGTGCGAGCGTGGAAATGGGCAGACTCGAGCTTCGACCCGGCCCCCACGACGAGAATCATCGAGTCCGCGACCGAACCCAACTCCATGGCGTCGCTGAACGCGACCGCGGGAGGGGTGTCTATGACGACGTACTCCGCCTGTTGCGTAAGCTCCTCGAGCAGGTGTTTCATCCTCTGGCTGCTGATCAGGCGGGCGGGACTCTCAGGAATGGAGCCCGCCGAGATAAGAAGCAGATTCTCGATGGTAGTCGGATAAAGCACGTCCTCCAGCGTGGCTTCTTCAGAGAGATACTCGGACAGCCCCGGATTCTTGCGCACCCCAAAGTTGCGGTGCAAGGAGGGGTTGCGAAGGTCGGCATCAATGAGGATGACCTTCTTGTGGGCCTCAGCAAGGCTCGCGGCGAAGTTGCCGGCGGTGGTGGTCTTGCCCTCGCCTGGCAGGGTACTCGTGATAATCACGCTTCGCACGCCCGTGCGTTCGGCAAGCGCCATGAAATTGGCGCGCATAATGCGATAGGGCTCTGCGAACACGCTGTTCGGCGAATCGCGCAGGACAAGCACGCTGCCGGACTTCACGGCAGCTTCGCGAAGCGCCGGGATAACACCGAGCACGGGAAGCTGATAGCGGTCTTCGACCTGATCAACATCGCGGATGGAGGTGTCCATCCCCTCGACGAAAAGCACCAGCCCGACACCGACGATGAGCGAGATGATGAACGCGATCGTCATCTTGACGCTCTTTTTCTGGAACTTGGAGCCCGGAGTCTCTTCGGCGGTGAGCGCGGGGTCTATGAGGCCGATGCCCATCTTGTCTTCGCGCTGCTTCTTGGCCATGCTCACGGCCAGCCTAGACTGACTGTATTTGTTCTTCAGGTCCATGTAGGCGTCACGCGCGGCCCTGTAGTCCATGTTCAGGCTGTTATACTCCGACTCGATCTCGGGAAGGCCGGATAGCTGGCTGCGCGCCTGGCGAACGAGCTTCTCTATGCCATTGCGGCGCGCCTGAGCGGCGAGTTTCTCGGCTTCGTAACGCGAGATGTCTCCCGTCAGGAACTGATATTCGAGGCTTGCTGGAGCGTTGCCGATATCGTACGACTTTCGCAGTTCGGACGCGAGCCGCTTCTTGATGTTGTCGAGCACACCCTGCGCCTCTTTGATCTTCGGGTGCTCCTCGGTGTACTTGTTCTGGAGCGTCATGATCTCGACTTCCCGGGCCGCGGATTCGGCCTGGAGACGCTCGATGACAGCGCTCGAAGGCGCGGAGTTGAGGTCTATCTTCGCGGACGTGCGCGTTCCGAGGGTGCGCTTCAGCGCGGACACGCGACTCTGGTTCTCCTTGATGGCCGCCTCCGCCGCCTGGGCTTCCTGTTCGAGTTCTGACACCATGTGGCGCGCATCTTCAAACGACAGCGGAATCACCAGGTTCTTGTGCCGCCCCATGAACTCCTGCCGGGCATCCTGGGCATGCTCAAGCTTGACCCGGGCCTCGTTGAGCTGGGTGAGAATGTAGTCTCCCTGCTTGTAAACGCCGAGTTGTGTGAGGCCGAGCGCTTCTTCCTTCGCGAAGTCAGCGACCTTGTTGACCATGTTTATGGCGTCCGCTTTGTTGGACGCGAACGCGGTGATGGTTACGACGCTGCTCCGGTTAGTGGAGCTATTGCCGGTTTCCGAGCGCACGCGCTGCATCATCACTTCCACTGGCACCGGTTCGCGGAACTTGTACACGTCCCGGAACGCCGCTTCCTCGGTGCTGGACGTGGAGGAGTCGGGCACGGGGCGCATGAGGAAGTCGAAGGTGTGCTGGATGACCCGGCTGGAAATCGCGAGCTGCGCGACATCGTCCGCGCTGACCGAACTCGTTGAAGAGGCAACGAAGATACGGGCCACTGCCCGATATACCGGCACCGGAGTCGCGGTCTTGACGTGAAACAGCACAATCCCGCAGATAATCGCGATGCTCGCCGCGAGATAAGGCCAGCGGCGTTTTATGGCGGCGATGTAAGTCTGTAATTCCATATTATTCGGAAGCCCACTCCATGCGGACCTGTCTCAGGCCGCTCAGCAGCGCGAACAAAGCCCCGCCGCTAGAACAGATAGAACAGCGGCCCGAGGTAAGGAAGCATCTCAAGCAGGCCGCGCTTCTGCTTTCCGCGCTCAGGCACATTCAGGACATCACCGTCCTGGATGTGCATCACCAGCTGCTCACTGGTCTTGGTGATGTCCTTGAAGTTGATCGGCGTGACCTCGTACTTGCCGTCCTTGCCGCGGCGCAGAAGCTCGCACTTGTCGCTGAGTGCGTTCGGCGTCGGCCCGCCCGTGAGCGCGATGGCTTCGGTCACGGTCATCTTCTTCGTGAGCGGATACGGTCCGGGCTTATAGACTGCCCCCATCACGCTGAACGAACCGGGACTGCCCTGATCGGCTTCCACCACCACGGTGTCGCCCGGCAGCACCAGCTTGTTCTCGGCCACCGCGCCCTCATAGAGCAGCTTGTTGAGGTCGGACTCCTCCACGGAACCGTCGTCGTGAGTGATCTTGACTTTCATCACCCGTGCCGCATCTTCCGGGCCACCCGCGATGCGCACGGCGTCGAGCACGCGCGTGCCTGTTAGAAGAGGATACGTTCCGACGGACTTGACCGCGCCCAGAATGGTAAACTTGCCTGCGATGCGGCTGGCGACGATTACGGTGTCACCGTCCTGGAGGAGCACGTCCTTGGAGGGGTCGGCGGCGGCGCGGATCTTGTTCAGGTCGGCCTTGATGATCTGTCCGCCCCGGACGATGGTAACATCCGAGAGGTCGGCGGTCTCGAGCGCTCCACCGGCAAAAGCGAGGCAGTCACGCACCCCGATCTGCTGCGTGATTTCGTAGGGGCCGGGACTCTTGACGTCTCCCTGAATGGTGATCTTCGTCCCTTTCGACTTCACCATCTGAACGGTGACGTCGGGCTCCTTGATATACTTCGACAGGTGCGTGCGGATGGCCAGCGCGGCCTGTTCAGTCGTCTGTCCCGCAACCTGCACCTTCCCAAAGGCGCTGGACAGCTCTATCGCCCCGGTCTCGTCCACCGTGAATACGTGCGTAAGCTCTTCCTCGCCGGTCACGTTCAGGCCCACCTGATCGCCCGCTTTGAGGAGATCATCCGCCGCGGCCGGAAAGCCAGTTGTGAGGAGCAGCCCGGCCGCAAGGGCCAGCGATGCCAGTATGATTACGGTTGTCCGTGAGAACATGGCCTCTCCTTCTGATCTGTGAAGCAAAGTCCGGAATCTACCGAAAGCGGCCACCCCATCAACTTACGAGACAGCGCCCGGCGCCGGACACCGAACCCGCGCCAACAGCGAGCCCCACGGCGGTACTTACGCCTCCGGCAGGGCCATTGGTTCCTCTCCCGGACGCGCGAGGCGGCGGCAAATTCAGACGCGCTCTCCACAGCATCGAACCAGCGCGCCACGCCCCTTCCGCCAGACGCCGGGAACATTCTACCTTCGGGGCGTCAAAACCGCCGCGCCGCGCTTATGCTCCCGCGACAGGGGCGACCCAGGTGCAGTTCGCGCCTGCCCCAAGCTGCCAGTCAGGCCGACTGGGTTTCGCGCTCGCCGATCCCATGCCTGCTTCCCTCCCAAAGTCACACAGCCATCGAAGGACAGCACATTTATACCGCCAGACGGCCTCATGTAGCAAGCAGATTTGAGCGCCGCCATCAGGGCGATTGCACCAGCACTTCGAGCGGCGACAGGCGCGCCTGAGCGCCGAAAACGTCCACGGTAGCGGACTCCGCGCCGAAGTTCACAGCAACGACACCGCCGCAGAAACGGACGGCGACAACGCCCCTGCCCTGCCGCCGTACTTCCAGCGACTCTCCTTTGAAGCGCTTCGGGTTGGGGACGAACGCAGCAGCGCCGCTCGCGAACACATCTCCGGCGCTCTTTGCGCCGATGCCCTCACGAAAGATGGGCGAAAGCATCTGATCCAGACGCGAGCGCTCGTATTCGTGCCGCTCATCGAACGCCATCTTTGCGCCTGCCCCGGTGATGACAGCCAGACGGTTGTCTATCGTCACCCACGGAGTATTCCACACCTGACGCTTCGCGGGCTCTTCGGACTCGCCCTTCACGGTGATGCTGCCGCCGGCCGTGCGAAAGACGCGCTGGTTCGGCACGATAGGGCTGGCGTTCTCGTTCATAACCGCGAACGAACCGGTGGCGAGCGAGTTTACCGAGAGGTCCTGCAATGCCGTCCACTGCTCGATGTACAGCGCTGTGCCGCCGGGCAGCGCAACGCAGGCAAGGTCCTGCCGCGCCTCGCCTTCGAGCCTGTTGAAACGCCCGGCGAAGGTGAACCCCTGCGTTTGCTTGCCATCCTTTCCGGGAAGCAGGCGGATGCTCTTCTCGATAAGCTGCGGAGCGGTGTCCCTCACCCCGGCCGCGCTGATCGAACCCGTCATCGAGCGGGCGCCCGGCGAGGTGAACCAGGTGTCGCCGCCCGGATAGATGAGACCCATGGCCCCGTTGACCCAGGCGAACGAGCAGAAGCTGGCCGGGGAGCGGTGGATGACGAAGCCGCCCGCTTCGAACAGCCGCGAGCCTGCGTTAGCTTCGGAGAACGCGGCAAGCGAGAGGGGGCGGGGACCGTTTCCGTAGAGGCGATGCGCCAGGTACAGCTCGCCGTAGCGGGCGATCATCTCCTCCTCGACATTCGCGTAGTTGTATTCCTTTGCATTGTAGGCGCGGCCGTCCTTGAAACGGGAATGCATCTTGCGGTACGACTCGAGCGCGCGGGCCTCCATAAACGCGCCGGCGGGGTCGCCCAGAACCGTCGCCATCAGCCCGCCCACAACGAGCGGCCCGTCGTGACGGTGGGGCCACCAGTCCTGCCCGTTGACGTAGAAGTACGCCCCGTCGGGTGAGGTCAACTGCTGCAGCACGGCAAAGCTGTCCTTCACATGATGAGAGGCGGCCCCGGGCACGGGCTGCCCCGCGAGCCTGAAGAAGAGCGCGTTGCGCAGCACGAGAGAGATCGTGCCCATGTAGTCGGGATGCACGCGGCGATGGTTCTCGAGCGTGTAATCGTCGTGGATGCAGACGGTGGTAACCCGCTCCCGGACGGGCCGGCCGTCCACGATGGTATCGTCGGTGTGGTCGGCCTTCGTGGAGAACGAGTTCATCATATAGACGATAGCCCGCTCGCGCCAGAGCGCCGCCCGCGGATGCCCGGGAAACATGGCGGACGCCAGCGCCATGATCTGCGAGTTCCAGCCGTTCTCCTCGGCCTTGGTATCGGCCCACTCGCCGTCATCCGGCGGCCTCTGGTTGAAGCGGTCGGCTTCGTGCTCGATCATCCGGGCGGCCATGAGGCGCGTCTCGTCGTCCAGGCTGTCCCACACGTGCCACGCCGCGTTTCCGGCGATTGCGCACCAGAGCGCCGACTGCCAGTGATCGCCCCAGGGCGCTCCGCCGCCGGTTGGGAGGAAGTTCGCTTTGTGCGTCACGGCGAGATAGCGGACAATCGCCTTCGCGTCCGCAAGCGACTGATGCACCGCCGGGCTCTTCTGGTCGGCCGAGTAGCCCGCCACGAGCGCTAGTCCGAACGCGACCGATGCGTTCTGGCGCACATCGAGCTCGTCAGCGCCGTCGCGCTTGTGGTAGCGCGCGCCCGGCTCGGCGTCCCAGTCCTTCATGTTCGACTGGATGTAGGGCAGATAGGCGCGGATGCGGCGGAGATACTCGCGGGAGAGCGCGCCTTCCGGCCCGGGATCAACCAGCGGCGCCGCGGCGAAATCGGTGCGCAGGCGCGGCAGTTCGGCCGCGATCACCCGGGCGCGCTCCGGTGAAGCCTCCGGAGCGCCGTGCGCGGATGCGGCGGGCAGTGCTGCGAGACAGACGAGCAGGACGGCGGTGCGAAGCATCATGGACATTGACCTCGGGACGGTATGGCTGCTGATGACGTTCGGCCCGATGCGGCAGTAATCCTGCGCGGGTGAGGTTGACGCCAGCGCGCCCGGGGCGGTATGATTGGCTGCCCCGGACGGGGACATCTGTTCGTTTGAAAAGAGTGCCATGGCGACGCTGGAGAGAAACGAGCTTCATTACGGCGACAACCTGACGGTGATGCGGGAGAAGATTCCCGACGAAATCGCCGACCTCATCTACCTCGACCCGCCGTTCAACTCGGCGCGGAACTACAACCTGCTGTTCAGGCAGGTGAAGGGCGACCCCAGCCCGGCGCAGATTATGGCGGCGTGACCAAGCTGGCATCGTGGCAAGCGCGTTGATATGCTTGGTGCAAGGGGAACGAACATGAGCCAGCCAACCAACGGGCCCGCAGTTGATTTGGTCATTACCATCTTTCACGGCACCGTCTGCGACATCGCAGGCGGCGCGCCGGATGCAGCAGTCCACATTGTTGATCAGGACACGGATGGAGCCAGCCCCGAAGAGCTATGTATGTGCCCCGCGAGCAATGGGCGAGCGCACTATCACACGGTATGGCAGAATGGCAGGCCGTGCCCATACCGGACAGAACATCAGCAGCAGCCTTGTCAGCCGTGAGTGGTGCGTTTGAACCACGCGTAGACGCTGCCATAGTCCAGAAAGGAACATAGGTCAGAGAGGCCGCTGGCTGCGAAAGTGGGGCGGCGAACCTGGCGGGCGAACAGGTCACGACGGCTGTCACTGGCCACGATGCCGAATCGTGGCCGCGCTTGCGGCGCCAGAATAAGGACGTCGTTGAACCGCAACAGGCCGCTGTAGATGCTGGTGGTATGCTCAACCTCATAGAGCGCCACAAGCCTGCTTGTCCCCGGCGCAACCCACACCACATCGACTTCCCCAAGCACTCGCGCTGCCTGTTCATAGCCCGAAGGCAGGACCGGGGCTAGCTCAAATGTATCGGCGAGGCCCCAGTCCAGCCCGGCCCGGTCGGCGGGCGGGACCCACACTCCGAAACCTTTCTTGGCGCCAATCGCGCCAAGGAGGGTCTGCACCTGGGAATGGGTCAGTTCTGGTACTCGCGTAATGCTTGCGTCTGCCAGGCACGCGTCAATGACGCTCCACCCGTAACACGCTTCAACATTGAACCTGCCGGCCTGGGCAATGTAGAGCTCGGTGCAGGTGTCACGGGCGTAGACTTGTGCCTTGTACTGTCCATCGCTCGCAGTAGTTGTCCCAAAGATGACGGGCTCGTACTGCGCGAAAGGGACAAACAAGGGCTCGACCTGCCCGTCCCACAGAAAGCAGACGAAGGCGCGGTGCCCCTGCAGCAGTCCGAGGTCCTCACAGCGGAGACCGAAGAATGTTTGCCCCCCGGGATGCACTTTCGAATAGCGAATGTAGACACGCGCTGCCCCGTTGCCAATCTCAAATAGCGACCGGCTGCGGCCCACCCGCTTGAGAATCCCGTAGCGGCGCGACAGTTCAGCGAGGAATGTTTCTTTGACGGCGTTGGGCATGGGTATCAGCACCGTGCCAATGGTTGGTGCGGGCAACAACCGCTTCTTCGGTGCTTCGCGGACGGATCCTCCATGACAGCCGAACGGCCAGACCGGACAGGCCTTTTTTTGCTGTTTCGGCACGTGAGGTTTGGGAGCACCGGCCCACGTCAGGCTGGCAGACTGGCAGGCCAGACCGGAAATGCCGAAACTTCCAGTCCGCGCCCGGTGTCGGGATTTCCGTTGCTCTCAAATCCCGACACACCTGACTGGCCGTCGCAGAAGAAGTATCCGCGCATGCAACTCCGCACGGTCAAAGACCTGCTGGAAGAGCCGCGCCGCCCGTTCGAGATCCCAGACTCCTACCGCGTCGAGAAGTCGCAGGGGGTCGGGAAGAAGGAATCCAACGCGCAAGGCGTGCTGGAGGTGGAGTGAAACGATGTTGAAGAAAGCTTTGGTACGGCTGATGCTCCCGGCGCTGAAACGGCACGCCCAGCGCTTTCCGAACGATTTGGTGTTTCGGCATTTGAGGTTGGGGAACACCGGCCCACGTCAGGCCGGCAGACTGGCGGCCCAAACCGGAAATGCCGAAACTTCCGGTCCGCACCCGGTGTCGGGGTTTCCGTTGCTCTCAAATCCCGGTACACCTGAAGACGACTGGCGGGCTGTCGGCGGAGGAGTGCAGCCTCAGCAGTTGCGCGCAAAAGTGCGGTAGGCTTCGTCGTCGTTGCGTTTGCCGATGAGGGCAACGAGGAGATCATCATCCTCAACCCGGTAGATGATGCGATGCTCGCCGACGTCAGCGCGCCGGTAGCCTTTCATGGGACCCTGGAGGCACCTGGAGTCAGAAGGCTCCGGGTCTGTGGCGAGACTCAGAACCTTCAGCAGAATCTGGCGGGCGTGCTTGGGCAGCACCCGCTTGACGTAATCAAGAGCCTCCTTGCTCAGTCTAGGAGTCGCCATTCAGGATCGCGTTCATCTCCTTCATAGTCTCCTCTGCGCTCAAGAAGCCACTCGCCTCCGCGTTCTTCGCGCGGGCCGCCCAGAGGGCATCCTCCAGCGCCTCCAGGCGCTCGTAATGCTCTTGAGCCATCATCACCACCACGCGACGGCCATGCTTCTCGACGGTGACGGGCTCGCGAAGCGCCTTCTCGATGAGCTGGCCGAAGTTCGCCGAGGCCTCGGTCGCTGTAACAGTCTTCATTGTCCTCTCCTACTCACACCCACCAATCAAAGCACCCGACACCGTATTTTCGGTGTTTTACGGGTTTACGCTATTTTGAGTATATCATGAATACGGCTTGGTGTTTCCGCATTTGAGGTTTGGGAGCACCGGCCCACGTCAGGCTGGCAGAACGGCGGCCCAAACCGGAAATGCCGAAACTTCAGCTCCGCCCCGGGTGTCGGGATTTCCGTTCCACTCAAATCCGACACACCTGCACACCTGCACGAACGCGCCGACGCGCCGGGGTTGAGTATCTGCTTCGGCGCGTCCGTGGCCAGAGCCACTCCCGCATCCGAAGCACGCCAAAGCGGAAGCTTTGCTTCCGCACTCCAAAGGGATTTGGTTGACGCTCAGGCGGCAAGGCAACTATAATACGAAGGTTGTCTGTGCGAGCGGCGCTGTATGGCTCGATCGTTCAGCCGTACCGCAGGCCGGAGCGCCACGGTCTGCGAGAATGTCTTAAGCTGGCTGCCGGACAGGCCCTGTGAGACTCACAGGGCTTTTCTGTGGAACCAGAAAGAGAGGACCTGCTTTGCTAAATGGTTTGAAGAAGTTGCTGGGGGCCTTGCCTCTGGCGGTTGCGGGGGTCGCGATGGCGAGCCCGGCCAGAGCGGGAGAGGCGATTGACCTCCCACCGTTCGGTCCAGCCGAGAACACGGTTCTGCTAATCGTTCTCGCGTGCGCCATTTTTGCCATCCTGTTCGGTGTCTGGCTGCGCGCGCAGACTCTGCGGCGCAGCCCGGGCACCGCGGAGATGCAGGAGGTCGGCGGCGCGATTCAGTCGGGAGCGTACGCGTATCTCGCGAAGCAGATCAAGACGATGCTGTTCTTCGTGATCGGCATCACGATCGGCTTGTATCTGATGTATCGCCCGATCTACGCCGACGATCCCGCCCTCGCGTTCGGCATCGCCGCGGCGTTCTTCCTTGGCGTCATGGCTTCGTACTGCGCCGGGCTTGTTGGCATGGATATGGCCGTCAAGGGCAATATGCGGACGGCCAATCAGGCGCTCAGCACCTTCAAAGGCGCCCTTGAGACAGCATTCCGCGCCGGCGGCGTTTCGGGCATGTTCACGGTCGGTCTCGGACTTCTCGGCGCGATCATCATCTTCTTCATCTTCAAGCAGGATGCAATGAAGGTGCTGGTCGGCTTCGGGTTCGGCGGATCGCTCGCAGCGCTGTTTATGCGCGTGGGCGGCGGCATCTTCACGAAGGCCGCGGACGTCGGCGCCGACCTGGTCGGCAAGGTCGAGGCAGGCATTCCCGAAGACGACCCGCGCAACGCGGCGGTCATCGCTGACAACGTTGGCGACAATGTCGGCGACTGCGCCGGCATGGCGGCAGACGTCTTCGAGAGCTACGAGGTTACTCTGGTTGCGGCGATCATCCTGGGCGCCGCCACAGCCCCGCTGTTCGTCGCGAACCCCGGGCTCGTGATGAAGCTCATCATGTTTGCGCTCCTCATCCGGGGAATCGGTGTCGTCGCTTCCGCGCTCGGCATTCTGGCCGTGCGCGGCGCGGACCGCGAGGACCTCGACCCCATGAAGCCGATCAACACAGGCTTCTGGGTCTCGTCCCTGATTTCGATTCTCGGCTTCTTCCTGCTTTCCCGGTTCTATATGAACGACATTGTCGTCACGAACGCCGAAGGCATGAGCGTGCCGGTTGACTGGTGGAGATTCTTCCTCGCCACCACCTTTGGGATCATTCTGGCCAGCCTCATCGAGAAGCTGACTGAGTACTTCACCTCCACCGAGAAGCGCCCGGTTACCGAGATCGCGTTCCAGTCCCGCACGGGCCCGGCGACGATGATCATTTCTGGCTTTGCGGTCGGCCTCGAGTCGAGCGTTTGGGGCGTGTTCTCCATCTGCATCGCGCTGCTGGCGCCGCTGTTCATCTTCCCGCCGGAGATGTTCGGGTCGGCGGTTCTTTCGTTCTACGGCATCGCCCTCACCGGTCTCGGACTTCTGACGACCACCGGCTTCATCCTTGCCATGGATACGTTCGGGCCGATTTCGGACAACGCGAACGGCATCTTCGAGATGAGCGGCGCGCTGGAGACCGAAGAGGCGAAGAAGCCCTCCGTCAGCGGTCTCACCGGCGACCGGATCGTGCACAGGCTCGACTCCGTCGGCAACACGACCAAGGCTCTCACCAAGGGATTCGCCATCGCCACAGCCGTCATCGCAGCGGTTTCGCTGTTCCACTCGTTCGTTGAAGACGCCCAGCTCTACGGAGAGCATGTTTTGCAGAAGGGCCTGCCGATTGACGTTCCGGAGATCTTCATCGGCCTGCTGATCGGCGGTGCCGCTCCGTATCTGTTCTCGGCGTTCTCGATCAACGCAGTGGGCCGCGCGGCCTTCGAGCTGATCGAGGAAGTACGGCGGCAGTTCCGCGAGTATCCCGGCATCATGGACTACACTGAGAAGCCGGACTATGCGCGTTGCGTGGCGATATCAACTACAGCTGCGCAGAAGGAACTCCTCAGCCCCGGCATTCTGGCGATTGCTCTCCCGGTGTTCGTCGGCTTCGGCATGGGATTCGCGAACCCCACGGCCGGCGCTCAGGCGCTGGGCGGCTATCTCGCGGGCGCGATCGTTTCGGGTCAGTTGCTCGCTGTTATGCTGTCCAACTCGGGCGGCGCGTGGGACAACGCGAAGAAGAAGATCGAGGACGGTCTATTCGGCGGCAAGGGGACGGATCCTCACAAGGCTGCCGTTATCTGCGATACGGTCGGCGACCCGTTCAAGGATACGGCCGGACCGGCGCTGAACCCCCTGATCAAGGTTATGAACCTTGTCGCTCTTCTGATTGCTCCCATCGTGATTCAGGACATCTCGTTTGGCGCGCGCCTGACGATTGTGCTGATATCGCTAGCGCTGCTTGTTATGGCGGTGGTGTTCAGCAAACGCGGTGGGGTGACGCAGGAAGACATTGATTCCTCTTCGCAGGAAGCCCTGGCGAAACTGCGCGAGCAGTAGGCTGAACGCAAACGAGTGAAATTGCGGGCGGCCCGCCTCGTGATGAGGCGGGCCGCTTTTGTATGCTGGCGGTGTGCAGGCGGCGGTTAGTTCCGTGTCACGCCAGACTGACGCCCGCCATCTCCTCAAACACCTTACTGACGGCCGAGTAGTCCTCGCGTCCGAACCCACTCGCGCTGGCCGCGGCGAACATCTGCCTGATCAGAGAGAGCATCGGAAGCTCGACTCCGGACCCGGCGCCCGTATCAAGCGCAAGCGTAATGTCCTTGATGAGATTGTCAACGACGAAGTTCGCCGCCCAGTTGCAGTCCAGAATCTGCTGGCCCTTGCTCTGGTACATCGGGCACGCGAGGTTGCTGGACTGAAGGACTTCGAGAAACAGGGCGGGATCAACACCGAGTTTCGCCCCGAAAACGAGCGACTGCGACAGCGCGCAGATCATGCTGGCGATCATCATGTTGCAGGCGAGCTTCAGTGCCGCCGCGCGGCCAGGCTCGTCGAAGCGCCACACGCGGCGCGCGAGGACGCTCAGCACGGGCTCCAGCACATCAACGGCCTGAGGACAGCCTGAAGCAAACACGAGCAGCGTGCCTTCGGCGATCTGACGCTTGCTTCCCAGAACGGGAGCATGGACGGCCAGCCGACCCGCCGCGCCGTACGTGGAGGCAAGCTCTTCGGCAACGGCGGGAGAAATCGTGCTCGTGTCGCACAGGACGGCATCCGCGCGTATCTGTCCCGCCAGCGGAAGCAGCACTTCGCGCAGAGCGGGATCGTCTTTGAGGCTCGACAGCACGATCTGAGCCCCGGACACCGCTTCGGACGGCGAGGAAGCGCGGACGGCCCCCTTCGCGACGAGCGGGTCAGCTTTTGAACTGGTCCTGTTCCATACAGCGATGTCGAAACCTGTGCACAGCAGTCTGTCCGCGAAAGCACAGCCCATGGTTCCCAGGCCGATTACTGATATCTTCATACGTGTCTATCTCCCGGGGCCGGGGCGTGGGAAGCCTCCGGCCGCAAGCCTGTTATAGCCGAATGACCGCACGCGACACTGTCGGAAAGTCAACAGGCAACGCTGCGTGCCCTCCGGGACGGTGAACGCAAACCTGCCGCCCTCCGAGTTCACGCTCAGTTGGCCATCGGGCTTACCTGCGAGGTCTGCTGTCTGCACTTCGAGAGCGCTCGCGCCAGAGGGCGCGGCGATGCTCACCTCAAACGCGTCGCTTCCCGGCAAAGGCGTCAGCACGCGCACCGCGCCCGTGCCGGTCATGCGAAACGCGCCGTTCGTGGCGACCGGCCCGAAGTCGAGAATCTTGCGCCCGGTATTGAGCCGGGACGCAAGCGGGTCATCCTCTGGCTGCCACGAGACCGTGCCGCCATTCACAACCAAAAGCCCGGCCACAGCGCGCTTGCTGCTGTCCACCCGCCCGCGCATCATCGCACGGGTTCCCACGGCAGGGTCATAGAACCCGAAGCGGATGGGATAGCCGCCATCGGCAACGTCTGCCGGCACCGATACCTCAAGTGTCTCCTCGAAGCTGCCGGCCCTGCTCCAGTCCCCCCGAACCTCGGTATCCGCCTGAAATGCAATCATTTGAACGTGCGCGCCAGGGTGGTCGAAGTGAACGAACGGGCGCATCCCCGAGGCCAGAGGCTCAACCACATCCCACCTAAGCCGCAGCCGGGCCCGGCGGCCGCCCAGATCATCCAGCGCGGCGACCCTGACGCCCACCACGCCGCGAACGTTTGTTATGTGCGACTGAGTTCTAGCATCCACGAAGATGCCGTCCGGAGACTCGGCATATGCGCTGATGACTCCGTCGCGGCGGCGCACGTCCGCGTACGCGCCTCCGCATCGCGCTGTGAAGCCATACTGCGGCAGCACAACGCCACCCGTCTCCCAGTCCTCCGCGCCCCGGTTGACGACGACCACGCCGCTGTCGCCGAGGGTCACGCGCTGGCGGTGGATATCCCCGTCGAATGAATGCGAGGTCATCGGCTCACGCGCGAGGCTGGCGCAAACGTCGTGCAGAAGCCAGTACGTCATAAGCGCGCGGCGGTTGAACGGCCCATCGCACATGGGGTTGCGGCCGCCGAGTACGGTCATGCTCAGGTAGTCGTCGCTGGCATACCCGTGCAGCGAGTCGTCGTTGCCGCCATTGTAGCGCTGGCCCAGCCCGCCTGCGAAGAGGATGAACGAACCGTGTGAGGCCATGTCGTGCCAGGGTACCCGTTCGGTATTCGCGCCACGCACGCCCCACCCGAAATGGCTGCTGAACGCCCCGCCATGATCGCTTTCGCCCGCGTCCAGATGCCCGATGAGCGCATCGCATCCCGCTTCGCTGACAGTAACGGAGTTCTTCGTCAGCTTCTTGCGGTAGGCGTCAAAGCACTCCGCCCACTTCGCGGCGCAAACGGTCTTGGGGAAGAAGTTGCCGCCGCGGTCGTAGAAGTCCATGGGCGGCAGCGAGCTGAAGACGTCAACGAAGATACCGTCCGGCTTCACATGCTTCGCCAGCAGGTCGCGGTTTCGGATCAGAAACGGCATAAAAGCGTTGGGCGAGAAGTGATAGCTCTGAGCCTTGCGGCCCTCGTTCAACCAGCCGAGCTGCGGCGTGCCGTCCTCGTTGAACCAGACGAGATCGTACGAGTAACCGTCCGCGTCCGGGTACAGGTCAACATAGTTGTCGTGCGGGACGAAGTTGATACCGGCCTTCTTGCAGGCATCGCTGAGCGCCTTGAACCCTTCCAGCCCTCCCAACGGCGGGTAGATGTCGGGCAGACGGTAGTCGTAGCCCCAGCGCTGCCAGTTGTGCTTCACGAAGATCGCATCGCTCATCCCATAGGCTCTGCACAACTCGATCTCGCGCGTCTCTCCGTCTACGTCCAGGCGCCAGGAGTCGAGGCACATCCGCCCTTTGAGATACTCGACCCCAGCTGCAGGTTTGAACCCGGCGATCTGCTCGCGGTACACGCGCGCCGCGGCAAATGCGCCCCGGCTTGACGGGATGAGGCTTATCGTCGCGTCGTGGTCAGTAACGAGCGAGCAGAGCCGGTTCGGCGGGTCAACGGAGAAGACATCCGGGAAGATGTCCGCCGCCTGCACCAGACTCAGGCCCCCATCGTAATCCGCGCCCACATGCCGCGTAGAGAGGGTGAACCCACCCGCGGGAAGCTCGAAAGGCTCAGGGTGTTCGATGACGCTGCCAAAGCCCGCGTACACACGCAGCAGCGGGCGAGATCCCGGCCCCACCCCGAAAGCGGTGAAGCGCGGATGCCCCCGCACATCGCGCGTGACACCCGGCATCGAGAGCTTCAGCCGCAGTGCGCCGTTCTCAGCGAACACCACCACGCGCGCCTCGTACGCAGCGCGGCCATCGGGCGGCGTGATGCGATACGGAAAGGCCGTCCTGCCCTTGCTGCTCGAAGTCCAGGTGCGCGCCCAGTCGAGGCTCGAGCGGACGCCGCCGAGCGTCTCGCCGTCAATGTCCACGCGCACGCCGCGAAGAACCAAGTCGCCCTGCGTTCCAGCAAAGGCGATTGCCGCGTCAAGGATCCCGTTCGGACCAGGTACGACTGCCGCCCCGCAGGTCTCATTCAGCCCCCCGATCTGCCACGCCAGAGAGCCCACCGCGCCCCCCATGGCCGCTTTGGCATCCGCCAGCGCCTGCGCCGCCCTTGCCTGAAACCCCTGATCGCTCTCCTGTGCGGCAAGCGGCCCGGCCGTGACGGTCAGCAGCCCCCAGTACGCATGGTCGCAGGTTGTGTCGTTGTTCGGCCCCGGCGCGGTCACGAAGCGCAGCGTGACGGTCTTGCCGGAGCAGCCGGAAAGGTCCACTTCCGCTGGCTCCCATGATTTGCTCGCCGAGAATCTGCGGAAGACCTCCCGAAACTCGCCCCCTTCGGACACCAGCACCCGGAACTCGACGCCGTCGGAGAGGGGTTCGCCGGCGCGGGAATCGCGGATCGCCGTCGAGAAAGTCAGCCGGACCGGCGATGCGTCCGGCAGCGACACCCTGTAGTCCAGCCCGATCTCGCCGCCACTGCCCTTCCACGGCGGATGCACGGAGATGCTGGCAAGCGGCCCCGGCCGTGAGGCAACGAAGCGCTCCGCCACGGCGCCGGTTACAGGGTCGGTACCCGCGAATCCGGGGGGCAGCCTACGCTCAGTCCCACCCTCCATTCGCAGCCAGCCCTTCGCTGACGATACATCTTCGAGCGCCAGCCCACGCCCTGGGCGCACGGACAGCACCGTCTCCTCTTCGCTTTCCGGAGCGGAGGGGATGGCTTCCGGAAGCACCCGGACAATGGCTATCGCGTGCGGGATGTCGCGCGATTTCTCCGGCGTGAACCAGGCGTGGATGGGATACAGCGCGGCATGGGAGTTTCCGCCCGCGACAATCTCCAGCCGCTGACGCAGTTCCTGCCCGCCCTTCAGCACAAGATCTATCTCGTCCGAACCGGCGACGCGCCAGTCATCGGCGAGGCCGATCCTCAGCTTGCCCCGGATCTCCAGCTCCGAGCTGTTCGTGATGCGGACTTCAAGCGGAAGCCTCGTTTCGATCCTACTCACATCGGAAAACGGCATGATCTGGACCGTCAGAGGCCCGGCCGTGTCAACCGGCGGGTTGAAGGCCCATGCAGGCGGTGAGACGAGCAAGATCAGAATGACGGCTGCGGCGATGAACATGGCTGGTATCCCCTCTGGACACATGATGGTAGATGTTGCACACCGGCCCGCCGAAAACCTGCCCGGCAATGCGGGGAGGTGAAACCGCCGTGGGCGCTGAATATCCCGGCATCAGACATGCGAGCCGCAAACGTCAGCACCACGACACCCTCCTTCCGCAGAATATCAGCAGCAATGCGCTTGGCCGCCGTGTTCGCGCTTGCGCTGGCGCTCGGCGGATGCGCGGGCGATACGCAGCGGGCCGCCCCGGAAGCCGTCACGCTCAACTTCTGGAACGGCTTCACCGGCCCGGACGGCGCGACGATGGAGAAGATCGTCCGCACCTTCAACAAGTCGCACCCGGACATCCGCGTGAAGATGCAGATCATCCCCTGGGGCACGTATTACGACAAGGTGACGCTGGGGCTGGCGTTCGGCGGCGCTCCGGACGTGCTGATCCTGCACTCGAACCGCTTCCCCGAGTTCGCGAACTACTCGTCGCTCGGCAGGCTGGATGACCTGGTGAAGCGCCCGGGCTTCGACAAGAGCGATTTCGCCGAAGGACCATGGGCCGCCGGGGTGTGGAAAGGCAGGCGCTACGCCATTCCGCTTGACTGCCACCCCATAGGGCTGTACTACAACACCCGGCTGTTCCGGCAGGCCGGCATCGTGGACGCCGACGGCAACGCCAAACCGCCGGAGACTCTGGAAGAGTTTCTTTTGGCCGCCCGGAAATTGACAATGGACGCAAACGGCGACGGCAAGCCCGAGCAGTGGGGATTCGCCTACACCTGGCTGCGCACGAACGCGTTCACGTTTCTGCACCAGTTCGGCGCGGACATCCTGACCCCGGACTTTCGCAAATCCGGGCTGGACTCACCCGAAGCCGCCGAGGCACTCGGGCTGATGCAGGCGTTCTGCTACGAGCACAAGGTTTGCCCGAAACCCGAGGGCGCGGACGCGTGGATGGGGTTTCAGACGGGCAAGGTGGCGATGGCGCTCGAGGGCGTCTATATGCTGACCAGCCTTGAGGAGCAGGCAGACCTCGAGTTCGCCGGAGCGCCCTGCCCGCTCTTCGGCCGCAAGCGGGCGGTGTGGGCCAATACGCACCTGCTGGCGATGCCTGCCGCCGTTGATGCGCGCAAACGAGAGGCCGCCTGGACGTTCATGCGCTATCTCTCGGACCACAGCCTGGACTGGGCCAAAGGCGGGCAGGTACCCGTGCGCAAGAGCATTCTGAACTCGCCCGGTTTCAAGAAGCTGCAGGTTCAGTATGCGTTCAGCAAAGAGCTTCCTTACATCGCCTACGAGCCGCCGACGGTTTCCTACAATCAGGTGGTGCCCTTCTACGATGCAGCCATCGAAGCATCACTGAACCGCATAAAGCCAACAGACGAGGCGCTCATCGAAGCCGCGCGGCGCATCAACGAGGTGCTGGAGCGGGAATGAAGCGCAATCAGGGACTTTCGGCCGCTCTCTTCTTGCTGCCGTACGGCGTGCTGTTTTGTGTCTTCGTGATCGCGCCGGCGGCGTACGGTTTCTGGGTGAGCCTGCACAAATGGCACATCCTGTCGCCATCGGCCCCATTCGTGGGGTTCGAGAACTACCGGATGGTGCTGCAGGACGACCTGTTCCGGATCGCATTCCTGCGCACGGCGTACTTCGTTCTGATGGTGGTGCCGCTCGGCAATGCGCTTTCGCTCCTGCTCGCCGTGGGGCTGGCGCAGAACTACCGCGGGACGACGCTCTACAAGGTTGCGTTCTACCTTCCGGTGGTCACGTCAGTGGCGGTTGTTGCGCTGCTGTGGCGCTGGATGCTGAGCGCGGAGTTCGGGCTGATCAACCACTACATCGGCAGGGGCGTGGAGATGCTGAACAGCCTGGGACCGCAAATCATCAGCGCACGCGCGGCGAGCTTGCCGTGGCTCAACAGTCCGGCGCTGGCCATGTCCGCCATCGCAATGCTCAGCATCTGGTGGGGCGCGGGCGGGAACATGCTTATCTATCTGGCCGGGCTCAAGGCCGTGCCGCGAGAGCTGCTTGAGGCAGCGTCCATTGACGGCGCAACTCCGTGGCAGAGGTTCTGGCGCGTGACCTGGCCGCTTCTTCGCCCGACGGTGCTGTTCTGCCTTGTCATGTCCGTCATCGCGTCGTCGCAAGTGTTCGGGCAGACCTTCATTCTCACGGGCGGCGGGCCGTACTACTCGACGCTCACGGTGGTGCTCTATATGTATCAGCAGGGCTTCGGGCTGTATCAGCTCGGCTACGCGTGCGCGGTGGCGTACGTGCTGTTCGTGGCAGTGTTCGCGTTTACCCTGCTGCAGTTTCGGCTTCTGGCGGTGCGGCAATGAGGACAGCATCGGGATGGCTCAGAGATGCGCTCGGGCAGATCGCGCTCGCGGCGGGGGCGCTGGTGATGGTCTCACCGCTGCTCTGGATGCTCAGCACCTCACTGAAGCCGAAGACCGAGATACTTAAGGCGACGCCCCGCTGGATTCCGAACCCGCCGACGCTCTCGAACTACGTGGAGCTGTTTACCCGCACCGAGGAATTCCCGGTGCTGAGGTGGCTTGCGAACAGCATGTTCGTGTCTCTCTCGGTAACAATCCTGGTTCTGTTCGTCACCAGCACTGCCGCGTTCGCTTTTTCGAGACTGCGATTCAAGGGACGCGAGACGCTGTTTATGATCGCGGTGGCGACGCTGATCATCCCGGGGCAGGTGGTGCTGATTCCGGTGTTTCTCATCGTCCAGAAGCTGGGCTGGTTCAACAGCTATGCGGGGCTGATTGTTCCGGGGCTCGCCGGGGCGTTCGGGGTGTTTCTGCTGCGGCAATTCTTCATGACTATTCCGGAAGAACTGGAAGAGGCGGCGGTTGTGGACGGCGCGAGCGTGTGGACGATCTACTGGCGGGTGATTCTGCCGCTCGCGCGCCCTGCGCTGGCGACGCTTGCGATCTTCACGTTCATGGGGGCGTGGAACGACTTCGTCTGGCCGCTGATCATCACGAACGACGTGACAATGCGGACGCTGCCGGTGGGGCTGGCGATCTTTCAAGGGCGGTACACGCTGGACTACGGGCTGACGATGGCCGCGGCGACAGTCTGCAGCGCGCCTGTCATTGTGGCGTTTCTTATCTTCCAGCGCAGCATCACGGAGGGAATCGTGATGACCGGATTGAAGGGGTAGAAAACGCCCACCTGCCGTGCAGGCGCAGGCGCTCCACGCAGGTTGTGAACAGCAGCATCCCCAAAAGAAGAGTGGTCCGCAGCGGCTTTACGCTGATTGAACTGCTCGTGATTATCGCCATCATCGCGATTCTGGCAGCGATCCTGTTTCCCGTGTTCGCGCGGGCGCGTGAACGCGCCCGCCAGACTCAGTGCCTGGCAAACATGCGTCAGCTTGGCACGGCTCTGGGGATGTACATAGACGACTGGCACGGCCGCTGTTTCTTCTTCGGGCACAACCGCGACCTTTCACGCATGAATCCCTCCGCACCAATCGGGGCGACCATCGCGAACAGATGGTGGAACCAGATTCTGCCCTACACGGGCAAGGGCGGCGACCTTCTGGTCTGCCCATCCGACGGCAGCCGCGTGCCTCACAGCCTCGAAAACGGCCAGAACGGCGCCCCGCTTGTGCCGCGTTCGTACGTGGCGAACAGGGCGCTCGAAGGGCTGATGCGCGATCAGGTGGACAATCCCGCCAGCGTCGTGCTCGTGACGGAAAAGGGCGACGGGTTCGACGATTCGTGGTATGAGCCACCAAAGAACCTCTACCCCAAGGCTGGCTACACCGAGAGCGTGCTCGCCATGCGACGTCACAGGGGTGGGTGCAACAGCATGTTCCTGGACGGTCACTGTCAGTGGCTGAGCCGCGCACAGCTTATGGCGGACCCGTGTGGTGAGCCTTACAGCGGCGTCAGGCTGATGCGGCAACACCCGATACCGGGCGCGGCACCGTGGTGCCCGGAGTGCCCTCGGTAGGCGCGCGTTCAGCGCTCGATGATTCCAGACTCCCCCACCAAGCCGCGCAGATAGCCCGTCGCGGACGATACTTCGTCCGGCGTGCAGGCTGCGGGAAGCGGACGGCTGCACTCAACACCCAGACGTTCGAGCTTCGCAGCCCCGAGCGGGTGGTACGCCAGAAGCTCGATGCCGCCGCAGTTTGTGAGTAACCCGAAAACGGCCGCCACGCCGTCGAGATGCTGCTGGTTGAGATTGACGCCCGGAATCAGGACGCATCGAAGGATGGCCCTGCCGCCTGCCCTGTCCACAGCCCTGAGATTATCGAGGATGGGCGCGAAGGCACCTCCGGTATTCGTAAGATGGCGCGCTTCGACGGTGTCCTTTATGTCCCAGAGAAACAGATCAACGTTGGGCACGAGACTCAGGAACCGCTCGGACGGGCCGAAGCCGCAGGTCTCGATGCACACGGAGATTCCGGCGGCCCTGGCAAGAGAGCAAATCTCCAGCGCGAACTCGGGCTGTGCCACCGGCTCGCCACCCGAAAGCGTCAAGCCGCCGCCGGACTCTTCGTAAAAGGCCCGATCCTTCTCTGCCACGGCCAGCACCTGTGCGGCCGTCATTTCGCGGCCAACCCGCTCCAAGGCTCCGGTGTAGCACTCGGCAGCACACACCAGGCATTCGCGGCAACGCGACCGGTCGAAATGATGCTCCTCGTTGACGAGGCTGTGAGCTTGCTCGGGACAACACTCCACGCAGTACCCGCAGGCAATGCACAGATACGCTGTGTAGAGCAGCCCGGGGGCGAAGCTCTTCGACTCGGGGTTGTGGCACCAGAAGCAGTCGAGCGGACAGCCTTTGAGGAAAACTGTCGTCCGGATGCCGGGGCCGTCGTGCGTGCAGAACCGCTGGATGTCAGAGACC
This sequence comes from Armatimonadota bacterium, assembly GCA_052033935.1. Taxonomy (GTDB): domain Bacteria; phylum Armatimonadota; class UBA5829; order DSUL01; family DSUL01; genus JAGVUD01. Next base: position 46,843 of record JBPOJE010000066.1, read on the forward strand.
AGCCCTGACGCCAAATCAGACGACCTGCTGCGTCCGGTTGATGACCATGTCCTGCCAGTCTTTGTTCAGCGAGGCGAACCGTGCCGACCAGCCCGCGATGCGCACGGAGAGGTTCGGATATTTCTCCGGATGGCGCTGGGCGTCCAGGAGCATGGCCGTATCCACGACGTCAATGTGCACGAAGCAACCGCCGAGCTTCACAAACGTCTTCATCAGCGCGGTGAGCGCGCGGATGCCCGCTTCGCCCTTTACACTCGCGGGATGGACCTTCAGTTCGACCGTCCCGATTCCGGGGAGTTTGGTAAAGTCCATGCTGCAGTAGGACTTGAGGACCGCGGTGGGACCCTCGGAGTCTGTACCGGGAGCGGGTGAGAAGTTCGTCGAGAGATACTCCCCTTGCAGGTTTCCGGCGGGCGTTGCCTTGCGCCCGGCGCGCCATTCGATTTCGCGCCCGAAAGTGCTGATTCCGGCGGGTCTCCAGACTCCGTTTCGTTCCTTGACCTGCGCCGCATAGCCGGTGAAGTCGTCATAGACACGCCTGGCCATGGAGTCGGCCTCGGGGTCGTCGTTGCCGTATTTCGGTACCCGGTTCTGGGCGAGCTTGCGGAGGTTCTCCTGCCCCTGCCAGTTGGACTTCAGCATATCGAGCATTTCGGCAAGCGTCAGCAGCTTCTCGTCATAGACCAGCTTCTTGATGGCGAGCAGGCTGTTCGCGACGTCCCCCACCCCTCCCGCATGCGTCGCAAGGACACTGTACTTCGCGCCGCGATCATAATAGCCGCGCCCACGCTCGATGCAATCTTCCGTGAACAGCGAGACGAGCGGAGCGGGATGCGCGTTGGCCGCGTACCCGTCGGCGCCCCTGTTGTGTTCGTCAATGGCGGCGTGAAGGTTGGCGCGGAATGCGGAGTAGAGGCTCTCGAAATCGGCATAGTCCGGAGTCTGGCCGCCATCGCCATTCAGCCCGAGGGCCTGCTGCAGGCGCTGATACAGATCGAACGGGCTGTAGATAAAGGTTGTCTTGCCGGGAACGAGCGCCTCCCAGCAGCCATCGTTTGTGAACTCGCGCGCTTCGTCGTGGGGATAGCCGAACTCGGTGAGCGCTTTGATAACGATTTCCTCGTTGTAGCAGGCAACGATTCCTCCGCCATGCCGCTGCACCTCGGCAATCCTGCGCAGGAGCTTCTCCGGCGACCGGCGGTTGAGGCGGACGGCGATGGGGAAATCGCTGATGTGCAGCTCTTCCACGACATCGAGCACCAGATAGGTGACTTCGTTCGTGACCTCGCGGCCGCCGGCGTCAATACCGCCGAGAATGATGTTCTGGTAGTACTGCGCGTCGCCGCTTCCACCGAACGCTGCGGACTCGCCACACCATTCGGTGCCCTTGATCCAGAAGTGGGCAATCAGCTCGCGCGCTTCGTCGAGCGTGATCTTGCCCGCGGCGAGGTCCTTCTTGAGGTAATCGCCGAGCATCTGGTCTATGCGCCCGATGCCCGACCACTGCCCGCACAGGCGCTGGAAGGCGTACAAAAACCAGAGCGACTGGACAGCCTCGGCGAACGACGAGGGCGGGTTCTCGGGAACGTTCTTGAGATTGGCGAGCACAGACCTGTAGCAGGCCTGCTCATCGCCTGCTGAGTCGCGGGCAAGCTCCTCAAGACGAGCCACATAGCGGCCGTGCCAGATTCCGGCGGCGTCAATGCAGAGGCACATCGCCTTGAGCAGATCCACGCCCTTCTCATCGAGGCCTCCCCGCGCCAAGCGCTCGTCAATCTGCTTTCTGAGCCCGCTGTATCCGAGCTTGAGCACGCGCCCGAACCCGAGTGTGGTGTGGCTGACACTGGAGAGGTCGCACATGGGGACGCGGTGCATAGCGGCTTCTCGCAGGGTAGCCGAGCCGACCACGCGCTCGAGCGGCTGGATGCGCAGCGGTGCATGGGCGGCGATATGGCGGATTGCAGCCGCCACGCGCATTTCGCCCGACATGCCCTTCGTGTCCACGACGCCGTCTATCCGCGCGTCCAGGCTGGCAAGCGCGCGGCCGAACTCCCCGCTGAGAGATCGCGATGCCAGAGATCGCGTCGCCGCGGACAGGCGCGCCGGTGACGGAAACATGGTGTCAAAGTTGCTAATACCCAAGGGCTTCGCTCCCGGAGCCTTCGCCTCCGCAACCCCCACCCCGTTTATCGCGAGCATTCCGCCGCCCACAGCAGCCGCGCCCGCCTTCAGAAACTCACGCCGGCTCAGATTGTTGTTGTCTCCGCTCACTGCACACTCCCGGGCCAAACCTGCCCGCAAATCACCTTATTATACAACATCACGGGCGAGGGAATGGAAGAGTTAGCGAGGACAGATTTCCATTGCGCACTCTGGGATGTACTATTCACAGAAACATACACGAAAGACCACATCATCGCCCGCCCCATGTGGTGTAGAATGGAGCAATACGCTGGGGAGGCGTATGCGAGCGAACAAGCCCGGGCCAAACCCAGCGGCAAGAGGAGAAGAAGGATGAAATACATGTTTGTCACGGCAGCGCTGATCGCCGCGCTGTTCAGCGGCACTCTGACAAGCGCCACAGCATTTACCGACGACTTCGAGAACGGTGTGCAGGGATCAATCTGGAGCAAGTGGCCTGGCGATTTCCAGGAAATCCTGCAGACTGCTGACGACGTCTGGAAGAATAGCACCCCTGGCGGCAGCAAGTCCGCCCGCGCCCATGAGGCCGACCCGACCGGCTACAGCGCCTATGCCGATTTCGGCAGCACCAACGGCTTCGTCCGCGCGGAAGTCAACGTCTTCGAGGACAAGACTCGCGATGGTCTCAACAGCGCACAGCCGGTCACAGTGATGCTCTGCCTCATTGGTGACACCGGCGGCGCCATCGGTTTCGACACGGACTACCTGCAGCTTGGCGTAGTGAACTTCTGGAACCTTGGCGGCTCCGGGCTGACCACGACCTACGGGTTCCGGACAGCCCACAACGACCAGAACAACCTGGGCATCGGCAATGCGAACGTGGAGCGCAAGTCTGGCTGGACCAAGCTGGCCATCGAGGCCGACGCGCTGTCGGATGGCGGCCAGGTTCGCTTCTACATTGACGGCAATCAGGTCGGCACCTCGCAGAGGACAGCCGAGTACCTCAAGTGGGTACGCCTGGGCAACAACTCGAAGAGCTACGAGAACTTCTGGTATGACGACGTCAACGTCGTTCCCGAGCCCTCGTCACTCCTCGCGCTTGGCGGCGGACTGATCGGTCTGTTCGGCACTCTCAGGCGCAGAGCTTAGGGGAAATCCACAGGCAGACGCCTGCTAGTATTGCGAGGCGTGAGCCGGGACGGCCTATTGGCCGTCCCGGCTTTTTTGTGTCACCGCTGCGCAGATTGACACGTGCGACGAGATGACATACAATCCGCGCGAGAGTTCGTTTTGTTCTGATTCCTCACAGGAACGGTCATTATGACGGAAACAGCAGACTCGCAGGCACAGGTGGGAGGCCCGCACGGCCCTTCGGCCGAGTGGCTTCAGCGCGAGACCGCCGCATGGGTCAGCGATGGGCTGATCCTGGCAGAGCAGGCGGAGATGCTGCTTGCGCGATACGGGATGGCCGGAGGCGAGAGCACCCGGACGCTTCGCTGGCGTCAGATGGCGGCGGTGCTGGGCGTGCTCGGGGCGATGCTCATCGGGAGCGGCATCATTCTGGTGATGGCGTCCAACTGGGAAGAGATTCCCCGCGTTGTCAGGCTCGCGATACTCATCGCATTCACGCTGGCTTCGTACTGCGCGGGCTACTATCTTGCCTACGAGAAAAAGACTTACCCCGGTGTCGGCAAAGCTCTTGTGCTGCTGGGGTCGCTGCTCTTCGGCGCCAGCATCTTCCTTATCGGCCAGATGTACCACATCTCCAGCGCGGGAGGTGCGAAGGAGTACTCCGCGGGCTTCTTCTGGTGGTTTGCGGGGACGCTTCCGCTGGCGTATGTTCTCAATTCGCCGCTGTAGCTTGTCGTGGCCCTCGCGGCAGGCACAATATGGGTGCACAGCACGTGCATTGACCCATACTGGGCGCTGCCGGCAGAGCTGTACTGGTCATGGGCGCTCGGCTTTGGATGCCTGTTTGCCAGCATCGGCATGATGCACAGGCTGGCGGGCTCTGCCCGGCCGCGGCTTGCGAGCCTGCAGAAGTGCTACACCGCACTGGGCGTGGTGTTCGTTCTCGGCGCGCTGTACGGGCTGTCCTTCCGGCTGGACTGGAAACTGCCGTCGTACGCATCCGGCATGCCCGCGCTGTCAACGCCGGGAGGGTACGCACCGCTTCTGGCGCTGCCGATCGCCGCCGTGCTCGTGTCGGTTTGGAACCTGTGGAAGGGCGCCACGGAGCGGCAGGAGGAGCGCGAGCGAACTGTTCAGGCTGAGGCGGGTACAACGATCTTGCTGGCCCTGCTCGCTGCTGGAGTGTTCTGGCTCTTCGTCTCGCACTCCAGCAAAGGGCTGTTCGCGCCGGGCATTGCGCTGGCACGAATCTCGGGGAACGTGCTGCTGCTTGCGGTGGAGATTGCGGTCATCGCTCTGGGGTGGCGGCGGCTGGAAACCGGCCTGGTGAATCTGGGGCTACTTGCCTTCTTCATCCATCTGATGACACGCTACTTCGACGTGTTCGGGACTCTGCTGAAGGGCGGACTGGCGTTTATCGGCGCGGGGATAGTGCTGGTCGGCGGCGGATGGCTGCTGGAGAGCGCCCGCAGGAGGCTCCTGCAGACGATGACACCGCCAACGCCCGGCGAGAAGGAGGTGGCGCCGTGAAGAAATGGTTTGCGCTGATCGTGGGGCTACAGGTTCTGTTTCTGGCCGGACAGATGGCCAACTACCAGATGCGCCTTTCGAGCGGCGAGACACTGCGCCTTCGCGTCGTGCCATACGATCCCCGAAGCCTGATGATAGAGCAGTATATGAACCTGCGGTACGACATATCGAGGGTGGACGCAGGCAAGGTTCATGGGGCGTCACAGGCAAGGACAGACGCCCATGACCTGACCGGCCGCGTCCTGTACGCCGCGATGCGCGCCGTGCCGCTGTCCTTCGCTGCCGTGAGGACCGAGCCCCATGCCACCACGTGCTCGCAACCGCCCCACGCGAGCGTGCTGTCCACTGTGCTCTGTTGGTCCCGCCACCCGAGTGACCGACAGCCCTCCCAGAAGCATTGCCCGAATCTGGCGTAATCACCAGTGATAGCGCCCTGATAGCATTCGCTGCATGAGGCCAAGAATTGCGCGACCGATACGTCCGCCAGCACCACCCTCGCATCCGGGTTCTTGAGCTGGCCGAGCTGGTTGAGCAGGAGGGCGTGGGACATGCTACAGATTCCGCTGCAGTTCGGACATTGCCTGCACCATGACATCCTTCAGCCATCCAGCAAACCTCTTCCTGGTGGCCTCCTCGGTCTCGCTGTAGTAAAACAGGAACGGTTCGGCAGTCACCAGCGCCAGAGTCCTGGTCTTGTCGCCTTCGGCTCCCTCGTCCTCAAACTGGATGAAGGCGCTGCAGGCCATCACCCCCTCAAAATCATAGGCCGCCCCGTGGAATGAGAACACCAGGTGAGCAGTGCGGTCCCAGAACAGCCGCAACCGAACCCAGGACCGGTAAGCCTGGGTATTGGCGAAGTAGTGTAACCGTCGGGCCGTCTCGACGACGTCGCTCCGCCACCAGTAGTCGTTATCCGTGCCCGACCGGTCGACAACGCAGCCGAAGTCGCTGTCGATCGCTCTGATCTGTGGCAGCAGCTTGTTTCGTAGTTGCTCAAGCTCCAAAAAGACCGTTTCCTCGTGAAGTCTTGCGTGGACGAATACGGTCTGGAGCGCCTCTCGTTTCTGCCGAAGGCCCTCGACTACCCCGCCAACCAGTTCGTCCAGTGGCCGGTTGTCGGTCAGGACCTGCTCCGAAATTCTGATTGCTTTCATAAACTGATCGATCTGCAGCTTTACAAACAAATCCACCAGTGGCTTCAGATCGCCTGCATCAGCCTTCCCCAGCGCCGCGATATAGGCGCTTCGGTCGTCACGGCGGACAACCAGGGGGAAAAGGCCAGCCTGTATAAACACTAATGAGGCGAGCGACCGCACGATTCGACCGTTGCCGTCCTGAAATGGATGGATCCGCGTGAACCTGTGGTGCAGCCAGGCGGCGGCGATCTCGACGGGTACCCTGTCGCGATGGCCAAGGTGCATTTCTATGAGGCGGTCCATTTCCGCCGCAACGTGTTCGGGAGGGCAATAGGTGCAAGTCGTCCCATCCGGTCGAGCGGGATTGTTGGGCAGCTTCTTGTAATCGCCTTTGATGAGCGGCGCCTGTACTCTTCGGCCCTGAGAATCCACGGCGTCAACGTGCGTCTGATGCTGCACCATCAGGTGATGAAGCTCCTTGATGTATGCCGTCGAAAGCGGTCTTCGCTCCGCTACGTAGTCAAACAGGCCCTCAAGTGCATCGTGCTGGTCCTTGATCAACTGAATCACATATGCCGGCGGCTTGCTTGTGGAGCCGTGTTCGAGCAGCGCTTCACCAAGTCCCTTCTCGATGAGCAGTTGTGTGACTCCCCGGTCAATGTCATACAGTCTTTCGAGAATGCCGGTCTCGATAGCCCACTCGCGAGCCAGCCGCTCGTTGAAAGTGTGAAACTGCTCGGTGTCCTTCAGTTTTGCCCGCTGGGCTTCCCACACCATTAGGAGGCTTGCCAACTCCCCCGATGCAAGCGCTGCAGCATCGTCGGGCACATCTGTGATGAACTCCCATACGCTCTGTATGCTCATTTCAATTCCTGCCCTTTCCATCGCCTTCGCCTGCCACTCCTTCGCGTTCGGCAGCACGCGAAACACCCCGAAATCGAACCTCGAGAGCGGGTTCAGCGTCTTCCTCAGCTCCTCAACGCTTGCACCCGGCACCCCCATCGTCTCGCCGAGCGCGCCGAGCATGGCCCGTACCCTGGGCGGCTCCTTCGCGGCCGCCCGTGCAAGCCGTTCGTAACGGCCTTCCTCGCGCAGCAGCTTCTGCATCCTTGCCACCGTCTCTTCCGACGACAGCTCGGACCAGCGTCCCCGATCTCGAAGAATCTCCAGGATGGCGGCGTCCTCGGTGCCCAGAGATCGCGGCAGTTCAGGGCGGCGCGTGATTACCCTGGCGCCCTCAAGGCGCGACGGCTTGTTTGCCGCCGAAACGGCATACACCGCCACCGGTGACGTCTGCGTCGAGAAGCCGAGGACGTTTGCGGCAGTGGGGCCCGTCGGTCGTGCGCTGCCACCGAGCACTTTGAACACCACAGCGGACTCCCGCGGCCGGCTGGGGCCGACGACTGTCTGCTCCGGCTTGTGGTAGACGCCCTTGCGCACGCGCTGGAGCACGCCCTCCCTGCTGAGACGCGACAGGGCCTGGCTGACGGCGGCAGGCGGCAGGCCCGCAAAGTCAGCGTAAGTCCAGAGCCTCGATCCGCCGGCGCTCACGTTTCGCCGCACAACCCCCATCGCGCTCTTCGGTCTAGTGTACTGCACACAGATAGCGTGCCCTGCGCGGGCTACTTTGGCGAGTATGGTGGCGGCATCCTTCTTCCATAGGAAGACCTTGGGGTCTTCATTGTGAGCTTCGAGGAAACGACAGATCGCCTCCTCCAGTTCGCGG